>NZ_JAWDIW010000010.1:0-317962 GCF_032464805.1 Rhizobium sp. 10PS4 | reverse complement strand
CTCCATGGGGCCCAATCGGAAACAGAAGGTTAGCTCGCTGAAAGTCGGCTTCGCGCCTTCATGTCGGCCACCGAGGGATCTTTGCCTTCACCCGGAAGCCAACATTGCGGTGGCCACCTAGAGTTCATGGTCGCGCACAACCGGCCATTCCCGCAAGTTCCATGTGCGTCACGCCCGACTGGCCCGAACACTCAGCCAATGATCATCGGGCTTTCCGACGTACCGACGTACCTCGCTGACGATCCAGCCCGCGTCTCTGAGTGCGGACCGCAGGGCAGGCTCGCGCCAATATGTCTCGACGTAGCGCCTCGGCACTGCAGCGCTGCCGTGGGTGGAGGCATCCTCACCATCGCCCTCTCTTACCGAGGCGTGTAATCGGCCACCGGTCCGGGTTGCCTCGGCAAGCCGTCCAAGCACCGTGCCGAAATCCTCGCGGGCGACATGAATCAGGCAGGCACAGGCCCAGATCCCGTCGTATGGCGTGCCGGGACGCTGCGGGTCGGCCAAGTCATCGGTCAGTGGGTCCAACAGGTCGGCTTCGAAGCCACTTTCGCGAAGCAGTTCGACGAAACCCTTTGCAATGTCGGTGCGCCGGACGCTCATTCCGCGCTTCTCAAGCTCAAGTGCATCTCGCCCGCCACCGCTTCCGATCTCCAGCACCCTGCCCGAGCCGCCCAGCTCGGTCACGAACGCATCGATCTCTGTCGCGACCCATTCGGGCATCGCCGCGGCCTCGGCAGCGTACTCCGCTGCGACCCTATCATAGGACCGCACGGTATCCGGGTCGGTGCTCATCCTAGCGCTCCTCCTTCAAGACAAGAGGCCTGATGAGCGAGAGGCCCATCAGCCCGTTGCGCCCTTCACACTTCGGCAGTGGGTGACATCGCGGGCGATTTGCTTCCGAGCTATAGCAGAAATGCCGTCAGAGACACCACCGACCGAGCCAATGCTGTCGGGCGGCAATGCGCCTCCTTGTCGGTCGGTGCGCCTGATACCGTGAGCGCCCGAAAGCTGCCAATCATCGAGACTATTACCTATGGCTAGTTCCCGCTATGATTGCGGACAGCGGGACTCTGGTGATCGATTCGCAAATGCGGAGTTCTTGCAGATGAAAGTAGGTTTTTCCGGCTCCCCGGTGATATTTATCGCTTGGATCGGTGATAGTTAGGTATTATGGGCGAACGCATTGCAACATTAACAGATTGGCTGGGTGGCTGGCTCACCAATTTCGGCGCCTTCTTGGAAGCTATCGGTCGGCCCGCCGTCATAAAAGCAAAATTTGTAAATCTTGCACCGACCGACCAAGCTGACAAGGACGGTGTATATTCCGAAGCTTTGCTCTTTGCGACGACTGACCCGAAGGTAAACAACATAGCGCTTACGGGGCCTTATGGTTCAGGAAAAAGCAGCATCATCCAATCGTTCCTGAAAAGATACCAAAGACCTGCACTGCACATATCTCTCGCGGCGTTCGTGAAAGAAGCTAGCGCATCAACCGACAAAGAATCTAGCGCATCGAGCGACAAGAAAGCTAGCGCCCCAAGTCTCAAAGTAAGCCGGCAGGAGATTGAAAGAAGCATACTGCAGCAAATGCTGTACGGCGCAGATGTCAACAAACTTCCACTGTCGCGATTTAAGCGAATCCAATCCCCCGGTGTCTTGTCGATCTTCAGATCGCTGTACATTATGTTCGGCTTACTTTCGCTCTGGTACGTATTCGCAAAGCGGGAACCGATAATTAGCGGCACCTTTTTCGATCCACTCGCATTGAGCAATTGGCCTAATTTCGGAGTCTTCGGGTTTTCGTTGCTTTTTTTGTGGGTTGTGCTGCACCACTTTTATGTCGCCAGCTTTGGGCTGTCGCTCAAAAGCATCTCTCTAAAAGACATCGAAATAAGGCCCGCATCGGACAATTTAGATTCAATACTTAACCGTCATTTGGATGAGATTATCTACTTCTTCCAGTCAACAGACTATGATCTCGTAATCATTGAGGATCTGGACCGCTTCGAAGATGCCGAAATATTCGTGACATTGCGTGAAATCAACAGTTTGGTGAATGAGAATGCGGGAGTCAGGCGAACCATTAGATTTCTTTACGCCCTACGCGACGACGTGTTTGTTAATACGGATCGGACCAAGTTCTTTGAATTCATCATTCCCGTCATACCGATCATCAACGCTTCGAACTCGATCGATATGGTGCTGGAACAAGGAAAGAGGCTTGAACTCGACGACCGGCTTAATCGGCAGTTCCTTCGAGAGGTATCAAGATACCTAAATGACCTAAGGCTTATTCAGAATATCTTCAATGAATATGCCATCTACGTCGCCAACCTAGAAACCGACGACGAGAATACTCTCAACGCCAACAAGCTGCTTGCGATCCTTATATATAAGAATGTCTACCCTAGGGATTTCGAACAACTGCACCGTGGCGAAGGCAGCCTCGCTGACATTCTGGGTCGCCACGATGAGCTTGTTGACCACGCAGAGGCCGCC
The DNA here is from genome assembly GCF_032464805.1 of Rhizobium sp. 10PS4. Taxonomy (NCBI): domain Bacteria; kingdom Pseudomonadati; phylum Pseudomonadota; class Alphaproteobacteria; order Hyphomicrobiales; family Rhizobiaceae; genus Rhizobium; species Rhizobium sp. 10PS4. The sequence goes on along the minus strand of NZ_JAWDIW010000010.1, from coordinate 315,460 downwards.
TGCAAGGCGGAGATAGCGGAACTAGAACAAAAAATTGATATCGCCGAGCGGCAGACGCCTTCTGATCTTAAGGAGTTGCGCCGAATCTACGCAATGGCACTCATCGAGAAGCTACCTGCGAACTCAAACAGCGTCAGTCTTGAAGGGGGAGCTTCGATCACGCTTCCCCAGCTTGTTGGACAAGACTCGCTTGAACAGATACTCGCAGCAAAGCAAATTATCTACCGCAATGTCTACAATAACGCACAGCGGATCGATATCTCTACATTGCAGCACGAAGTGGATAGCCACAAGACCTACCTGCAGCGCAAGGTAGAGATCGAAAACAAAACTGAGGCCAACAAGAGCGAGAGCTTGGGACGGATTCGCGAGCTTAGAGCGAAGATCGCCACTCTACGAGCAACCGAATTCAATGAACTTGTGCGTTCCGGCGCGGAGCACGTAACCGATCTTTTCGATGGCTTTGGCGAGAAGGGAGAACTGGCCCGTTTCTTGATTTTAGAAGGGTATCTCGACGATACTTATTATCAATATACGTCGCTGTTCCACTCTGGTCGGCTGTCACCCAACGATAATAAGTTCCTGCGGCAGATACGGGCGTTCGTTACCCCCGACCCCAGCTTTCAGATTGACAACCCGAATGAGGTCATCGCGGGGATGCGCGAAGCGGACTTCGAGCAAAGCTATGTCCTTAACGTCAAATTGGTCGACTGCCTTCTGAGTGAGCCAATCCGTTACAGCGAACAGACTCGTAAGCTCTTAGAGTTCATCGCATCCCATTTTGAATTCTGCGAAGATTTCTTCGAGGCCTATTACGCAACGGGACGCGCTGTCCCTGAATTGCTTTCGCGCCTCGCGGACGGATGGAAGCAATTCGTTCCAACCGCAATCGCCAGCAAGCGCAATCTTTCTCATATCACACAGTTGGTAACCAACCTGCCGGAAGAGGCCCTAAAAACTATAGCGCGCGATAGCGACGAGTTCCCTGATTTCGTCGCAGCGAAACTCCCTGAAATTCTGGCACTTGCACCTGACTTGGCACCAGAACGCCTCGTGCGCATTGGCTTCGATGTTCGAGACCTCCCGGCAATCGGAAAGTCCACTGGCATCGTGCGCTTCATGGTAAGACGCGGCCTTTTCGAACTCTCGATTGCCAATCTGGAACATGTCTTTTGCGAAGTTCTGGGCGAGACCAATCTCGTAGCGTTCCGCGAGCGTAATTACACTACGCTGCGTTCGCTCACAGATCCTGCCTTGATTACGAGGGTTGAACGCGACCTTGATCTCTATCTTAGCGACGTGCTCCTCGAGCTTCGTGACAATGCCGAGGAAGACGCCGCAGCCATCACCGATCTCCTAGGCCGGGAGGAACTTGACGAAGACAATCTTCGTGAGTTTCTCGGTCGACAGACGGCTCTCTTGCCAACGCTAGAGGGTGTTCCGGAGAAATTCCACGCCATGGTATTTGAGCTGCGACGCATCGTGCCGACATGGGAGAATTGTATCTCGTTCATGGCAGGCAGTGGCTTCGCGGCGGAAATCCTGGTGGCCTATCTTGATCGGAAAGATGTGCGCGCGGCAATTCTGAACCAGCGTCTGCCTAACGATCCGAAGACGCTGCTGTTACGCCAATTCCTTGTTGCCGCGAATTCACTGAGCGATGAGGGCTACCGGGAATATGTCCGAGCGTTGCCCAATACTTTCAAGAATTTTCCCACAAGCCTCGATTCTTCGAAGCTCACTACTCTCATAGAGGAGCGCAAGATCACCTTTTCAAAGGAGACCCTTGAAAGCCTAGACGTCAATACAGACTTGCCGGTCCTTTTCGTGGCGGAAAACATTGAAGCTTATCTCACCGATCCCGACATGTTCGGTCTCGACGACGTCTTCCGAGAAGGGCTCCTTCAAGCCGACATAACAGATGACGATAAGCGCGCGATAATCGACCTAATCGATTTGAATACTCTGACGGAACTACCCAAACGAGCGGCACTCATCGGCCCGATTCTTGACCGCACCAACGTTCGTATATCCGGCCTTGATGCGGCTAAAGCGCGGTCACTGATCCTGAATTCAAGGCCCGTTGCGACGCAGATTTCCCTGTTCAACGAATTTCACTCGACAATGACGGTTGACGAAGCGCGCGAAGTGCTTGCGGCGCTTCCAGATCCTTTTTCTGAGATCACGACAGGATATCACACGCCAAGATTGCCAAGATCAGATGAAAATCGTGCATTCGTCCTCTGGCTTGAGACTCGCGGAATCATCTCTTCGTGGAGCGAGGGAGGTGGTTGGTTCCTAGGTGATGAGATACGCGTAAATCTCAAAAGGCGATGACAAATGGTAGTTATACCGTCCTCTAATGGATGCCAGGTTTCAACGAGATGCCATAAGAATGGCGGTTTTGAAATCTTACCGGCGGCTAACCAGTTTGTTGGTTCTCACAAAAGTCCGTTCACAAGGCCACAATTCCCTAAACCTGACAGTCTGCTTCCGTGAAGAGTTTCGGGCGCCGGGAGGCGTACGAAAGTGCCCAAGGAAGGAACCCGCGGACCACTGGCGATGGCTATGGAGATTTCAATCTTCGGCTCACGTGCTCCGGCCCCGTAGCGGCCGTCTAACCAAGCCGAGCCGATGTCCGTTGTTGGCGCAATCCGGTCGAAGACGCGCGGCGCTGTAGAGATGCCGCGTTTGCACTGATCTGCTTCGCGCCCGCGGAAGCTAACCCATTATCCGCCACTTGTTGAGGTCTTGAAATCAGCTATCTCAAGCCGGAAAATATCTGGAACGTTGAGGAGCGCGCATGACGAAGCATCGCATCTATTCCATCAGCGTCGCGAGCGTCTATCCCCACTATGTCGCCAAGGCAGAGAAGAAGGGGCGCACGAAGACGGAGGTCGATGAAATCATCTGTTGGCTGACGGGGCATAGCCAGCAGAGCCTGGACGATCAGTTGGCTGAGAAGACCAACTTCGAGGATTTCTTTGCGCAAGCGCCTCAGATGAATCCGTCCCGATCGTCGATTACAGGCGTGATCTGCGGTGTCCGCGTGGAAGACATCCAGGAAACGACGATGCGGGAAATCCGCTATCTGGACAAATTGATCGACGAACTCGCCAAGGGGAAAGCGATTGAGAAAATCCTGCGGAAATAGCCGGGAGCCGTGTCGCGGCAGCGCGCGCTCACCTACGGCACGCGCGCAGAAGCCGGCGCCGTCTCGTTGAGGAATGTTCACTGGCGCGGCGCAAGACCATCGAGCAGGAAGTCGAGGCCCTTCCTGAAAGCGCCGTCCCAATCATTATCCAGCAGCAGACGGGAGCGTTCGATCGTCGGGTAGTGCTCGCTCAGACCTGTCAGGCGCTGCTGCGCGGCGGCCCTGTCGTCATCGGAGAGGTCGAAGTTCGCCCGGGTGATGGTGGCGCCGATCACATAGTTCCAGAGCGACCAGATCGCGACGTTCAAATCGGCATCAGTGACACCGGCTCCGGACAAGGTCTTGCTCAGCAGTTCCAGGCGAATGAGGATGTTCGGACCAAGCGCCCGGCGTGGCAACAGCGATGCCGACCAGGGATGGCGCAGCATGCTGGCGCGCCAGTCTTCGAGCATATGAACGATGTCCTCGCGCCAATCTTCAGACGCACCAGGCGGTGCGCGATATTCGAGCACCGAATCCAGCGCCAGATCGAAGACCTTTTCCTTGTTGTCGACGTGCCAATAGAGGCTCATCGCGCCCGCGCCGAGGCGATCGGCCAGCCGGCGCATCTTCAATCCGTCGACGCCCTCGGCGTCCAGCAGTTCCACCGCAGTCGCCACGATCCGTTCCAGCGAGAGAGGCGGTTCACTGCGCGGCTCCTGCCCGGACTGGGGTGATGGCGCACCTCTCCGCCCAGACCCTTTGCTCTCAGCACCGCTGCGTTTGGCTGCCATTCGTCTTCCTTACTGATCAGAACGTCGATCTAAGCCGACATGCCAGGAATGTCGATCCTGACCAATTGACTCGTACGACGTACGATGCAATTTAATCGTACGTCGTACGAGTCCTATCATATGGGCGAGAAGATTCATCTGCATGCCGCGAAGATCCGTCACTCGCAGCCTTCAGATGCCCAGGAGAAAATCATGTCACCCGCAATCAAGCATCTCATTATCGGAGGTTTCATCATCATGACCATCAGCGTTCCAACTGCGGCAACAGCCAATGAGGACGATCTCAAGCTGACCATCGTCAATCCAAAAAACCTCTACGACCCCTCGCCGAATGGCTACAGCACGGCGGTGATCGTGCCGCGCCAAGGCCGGCTGGCCTATATCTCCGGACAGGGCGGCCAGGACAGCACGGGCGCCTTGTCGCCCGACTTTGCCGTCCAGGTGAAGCAGGCCTATGCGAATCTGCGCACCGCCCTCGATGCGCTCGGCGCCAGGCCGGATCAGGTCGCCAAGCTGACGGTCTTCGTGGTCGATCACGATATGTCCAAGCTCGAGGTGTTGACCAGCAACGTCAAGAACATGTTCGGCGAAGCATTGCCGGCGCAGACGCTGGTTCCCGTTTCCAAGCTTGCCATCGATCCCATGCTCTTCGAGGTGGAGGCCGTGGTCGTTCTGGAATAGCGGCGGATCGAGACAAATCGGATTTTCAGGGGTGGCGCGTAACCTTTGTTAGGCGCGCCACCTTCCCTTTATCGATGGCCATTGACCAACGGCCTGGGATGTGCGTCTCTCATTCCTTGCACAAGGAAAATCCCATGCTCAAGATTCTGCTCGCCCTCTCGATGGGTGTTTTTTGCGTATCGCCGCTTCAGGCCGCCGAGATCACTCCGGTCACCAAAAGCTGCCAGCCGGGGGCAAAACAGGCACAATGCGAGCGATGGGTCACGGATATCAAGAAAGCCGTCGCGCTGGCCTATAAAGGCGACAACGGGGCGCAGAGGACCATTGCCTTCTGCCTGTCCACCGGTTGCCACGGTGCCGTCGCCATCGACAAGGTGGCCTCCTGCAGCTGGCATCTCGTCATCGCTAATTCCGGTTCCACGACAGTGCTCGACAGTTCAAACACCAGGAACACCTGCCGGCCGATGACGGCGGCTGAGAAAGACCAAGCCCGCGCGCTGGCGAGCGATCTCGTCCAGAAGATCTACAAGCGGCCCCTGGTGAAGACCGACCAGATGTAATCTGCCCGGCTCACGGCTGCGGCGCAACGTCCGCGTGAAAATAAATCTCGTTGCTCTCCCGGCTTTCGCCGCTATTCTCCATGCAAAGAAAATCGGGCCAAAGAAAATCGGGAGGACCACTGATGATCCTGCATTGCGTATTCCTGCGGCTGAAGACCGCGGTGACGGCCGAAGACAAGCAGTCGCTGTTTGCGGCGATCGTCGCCCTGAAACAGGTCATTCCCGGCATATTGGATATCAAATACGGGCCAAATGTTTCGCCGGAGGGCTTGCATGGCGGCTTCGTCGACGGTTTTGCCGTGACCTTTGAAAGCGCCGAGGCCCGCGATGCCTATCTCATCCATCCCGAGCACGTGACGGTCGGCGAGCGCATCGTCTCGTCGACGGATGGAGGCCTTGCCGGCATCCTGGTCTTCGACCTTAATTTGTGAGGGCCACAGGACAGGCCTGCAGCCCTCGATACTTCAGCTCGATTTCGCCATGGCGGCGGCGAGCTGGTCGACATTGTACTTGAACATCTTTTCATAAGTCGGCGCCGGTCCCTTAGCGTCGGACAGGGATTCAACATAGAGCTCGCCGCCGGGCTCGGCCCCGGTTGCCTTGGCGACCTGCTTGACCAGGCGCGGATCGTTGGAATTCTCGAAGAAATAGGCCTTCACATGCTCGCCCTTGATCTGCTCGATCAGCTTGGCGACGTCGGCGGCCGATGCCTCGCTTTCGGTGGACAGACCAAGCGGCGCCAGGAAGCTGACATTATATTCGCGGCCGAAATAACCGAAGGCATCATGGCTGGTCAGCACCTTGCGGCGATCGTCGGCCACCTTGTCGAATTTCGCATGGGCATAGGCGTTCAATTCATCGAGCGTCTTTGTGTACTTCTCGGCATTGGCCTTGAAGGCGGCGGCGTCCGAGGGATCGGCCGATGACAGCGCCTTTTCGATATTGGCGACCCAGACCTTGACGTTGACGGGGCTGTTCCAGACATGCGGATCGGTGATTTTTTCGCCGTCCTCTTCCATCGTGCGGGTGTTGATGCCTTCGGAAACGGTGACCGGCTTGCCCTTGTAGCCCGATGCTGTGATCAGCCGGTCCATCCAGCCTTCCAGCCCCTCGCCGCTGACGAAGGTGACTTGAGCCGCGTTCAAATTCTTCGCGTCGGCCGGCGACGGCTCGAATTCGTGGGGATCGCCGTTCGGCCCGACGAGGCTCGTCACCTTGACGTGCTCGCCGCCGACCTGTTTGACGACATCGGCTAGCACGGTGAAGGAGGCCACAACCTTCAGCGTTTCGGCGGAGGCGGGCACGGCCGACAGCGCCATCAAAGCGGGGATTGCTGCGGAGAGAAGCAGTCTGTGCGGTGTCATCGAAGTCTCCTTGGGATCAGCCCTTCAAATGCGGGCGGGGGAAGAAGCGCCGGGCCAAGCCGGAGGGCGCGAAAAGAATGGAAAAGCCGTAGAGGATCGCCGCCGTCATGATGATCGTCGGGCCGGAGGCGAGTTCGAGATGGTAGGAGGCGATCATACCGAGATAGCCGGAGGCGGCAGCACTTGCGGCTGCTATCGCCATCATCACAGGCAGACTGCGCGACCAGAGCTGGGCGACGGCCGCCGGCAGCATCATCAGGCCGACCGCCATCAGCGTGCCGAGCGCCTGGAAGCTGGCGACGAGGTTCAGCACCACGAGCAGCAGGAAGAGGACGTGATAGACCGGCCCGCGCCCACCGACGGCGCGCAGAAAACCCGGATCGAAACATTCGGCGACCAGCGGCCGGTAGATGAAGGCGAGGATGACGAGGGTCAGCGAGGCGATCGCACCGATCAGATAAAGAGCCGGCGCATCGATCGCCAGGATGGTGCCGAAGAGCACATGCAGCAGATCGATATTCGAACCGCGCAACGAGACGATCAGCACGCCGAGCGCCAGCGACGCAAGATAGAAGCTGGCAAAGCTCGCATCCTCCTGCAGCACGGTCATCCGGCTGACGGCGCCGGACAGCAGCGCCACCGACAGGCCGGCGATCAGCCCGCCGAGGCCCATTGCCGTCAGCGACAGGGAGCCGGCGACGAGGTAACCGATGGCAGCCCCCGGCAGCACGGCATGGCTCATCGCATCACCCATCAGGCTCATGCGCCGCAGCATCAGGAAGACGCCGATCGGGCCGGAGCCGAGCCCGAGGCAGAGGCAGGCGACGAGCGCCCGGCGCATGAAGCCGTAATCGGCAAAGGGCGCCAGGAAGAGATCGTAAGCCGTCATGCCGCCGGTACCTCTTCGTATGCGCAGGCATTCGCATCTTCGTCCCAGCGCTCGGCCATGGCGCGAGCCTTCAGCAGATTGACGGAGGACATGACGTCTGCGGTCGCACCCCAGCCGACCAATTCACGGGCGAGCAGCAGGGTTTGCGGGAAATGCGCCCGGACGAGCTCGAAATCGTGGAGCACGGCGATTACCGTACGGCCTTCGCCGTGCCAGCGGGTGACGATATCGACCAGGTCCCTGGTCGTGCGGGCATCGATTGCCGTAAACGGCTCGTCGAGCAGGATAATGCCGGCATCCTGCAGCAGCAGGCGGGCAAAGAGCACACGCTGGAACTGGCCGGCCGAGAGCGAGCCGACATGGCGCCGGCCGAAACCTTCGAGCCCGACGGCGGAGAGCGCCTCGCCTGCCCTCTTCACCTCGCCGGGCACAATGCGGCCGAAGGCTCCCGCCTTCTTCCAGGCGCCGAGCATGACGGTGTCGATGACCGAGATCGGAAAGCGGCGGTCGATCTCGGCCGCCTGCGGGAGATAACCGAACTGTGCCCGCTCCAACTGGTGCTCGACCCTGCCTTCGGCGGGACGAAGCTCGCCCATGATCGCCTTCAGCAGCGTCGACTTGCCCGCCCCATTCGGCCCGGCAATCGCCGTGAGGCTTCCTGCGGCGAAGGCGCCGGAGACATGATGGACGGCGGGGTGCCTGTTATAGGCAACGGTCAGATTCTCCAGACGGATCAGCGGCGTCATGGCAAGACAACCGCCCAGTGGATCGCCAGCCACAGCAGCGCAATGACCAGCGCCATGCCGATCACCCTGGAGAATGCCGACTGTCCCAGCAGGCTGACGAGGGGGCGGTCGGGGCTCGGGGGCATGGCACATCCTACAATGTAATAACATTACAGTTATGTTATAACGATTGAGGCAAGATTGAGGCGGGAGGTAATCCCAGTTTTATTGCTAAGCTAAATACGGGCAGCATCGACATAAGATAATCGAGTGCTTGCACCCATTTGACAGGCACGCGCTCCAAAGCCAGACTTAGCGCATGATGAAGCCTTGGCCTCTGCTTGTTGACCATATCCGCAATGTTCGAAAACGTTCGGAAGACGAAAAATTCTCGTCGGCCTTGCTGGGCATTGAGCAACTTGCTGATTTCATCGCTCAGGGTTCGCTTAGGGATGCGCTGTTCGGATGGACATCAATGGCTGATCTATGCGTCCAACAAACCGAGCATAAGCCCTATTCAGTGGCCTACCTGCGGATTTCAGCACAGTCATCGGGCCTGATAGAGTTTCGCTTTATCGACACGGCCGTGGACCGCAGGCAATGGACGCGGACGGAACCGCCAGAACGAGCTGTTGACAGGCTTAGGACCTTCTTAGACCAACTTCATTTGGTTTCGGCCCCCGGCCAACCGCACACTCGACGTTCAATGAGGTAGACGACGAAGCCGCACCTTAAGCCCCTCCCCCTTGTGGGGAGGGGTTGGGGAGGGGCAATTGTTGTTCGAGAGGTCAGAGCTGTTCCAGCATTGCGGCGGCACCTGATACGGTTGCCTGGCCGGGGCTTTCCTCGACGTTGAGGGCTTTGACCACGCCGTCTTCCACCAGCATCGAATAACGCTTGGAGCGAAGGCCGAGGCCGCCGGCGGAGAGGTCGGCGTCGAGGCCGACGGCCTTGGTGAAGCCGGCATCCCAATCGGCGAGGAAGTGGATCTTGCCCATGCCGCCTGATGATTGCGCCCAGGCGCCCATCACGTGCCAGTCGTTGACGGCGACGACGGCGATGTCATCGACGCCTTTGCCAAGGATGGTATCGCGGTTTTCGAGATAACCCGGCAGGTGGTTCAGCGAGCAGGTGGGCGTAAACGCGCCCGGCACGGCAAAGAGCACGACGCGCTTGCCGGCGAAGAGCTGATCGGTGGTGATTTCGACCGGGCCGTCAGCCGTCTTTTCCTTGAAGGTGGCGGCAGGAAGCTTGTCGCCGATCGCGATGGTCATGGTCTTCTCCTTGGTTCTGTCCTTAGCGATTTCCGGCTCCGGAGGTTTCCGGGCTTTGGGTTCTGGCTTTGGAAATTCCGGCTTGGCGGCGGCGGGCGCCGCAGGGATCGGAGGCGACTATAGGAGCCCATCATTGAAAGGCAAGAGTGGTCTCCATCGCCCTTTCGCCGTCAATGACGAGCACGCTCCAGCGCTTGCCTGCCACGTCGTAATCCTTCGGCAGCTTGCCGATAGCGACATCGACCTTGAAGGTGGCGCCGTCGCGTTTGCCGCCGATTTGCTTGGTGAAGGCATAGCCGCTCGGGCCGGTGACGATGATATCCGGCGCGCCCTTCCCTTCGCCCTGCCCCCCGCCCGGCAAGACAAGATCGAGCGACAGCGTCTTCCTGTCGGGCGACATCGCATGCGCCGTCACGTCGAAATCCGGCGATGGCGGCTTCGGCAATCTCGCATCGGCGGCCTGGAGGATCGCCTCCTCCTGCGGGTGCGACTGGATGGCGGGGCCAAGCTTCAGCTGCAAATTCGCCTGGAAGGGAATGCAGATATCCTTGCAGATGCCGATGAAGGCGGCGGCGTCGATCGTCACCGGGCCTTTGCCGGCCGCCGTCAGCGACAGCGGCAGCGTCACCGGCGCGTCATAGGCGATATCCTCGATCGCGCCCTTGAAAAAATGCTTCGGGACGGGATAGGCGATGGCATCGAGCGTGACGCCGCTTTCCGCCGCGATGGTGATCTGGGGCGGAATGCCGCTGTTGCCGGGCTCTTTCCAATAGGTGATCCAGCCGGGTTTCGGCTCGATCTGAAGAGCGGCGCGGATTTTGCCGCCGGCATCGGGTGCGAGCGCCACGAGGCGCATGCGGCCGCCCTCGTTTTCCGCCCAGGCGCTCATTTCCGCGTGGGCGGAAGAAAACGGCACAAGGGCTGTGACCACCGACACAACAGCGATTAAAAGCCTGCACGGACCTGAGGAAATAATCATCATGGAACAAAGGTTTACCGAATGTGCAGTTTGGCCGCCAGAAGTGGCGGCAATTTAATTCTTCATTTTCAGTTGATTGATGTGTGACATTGGCCCATGTTTCTTTTGTCGAGGCCTTGGTGCGGTCTAGCAGCAGGAGGAACGATGTCCTTATTGACCCTGAAGAACAGACGGGAACGTGGCTTCTTCGATGGCCAGTTCCTCATCGCCATGCCGGGCATGGAAGACCGCAATTTTGCGCGCGCTGTCATCTACATCTGCGCGCATTCGGATGCCGGCGCCATGGGCTTCGTCATCAACCGTCCGCAGAGTCTTACCTTCACCGATGTGCTGCAGCATCTCGACATGATCAAGCCGGAAGACTCGATCGTGCTGCCGAAGCGGGCGCGCGAATTCCCGATCCAGACCGGCGGCCCGGTGGAAAGCGGCCGCGGCTTCGTGCTGCATTCGGACGATTATGCCAGCGACTCCTCGATCCCGGTCAGCGACGACATCTGCCTGACGGCGACGCTCGATATCGTGCGCGCCATCTCCAAAGGCGATGGGCCGACGCGCGCGACTATGCTGCTCGGCTATTCCTCCTGGGCGGCCGGCCAGCTCGAAAGCGAGGTCGTCAACAATGGCTGGCTCACCTGCCCGGCCAATGAGGATTTGATCTTCGACCGCAGCCTCGATGATAAATACGAGCGGGCGCTCGCCGGCATGGGCGTGACCGCTGCCATGCTTTCGGCCGAAGCCGGCCATGCTTGAGAGGCTGGCTTGCCTGACAGCAGCTGACCTGACGGCAGTGGGAACGAATAGCTGCAAGTGACGTTTCATTTCGGCAAGCATGGACAAGACGCCCGTGCCGACCAAGGAGACATCACAAGATGGGTAGCACCAGCGACAAGATTTCCGGCAAGGCAAACGAAATTGCCGGCAAAACCAAGCAGGCCGCCGGCAGGGCCATGGACGATCGCGACATGCAGGCCAAGGGTGCCGTCCAGGAAGCCAAGGGCAAGGGACAGGTCGCAACCGGCAAGGTCAAGGACAAGCTCAAGGGCGCCGTCGACCGGCTCTGAGCGACAGCCTCTCTTCACACACGCAAAGACGCTGTGATTCCGATTTAAGGAATGCGCAGCAGACGCTCATCCTTTATCACCATGCCTGCTGTGCCAGCGTGCGGCAGGCATTTTCAATCCCCCACCCTCATGCTTTGCAGAGATAGACAAGATGAAGCTTTTTGCCTGCGACAACTGCGATCAGGTCGTCCACTTCGACAACCGACGATGCGTGCGCTGCAACCATCGCCTCGGCTTCCTGCCCGGCGATCTCGCCATGCATGCACTGGAGCCGCGCGACGAGACGCTCTGGCAGCTCGTTTCCAATCCCGATCGCGACGTCCGCTTCTGCGCCAATGCCAGCCTCGACATCTGCAACTGGCTGGTGGACGATGATGGCGAGAGCGAATTCTGCGTTGCCTGCCGCCATAACCGGCTGGTTCCGAACACCGATACCCAGGACGGCATCGATCGCTGGCGGCGCATCAGCCAGGCGCAGCGTCATCTGTTTTATTCGCTGCTGCGCTGGAAGCTGCCGCATCCGGATCGGGCGCAAGACCCGCAAGGCGGCCTGGTCTTCGATTTCCTCGAGGATTCGATCGAGAGCAACGGCTTTATCGTGCCGGCGATGACCGGTCACGAGGAAGGCCTGATCACCATCCGCGCCGCAGAGGCCGACGATGCGACGCGCGAACAGGCGCGCAGCTCGATGAACGAACCCTACCGCACGCTGCTTGGCCATTTCCGCCACGAGGCCGGCCATTTCATCTGGAACAAGCTGGTGCGCGATCGGGGCGGCCTTGCCGATTTCCGCGCCGTCTTCGGCGACGAACGGCAGGATTATATGGCAGCCCTGCAGACCCATTATGCCGGCGGCGCGCCCTTGGGATGGCAGGACAATTTCATCAGCGCCTATGCGGCATCACACCCCTGGGAGGATTTTGCCGAATGCTTCGCGCATTACCTCCATATCGTCGATACGCTCGAAACCGCACGCGCCTTCGGCATCGCTATCGATCCACGCGGCCATGAGGAAATCGCCGGCGAGGTGGATTTCATCCCCTACAGGGCAAGGAGTGCCGAACAGCTGGTCAGTGCCTGGGTGCCGCTCAGCATCGCGATCAACGCCATCCAGCGCAGCATGGGCCAACCCGACTCCTATCCCTTCGTGCTGTCCTCGCCTGTTGTGGCAAAGCTCGAATATCTGCACCGGCTGATCCAGGGCGCGGCGACGGCGCCGCAGCAGCGGGCGGCTTGAGGAGATGGAAAGCCGTCGCTATCGTTGCCGGGAGGCGCCGTGATATCCCCACCCTCATTCCTGTGCTCGTCACAGGAATCCAGCCACCGCGCCTCGGCGCGGTGAATGACTCTCTGCGGCGGTAAGAATGTCTTCCGCGCCCAAGGACTTGGGCGCACTGGATTCCTGTGACAGGCACAGGAATGAGGGTGGGTGAGACCAGCGTTCGGGACAATCAGCGAAGATAGCGGGATATACAGCGGCATCCGCAACGCTCCTCGTCCTGAGGCGCGTAGCCCAAAGGGCGAAGCCTCGAAGGACACGCCGCAATATTGCTTCCTGCGCCCATATCCCATCTGACGCCGGCACACCCGCCTCGTCCTTCGAGGCCCCTTTGGGGCGCCTTAGGATGAGGCTCTCTTGGACGTTGCCGCCATCGCACCACACTCGGTCACGGCGAAAACGCGATGCCTATAGCTCTGGCCCGGCACCCAGCACGCCCATGATGCCACGACCGCGCCCATCGGGCTCGCCGACCAAACGTGGGGACTTAAAACGAAACCGCCTTGCCCTTCTTGAACGGCTCCATACCCCGGCGGGCGAGTTCGTCGGCGCGTTCGTTTTCCGGGTGGCCGGCATGGCCCTTGACCCAGTGCAGCGTCACTTTGTGGCGGTCGCGGGCCGCCTCCAGCGCCTGCCAGAGCTCGGCATTCTTCACCGGCTTTTTGTCAGCGGTCTTCCAGCCGTTTTTCTTCCAGCCGAAAATCCACTTGGAGATGCCGTCCTTGACATAGGCGCTGTCGGTATAGAGATCGACCTCGCAGGGTGTTTTCAGCGCCGATAGCGCCGAGATTGCCGCCAGCAGCTCCATGCGATTGTTGGTCGTGTCCGCCTCGCCGCCGAAAAGCTCCTTTTCGACGTCGCCATAACGCAGCACCGCGCCCCAGCCGCCGGGACCGGGATTGCCGGAGCATGCGCCGTCGGTAAAGATATCGACGTGTTTCATAGGCTCAATCCATATTCGGCGGGCGATTTGATCTGGCGGTGGAACCGCAGCTTGCGCAGATATTCGAGCGGGTCCTTCTTGGTGACCATGGCGCCCTCAGGCGTCATCAGCCAGTCATAGAGCCGGGTCAGGAAGAACCGCAGCGCAGACCCACGCGACAGCACCGGCAAGGCTGCGATTTCGGCATCGCTCAGCGGCCGAACGCTCCGGTAGCCCTCGAGCATCGCCGTGCCCTTGGTGATGTTATAGGCGCCATCCTTCTCGAAGCACCAGGCATTCAGGCAGATCGAGACGTCATAGGCGAGCAGGTCGTTGCAGGCGAAATAGAAATCAATCAGGCCGGAGAGTTCATCGCCGAGGAAGAAGACATTGTCGGGGAAGAGGTCGGCATGGATGACGCCGGCGGGAAGATCACTCGGCCAGGCGGAAGAGAGGAAATCGAGTTCGCTGCGGATCTCGGTCTGCAGGCCGGGCTCGACCTCGCCGGCGCGCGCCTCGGACTTCTCCCAGAGCCCCCGCCAGCCGTCGATCGATAGCGCATTCGCCCGCTTCAAGTCGAAACCATCGCCGGCCACATGCATCTCGGCCAGCGCCCTGCCGACCTCGCGGCAATGTTTCGCCTCCGGCTTTCTCAGCCACATGCCTTCGAGGAAGGAGATCAGCGCCGCCGGACGGCCGGACAGCGAGCCGAGCAGCGCGCCGTCGCGGCGCGGCAGCGGCAGCGGGCAGGACAGACCGCGGGCCGCGAGATGCTGCATCAGGCCGAGGAAGAAAGGCAGGTCGCTCTTTTCCACCCGCTTCTCATAGAGCGTCAGGATCAGCGGGTCCTTGGAGGTGTGAAGCAGGAAGTTGGAGTTTTCGACGCCCTCGGCAATGCCCTTGTAGGAAAGCAGCGTGCCCGCGTCATATTCCGTCAGGAACCATTTCAGATCGTCTTCGGCGATATCGGTATAGACTGCCAAGTGAGGTCTCGTCTCTGCATTTTGGATGAAGGATTGCCCAGGCCGCAATGACGACCTAGCCGTTGACAAAGGCCATGTCGGCCGCCGTCAGCTCGATGCTGCGCAATTCGCGGTTGACCAGGAAATTTTCGGTTTCCTGCACCGTTTCGGCCAGTTCGACGCGGGCATCGAAGCGAGCGCGGAAAGCCTCGATGATCTCGTTGACGATGACCTCGGGCGCGGAAGCGCCGGCGGAAAGGCCGAGCGTCGAAATCGCGTCGATCTCGTCCCAGTCGAGCTCGGCGGCGCGCTGCACGAGGATCGATTTCTTCGCCCCTGCCCTGAGCGCCACTTCAACGAGCCGCTTGGAATTGGATGAATTCGGCGCGCCGACGATGATGAAGAGATCGCAGCCGGGGGCTGCCTGCTTCACCACTTCCTGGCGGTTGGTCGTCGCATAACAGATCGAGTCCGCCGCCGGCGCCGTCAGGTTCGGGAAGCGTTCGTGCAGGCGGGTGATGACACCGGCCGTATCGTCGACCGACAGCGTCGTCTGGGTGACATAGCCGAGATTATCGGGATCAACAGGGACATAGGCGTCCGCATCCTCGATCGTCTCGATCAGCGAGACCGATCCCTCCGGCAGCTGACCCATCGTGCCGATCACCTCGGGGTGGCCGGCATGGCCGATGAGGATGACATGGCGGCCGAGGCGATTGTGGCGCATCGCCTGCTTGTGGACCTTGGAAACCAACGGGCAGGTGGCGTCGAGATAGAAGAGGTTGCGGCTTGCCGCATCCTCGGGCACGGATTTCGGCACGCCGTGGGCTGAGAAGACCACCGGCTGGGCGCGATGTTCTGCCGGGATCTCGTCCAGTTCCTCGACGAAGACGGCGCCCTTGGCCTCCAGCCCCTCGACGACATAGCGATTGTGGACGATCTCGTGGCGCACATAGACCGGGGCGCCATAGGATTTCAGCGCCAGCACGACGATCTGGATGGCACGGTCGACGCCGGCGCAGAAGCCGCGCGGGCCGCAGAGCCTGATAGTCAAAGGAGGTTTCGCCGCAATATTCATGTCTGTTCCACAAATTCCTCATTCCTGTGCTCGTCACAGGAATCCAGCCACGGCGCGTCGGCGCCGTGAATGAATGTCAACATCCTCGTCCCTCTTCCGCGCCCAAGGACTTGGGCGCACTGGATTCCTGTGACAAGCACAGGAATGAGGAAAAACTTGGTAACGTCCAGCGTCAACAGCAACGTCCCGCGTAGGGCTAAGGGACCTCTAGCCCAATATGGTCGAGAATTGAAGTGATACTATTGCTGAGGTGTCTTGGCACCCTTGCGGAACCAGGAGATCGCCACCACGACGACGAGCACGGCGGCCAGCCCGTACCAGGTGAAAGCATATTGCAGATGGTCGTTCGGCAGATCTACCTGGGTGACGCCGCCGATCGGCAGGCCGGCCGGATTGGGGGTAGAATCGGCATCGACGAAAAAGGGAATGACGCTCGCTTTCTCCAGCCCGACGCTCTCGGCCATGACGTCGAGATCCTTCCAGTAGAAGATGTTTTTGGCGACGTCGTTGTCGGGCACCACCCAGGAAGGCTTGCCGGGAAGCTTTTCGCGCGCCAGGCCAGTGACGGTCTGCTCTCCCGTCAGCTGGCCCTGCATGCGCATTTCCGGCTCCTTATTGTCATAGGGAACGAAGCCGCGATTGACGAAGAGAATGCGCCCGTCGGCAAGCTCCAGCGGCGTATAGATGTAATAGCCGGTCTGGCCGCGCCAGGTGGCGAAGAAGTGCCGCTCCTTGTTGTTGATATAGCGGCCGGTGGCGGTCACCTTGCGGTATTCGATATCGCCGCCTGCAGCCGCCATCGCCTCGATGTCGGCAAGCGGCACGGGGCTTGCTGCCTGCCGCGCGGCGATATCGGCGATCAGGCCTTCCTTCCAGTACAGGCGCTCCACCTGCCAGGTGCCGAGCGAAATCAGGATGGCGAGAGCGATCAGCACCAGGATGCCGGTCAAAACCGGCAGCCGGCGGCGCGGCGTTGCATGCACTATGTCAGTCACTCAGGCGTCCTTCGCGGGCATTATGACGGTATTGCATGGCGATCAGGATGCCTTTGAACCAGCGCAGCGTCAGCAGCGACAGGATAATCGTCAGCGGAGCGAAGAGCAGGATATGCACCCAGATCGGCGGCCCGTAATTCACCTGCAGCCACAGCACCATGCCGATGACGATGAAGCCGACGATGAGGATGACGAAGACGGCCGGGCCGTCACCGGAATCGGCAAAGGAATAATCAAGGCCGCAGGCGGCGCAGCGCGGCTTCAGGCCGAGCAGGCCATCGAAGAGTTTGCCCTCACCGCAGCGTGGGCAGCAGCCCTTGATCCCGGTCTTCACCGGGTCGACGGGGGGGAAATGGGCGCTGTCCTCGCTCATGCTGATCCTTGTGACAATTCCATGCTGCCTTAACTCTCCCATAAAGTATTCGCATCCCGAATGGAAATAGCTGCGCGGTCTCTGCCGAGCGATTCGCGCCAAACAGAAGAAGAAAACTGATGAGCAATGACAGCCATGCCGGGCAGATCGTAATCTTGAATGGTGCGCCGCGGAGCGGCAAATCAAGCATCGTGCGCGTGATCCAGGATGAATTCGAAGGCCCGTGGATCAACCTCGGCGTCGACAGCTACAATGCCATGACACCGAAGCGCTACCTGCCGGGCATCGGCCTGAGGCCCGGCGGCGAGCGGCCGGATCTCGAGGAGCTAGTGGCATTCCTCTATGCGGCGCTTTACGAGTCGATCGCCATCCATGCCGGATTGGGTCTCAATGTCGTGGCTGATCTCGGCCATCATGACAGCTACTCGCAGCCGCTCGGCATTCTCGGCGATTGCGCCCGCCGGCTGGAGGGGTTTCGCGTGCTGTTCGTCGGCGTGCGCTGTCCGATCGAGACGATCATGCAGCGGCGCGACATTGTCCAAGAGGGGCGCGAGACGCTTTATCTCAGCGCCACGGAGGACGTACCAGTCCCGGAACCGGTGCAGCGCTGGCAGGATGAGGTTCATCGTCCCGGCATCTACGACATGGAGGTCGATACGTCAGTGCTGACACCGCTCGAATGCGCCGAAGCGATCCGCCACCAGTTGGATCTCGGGATTCCCGAACCTTTGGCTTTCGAACGGATCGCCGGGGCGCGCTGAGCTGAAAAAAGTATAGGGTCAGCCTTAGACTGCGGACGAAGTCGGCAAACTCCCTCTTTCGTCATGCTCGGGCTTGTCCCGGGCATCTGGGACCGGTTGATATGTAGCAGATCCTCGGCACAAGGCCGAGGATGACGCCGAGTAAAGAACGAGATTTACCAATAAAAAAGGCGGGCACCAGGCCCGCCTTTTGCTTGACGATCGTTCCGGTCAGCCGGCTGCGACAGGTGCGCCCCAGCCGCCCCAGACGTAGATGCAGAAGAACAGGAACAGCCAGACGACGTCGACGAAGTGCCAGTACCAGGCGGCCGCCTCGAAGCCGAAGTGCTGCTTCGGGGTGAAGTCGCCGCGCAGCGCGCGGATCAGGCAGACAGCCAGGAAGATCGTGCCAACGAGGACGTGGAAACCGTGGAAACCGGTCGCCATGAAGAAAGTCGCGCCGTAGATCGAGCTCTTGAAGGCGAACGGCGCGTGAGCATATTCGTAGGCCTGAACGGCAGAGAAGAACATGCCGAGCAGCACGGTCAGCGTCAGGCCCTGGATCAGGCCCTTGCGGTCGTTGTGCAGCAGCGCATGATGCGCCCACGTGACCGTGGTGCCCGACAGGAGCAGGATGACGGTGTTGTAGATCGGCAGGTGCCAGGGGTCGAGAACCTCGATACCCTTCGGCGGCCAGGTGCCGCCGGTATAGAGCACGCGCGAGGCCTGGATCGCTTCGTTCGGATAGAGGCTGGCGTCGAAATAGGCCCAGAACCAAGCGACGAAAAACATCACTTCCGAAGCGATGAACATGATCATGCCGTAGCGCAAGTGCAGCGAGACGACACGGGTGTGGGCGCCCTCATGGGCTTCCTTCACCGTATCGGCCCACCAGCCATACATGACGTAGAGCACCAGCGCGAAGCCGATATAGAAAACCCAGGGATTGGCAAGCTCGAAGCCGGCGACCTTGAAGGAGCCGCCATTGAGATAACGCATGTAGGAGACGCCGCCGAGCGCCATGATGAAGGCGCCGAGCGAGGCTAGAATCGGCCACGGGCTCGGATCGATGATGTGATAGTCGTGATTCTTCTGGTGAGCATCGGCCATGTCGTTATCCCCGGATGTCTTCCTTCACTCCGCTCCCGGCATAGCCGGAAACGAGCCTTGATCAAAGTTTCTTTTCAATCTTCTCCGCTCCACCCTCATTCGAAGCCACCGGCTTCGGACCCTCTTTCGGGTAGAACGTATATGACAGCGTAATCGTATGGATATTCTTTGATTCCACCGCCTTGACGATTTCAGGATCGATGTAGAACACGACAGGCATGTCGAGCTTCTCGCCCGGCTTCAGGTCCGTTTCCGTGAAGCAGAAACATTGCACCTTGTTGAAATAGACGCCGGCTTCGCCCGGCGTAACGTTGAAAACCGCCTGGCCGCGCTGGGTCTCGTTGGAACGATTCTCGGCGGTGAAATTGACCTGGATGGTCTCGCCGATCTTCGGATTGACCTCGCGCTCGACCGGCTTGAAGTCCCATTGCAGGCCGGGGGCGACATTGGCGTCGAAGGTGACGCGCATCTTGCGGTCGAGCACGACGCTCGACACCTGGTCGACGCGCTGCGTCGTGCCGTTATAGCCGGTCACCTGGCAGAAGATGCGGTAGAGCGGCACGGCGGCATAGCTCATCGCGCCCATGCCGAAGACGAAGCTCAGGCACATCATCACGACGGCGCCGTTGTTGCGGCCCTGCTTCTTCGGTGCGGCGGCGTTGTCGCTCATCCAGCCATTCCTCCGCCGATCTTCACGATGGTGATCGCGTAGAAGAGAATGACGAGGCCGGCAAGCACCAGCCCGAGGGCGACGTTGCGGTTGCGGCGCGACTTGCGCTGCGCTTCCGTGAGCTTGAGCAATTCCATCAGAACCAACCTCCCGCATGCGAGACCAGCACCGACGCCAGCCGGTCGATCATCAAGGCGGAGAACACGGCGAAGAGATAAAAGATCGAGAAGCCGAAGAGCTTCTTCGCCGGGATCATCTTCAGATCGCCGTCGGGCATGCGCCAGACGGTGATGGAACAGTATATGAAGATCGCGCCGAGGACGGCGGCGACGAGGCCATAGCCGAGGCTCGCGAAACCGAGGAAAGACGGCAAGACCGCGCAGACGGCAGTCAGCACCGCATAGGCGACGATCTGATGCTTGGTCACCCGTTCGCCGGCAACGTTCGGCAGCATCGGCACGCCGACGGCCTCGTAATCGCGCATCTTGAAGAGGGCAAGCGCCCAGAAATGCGCCGGCGTCCACAGGAAGATAATGAGGAAGAGAACGGTGCTCTCGATCGTCACGCTGTTGGTCACGCAGGCCCAGCCGATCATCGGCGGGAAGGCGCCGGCAGCACCGCCGATGACGATGTTCTGCGGCGTCGAGCGCTTCAGCCACATGGTGTAGACGACGGCGTAGAAGAAAATGGTGAAGGCGAGGATGCCGGCCGAGAGCCAGTTGACAGCCAGGCCGAGGATCACCACCGAAAAGCCCGACAGTACCAGGCCGAAGGCGAGTGCTTCCGACGGCGCGATGCGGCCGGCCGGGATCGGACGGTTGGCGGTGCGGCTCATGATGGCGTCGATATCGGCGTCATACCACATGTTCAGCGCGCCGGAGGCGCCGGCGCCGACGGCGATGCAGAGGATGGCGATCACGCCGAGGACGGGATGGATATGGCCCGGCGCCAGTACGAGACCGGCAAAGGCAGTGAAGACCACGAGCGACATGACCCGTGGCTTCAACAATTCAAAATAATCGCGCGCACTCGCTTCCGACAATTCGCCGTCCTTTGCAAGCACCCCGTGATTGTCGATGACCGTCATCATTTCGTCCTGAATGTCTTACGATCAGGACGCCGTATCGAAGGCGGCGTCCTGATGCCCGCGCAATTTACTTGATGCGCGGAAGCTGTTCCCACTGGTGATAGGGCGGCGGCGAAGGCAGCTGCCATTCGAGCGTCGTAGCACCCTCACCCCACGGATTGTCGCCGGCGACGCGCTTCCTGGCGAAGGCTTCGAAGACGCCGTAGAGGAAGATCAGCACACCGAAGGCCGAGATGTAGGAGCCGATCGAGGAAACGTAGTTCCAGCCGGCAAAAGCATCCGGATAATCGATGTAGCGGCGCGGCATGCCGGCGAGGCCGAGGAAGTGCTGCGGGAAGAACACCAGGTTGACGCCGATGAACATGACCCAGAAATGCAGCTTGCCGACCAGCTCGTTGTACAGGTAGCCGGTCATTTTCGGGAACCAGTAGTACCAGCCGGCGAAGATCGCAAAGACGGCGCCGAGCGACAGAACGTAGTGGAAGTGGGCCACGACGTAATAGGTGTCATGCAGCGAGCGGTCGAGACCGGCATTGGCGAGCTGGACGCCGGTGACGCCGCCGACCGTGAACAGGAAGATGAAGCCGATCGCCCAGAGCATCGGTGTGCGGAACGAGATCGAGCCGCCCCACATCGTCGCGATCCAGGAGAAGATCTTCACGCCCGTCGGAACGGCGATGACCATCGTCGCGAAAACGAAGTAGCGCTGCGCGTCGAGCGACAGGCCGACCGTGTACATGTGGTGGGCCCAGACGACGAAGCCGACGGCGCCGATCGCGACCATGGCGTAGGCCATGCCGAGATAGCCGAAGATCGGCTTTTTCGAGAAGGTCGAGATGATGTGGCTGACCATGCCGAAGCCCGGCAGGATGAGAATGTAGACCTCGGGGTGACCGAAGAACCAGAACAGGTGCTGGTAGAGGATCGGATCGCCGCCGCCTTCCGGAGAGAAGAACGCAGTGCCGAAATTGCGGTCGGTGAGCAGCATGGTGATGCCGCCAGCCAGAACCGGCAGCGACAGCAGCAGCAGGAAGGCGGTGATCAGCACGGACCAGGCAAACAGCGGCATCTTGTGCAGTGTCATGCCCGGAGCGCGCATATTGAGGATCGTGGTGATGAAGTTGATCGCACCGAGGATCGACGAGGCGCCGGCGATGTGAAGTGCGAAGATCGCAAGGTCTACCGCCGGTCCCGGCGTGCCGCTTGTCGCCAGCGGCGGATACATCGTCCAGCCGCCACCGGTGCCATAGGCGCCTGCCGGACCTTCGACGAACATCGACAGCAGCAGCAGCGCGAAGGCGGGAACGATCAGCCAGAAGGAGATATTGTTGAGGCGCGGGAAGGCCATATCAGGCGCGCCGATCATGATCGGCACCATCCAGTTGGCGAAACCGCCGATCATCGCCGGCATGACCATGAAGAAGATCATGATCAGCGCGTGCGCTGTCGTGAACATGTTGAACATCTGCTTGGCGCCGTCGATCGCGGCATCGCCCTCATAGCCGTAGACCATCGAGGCCAGGCCGTGGAAGATCTGGATGCCCGGCTCCTGCAGCTCCATGCGCATGGCAACCGACAGCGCGCCGCCGATGATGCCGGCAATGATCGCGAAGATCAGGTAGAGCGTGCCGATGTCCTTGTGGTTGGTCGAGAACAGCCAGCGATTGGCAAAGCTCGGCTTGTGCCCGTGATCGTCATGCGCGTGGTCATGATGGGCGGCGTGATCGCCATGCGTGCGATCGTGATCATGAGAATGATTGTCGTGAGCGGAAGGTCCAGCCATTGTCCCGATCCCCTTATTACTGTGCTTCGGCGACGTTGACGGTCTTTGCGGGACCATCGGTTGCGGCCATGAGTGTCTTGTAGGCGCCGGGCAGGTCGCTGGCGGCTGCGGTCAGCCACTGCTTGTACTTGTCCTCGGAGACGACGCGGATGGCGATCGGCATGAACGCATGGTCCTTGCCGCAGAGTTCGGAACACTGGCCGTAGAACAGGCCTTCGCGCTCGGCCTTGAACCAGGTCTCGTTCAGGCGGCCCGGCACGGCATCGATCTTGACGCCGAAGGAAGGCATGGCGAAAGCATGAATGACGTCGGTGGGTGCTGCGGTCACGAGAACGCGGACCGTCTTGTTGACCGGCAGGACCAGTTCGTTGTCGACCGCGAGAAGCCGCGGATAGATCGACTTGTCTTCCTTGCCGGCAGCCGGGCGGTCCTGATCCTTCAAGAGGTAGGAATCGAAAGCCAGCGGGCTTTCGCCCGAACCTTCATATTCGTAGTTCCACTGCCACTGGGTAGCGGTCGCCTTGATCGTCACGTCCGGGTTTTCGGGCAGCGTCAGCTGCGCCGTCAGCAGGTTGAACGAGGGAATGGCAAGAAAAAGCAGCACCAGGACCGGCCCCACGGTCCAGGCAATCTCGATCAGCGTGTTGTGGCTCGTCTTCGAGGGAACCGGGTTCGCGCTGGCGCGGAACTTGAAACAGACGACGATGAGCAGGACCAGCACGAAGAGCGTGATCGGAACGATAAACCACAGGGTATATTGTTCGAACCATTGGATTTCCCGCATGATCGGCGTTGCCGCCGGCTGCAGCGTCGCCTGCCACGGCGTCGGCTGGTCGGCATATGTGCCGGAAGCAAAAAGCAGACAGACCAGCGTGGTCAGGGCTGCATAAGCCTTCTTCATCACCTTAGTATCTCCCTCGAGCGCTTGACCTGCAAAATAGAACGCAGAATCCTTGCCATCTTCAGCGCTTCAAACCACAGTTTGGCATTTGCCGCAACAGGTCAGAGCAATTGTCTATGCGGCATTTTTGCTCAAAGCATAGGCAGGCTCGAACGGCAAAACATCCCAAGTTTTTCATCAGCATATGAAAAATCGGCTTTCCGGCCAATCCGCGCGCGAAACATTATTTCGCAAAGGTCCAATTTCCGCCGCAGTCCCCCGGTTTTCACGGGGTGGGGCTTTTCATTTTTGGTGGGCAGCTTCAACAATAGCCGCAATGATTCGATATCCAGAGGTTTCCATGGGTTTCCGTTCCCTCGCGCAGTCGCTTCTCCTGACTGCCAGCATCGCGGCCGCAGCGACGACGCCCGTTTTCGCCCAGCAGCAACCCACTCCGTCACAGGCCGCGCCCCCGGCTTCCGCGCCGGCGCCGGCCCCTGCTCCGGCGCCGCAACAGCCGAGTGCGGCCAAACCGAATGTCGAACCGGTGACACCTGGCCAGACACAACCGCCGGCGCCGGGCACGGTGAAGTCCAATCATGGCGCATGGTCCGTCGTCTGCGACAAGCCGGCGGGTGCGGCGACCGAGCAATGCGCGCTGATGCAGAATGTCATCGCCGAGGATCGGCCGGAGGTCGGGCTTTCCGTCGTCGTCCTGAAGACGGCCGATCGCAAGTCGAAGATTCTCCGCGTGCTGGCACCGCTTGGCGTGCTGCTACCGAACGGCCTCGGGCTCAATGTCGACGGCAAGGATATCGGCCGCGCCTATTTCGTCCGCTGCTTTGCCGACGGCTGCTACGCCGAGGTCGTGCTCGAGGACGAGTTGCTCAAGACCTTTCGCAGCGGTGCGCAGGCCACCTTCATCGTCTTCCAGACCCCGGAAGAAGGCATCGGCATCCCCGTCGACCTCAAGGGCTTCGCCGAAGGCTTCGACGCTCTGCCGTGATGCGGGGGCTGCGAGTTCCCTGTTTCGGCCTCGAAGCGCGTTTCGAGTTGCGCGGGCTTTGTCAGCCGGCTGAGGCGGTGGTAAAGGCGCTAATTGGGCGGTGAAAGCACGCACATATGCGCTCACCTCCCTCATTCCTGTGCTCGTCACAGGAATCCAGTGCGCCCAAGTCCTTGGGCGCGGGAGACATTTTGGCTGTTGCAGTGATTCACTCACCGCGCGGACGCGCGGTGGCTGGATTCCTGTGACGAGCACAGGAATGAGGGTGGGATACGGCGGCGCCTCACCACAAAGCCATTCCATTTCCAATATCGCCCTGCCCAAAAAAGAATAATTCGACGGCGGGGCTTCACTCCTTATGATGTCGAGCCCTATCTAGGGAGTCAGTGCACTCCTGAACGCATGCCCAATGGAGCCATACCATGAACACCGATCTCCTGACGCTTTTCGATGCCGACGAAGCCACGATGCGTGGCCTTGTCGCCGAGGCCCTGTCCGGCGCCGATGATGGCGAACTGTTCATCGAGCATGCGCAGGCGGAAGCGCTGACCTTCGACAATGGCCGGCTCAAGGGCGGCAGCTTCAATACCGAACAGGGTTTCGGCCTGCGCGCCGTTGCCGGCGAAGCGGTCGGCTATGCCCATGCCGGCGATCTTTCGGTGGCGGCGCTGAAGCGGGCGACCGATGCCGTCGGCGCGGTGACACGCGGCTATTCCGGCTCCTACGCGGCAGCGCCCCAGGGCACCAACAAGAAATTCTACAGCGACGAGAACCCGATCGGTCAGCCGAGCTTCGAGGAGAAGGTCAAGGTCCTGCAGGACATCGACGCCTATCTCAGGAGTAAGGATGACAAGGTGCGCCAGGTGACGGCCTCGGTTGCCGCAAGCTGGCAGGTCGTCGATATCCTGCGCGCCGACGGACACCGTGTGCGCGACATCAGGCCGATGACACGCATCAACATTTCGGTGATGGTCGGCGAAGGCGATCGGCAGGAGAGCGGCTCCTATGGCCACGGCGGGCGCATCGGCTTCGGCGATTTCATCGCCGAAGGCAGCTGGCAATACGGCGCCGACGAGGCGCTGCGCCAGGCGCTCGTCAATATCGAGGCGATCGATGCGCCGGCGGGCACGATGGACGTGGTGCTCGGCTCCGGCTGGCCGGGCGTGATGCTGCATGAGGCCGTTGGTCACGGGCTGGAAGGCGATTTCAACCGCAAGAAGACTTCGGCCTTTGCCGGTCTTCTCGGCCAGATGGTCGCCGCTCCCGGCGTCACTGTCGTCGATGACGGCACGATCGACAATCGCCGCGGCTCGATCACCATCGATGACGAGGGTACGCCGTCCGCCTACAACGTGCTGATCGAAAACGGCAAGCTCGTCGGCTATATGCAGGACCGGCAGAATGCCCGGCTGATGGGCATGGCGCCCACCGGCAACGGCCGCCGCCAGGGCTATTCCCATGTACCGATGCCGCGCATGACCAACACCTATATGCTCGGTGGCGACAAGACGCCCGAGGAGATCATCGCCTCGGTGAAGAAGGGCATCTATGCCGTCTCCTTCGGCGGCGGCCAGGTGGACATCACCTCCGGCAAGTTCGTCTTCGGCTGCACCGAGGCCTATCTGATCGAGAACGGCAAGGTCGGCGCGCCGATCAAGGGGGCGATGCTGATCGGCAACGGCCCGGATGCGATGAAGCGGGTGTCGATGATCGGCAACGACATGAAGCTCGATACCGGCATCGGAAATTGCGGCAAGGCCGGCCAATGGGTTCCCGTCGGCGTCGGCCAGCCGCATCTGCGCATGGATCAGGTGACGGTCGGCGGCACGCAGACCTGAGGCGAAAGGATCCGTCATGGCGGACGTCGAAATCAGAACCTTCACCGCCGATGACGCCGATGCCGTGCTCTCGGTGATCCTGCCGATCCAGCGCGAGGAATTTGGCATCGATATCACTGCGGATGAGCAGCCGGATCTTAGGGTCATCCCGGATTTCTACCAGTCCGGCAAGGGGCAGTTCTGGGTCGCCGTCAAGGATGGCGCCATCGTCGGCACCGTCGGGCTCAAGGATATCGGCAACAACCAAGCGGCGCTGCGCAAGATGTTCGTCTCAGCTGAAGTTCGCGGCTCCGAGCATGGCGTGGCCGCACGGCTTCTCGATCGGCTGTTTGCCCATGCCAGGGATGTCGGCCTCACCGATATCTTCCTCGGAACGACGGACAAGTTCGTCGCCGCGCATCGCTTCTACGAGAAGAACGGCTTTAGCGAGATCGCCAAGAGCGCCCTGCCCCGTGCCTTCCCGCTGATGGCGGTGGATAGCAAATTCTACCGCTATAAGGTCGGCTGACTTAAGCTGCGGGAGAATCCTGGTGCGGTTGACGACGGACAGCCTCGCCTAAAGCGCGTCACATCGACTATGCCCGTCGCCCCCAAACACACTGCGCATTTTCGGCGCGTTGCATCAGCTCTTCGACGTTTGCGCCGGCTGAAACAGCCACTTCCGTTCGATCGCGGCGGCAAGGTCGATATCGTTGTGTCGGGCGAAAAGCAGGAGGTGGCCGAGGACGTCGGCGGTCTCATCGGCAAGGTCTTGCTGCATATCTTCCGGTGAACGCCCCTTCGCACGACCGCGCCCGGTCAGCCGGTTCCAGGCCTGTGTCAGCTCGCCCATTTCCTCCTGCAGTTTCAGAAGGAACCAATCGGCATCACGCTCGATGCCGTGGGCCGCGACATGGGTGGAGGAAGAAATTTCGAACTGGTCGGCGAGACGGCGCAGCATGAGCGTTCTCCTTTTGTTTATGGAGGAGAACCTGATTCCCAACAATTGTCCAGAACGGGATTGTCCAGACCGCCGCGCGGCAATCAGCCGTGGTCCGGCAGCAGCATGCAGTCATAGGAGCGCTGCTTCAACGCATCGCAGGCCGAGACGGCGGCATCCTTGCTGGCGAAGCCGACGAAGCGGGCGCGATAGATCCTGTTGACCCCCTGCCCGACCGCCTCCGTATAGGGCGAGGCGGAGACGAGCGGTGCGCCGCCTTCCGACTTCGCCTGGGCGAGAAGCGCACGCGCCGCATCGGCACTCGGTGCGGCCGAGATCTGGATCTGCCAGTCGCCATTGGTCTTCTCTGCCGATGTCTTCGGTGTCTTGCCGGCGTTGAGGATCTCGTCCATCGCGACGGGACGCTCCAGCGGCACGACGGTATCGTCGGCATAGGCCAGGCTCTTGGCTGCGAGATCATCGGCCGGGCGCGGTGCGTTGAGCGGCACCGGAACATCGGAGGCCTCGGCGGCGGACGCGACTTCGACGGGTTCCCTCGCGCCGACGCTCGCCACCAGCTTTGCGCCGCCGGAAGACGAGGCACGGCCGAGATAACGGTCGAGCAAACCAGCCATCTTGGCGTCGCGGCTGCGGGCCGTGCGGCCACCGAGCACGACGCCAATCACGCGGCGGTTGCCGTCTCTGACGGCGCTGACGAGATTGAAGCCGGAGGCGTTGGTATAACCGGTCTTGATGCCGTCCATGCCCTGGTAGCGGTACATGAGATTGTTGTGGCCGCGCACCGTCCGGCCGCGGAAATTGAAACTGGCCGTCGAAAACAGCCGGTATTCGTTCGGATAATTCTTCATCAGCGCGATGGCGAGCGTCGACATGTCACGCGCCGTCGTGACCTGTCGGCCGTCCGGCAGGCCGGAGGCATTAATGAAAACGGTGCGGCTCATGCCGAGCTGGCGGGCTTTGGCCGTCATCACCCGGGCAAAGCCGCTTTCCGAGCCGGCGAGCTTCTCACCCATGGCGGAGGCGGCATCATTGGCGGATTTGACGATCATGCCATAGACCGCCTCGCGCACGGTGATCGTGCCGCCCGCCTTGACGCCAAGCTTGGTCGGCGGGCGTGCAGCGGCGTATTTCGACATCCGGATCGGGGTGTCCCAGGTGATCTTGCCGCGCTTCAACGCCTCGAAGGTGAGATAGAGCGTCATCATCTTCGTCAGCGAGGCCGGATGGTTCAGCGTATCGGCGTTTTCGGAGGCGAGAACCTTGCCGGTCCGGGCATCGAGGATCAGCGAAGCGTTACCGGCAAGGGCCGCAAGCGGCGCCGAAACGGCAAGCGTTACGGTCAAAACAGCCGCCAAAAGCTTTCTCATGCACTTTCCCCTCATACCCTGGCCCCTTATACGCTGGCCCCTGATGCGCAGCCCTTGATGCGGGCTCTCCGTCAGACCGGCATTTGTGCCGTAATGTGACAGAAGCCGTAAGTTTGGCGCGACTTTGAGGCAACGCCTATCATTTTTCTAGTCTTTTCATCGTCTTGGTAAACAGGAAATGAAAGACCCGTGCCGGATCGGGATTCAGCAAGGCTTAAGTCGCACTTGCTAGTTTCCTGAAAAGGCAAGGGATAGGCGCCGCATGACGGGACAATTCAAGCGATTGGGCAAGCGACTGGCGATCGGCGCCGGGCTCGAGTTTTCCTGGCTGCTCGCGTCAGTCGGACTGATGCGCGAAGCACGCGGGCGCGGCGTCGTCTTCACGCTGCATCATGTCCGCCCGCACCTGCCCCAGGCCTTCGAGCCGAATGCGCATCTCGAAATCACTCCCCGTTTTCTCGATGCGGCGCTGCGGCGGCTGCGGCGAGAGGGCTACCGCTTCGTGCCGCTCGATCAGGTGCCGGCGCTGCTGGCGGAGCCCGAAGGCGCAAAGCCCTTCGCTGCCTTCACGCTCGACGACGGATACAGCAACAATCTGGAACATGCGCTGCCGGTGTTCGAGCGGCATCAGGCGCCGTTCACGGTGTTCGTCGCCAAGGGTTTTGCCGAAGGCTCTCACAGCATCTGGTGGGAGACGCTCGCCGTCCTCCTGCGCCGGCCAAGCGAAATCTACTTCGATTTCGGCCGCGGCAGAGAGCGCCTGGCGCTGGACAGCCCGCAGCAGCAATGGCATGCCTTCGACCGCTTTGCCTGGTATATCCACGGCTCCGACGAGTCACGCGCCGTCGCGGCCATCGATCTGCTGGCGCGGGAGAACGGCATCGAGCCGACGGATATCGTCCGCGAGCTGGTGATGGGACCTGGCGAATTGCAATGGCTGGCGGCTCATCCGCTCGCAACGCTCGGCGCCCATACGATCAGCCATCGCGCGCTCGCCCGCCTGCCGGAAGCCGAAGCGCGAATCGAGATGCAGGTTTCGGCGGACTACGTCGAGGCGGTGACCGGCATCCGTCCCGAGACGATCGCCTATCCCTATGGCACGCCGGAGGCTGCGACCGCCCGCGAGGCGCGCATCGCTCGCAATCTCGGCTTTACCCTTGCGGTCACCACGCAGCCCGGGCTGCCGTCAGCGCAATTGACCGGCTATCTCCCGCGCATTTCGCTCAACGGCTTCTATCAGAAGCGACGCTACGTCTCGGCCCTTGCCTCCGGCATACCGTTGAAGCTGATGGGCAGGTAAGCCCGTTACGGATACATCCGCACCTTCTCCCATTCGCCTTCCGGTAATGGGCGGCGGAATTCGACCCGGTCATGCAGGCGGAATTTCTGGTCCTTCCAGAATTCGATCGAGGTCGGCCGAATGCGGAAGCCCGACCAGTGGGCGGGGCGCGGAATCTCGCCGATGGCATAACGGGCGGTATATTCGGCCACGGCCTTTTCCAGCGCGAAACGGCTTTCGAGCGGGCGGGATTGTCTGGAGGCCCAGGCGCCGATGCGGCTGCCGCGCGCCCGCGTCTTGAAATAGGCGTCCGCTTCGGCATCGGTGACGATCTCGACGGGGCCGCGCAGCCTGACCTGACGACGCAGGCTTTTCCAGTGAAAGCACATGGCCGCCTTTTTCTGGCCGAGAATTTCGCGGCCTTTCTGGCTCTCGAAATTGGTGTAAAAGACGAAACCGTCGTCGTCGAATCCCTTCAGGAGAACCATGCGGACATTGGGAAGACCATCCTCATCGACCGTTGCCAGCGCCACCGCATTGGGGTCATTGGGCTCGGAAGCCTCGGCTTCTTTCAGCCATTCGGCAAAGAGCTTGAAGGGCTCGCCACTTTCGGTAAAGTCACCGCTTGTTAACTCGTTTGCCGACATATTGGTTCAAATGCCCCGGATTATTCAAAACTCGCCCAGCTTTTGATAACTGGACAGGATGCAGGGTGGAAGTCATAGCAAAGTCATCTCGCCATACAAAGGGCCTGCGGCGACGCAGCAGTGTGTTCTTCGTCACCGGCGTCGCGATATTGTCGCTGTCCGGCTGCGTCGGCGGCGGCATGGATTTCCTGAGTGAAGCCAAGGTCGACCGGTCGGTGGCAACCGGCACCGTGTCGCAGACGCCGCCGAGCACCGATACGCTTTCCGACGAAATGACCGTGCGCAACGCCGTAACCTCGGCCGATGTGCAAAGGCTCGAGGGCCAGCCGCTTCCCTGGGCGAACGCATCGACCGGCAGTGCCGGCGTCATCGATACGATCGTCGAGAACAATGAGTCCGGCCAGGTCTGCCGCCAGTTCCGCACCACCCGCCATTCCTATGTCGGCATTGCCAAATTCTACGGCAAGACCTGCCTCGTCGGCGGCGGCAACTGGCAGCTTCTGAGCTTTCAGCCGGAAAGCTGATCTTCCTAAGGTCGTTCAAATATTACAGCGTCCTTTGCGCGTCGAAAAGACGCGGGGGCGCCCTCCCCAACAGGTTAACGCGTGACCGCTTTCTGCCGAATGCTTAGCAAAGAGCTAACCATTTACCGCGAAACACCGCACATCTCTTCACAGAAATAACAGGTGATTAGCAACTCGGCCCGCAGGATCGGCGTTGAGAGTGGCTGTTCCTGCCTTTGCGGCGGGTGACGCCACACACGTTTTATTGGACGGGGATGCCGGGCAAGGACGAGGCTTGCCGCATCGCAACACCGGCGGTTTTGACATGCGCGATCCTTACAAAATTCTGGGCGTCAAGCGCGACGCGGCAGCAGACGAGATCAAGGCGGCCTGGCGCAACATGGCCAAATCAGCCCATCCCGACCACAATCAGGACGACCCGACGGCGACGGCCCGGTTCGCCGAGATCGGCCGCGCCTATGAAACCCTGAAGGACCCGCGCAAACGCAGCCTATTCGACAATGCGGTGCGGATGGCTGAAGCCAAGAAGCACGAACAGACGATCATGCAGCAGCGCCAGGCCGCCCGCGAGGCGGCCGTGCGCGCCAAGGCGGCGCAGGCCAATGCCGAGCGCGTGATGGAAGAGCTGGCGCGCGCCGCCCAGAAGGCGGCGGCCGACGGCAACAGGCAACAGGCAGGCGCTACCGAGGCCGCCGACGAGATGGTGGATCGCATTTTTGGCGCCCAGGCCCGCGCGGCCGGCGGCGGCCAGGCGCAGGGTCGCGCTCAGCAGACGCAATATCAGCAGGCCCAAAATCAGCAGACACAAAACGCTCAGGGCGATGCCGGCAGGCGCGTGGATGGCGATGCCGCCGAGGCCGACACCAAGGGCGACGAGGAAGCGAGCGACGCTGGGGCCAATGCCGCCGCCAACCTGTCGCTGCCGCTCAGCATCCTGACGAACCTGGTGCGCCGTTTCACCGGTGCCAAGGATACCGGCCTCGAGAAAGCACCGGACGAGGTGACGACGGCGACGGTCACGATCGACGACGTGTTGAAGAGCAGCTGGATCACCGCATCGTTGCCGGAGGGCCGCGAAATCGGCTTCGCATTGCCGGCAGGCACGACCGACGGTCACGAGATCAGGCTCAAGGGACAGGGCTTCAAGCTGCCTGGCATGCAGCGCGGCGACGCCGTCATCAACATTCGCATCGCACCCGATCCGCGCTTTACGGTCGACGGTTTCGATCTGCACGCCGTGCTGCCGCTCAGCATCGAAAATGCCGTGCTCGGCACTGAGGCGCGTATCGAAGGACCGAGCGGGCCGCTGAACGTGACGATCCCCGCATGGTCCGGCTCGGACAAGACGATTAGAATTCCCGGCCAGGGATTGCCTCGCGAAGAGGGCGGCAGAGGCGATCTGGTCGTCGAGTTGCGCATTATCTTGTGGGAAAAACCCGACGACAAAATCACCGATCTCATGCGGAGCATGCGCGAAGGCCTGTTCCTATGAAATTTTTATGACATTCGCACCCTTTATTACGATCCCTAACAGTTGATGATCCAGGCCAAGCTTGAACCGATTAACGGCCTATGCCATAGGCAGGATCGATCAGAATCCTAGGGAGCGAAATATGGCTCAAGCATCCGGCCTCATGGCAGGCAAACGCGGCGTCATCATGGGTGTCGCCAACAATCGTTCGATTGCGTGGGGTATTGCCAAGGCCATTCATGCGCAGGGCGGAGAAGTCGCGTTCACCTATCAGGGCGATGCGCTGAAGAAGCGCGTCGAGCCGCTCGCTGCCGAAATCGGCGCGACGCTCGTCGGCCACTGTGACGTCGCCGATGAAGCCACCATCGATGAGGTTTTCGAGAACGTCGAAAAGCTGTGGGGCAAGATCGATTTCCTCGTGCATGCGATCGGCTTTTCCGACAAGGACGAGCTGACCGGCCGCTACGTCGATACCTCGGCCGACAATTTCGCCAAGACGATGCAGATCTCCGTCTATTCCTTCACCTCGGTCGCACGCCGCGCCGAGAAGCTGATGACGGATGGCGGCGCCATGCTGACGCTGACCTATTACGGCGCCGAAAAAGTGATGCCGAACTATAACGTCATGGGTGTCGCCAAGGCCGCGCTCGAAGCGAGCGTCAAATATCTCGCAGTCGACCTCGGGCCGCAGAACATCCGCGTCAACGCGGTTTCGGCCGGACCGATCAAGACGCTTGCCGCCTCGGGCATCGGCGATTTCCGCTACATTCTGAAGTGGAACGAATATAACGCGCCGCTGCGCCGCACCGTCACCATCGAGGAAGTCGGCGATGTCGGCCTCTACCTCCTGTCGGACCTGTCGCGCTCCGTCACCGGCGAAGTGCACCATGCCGACAGCGGCTATCATGTCATCGGCATGAAGGCGGTCGACGCGCCCGACATTTCCGTCGTCAAGGACTGATTTCTCCATATGGATGCGAGACCGTGCTTATCTACGTGATCAGACACGGCCAGACCGCCTGGAATGCCGAGCGCCGCCTGCAGGGTCAGAAGGATATCCCGATGAATGCCACGGGCCTGGAACAGGCCCGGCAGAACGGCATCGCGCTTGCAGGGATTCTCGGCGACACGATCGACCAGTTCGATTTCGTCGCAAGCCCGCTCCAGCGCACACGCGCCACGATGGAAATCATGCGCACCGCCATGGGCCTGCCGCCGCTGGCCTATCGCACCGATCCGAGGCTGGTGGAAATTTCCTTTGGCGACTGGGAGGGCTCGACGATCAAGGAGCTGAAGGCGACGCAGCGCGAGCGGGTGGCGGAACGCAACGCCTCGAAATGGGATTTCATCCCGCCTGGCGATGACGCGGAAAGCTATGAAATCCTCTCCTGGCGCACAGGCTCTTGGCTAAACTCCGTCGATCGTCCGACGGTCTGCGTCACCCATGGTGGCGTCATCCGCACGCTGTTCCAGACGATCGCCGACCTGCCGAAAAGCAGCGCTGCGGAAGGTGCGATCCCGCAGGACCGGATCGCCAGGATCGAAACCAATGAGCGGACGATCGTCTGGCTGTAGGCATTGCCAGCCTGCCATGCGCTCAGTAGGTCGGATTGGGGATGCGAACGAGCTGTTCCGCCATGATGTGGACGGGGATTTCCGGCAGGCTCGAGGTGAAGCCGTTCAGCTCGAAAAGGTCGGTTATAACAGCGACGACTTTGGGCTCGAGGGTTTCGAAAGTATCGGCCTCGACGGCCAGCCCTTCGATATCGTCGTTACTGGCAACCCAAACACCAGCCTCTTCATCCCAATCCGCGCGCACTATGATCGAGGCGTGCTTCATCCGGTCATTCTCCAGAGAACTGCCTATTTAACGATATCGAGATCGTTGATGACGCGCTTGCCGTCGACCTCGGTATAGAAGACGATCACCTTCACGCCGGCTTCGAGGCCGTCGAAATTGAATTCCTCGGGCGCCTGATAGGTTTTGCCGTCATCGAGCGTCAGCACGAGGTTGGCCGTGTCGACCTTCTTGATCGTCGCTTCGACATCGGCGCTCTCGGCAAAACCGCTCATCGGTGACAGGAAGCTTGCTGTTGCCAAAAGCGTGGCGACGACGAAACGCATGGCGACAATCCTTTTAAGACGCTGCACGAGAACATGACTGGTCACAGATAAGCTCCTGAATATGGCGAAAATTGCCCTTAAGAATGGCTTTTCCCGCCCAATTGATGAATAGGATTTTAAATGTAATCAAGATGGTGCGTTAATCCGCGGTTTTCCCTTCCCGCGATCTCTCGGCATCGCCGGCGGGCAATCGTAAATTAACCCGCGCGCCCTACAGTTGCTCGTCAACATGGGGGTTTCATTTTGTTATCCAGGCTCAGCGACAGCAAGCAGTTGCGGCGCGTGTTGAAGAATAGCCGCGTCTCGTTTCTGGTTTCGTCGCTTGTCGCCCTGGTCGTCATCGTGGTCGGCTTCGGGCTCGACCAGGCCAATACTGCGTCTCATGTTCGCGAACTTCATATCCGCACCGAAAACGAGACGAACCTAATCCGCGCCCGCGTCATGGCCGAGATCAATATGGACCTCAGCGTCGTGCGCGACCTGACGAACCTGATCTCCGTCAGCACGGCAAACGGAGAGGAGATGGAACGCCAGATCAACTGGCTGCTGATCCAGAACCCGTCTTTCATTCATATCGCCATCGCACCTGATTTCATCATCCGTGACATTCACCCCGCGCAATCCGGCAACGAGCGGATCGGCCGCGACGTGCGCGAGGCTCTCTTCTTTCGTCAGGCGATGACCGGTGCGGCCGGCGACCAGTCGGCGCGCTTCTACGGCCCGATCAGCATTGACAGCCGCGACGCCTTTGCCATCTTCTTTCCGGTTTTCGTCAGGGAGAACGGCGAACGGCGGCTCTGGGGGGCGGTCGAAGTCGCCATCGACCAGACGATGTTCTACCAGGCGACCGGGCTGATGCCGGCGCGCGACCGCGAGAACCGGGAACGCTATCCGCATCTCGGCCATCTTTCGATCGCTATCCGCGATATCGGCGCGGCGGCCGCGACCAATGCTGCTCTGCCGGCGCCGTTCTTCGGTTCGTCCGATATCGATGACAAGCATCCGATGCGTCAGAAGATCGGCTTTGCCGGCGGCAAGTGGGAGCTTTCCGCGGTCCCGAACAGCGGCTGGAACGCGATACCCGAAAACCGCACCGAGCTGCGCCTGATCATCCTTGCCGCGGGCTTCATCATCATCGTGCCGATCTTCTTCGCGACCCTTCTGCTCGGCGAGCGCAATCGCAATATTACCGCGCTGGAAACGCGCGAGGCAAAACTGCTGGAATTGTCGCAGCGGCTCAATCTGGCGCTGGAATCCTCGAATATCGGCATTTGGGAGCTGCAGGATGATTCGAGCAGCCTGCTCTGGGACACGCGCGCCGCGGCCCTGCACGGCAAGCCGGCTGAGGAAGGAAGCTGGGCGCTCGACGAGTGGCTGGCGGCGGTCCTGCCCGAGGACCGCGACGTCGCCGAAGTGCATTTCTTCAGCTGCAGCATTGCCGGTGCTGCCTGCACGGCGCAATACCGCATCGTGCTCGCCGACGGCCGGATCCGCCACCTGCGCTCGGTCGGCGCCTTCTATACGGATGCCGGCGGCGTCAGCAAGACGATCGGCATCGTCTGGGACGTGACCGCCGATGCGGAGATCACCGACACGCTGCGCAAGGCCAAGGATACGAGCGAGGTCAAGAATGCCGAGCTGGAGCTGGCGCTTGAAGAGCTGTCGAGCCGCGAGGGGCAGCTCGCCGAGCTTTCCAGCCGGCTCGACCTGGCGCTCAATTCCTATCAGTGCGGCATATGGGAAGCCCGGCCCGGCCTCGGCGGCTCGATCTGGAACGAGCGGATGCACGAACTCTACGGCCTCACCCCGCGCAACGGCTTCATGACCGAGGAGACCTGGCTTGGCTGCATCCACCCCGAGGACCGGGCTCTCGCGCTCGAAAGCGCGCGTCACTTCAAGCAAAACGGCGATACACACACACTCGTCTGCCGCGTGCTCGTCGACGACGGCTCGGTGCGCTATGTACGCTCGGTCGGCAAGGTCCACCAGACGGGGACCGGCGAGATGAAGATCATGGGCATCGCCTTCGACGCCACCGAAGACGTGCTGATGACGATCCGGCTGAAAGCGGCCAAGGACGAGGCAGTCGCCAAGAATATCGAGCTCGAGCTTGTCAAGAACAGGATCGAGCACAATTCGCTGCACGACCCGCTGACCGCCCTCGCCAACCGCCGCAAGCTCGACATCGCGCTCGAAAATCTCACCCAGGACGGCCGCCGGGAGCGGCAGAAATTCTCGATCCTGCATATCGATCTCGACCGCTTCAAGGACATTAACGACACGCTCGGCCATGCCGCCGGCGATGCGATGCTGGTGCACGCCTCGAAGGTGCTCGCCAAGAATGTCCGCGGCAGCGACATCGTCGCGCGCATCGGCGGCGACGAATTCGTCATCCTTGCCCTCGATGTCGACGACAAGGAGATGGCGCAGCTTTCGACGCGGATCATCGAGGAAATGCGCCTGCCGATCGATTTCCAGGGTTTTTCCTGCCGCTGCGGCGTGTCGATCGGTATTGCGCTCGCCAACGGCATCCATGTCGATGCGCGCAAGGTGCTGATTAATGCCGATATCGCGCTCTACCGCGCCAAGAGCACGGGCCGCAACCGCTTCGAATTCTTCAATCACAATCTCCAGGCCGATATCATCAACACCAAGCGCACGGCCGACGAGATTCTCGCCGGCATCGAGAATGGCGAATTCACCGCCTGGTATCAGCCGCAATTCTGCGCACGGACAATGGAGCTGACCGGCGTCGAGGCGCTGGTGCGCTGGAAGCACCCCTCCAAGGGGTGGCTCGCCCCCGACAAATTCCTTCGCATCGCCGACGAGATCAATGTCGTACAGATGCTCGACCGGATCGTGCTGGAAACGGCGCTGCGCGACAAGGTGCGCTGGACGGCGCGCGGCATTGTGGTGCCCAAAGTCTCGGTCAATGTTTCGGCGCGGCGGCTGCATGACGGCAGCCTGTTGGAATCGCTCGCCGACCTGAATATCCGTCCGGGTGAGATCTCCTTCGAACTGGTGGAATCGATCTTCCTCGACGAGAGCGAGGACGTCGTCTCGCAGAATCTCGAGCGCATCAAGGCGCTCGGCATCGATATCGAGATCGACGATTTCGGCACCGGCCATACCTCGATCGTCAGCCTGTTGAAGCTGAAGCCGAAGCGGCTGAAAATCGACCGCCAGCTGGTGCAGCCGATCGTCAATGCCTCGCAGGAGCGGGCGCTGGTCAGCTCGATCATCGAGATCGCCCGCTCGCTCGGCGTCGAGACCGTGGCCGAAGGGGTGGAGACGGCAGCCCATGCCGCACTGCTGCGCGATCTCGGCTGCGATATCCTGCAGGGTTATGCCTTCTCGCGGCCGCTCTCCTTCGACGATTTCACCAACGAAGCCACAGGAGCGGGGTGGCGGCTGGCGTCCTGATCGCTGCCTGCCGATGCCCTCGCCCTGCCCCTCCCCGCCTGTGCGAAGAGAGTGGCGGCAATATGGGCCGCCCGTCCCCGGCAGCGAACGGAAACAGCATTTCCTGAGCTGCCGGTTTGGCGCAAAGAAAGGCTTTTGCCTCGGCGGCTTTTTGGCCTATGAGTGTCGCGCCTTTTCAAGCAATGGCGCGGCCGGCTTTGGCGCGCCACCGTGGGAACACATGTCGCACAATACATTCGGTCACCTCTTCCGCGTAACCACCTGGGGCGAAAGCCATGGTCCGGCGCTCGGCTGCGTCGTCGACGGCTGCCCTCCGGGGCTCAGCTTCAAGCTCGAGGACCTGCAGGTCTGGCTCGACAAGCGCAAGCCCGGCCAATCCCGCTTCGTGACGCAGCGGCGCGAGGACGACCTGGTGAAGGTACTATCAGGCGTCATGCTCGACGCCGACGGCGAGACGATGACGACCACCGGCACGCCGATCTCGATGCTGATCGAAAACACAGACCAGCGCTCCAAGGATTACGGCGAGATCGCCCGGCAATATCGCCCCGGCCACGCCGATTATACCTATGACCTCAAATACGGCATTCGCGACTATCGCGGCGGCGGCCGCTCCTCGGCGCGCGAGACTGCCGCCCGGGTTGCCGCCGGCGGCATCGCCCGCCTTGTCGTGCCTGGCGTCACCGTGCGCGGCGCGCTGGTGCAGATCGGCAAACACAAGATCGACCGCCGCAACTGGGACTGGGACCAGGTCGGGCAGAACCCGTTCTTCTCGCCCGATGCCGCGATCGTCCCGGTCTGGGAGGAATATCTCGACGGCATCCGCAAGAACGGCTCCTCGATCGGCGCGGTCATCGAAGTGATCGCCGAAGGTGTGCCGGCCGGCCTCGGCGCGCCGATCTATGCCAAGCTCGACCAGGATATCGCCTCGCTGCTGATGTCGATCAACGCCGTCAAGGGCGTCGAGATCGGCAATGGTTTTGCCGCCGCCGAAACCTCAGGCGAAGACAATGCCGACGAGATGCGCATGGGGAATGACGGTACGCCGATCTTCCTTTCCAACAATGCCGGCGGTATTCTCGGCGGCATCTCCACCGGGCAGCCGGTGGTGGCGCGTTTTGCCGTCAAGCCTACCTCCTCGATCCTGACCGAGCGCCAGTCGATCGATGCGGAGGGCAAGAACGTCGATATCCGTACCAAGGGCCGGCACGACCCCTGCGTCGGCATCCGCGCCGTGCCGATCGGCGAGGCGATGGTCGCCTGCGCGATCGCCGACCATTATCTTCGCGACCGCGGCCAGACCGGCCGTCTGAAATAGGAGCCCTCGCCCCATGTCTTATGACCAGAAGCGCGTCGTCGACGCCATCCGGGCCTTCGAGGCCGGCGAGATCGTCGTCGTCATGGACGACAATGACCGCGAGAACGAAGGCGACCTGATCGTTGCCGCCGTGCATTGCACGCCGGAGAAGATGGCCTTCATCGTGCGCCACACCTCCGGCATCGTCTGTGCGCCGATGCCGAAGGAAGAGGCCAAGCGCCTCAACCTCAACGCCATGGTGGCGGAAAACGATTCGGCGCATACGACGGCCTTCACCGTATCGGTCGATTTCAAGCACGGCACGACGACCGGTATCTCCGCCGACGACCGGACGCTGACGGTGCGCAACCTCGCCAATCCGAATGTCGGCGCTTCCGATTTCGTCCGTCCGGGCCATATCTTCCCGCTGGTTTCCCGCGAAGGCGGCGTGCTGATGCGCTCCGGCCATACGGAAGCGGCCGTCGACCTCTGCAAGCTCGCCGGCCTGCCGCTGATCGGCGTCATCTCCGAGCTCGTCAACGACGACGGCACGGTGACGCGCGGGCCGCAAGTGGTCGACTTTGCCGAACAACACGGGCTGAAGCTCGTCTCCGTCGCCGATCTCATCGCCTACCGCCAGCGCAAGGAAACGCTGATCGAACTCGGCACCAGTTTCGACATCGAGACGCCGTTCGGCAAGGCCAAGGCCCATACCTATTCCCTGCCCTGGGATCCGATGCAGCATCTCGCCGTCGTCTTCGGCGACATCCGCGACGGCGTCGACATTCCGGTGCGCCTGCATCCGGAGAATGTCGCCGAGGATCTGTTCGGCAAGAACAGCCCGGTCGATTTTTACATGCAGAAGATTGCCGAGCAGGGCCGCGGCGTCATCGTCTATCTGCGCGAAGGCTCCGTCGGCGTCGGCCATACCGACAATGGCCGCAAGGCTCGCAACCAGGGCCGCGAAGCCCATGTGGAAGCCCAGACCCGCGACAGCGAATGGCTGGAAATCGGCCTCGGCGCCCAGATCCTCAAGGACCTTGGGGTGAGCTCGATCAAGCTGCTGACCAGCCGCGAGCGCCACTATGTCGGCCTCGAAGGTTTCGGCATCAAGATCAGCACGACAGAGATCTGCTGAGGGGAGCCCGCGGTCGGCAAGGCAGAGACAAAGACCCCTCCCCAACCCCTCCCCACAAGGGGGAGGGACTAACCCGTGGCCCGGCCCTGCCGCCAAAATACATCACCACATACTGTATCGTCGGGAATGAAATGCGACGGGCGCCACACTGCCGCCCCTCCCCCTTGTGGGGAGGGGTTGGGGAGGGGTTTTCGCGCAGGATGCTGCTGCTCCGGCGAAGGCTTTAACCCCTCCACCCGTCCAAAAATACGACCTTCTCCACACCGGCAAACCGCGCTACCCGCTCCAGCTCGGCTTCCAACCTCTCCAGCCGCCCGGCTGACGGTTTCACACCCGGCTCCAGCCAGAGCCGCTTGACATCGAGCGTCGATTTCTTGCGATCTGCCTTCATGTCGATGCGGCCGATCAGACGGTCGCCTTCGAGCAGCGGGAAGACGTAATAGCCATATTCGCGCTTCGGCTCGGGCACGAAGACTTCAATGCGGTAGAAGAAGCCGAACAGGCGTTCGGTGCGATTGCGGTCGCGGATCATCGGGTCGAAGGGGCTGAGCACGCGGATGCGGGGCGGAGCATCGGGATAGCTGTCGAGCGTCGACGGGAAATCGGCAAAGGCCCAGGAGGGTCGCGCCTTGCCGTCGAGCGCTGGTTCGATCAGCACTTCGGTCAGCTCGTCGCGATGGGCTGATACCCAGGTCTTGGCCTCATCGGGCGAGACGAGGTTCCAAAAAGCTGCGATCTCGCCATGGGTAGCAAAGCCGAGGCGGGCAAGCGCGCTGCGGCAGGCCCAGTCGACAAACTCCTCGCGGCTCACCTCTGGCTCGCGGAATTCGGCCGGAATGACCCGCTCGGTTAGATCATAGATCTTCTGGAAGTTCGAGCGGCCGGCGATGGCGAGCTTGCCGGTGTGCCAGAAATATTCGAGCGCCGTCTTGTTCGGGTGCCAGTTCCACCAGCCGCCGGAAATGTGTCCATCGGCCTTGATGTCGCGCGACAGGATCGCGCCGTCGCGTCGCACGCGCTCATAAGTCTCCTCGAAAGCCGCCTCGAAGCCCTCGCCGCGCCATTTGCGCCAGCGTTCGATGATCACCCTTTCCTGATGAAGGAACTTGTGCTTCCAATAAACGAAGAAGGCGCTCGGCAGGATGGAAGCATCATGTGTCCAGTGCTCGAACAGCGCGCCGTCCTTTTCGAGCAGCGCCTTCAGATGTTCGCGCCGGTAGGTCTGGTTGCGGGAAAACAGGATCTGATGATGGGCCCGCTCCACCGTCTGGATGCTGTCCACCTGGACGAAACCCAGTTCATGGATGAGCTGCAGCAGACCGGCCTTGGTCAAGGCGCGGTTCGGCGGAGCGCTGAGTCCCTGCTTGGCAAGAAAGACCCGGCGGGCATCGGAATTGGAAAGCAGATTCGTCATGCCCCCATCATAATCCGGAAAATCTTCCTAGCCACCCGATATCGACCCAATATCGACAGCAAGATTTGCTCTTTCATCAACCCGATGTCCCCGTATAGAACCACTCCGGTTGGCGCCAGTGGCTGCCCCTCACCCTAACCCTCTCCCCGCTCGCGGGGAGAGGGGACGTGCCCTGCGAGAGGTTGGTAGGGAATGGAGAGGTCGCGGCATGGTCCCTTCGCCCCGCTTACGGGGGTCCGAAGGAGGGGTCGAGACACGTGGCTCGACCCAGGCAGAGGTGCCGGCAGGCGGATGAGGGGCCACATCGGCAATCTCCTCCGGTGAAAATGCGAGGGATTGGTTTGGATATTCGTTTCGAAGGTGCCGGGGTCAGTTTCGGGGCACGGGTGGCGCTGCAGCCGCTGACGCTTGGCATCAGTGGAAAACGCATCGGCGTCATCGGGCTGAACGGCTCGGGCAAGACGACGTTCGCGCGGCTGATCAATGGATTGGCCAAACCGTCGGTCGGCCGTGTCACCGTCAACGGCCGCGACACGAGTGACGAAAAGACTGCGGTGGCCGATGTCGGCTTCATCTTTCAGTCGCCGCAGAACCAGATCATCCTGCCGATCGTCAAGGACGACATCGCCTTCGGGCTGAAGCGGCGCGGCTTCACCAAGGCGGAGATCGAGGCGAAGGTCGAGGGCGTGCTGGCCCGCTTCGGCGCCGAGGCGCTGGCCGATCGGCGCGCGCATGAGCTTTCCGGCGGCGAGTTGCAGGTGGCGGCCCTTTGCTCGGTGCTGGCAACGGGGCCAGGCATTCTGATCCTCGACGAACCGACCAACCAGCTCGACCTCAAGAACCGGGCGTTGGTCGAAGGGATTATCGCCGGACTGCCGGAAAGTGTCATCATCATCACCCATGATCTGGACCTGATCGCCGATTTCGAGCGGGTGCTGCTGTTTCATGAAGGGCAGCTTGCCGCCGATGCGCCGGCTACTGAGGCGATCGCCCGCTACAAGGAGATCGCCGCCTGATGCAGTCGCTCTATGTCGAAGGCAACAGCGTGATGCACCGGCTCTCGCCGCGGCTAAAACTGTTGTCGCTGACGATCTTCGGCGTG
This sequence comes from Rhizobium sp. 10PS4, assembly GCF_032464805.1. Classification (NCBI taxonomy): domain Bacteria; kingdom Pseudomonadati; phylum Pseudomonadota; class Alphaproteobacteria; order Hyphomicrobiales; family Rhizobiaceae; genus Rhizobium; species Rhizobium sp. 10PS4. Next base: position 272,551 of record NZ_JAWDIW010000010.1, on the reverse strand, counting down.
GTGCTGTTCATCAGCGGGAACCTCGTCCTGCTGTCGATCGCCGTGCTGCTGACGGCGGTTCTCTACCGGATGGTCGGTCTGCCGTTTGCCGATGGGCTCAGGCGGCTGCGGCCAATCTTCCTGACGATCGCGGTCGTCGCACTCTTCAACCTGATCTTCAATCCCTGGCAGGAGGCGCTCGTGCCCCTGCTGCGGCTGACGGCGCTGATGCTGCTGGCCGCCACCGTGACGGCGACGACGTCGATCGCTGAGTTCATCGACGAGGTCACGGCGCTTGCCCGCCCGCTCGAACGCACCGGCTGGGTGCAGGCCGACGATATCGGCCTGGCGCTCGGGCTGGTGCTGCGTTTCGTGCCGGAGATCGTCGGCCGTTATCAGGCGATCCGCGAGGCGCATAGGGCACGCGGGCTGAAGGTCCGGCCGACGACGCTGCTGGCGCCGCTGATCATCCTGACGCTCAGGGATGCGGATAATATCGCCGCGGCGATTGACGCGCGCGGCATTCGGCGGCATGTGAGTTAACGATTGATAAACACGGAATTCATGATGAGCACTCGCGACCTCGTTCTTACCGCCCTCTTTGCCGCAATCATCGTGGCGCTTGGCCTGCTGCCGCCGATCTCGCTCGGCTTCATTCCGGTGCCGATCACTGCGCAATCCCTCGGCGTCATGATGGCCGGCGTCGTGCTCGGCGCCCGGCGCGGCGCGATTGCCGTGCTGATCGTGCTGGTGTTGGTGGCGATCGGCCTGCCGGTGCTTTCCGGCGGCCGCGGCGGGCTTGCGATCTTCGCGTCGCCAACGGCCGGCTTCCTGATCGGCTGGATCTTTGCCGCCTTCGTAACCGGCTATCTCAGCGAGCGGCTGGTCAACGATCAGCAAGCCGCCCTGGTGCAGACGGTGAGCTTCTTCCTCACCGCCATGGTCGGCGGCATCGTCGTGCTCTACGCCTTCGGCATCACCTATCTGGCGACCGTCGCCGGCCTCGGCTTCACGAAAGCTTTCGTCGGCTCGATGGCCTTCATTCCCGGCGATGTGATCAAGGCTTTCGTCGCAGCCCTGCTCGGCCGCGCCGTCATGGTCGGCTATCCCCTGCTGCCGTCACGCGCCTGACGCAGAGGTCGATCTTGTCTGGCCAATGCCCAACGGCTCCTTCGAGGGCCGTTGGGCTTAAAGACATAGAACCTATGCGAAAGCCTCACCAGGCGTTCCGCCGCATGAACGGGAACTTCCAAACCTTTTTTTCATTTTTCTGCAATGAACATCCCTGAAGAAGAACCTATGCGAGGCGACCAGCAGGAGGAGATGGCTGCCTGGTTCCGGTCGCTAGGCCCCGTCCAGCCAAAGGACATGGTCGGCCTTTGGACCGGCGTTGGTATTCCGTCGGGTCATCCACTGGACGGCGTGCTCGAGAATCTCAACTGGTTTGGCAAGCGCTTCCATTCCGACATGCGGGCGGACGCCCTGCTCTTCAAGTGGAGACCGGGCCGGCTTGTTCCGCTCGAGCCAAGTTTCTTACCCATTGGTCTGGCGATCAAGATGGCGCCCTTTGGCCGGACGTTCGTCGCCCGCCACTGGTTCTCATACCTGCAGAAAGTGCTTCGAGCGAGAGGCACGACAGCTTCATTGAAGCTTCAGGCTCTCGACGGCATCGAAACGGCCGCGATGATCTACGACAAACAGCCGATCGTGGACTACTTCCACAGGATTGACGATGACGGGATTGCCGGGATGATGTGCGTGCACGACGACCCGCGGCGGTTCTTCTTCAAGCTCCGGAAAGTGACGGGCTGAGCAGGGAAGAGGGCGAGATGACCGTCATCGATCGAAATCATGCTCAAGTCCGGGCGATGGCCAGCGTGCGATGATCTTTTCGCATGGATTCGGGTGCGACCAGAATATGAGGCACCGAACCGTCCTTCGTCCGATGGATGAGAACATAGAGAATGCCGTTCGATCTCCATTTCAATGACCCTGGATCATCGCCGGGATGGACCGGGCATTGAGCCGATGGGAAGGGCGATCACGATGGCTGTAAGCAGCGCTGCGACGAGCACGCCGACACAGGTCGGCCAGCCCACCTGATCATAGATCTGGCCGAGTACGAGGCTGCCTGCGAGACCCCCGGTGTAATAGGAGGCGAGGTAAATTCCGCTGGCGCCTGCCTTGTCCGTGACCGCGCGTCGGCCAACCAGTCCGGTGGCGATTGCTTGGGCGAGAAATGTCCCTATTGCCACGAGCGCCAGTCCGGCCAACACCAGCGGCAAGCTGACACTCAGAAGCGCCGCAAGGCCGACAATGGCGAGCCCAAGCGTCGAGATGATCCCGAGTTTCGCTCCGATCCTGACCGCGAGCTTGCCTGCCATCGGCGTGGTCAGCATCGACGGCAGAAATACCAGATAAACGAGGCCGAGCGTCATCGGCGACAGGCCGAGAGCCACGAGTTGGAAGTTCACATAGGTGAAGGTTCCGATAAAGACGAAAAGGATGAGGAAGCCGATCGCGAAGACGCGGCGCAGCTCACCATCGGCGAAATGATAAGTCCAGCCGCGCATGTTGAATGATCCGTCATCGCTGGTCTGCATCATGGCCGACGTCTTTTTGAGGGTGAGCCAGACAAGCAGCGCTCCCGCGATGTTGAGGGCCGCGAAGGTGAGGAAATTGATTTCGAGCCCACCGAACCCGGCCACCATTGCGGACAGGATGCGACCAAAAAAGTTGCTCGCGACATTGCCGGTGACATAGGCCGCCAACGCGCCTGTCGCCTGGGTTGGCGAGAAGTGTTCCGAGAGATAGGCAATGGTCAGCGTGAAGGCTGCCGACATGCAGAGGCCCTGGACGATACGGAGGATGGCAAAAACCGTCAGATCGTGGGTAAAGGCGAGAGCTGTCGTGGGAAGGGAAAGCAGCGCAAGGCTGATCCAAATACCGCTGCGGCGATCGATCCTGCGACCGAAGAAGGCTATGCCAAGGCCGGCGACGGCCATGCCGAAAGTGCTGGCATTGACGGCAAAGCCCATCGCGGCGCGGCTGACCTGGAATTTCTCGACAAGCGCGGGCAGGATCGCCTGAGCCGCGAAGAGATCGACCAGTGTCAGGAAGGAAACCAGCGCGATGACGGCAAAGCGCCGGCCATCGGCGGCGGTAGCGCCGAGGGTCGTTCTCGGCGGATTGAGGACATGCTCGATGCCGGTCATGGCGATCGCTCCAACGGTTGGATGAAGTGGTGCGGCATCTCCGATCTGGCGGGACCGGAGACGCCTTTCAGCGAGCCTGGGAGCAGCTCACATGGATTCGTGCTTTTGCGCTTCCGAGGTCAGGATGTCGGCGGAGTAGAGGACAGCCGGCTCGCTGCCATTGTTCTTCCACCAATGCGACAGCATGCCGAATTCGGCAGTCACGTCGCCGGCCTTGTGCTCGATCGGCACCTTGCAAGTGCTGCGGTATTCGGTGATCAAGCCCGAAACGATCAGGATGTTGGCCGGGCGAGCCTCATGCGAATGCCACGGCACGACGCCGCCGGGCTGCACGACGAGCTTGCGCATGCGTAGGGCACTGTTCTTCCAGGCATCGCCCTTGGAGGCGAGATCAATCGAGGAAATGACCTCGTCGGTCACGTTCTTCGGCATCATTTCGCCGGGCTGCATGCCGTTTTCGGCGACCTGATCGGCCGGGCATTCGCCGGCATAGGCATAGCCGATCGGGATGGCGGTGAAGGATGCGAGAGTGAGGACGGTGGCGAGTGTCATGCGCTTGGCATTGAGGTCGAATTTCATCAGAGTTCTCCTTGTTGAGCCCGGATGAAGCGTTCGCGCCGGGCATGACAAGGAGCATGGAGAGTTCGATGGCGAATGAGAAATGCCGCCTTATTCTGAATTCCATAGCTTGAAGCTATCGTGAAACGCAGGACGTGCAGACGCCTCCGCATCGCCAGGACACGGAGCACAGTTCATTGCATTCGTTATGCTTTCAGTGCGAACGGCTTGGCAACGTGGCCCAACCGTAAGATTTGACAGCGCCGACGAAAGTCGAGACGGCCGGGGAGAAGCGGCGGCCAGCTACGGTTACAAGGCAGACTTCGCGGGTTACCTCCGGTTCGGCGACCGGCCGGACTTGCAGGCCAGGCACGACGGCGCTGTATTCAGGAATGAAACAGATACCGAGACCACCAGCGACAAGATTCTGAATCCAGTCCTCCCGTTCGCTCGAATAGGAGACGATAGTGCTCACACCCTGAGCATCACAGAGATCCGTCAGGTAGTCCCAGTACTCGCAATTGACACGGCGAAGATAGATCTCGCCATCGATCGCGGCGATCGGAATGGCATCGTATTGGCTGAGCCGGTGCCCCGCCGGAAAGGCCAGCATGAACCGTTCCCGAAACAGCGGCGTCACATCGAAGCGTTCGGGAAAATTATCGGCGCTCGACATGATCGCGATATCGAGTTCGCCCTGCTCCAGCAATCCCGCCAACTTGGCCGGAATGCCCTCGACGAGTTGGAGCTGGATACCCTTGTGGCGCATGTTGAAATCGGTGAGCAGGCCGGTAAAACGCCGCGGTCCGATCGTGCACATGATGCCGACCTTGAGATGCGCATCGTTGAGGCAGAGAAATTTCGATGCTTCGGTTTTGACGCCCAGGAGTTCGTCCTGCACTTGCTGGAAACGCGGACGCAAGAGATTGCCGAGATCGGTGATGTGGGTGAGGTTCCGTTCGCGACGGAAAAGCAGCCCGCCCACCTCGTCCTCGAGCTGCTGAACGGCGCGGCTCAGCGCGGGCTGGGTGACGTGACAGTTCTGCGCGGCGCGCGTGAAATTGCGCGTTTCGCAAACAGCCAGAAAATACCGGATGTGATGGATATCCATATCCGCCCCCAACAATTCAAATGTATGCCCATGTATCTATTCTGGTCCCGCGCGCTATCTTCCGCCAATGCCCCTGAATTATCAATTCCATTAGTGAGCGGCATTTCTCTTATAACTGCGACCGCGCCATTTTGAACGGGAAGCTACACGTCGTAGCGCCTTAAAATGGAGAATGCGATGCTCAGTCTACTTGCTACCGAAACCGAATCCCTGGCTGGCCGGAAGATGCTCGAGGGTCGTACGGCGATCGTGACGGGCTCGACCAGCGGCATCGGCCTTGGCATTGCCCATGCGCTGGCAAGGGCGGGCGCCTCGATCATGCTCAATGGTTTCGGCGATCCGGCCGGGATTGAAACGTTGCGAGCCGAGATGGCCGAGGGCAACGATGTCGATGTCGCCTATGACAGCGCCGATATGTCGAAGCGCGACGCTGTCCTGATGATGGTGGAGCGCGCACAGGCTCGTTTCGGCCAGGTCGATATCATCGTCAACAATGCCGGCATCCAGCATGTTTCGCCCATTGGCGAATTTCCGCCTGAGAAGTGGGATGCGATTATGGCCATCAACCTGTCGGCCGCCTTTCATCTTGTCCAGGCCACTTTCGACGGTATGTGCGAGCGCGGTTATGGCCGCATCATCAATGTCGCCTCAGCTCACGGCCTTGTCGCCTCGCCCTTCAAGTCGGCCTATGTCGCAGCAAAGCACGGCATGGTGGGGTTCACCAAGTCGATTGCACTTGAGGGTGCCGAGTTCGGCGTGACGTCGAATGCAATCTGCCCCGGCTATGTCTGGACGCCGCTTGTCGAGCAGCAGATCGACGCGCAAGCGAAGTCGCATAACATCGCACGTGACGCAGTGATCCGCGACGTTTTTCTCAAGAACCAGCCGACCAAGCGTTTCGCAACCGTCGAGGAAATGGGCGCCCTCAGCGTCTTTCTCTGCTGCGATCTGGCGAGCTCCATCACCGGCACGGCCATTCCGGTCGATGGCGGGTGGACGGCGCATTGATCTCAACAAACAAATCGGGAGTGAGGACCATGAACAAACACGCAGGTGTGAAGAAAATAATCGCCGACAGCGCGGTTGTCGCCTCCTCTGAGCGAGAGCCGCGGACGCTCAATCTGGCGCTCCAGGGCGGAGGCGCGCATGGCGCCTTCACCTGGGGTGTGCTCGATCGGCTGCTCGACGAGCCGAAGCTGTCGTTGGAAGGTGTCGTCGCAACCAGCGCCGGCGCAATGAATGCCGCGGTATTGGCCTATGGCCTGGCCGAAGGCGGGCGGAGCGGGGCGCAGACCGCGCTCGCCAATTTCTGGCGGCGCGTCAGCCATGCGTCGGCATCCGGGCCTCTGCAGCCGACGATCTTCGACAAGATAACCGGATCTCGGGCGCTGGAATTCTCGCCGGCCTTCATGATGTTCGACATGGTGACGCGGCTGATGTCGCCCTACCAGTTCAACCCTTTCAATTACAATCCGCTCCGGCAGATCTTGGAGCAATCGGTCGACATGGATGCGATCCGGATGGCGCGCTGCCCGGTGAAGCTCAGCATCTGCGCCACCAATGTCCGAACCGGCAAGGTCAAGGTGTTCGGCAATGACGAACTGTCGATCGATGCCATCATGGCTTCGGCCTGTCTGCCTTTCCTGTTTCAGGCGGTCGAGATCGACGGCGAGTCCTACTGGGATGGCGGCTATATGGGCAATCCGGCGATCTTTCCGCTGATCTATGGCTGCGACACGCCGGATGTGCTGGTCGTCCATATCAATCCGATCGAGCGTGCCGAAGTGCCGCACACCGCCTCCGAGATACTCAATCGCATTAACGAGATCAGCTTCAATTCGTCGCTGCTGCGGGAAATGCGGGCGGTGGCTTTCGTCACCGATTTGATTGATGCATCTCCTGAAAGTACCGGCAATCTCAAGCGCATCTTCGTGCACGGCATCTCCGATGACGAGACGATGAAGAGCCTCTCCGTGTCGAGCAAGCTCAATGCCGATTGGGGGGCGTTGGTCGATCTGCGCGATCGCGGCCGGGAATGCGCCGACATGTGGCTGCTGGCCAACTACCAGGACATCGGCAAGCGATCGACAGTCGACATTCGCGAACGATATCTCTGATTTTCCAAGGATTTCCTTCCGCGTCGCCGGTTCCGTCCCGCGCCCTCCCTCGCTGCATGCCACTTCCTCCCCCCCGGTCGCCGCCGGGGGTATTTTTTGCCTTCTCGCCAGCCGCTGCCGCGCATAGCGCCAACCTATGAAAACCATGCCGCAACAGCATTTCAAACATCACCGGCAATGCGGGAAAGTAATTCCAGTCAAGCCGGAAACCGGTTTGATCCAACCTCAACCAGGAGACATTTCCATGAACTCGACCCGCATCCTCATCGGCTCCGCCCTTGCTGCCATCACCTCCATGGCTGCCTCCAGCGCCATTGCCGGCCCGGCTGCACAGCCCGAATTCTCGTTCGAGAAGTGCTACGGCGTCGTCAAGGCCGGCCTCAACGATTGCCAGACGGCCACCCATTCCTGCGCCGGCACATCGACGGCCGACAATCAGGGTGATGCCTGGGTCTACGTGCCGGCCGGCACCTGCGCCAAGATTTCCGGCGGCGCGATCGAACCCAAGGCCTGAGGCCTCCCAAGCTTCATTCAACCCATATGAAGGAGTGACCAATGTCCAAGATATTTCCCAATCTTCCAGTACCGGATGCCGCGGGCATTGGTCTGCGCTCCCTGCATATTTCCGATATGATCTCCCGCCGGCCTTCGGCGGGATGGCTGGAGGTCCATGCTGAAAACTACATGGGCGATTCCGCCGCCATCGATGCTTTGGAAAATTTGCGCGAGACCTATCCGCTGTCGGTGCATGGCGTCGGTCTCTCGCTCGGCAGCGCTTCGGGCCTTGATCGGGACCATCTGGACCGGTTGCGGAGCGTGTGCATCCGGTTTCAGCCAGCATTGGTCTCGGAACATCTCGCCTGGAGCGTTGCCGACGGCGCCTATCTCAACGATCTCCTGCCGCTCCGCTACGACGAAGATGCGCTCGATATCGTTGCGGTCAATGTCGGCCAGTTGCAGGACAGACTGCAGCGCCGCGTCTTCATCGAGAACCTGTCGGCCTATATCGCCTTCGCCAATTCCACCATGACCGAGGCGCAATTCCTCGCCGAGCTCGTCAAGCGCACCGGTTGCGGCCTCCTGCTCGACGTCAACAATGTCTATGTCTCGGCCTGCAATCTCGATTTCGACGCCAAGGCCTTCATCGACGACCTGCCCGCCGATGCCATCGGCGAAATCCATCTCGCCGGCCATGCGGTCAACGAGGTCGAGGGCGACATCGTGCTGATCGACGATCATGGCTCGCGCGTGCCGCCGGCCGTCTGGTCGCTCTATGCGCATGTGCTGCGCAAGATCGGCCCACGCCCGACGCTGATCGAATGGGACACCGAGGTTCCCGCGCTCGATGTGCTGCTCGGCGAAGCAATGTGGGCCGACATGATGGCCGCCTCGATCGGTTTCGAGAAGCGTGGTGCGCCGCAAATCGCCCAGCAGCCGGACCGCAGGTTCCACGGCATCGAGCTGCCTTCCACGAGCAATCTCGCACGCGGCGCCATGCCTGCGATCTCGGCCTTGACGACGATCACACCGTCGGTTTTCGCGAGCAACTCCGTCACACGGAGGGCGCGTCATGCTGTCTGAACTCGAACTGCAGCACGCCGTCGCGGATGCTATTCTTAACCGTCGAGGGCCGGATCTCGGTCCCTCGTTCGATACGGGCGGCCGCTTCGATCCGATGCGCCGCTTCAACATCTACCGCAACAACACATTCGCATCGCTGAGTGCCACGCTCGTGTCGGTCTTCCCTGTTGGCGTCAGCCTGATTGGAGAGCGGTATTTCCGCCATATTGCCGCAAGCTTCATTCGCGTGAGCCCGCCGTCCGAAGCGCGGCTGGTACGCTATGGCAGCGACTTCGCCGATTTCCTCGGCCGCCTCGAAGACCTCAAGCCTATGCCCTTCATCGCCGATACGGCGCGGCTTGAATGGTTGATCGCCGAGGCGCTCGACGCGCCGGCGCTGCAGCCTGCGAATATGGCGGAACTCTCGCGAGGTGGCGAAGGCACCATGCCCGACCTGATCCTCCAGCCGTCTTTGCGACTGCTCTTTTGCCGCTGGCCGGCGCTCGACATCTGGTCGGCGCACCAGGCAAGCGGCGATCTCGAACAGCTTGGCGGCATCAGAAGGCAACCGCAGCGGATCGCCTTGTGGCGGAACCGGGACAGCGTTCGCTTTCTCCGCCTCAACGGTACCCATTACGCGTTTCTGCAGGCGCTGAAGAGCGGCCGCGGACTTGAACATGCCGTCAAGAAAGCCGCCGCGCGCGATCCGAATTTCGACCTCGTCGCCTCGCTCGGCGGTCTCTTTGCCGACGGACTCGTCACGCGCGTCCGCCACCAACCTGCAAACATCAACTGACAAGGAATGGATCGATGACCATGATGACCCCGACATCCATGCCCGAACGAGGCGGTTTCGCCGGCCTTTATTCGCAGGCACTCCGACTGGCCTCATCCGTGCCGCTTTCGGCCGTGCAGCTCGTCGCGCGGCTCACCGTTGCGAACGTGTTCTGGCAATCATCGCAGAGCAAGCTCGCCTCCTGGCCCGTCACGGTCCAGCTCTTCGCTTTCGAATACCGCCTGCCGGTGCTCGATCCCGGTGTCGCGGCCCTGCTCGCCACGGCCGCCGAACTGTCGGGTGCAATCCTGATCTTCTTCGGCCTCTTCTCGCGTCTCGCGGCACTGATGCTGCTTGGGGTCGTGGCGACGATCCAGATCTTCGTCTATCCCACCCATTGGGGCGAACATCTGACCTGGGCGGCTCCGCTGCTGCTGATTTTCGCGCGAGGCGCGGGCGTCATTTCGCTCGACCATCTCGCCGGCCGCTTTTTCTCGCGGGAGCGCTGAGCCATGCGGATCGAAGCCGAGGGCGCGATGACGGGCGGTGCGCCGAACATGATCCGCCCAATGCCCGGGAATGGCCGCCCACGCGTGGTCATTCTCGGTGCCGGCTTCGGCGGGCTTGCCGCAGCCGTGGCGCTCAAGAGCATCCCGGTCGATATCACCGTTATCGACCGTCGCAACTATCACCTCTTCCAGCCGCTGCTCTACCAGGTGGCGACTGCAGGCCTATCCCCCGCTCAAGTCGCGATGCCGATCCGCCGCATCCTGTCGCGCCAGAAGAATGTGACTGTATTGATGCAAAGGGTCGAGCGGATCGAGAAAGCCATGCAGGTTGTTCACACCGCCGAGCGCTCTATCCCCTACGACTATCTTGTTGTCGCGACCGGCGCCCGTCATGCCTATTTCGGCCATGAGGAGTGGGCCGAAAGCGCGCCGGGCCTGAAGACGATCGGCGACGCGACGGAGATCCGTGCCCGGATTCTCTCCGCTTTCGAACGCGCCGAAGTCACTGAGGATGATCAGCGGCGCGAGGCGTTACTGACCTTCGTTGTGGTCGGCGGCGGTCCGACAGGCGTCGAAATGGCCGGTGCAATTGCCGAACTTGCCCGCAAGGTCGTGGTTCGCGACTTCCGTCACTTCAATGCCGCTTCGGCACGCGTCGTCCTGGTCGAAGCTGGCAACCGTATCCTGCCCACCATGCCGGCCTGCCTTTCGGCAAAGGCGCAGCGTCAGCTTGAAGGCCTGGGCGTCGAAGTGTTGGCCACGGCTGCCGTCACCCATTGCGATGGCGAAGGCGTCATGCTCGCCGACGGCCGCCACATCGGCTCGGCATGCGTGCTTTGGGCCGCAGGTGTCATGGCATCCAAAGCCGCCAAATGGCTCGGCGCCGCGGCCGACCGCGCCGGCCGCACCGTGGTCGACGAACGGCTGAATGTCCCCGGCCACGACAACATCTTCGTCATCGGCGATACCGCCGCGGTGAAGAACGAGGATGGCCGCCCTGTGCCAGGCATAGCCCCGGCCGCCAAGCAGATGGGCGAGCATGCCGCGCATGCCATCCGGGCGCTCATCGCGGACAATCCGGTCGAGCCATTCCGCTATCGGCATTTCGGCAATCTCGCCACGATCGGCCGCAAGGCGGCGGTCGCCGATTTCGGACGGATCAGGCTGTCCGGGTTTTCGGCCTGGCTGGTCTGGAACCTCGCCCATCTCTGGTTCCTCGTCGGTTTCCGCAATCGCCTCGTGGTTTTCATGGATTGGGGCCTGGCCTATCTTCGCTATGAGCGCAGCGCCCGCCTCATCACCGACCGCCATGAGCGCTGATTTCCTTCCCCGCGTGAAGATGGGCCGCGCAGTCACCATGCTGCTGCTGCTTGCCGTCATCTCGACCGCGGTCCTGGTACATCTGATCTGGCAACGCACCGCGAGTGCCAATGTCGATAAAGTCGTGGCGGCCCTGGATGCGCAGAGCACTGGGGCCGTCCGCAACGAACTCGCCTCGCAACTCGCACTCGTATCGAGCACGGCGGAAATAATCCGCTCCGTCTTCTTCCAGGGCGCCATCAAGCCCGACGACGAGGTCAAGCGCGAGTTCTTATTTCTCTCGCTGCTGCGTGAGCAGCCGGCGATCGCCTGGATTGGGTTCGGTTTCACCGATGGGCGCTTCTTCGGCTCACATGCCGCCCCCGATGGCCGGATCGAGATGGTCGAAATCGGCAAGGCCGCACCCGGCAAACCTCGAACATTGCGCCGTGACCGATACAAGCCGATCCCCGGCGACATATTCTTCGAAGAACGCGTCAAGACCGAGAGCGCCTATGTGACGGAGGGCGCGTCCTGGTATCGCAAGGGCAAAGACAGCACCGGTCCGGCATGGACCGTCGTGGACATATTGCCAAGCGGTTTCGAGCCTTCGATCGTTCTTTCCAAACGGGTCGAAGCCTTCGGGCGGCTCGAAGGTGTCGTCATGGTAGCGGTCAGCCTGCGACAGCTGTCGCTGACATTGCAGGGCCTCAACATTCCTTCCGAGAGCAAAGTCTATGTGCTCGCGAAGGACGATGTGGTCCTCGCTACATCCGAACCGTCGGACGGCGTCATGGCCGCCCATCTCGCGGATTTTCCGAAGACCGACGTGCTTTCTGCTGCCGTCGCATCCGCGCGCCGAACCCATCCTCAAAGCGTCTTCCGCACGCTGCAACGGAGTGACGCTCTCGGGCCGGTCTTCATCTCGTCCAGTGCGCTGCCATTTGAAGACTGGCGGCTGCTGACGGCGATTCCGCGCTCCACCTTCGCCGGCGATATCGATCAGAACACCAAGCGCGTGCTCTTCATCGTCGCTGGCATCGCGCTGCTTGCCGCTGTCACCGCGATTATTTTCGCCCGCCTGCTTTTCGCCCGGCCGCTTGCCCGCCTTGCCCGACAGCTGCATGCGGTCGAACGCTTCGAACTCGATGCCGTCAGCCACACGCCCACCGTGCTGGTTGAACTTAATGACTTCTCCGTCGCGCTGAAACGGATGTCTTCGGGGTTATCGGCCTTCGCCCGCTTCATGCCGCTCGATGTCGTCAGGCCGCTTGTCAACGGCGGCATCGAGCCCAGGCCCGGCGGCAAGCTTACCGACATCACGGTTCTCTTCGCCGACCTGCCGGGCTTTACGGAGATGACCGAGGAACTCGGCGCCGGTGTCGAACCGCATCTCACCCGCTTCCTCACGCTTTCCATCGCCGCGATCCACGCCGAGGGCGGCACGGTCGACAAATTCATCGGCGACGCTGTGATGGCGATCTGGAATGCCCCGAACGACGAGCCCGATCACGCGTCGCGTGCCTGCCGTGCCGCGGCCGCGATCCGTGACGAGATGCATGCCATCCCGCCGCTCGCGCCCCAGCATGACGCAGTGCGGGTCAGGATCGGCATCAACAGCGGGACGGCACTCGTCGGCAATATCGGCTCGGCGGAACGCCTGAGCTACACGGCGATTGGCGATGCCGTAAACCTCGCAAGCCGCCTGGTCGGCGTCGCCAAAGACAAAGGCGTTGAAATCGTGTTGAGTGGCGAGACGTGGGAACGAGCAGACCGGCGGCTCGATGCCCGCTCGCTGGGAGAGACGGTGGTGCGCGGCAAATCGCAACCGGTGCCGATCTTTACCCTGGACCGGAAATCGCCCCCGATTTGAGGGAGGAAGGATCATGGAAAGTGCATCTTTCCTTATTGGCCTACTCGCCTGGCTGCAGGTCAAACATTTCGCCGCCGACTATCTCTTGCAGCCGGCCTGGATTCTGCAGGGCAAGGGCGACATCCGTCATCCAGGTGGCTATATCCATGCAGCGATCCACGTAGCAGGCAGCCTTCCGGGATTGTTTTTGTTCGGGCTGGATGGCGTGATGGTCGCGGTCTTGGCGCTAGCCGAATTTCTAATTCACTTCACCGTTGATCACTTAAAGGCCGTTCACTCGCGCCGCCATCCGGCTGCCGTGACAAGCCGTCCTTACTGGGCCGCGCACGGAGCCGACCAGCTGTTGCATCATTTGACCTACACTGGGATTTTAGCTGTTGCGATGTGACAGAAGACAGACGTTTAGTCGATCCTACAGATCATGCGAATGTCCGCTGTCAGCGCAGACTGCCCTCTCCTACCGCCGCCAACCAGGCTCGAATTCTGCGCTGCCTTGGTTACAGCGCAGGGTCGCTGGTTTCTGCTGCCTCCCTTCACGTTGCCGCTCTCTGTGGAAAGAGGACAGCTTGCGGAGCGGCTTTGACCCCGCCCACGATCAAGGGGTCGCGATAGAGGCGAGGAGACGGTATTCCAAGCCTCGAATGCAGCTTTGCGGCCGAACTTGGCAGGAACGGCAGGAGGCAGCGGGCAATGATCGCAAGGCCATAGACCTGCTCGGCCAGGGAGGCGCCGAGACGAGCTGCGGTTGCCTTCCGGTCTTCCGGCGTGAGATCGGCAAGCAAGGCTTTCGCATCCGCCCACGGCGCGCATCGTGTAAACCGCCTGTTCGCCTCGCCGATAAACGCAAAAATTTCGGCGAGGCCGACATGGAGTTCGTAGGCATCGAAAGCCTGGGCCATCTTCCCCGGAAGGCGGGCAGCCTCGTCCACGAACGCGCTGTCCGGCACGGGCGGAACGATTCCGTCGAATGACGTGGACAGAAGCGCAAGCACCCGGTTGGCGAGATTTCCGAGCTGCCCGGCGAGCTCGCCCGACCACGCGGCTTCGAGACGTTCGGCGGAGAAATCGCCATCGTCTGCCGAGCGTATATGCCGGAGCAGGTAATAGCGCAGTGCATCCGGCGTTGCGTAGGATTGGATGATGCGTTCCGGATCGATGCCGTTGCCGGCCGACTTGCCGATCTTCCTGCCGTCCACCGTGACGTAACCATGCACGAGGATCGAGGATGGTGGCGGCAGGCCTGCCGACAGCAGGATGGCCGGCCAGTAGATGGCGTGGAACTTGGAGATGCCCTTGCCGACGACGTGGATGCGTTCGCCGCCGTTCCAATAGCGCTGCAAGAGGGTTTCATCGGCCCCGTGGCTGAGACCTGTGAGATAGTTTGCCAAAGCATCGAACCAGACATAGACGACCTCATCTCCATCGGGGACGGGAACGCCCCAGCCTCGCGCCCGCTCCGCACTGCGCGACACGCTGATGTCGGTTAGGCCACGCCGCAGCAAGGCCAGGATTTCGTTGCGCCGATGAGACGGGACGATCCGAAGCTCACCGGTCTCGACCAGCTCGATGAGCCGGTCGCCATAACGGGAGAGACGGAAGAACCAGTTCTCCTCGCGGATGGTCTCAAGGGCAATGCCATGTTCCGGGCAGCGCCCGTCATCGAGTTCCGACGGCTCGTAGAATTGCTCGCAGCCGACGCAATAGAGACCCTCATAGGCCTTGCGATAAAGGTCACCCTTTTCAGCGCATGCCTTCCACAAGGCGTGGACGCAGGCGATATGCCTTGGATCGCGGGAAGTGCGGACGAATTGCTCGTTGGAGATATCGAGCAGGCCGCCAAGGCGCTCGAACCTGTCTGCATTCGCATTCACGAAGTCCTTGACCTGCACTCCCGCAGCTTCCGCCGACCGGACATTCTTCAGGCTGTTGTCATCGGTTCCGCACTGGAACCTGATGTCGTGGCCGAGAAGCCGGAAATGGCGGGCATAGGCATCGGCCTGGACGAGTTCGAGGGCAAAGCCCACATGCGGCGCGGCATTCACATAGGGGATCGAGGTGGTGATGTAGATCGTGTTCATCGGTGTTTCCTTTCGAAGGCTGTTTGCCCCGCGAGACGGATCGACCCATGAAAAGACCGCCTCGAGGGCGGTCGCTGGTGCATTCTGGACGCACGAAACCCGCCACGCTATGAGCGCGGCATCATCATCACGAAAGTGCTGATCAGGGTGTTGTCCATGCGATTTTCTAGCATCGCGGGCCATTTCGAACAAGCGTGCTCTTCGATCCGGATGCGTTGGCCGCCGCGGGCCGTGACCTGCGGCGGAAGGCGATAATTCCAGGGCAGCCCGCCGTCACACCAGCCCGGGCACGACGAACACCAACCAGGCGACGACCGGGCCGATGATCGCGATCAGCGCGCTGTAGATCAGCAACTGTCGCAGCACCTGCTCTCGCCAGTCGTCCGGCGCATTGGCGACGACAAGCGCGCCATTGGTGGAAAACGGGCTGGTATCGACGATCGTCGTCGAGATCGCGATTGCCGCGACAACGCCGATGGCGCTGACATGTCCTTGCAGGAGGAATGGCACCGCAAGCGGGATGATCGCGCCGAGCAGCGCGGTCGAGGAGGCAAAGGCCGAGACGATGGCGCCGGTAAAACAAAGCAGGAGCGCCACCAGCAGCGGCATGCCGAGACTGGATATGCCGTTCGCCACGTAGTCGACAGTCCCGGCCTTCTCCATGACGCCGACATAGGTGATAATGCCTGATATCAGCAGCACGGTCGACCAGCTGACCTTGTCGATTGCTGCCTTCTGGGTTTTCGGTGACAAGAGCGCCAGCGCGACGGCGACGGTCATCGCGACGAGGCCGACGTTGAACTTGAAGACCAGTGCGCCGATGCCGAGCGCCGTCAGGCCGACCAAGGTGGCAATTCTCTCATTGTTCAGGCGCAATGTCGCGACGGTATCAGCCGCCGTGCCATAGGCATGCTCCCTGATCGGCTTAGCCGGCGTGCCGCCGTGACCTCTGATCGTCTCCGATACACCTTCTGGATGCAGTTCGGGCAAGGGGCCAAGTGACGCGGGATCTTGCTTCATCACTTTTGCGCCGCCGAAAACGAAGAAGACCAGCACCGCGATCGCCAGGTTGAAGAAGAAGCTGGAGAGAAACAGCGAGGTCGGCGCGAAAGGCAGGCCGGCCTTCGCAACGATCTGGTTGGTGATTCCGCCATAGACGCTGATCGGCGAAAACCCACCCGCCTGCGCGCCGTGGATCACCATCAGGCCCATCATGACCGGGTGGATGCGGTACTGCACGGCAAAGCTCAAGGCGACGGGTGCGAGAATGGCGACGGCGGCAGGCCCAAGAGCACCGAAACCGGTAATGACGGCGGCGACCAGGAACATCACCCAGGGAATCAAGCCGATCCGCCCGCGCACCAGGCGGACGGCACATTCGACGAGCCAGTCGATCGTGCCGTTGATCTGCGCTATGGCGAAGAGGTAGGTGACGGCGACGAGCGTCAGGAACAGATCACTCGGAAAGCCGGCAAAAATATCGCTGGTTTTCATCCCGATAATCATCGAGCCGAGCACGAAGGCGCCGGCAAAGGCGAGCGCGCCCATGTTGATCGGCTGGATCGTCGCAATGATGAACATGGCGACCAGCAGGCCTATGGCCAGTAATTCAATACCCATGATTCCCCTCCCTCCGACGCCTCCAGCGCCGTAGTTGTTGTGTTCAAGATTGATGCGGGATGTCGACGCACCCTCCTCCCAGAGGGCGCGGTCGCCTTACCTCCTGGTATAAAGATCGGCGTATTGCTGCCGCAGGATGTTTTTCTGAACCTTACCCATGGTGTTGCGCGGCAAGTCCTCGGCGAAGATGATGCGCTTGGGTTGTTTGTAGCGTGCAAGACGGTCCTGGAGGGCGCTGACGATGGTCTTCTCATCCAGGGCGGCGCCGCGCTTGCACACGACGACGGCCGTTACGCCTTCTCCGAAATCGGGATGCGGCACACCGATCACAGCGCTCTCAACCACACCCTCGATCTGGTCGATCTCGCCTTCGACCTCTTTCGGATAGATGTTGTATCCACCCGAAATCACCAGATCCTTGCCGCGGCCGACGATGTGGACATAGCCTTCCCGGTCGATCTTGCCGAGATCGCCGCTGATGAAGAAACCATCGGCGGTGAATTCGGCCGCCGTCTTTTCCGGCATGCGCCAATAGCCCTTGAAGACGTTCGGTCCCTTGACCTCGATCATGCCCGTCTCTTCAGGCGGCAGCACAAGCCCGGTGGCGGGATCGGTGACGCGCACGGTCACATCAGGCAGCGGGAAGCCGACCGTTCCGGCAATCCGTTTCCCCTCATAGGGGTTCGACGTATTCATGTTGGTTTCCGTCATCCCGTAGCGCTCGAGAATGGCGTGACCGGTGCGGGCCTGGAACTCGGTATGGGTTTCGGCCAGCAGGGGAGCCGAACCGGAAATGAAGAGGCGGATGTTGGCGACCGCCTTTCTGTCGAGGCGCGGGCTTTGCAGGAGGCGCACATAGAAGGTCGGCACGCCCATCATCATCGTTGCCTGCGGCATCAGCGACAGGATCTCCTCCGGATCGAACTTCGACAGCAGGAACATCGAGGCGCCGGCGAGCAGTGTGACGTTCGTGGCGACGAACAGCCCATGCGTGTGGAAGATCGGCAAGGCATGGATCAGCCGATCGTCGGCGGTGACGCGCCAATAGTCTCGCAAGGTCAGGGCGTTCGAGAGCAGATTCCCATGTGTGAGCATCGCCCCCTTGGAGCGTCCGGTCGTTCCAGACGTGTAGAGGATCGCAGCCAGATCATCCGCGGTACGCGAGGCATCGACAAAGTCGGCCGGCTCATCGCGTGCGAGATCCAGCAACGAGCCGCTGCCGTCGGCATCGAGCGTTTCGACGATCGCGCCGTGAAGCTTGGCGATTTTCTCCACGCCCCCTCTCGCAGCCGACGCGACAACCACCAAACGCGGCTCGGCATCGCCGATAAAATAATCGAGCTCTGCCAGCGTATAGGCGGTGTTGAGCGGCAGGTAGACGGCGCCGGTTCGAAGGCAGGCGAGATAGAGGATAAGTGCCTCGGCACTTTTCTCGACTTGTGCCGCCACCCGGTCGCCGGGGCGAATGCCGAGCGTGTCCATCGCGCCGGCAACGCGGCCGGAAAGAGCGAAAGCGTCATCATAGGTCCATGTGCGCTTGCTATCGATCCGGATGAACGGTGCGTCACCGGGCGCAGCCGTCCGCATGGCGTCGAAAAGATGGTTGCTCACTTTCGCCCTCCTCCAAGCGTCGAGTTCATTATCTGTGCGAATGGCCGGGAGCCTTGCTGGCCATTGCCGCCGCGGCGGCTTTCGTCGTTCTGGTTGAGCAAGCTCTTGACGGCAGGCGAGGCAATCACCTCGCCGCGCTGCGCTAAGGCCTCGTGGTTGGCCACGATATCGTCGAGCTTGTAGAGATAGTTGACCATCAGGCCGTGGGCCTGCTGCATCGCCTTGGCCGAGCGGTCGCCAAGAAAATTCAATCTTTCCAGTCGAGCGCCGTTGCCGAGATGGAAGCGGGCGACAGGATCGATGGGGCGGCCCTCCGGCGTCCGTTCGATGAGGAAATAGCGCGCTGCAAGAGGCAGCAGCACGCGCTCCACTTCGCTCGCTGTATTCTCGTCGTCAGGCCAGCTCGGATCGTCCAGCAGCATCAGTGTTTCGCGGGCCGCTTCCGGCAGCAACCGGTCGGCGGCCGAGGCGCGCGCCTTGGCAAGCCAACGGGCAAAGCCCGGAACGGGCGATAGCGTGACGAAATTCTTGAGGCCGGGCAGGTCTCTGCGTAGGTCTTCCACGACTTGCTTGATCAGGAAGTTACCGAACGAGATGCCGCGCAGGCCATCCTGGCAGTTGGAGATGGAATAGAAGACAGCCGTCGTCGCCTCGTCGGCATTGATCTGCTCCCTGCCCTCGACCAGCACATCTCCGATCGCGCTGGGCACGGATCGTGTCAGCGCCACCTCGACGAACACGAGCGGATCGTCGGCCAGTCGGGGGTGGAAGAAGGCAAAGCATCGACGGTCGGCCGGCGCCAAACGACTGCGCAATTCCTCCCAGCCGGCGATCTCGTGCACGGCCTCGTATTTGATGATCTTTTCAAGGATGTAGGCCGGCGTCGACCAGTCGATGGGTCGCAGCGTCAGGAAGCCGCGATTGAACCAGGAGCCGAACAGATGCGTGAAGTCGGCGTCAAGCGCGTGATATCCTGTGGATTGGTCTTTGGAAGCAAGCAGATGCTCACGCATCCGGACAAGCCTGGCGGTGCCGTTCGGCGCGTGATTCAATCGGCGCAGAAGCTCCTGTCGCCGCGGCTCGGCTGCCTGGTGGAGCGCGATGATCGCGGCAGAGCTTTTGTCGGTGCGGTAATTTTCAATCGCCTGGTCGAGCTTGTTCGTGTCGGGCCCGAACTTTTCATGCAGCATATCGAGGAATGCCTGCGCGCCCTCGCTCTCGAGCGCGCCCCAGCGATCGAGTATCTCGGCCGCAAGCGCCATGCCCGAGGCTTCGCCTCGGCTCGACAGCAGCATTTCACAGAGTGTCTGGAGATCGGCCTTGGCTGCGACCTGCGTGGCGCGGGAGCCGGAAAACAGAAGCTGGCGTCCGCGATCCGTGATGCTCTGCAGCATGTCGGTGAAGAAGGAAGCCTCAGACATGCCATTCTCCTTTCTTCTACCGGCCGGCTCGGTGCGGACCGTTTTTGACGGCTGCTTCCCATCGTCGGGTTTCACCGGTAGTATGTAGAATGCCACTCTTCGTACACGAGGTCAATGATCGTGTATACAAGAAGTGCCTTTATGTATGAGGGAATTGAAACGAATGTCCGAGAATGTCGGCCGATGGCTTCGCGATGAGATTGAAAATTCAATTCTTTCCAATGAGTTCTCCCCCGGTGAGCGACTCGACGAAATGGTGCTTGCGACGCGTTTCGGGGTCTCCCGCACGCCGGTGCGCGAGGCGCTGATGCAGCTTGATGCGATCGGCCTCATCGAAATTCGACCGCGCAGAGGCGCAATCGTCATCGATCCGGGGCCGCACCGCGTCTACGAGATGTTCGAGGTGATGGCCGAATTGGAGGGCCTGGCCGGGTCGCTCGCCGCACGACGGCTGGACAACGCCTCCCGGGAAGCGATCACGGCCACCCACAGCCGCTGCGAGCAATCAGCCGCGGCCGGTGACAGCGATGCCTATTATTACGACAATGAGGAATTCCATAAGGCCATCTACGCAGCCGGCCGAAGCGAATTCCTCGAGGAGCAATGCGTGCAATTGCACCGCCGCCTACGGCCTTATCGCCGCCTCCAGCTGCGCGTGCGCAACCGTCTGTCGACATCCTTCTCAGAACATTGCGCCATCGTCGACGCGATCTTTGCCGGAGACGGAGATAAGGCCCGCCGCCTGCTGCGGGGGCATGTCGGCATTCAGGGAGAGAGGTTCAGCGATCTGGTCGCAAGCATGGCGGCCAGATGACATGACAGCGTGACCTCAGGCGGCAGGAAAGCCCCACACCCGCGCGATGGAAGCCGTCATCCGATATGCGCGGGTCTCCATCAGGAAAAATTCTCCAGCACCGCCAGGAATGTGTGCCGGTCGCCCTGCCCTTCGGTCAGGCGCACGCGACCCTCGATGTCGGCGAGGTGGTGGTCCATCAGCTGTTGCGCCTTGGCGAGGTTTTTCTCCTTCAGGGCGGCAACGATCATGCGATGGTGGTCCGCGCCGCAGTCGTCCTTGCGGTCCTCTTCGTACAAAGACATGACCAGCGAAAGCCGAGCAACGATCTTGGCGAGCACTTCGGTCAGCACCGGGTTGCCGGCGATTTCGGCAAGCACGATGTGGAACTTGCCGGACAGAACCGACTTCGACTTTTCGTCGCCATGGTGGTGGATGTGCTCTTCTTCGTCGGTCAGCTTTTGCAGCGCATCCAGCTGCTCGGGCGTGACCCGGGCGATCACCAGTTCTAGCAGCAGGCCCTCGATCTTCCGGCGCGCCTCGAAAAGGCTCCTGGCCTGCTCGACGCTCGGCTCGGCAACGAAAGTGCCGCGGTTTCTCTTCCGCTCCAGCAGGTGGTCGCTTTCAAGCACGCCGAGCGCGCCGCGCACGACCGTTCGGCTGACACCAAAATGCTCGGCGATCGCTTCCTCCAGGATCTTGGTGCCGGGCTTGAGCGCCCCTTCGCCGATGGCGGCGGCAAGCGTGGCGCGAATGCGTTCCGAGACATCGTCATTGGTGTCGGTGCTTTCCACCGGCCCATTGGCTGCTGCCATCGCTTTGGGACTCTGGCGGCGCATCTTTCTCATTGCAGTCTCCAAATTGCCTCTGGCGGCCCGGCGTGGATTCGATCGAACATCAAATATCCAAGCGCCATAATTTTTTCCATAAGAATGTTTTTGCGTAAATAGTTCCGGCGCCAGCGTTTCGATAGGCGGTGGCGACGGAAAAATGCCGGCACCGTCTCGGGACTCAAGCCGCTTTCTGCTTCTTTTCCGGCACCGACAGGGCAATGCCCTTTTCGGCGCAAACCGTCTCGACGTGACGAGCCGATTGCTGGATGAAAGCGATTGCCTCGTCGAAACCGTAGGATTGCACCTCATAGGTCGGATAGCCGTAGCGGCTGCTCTCATAGGCCTCCCAGTCGAGAACAGCCCCGGAGGCGACCCGTTTCTCATAGGCATCCACCATCGCCATATAGGCCGCAAGCTCATCCGCCGTCAGGTCGGGGTGGCCGGCGCGCCAGATAGGATCGTCGATCTCGATGCACTGGCGCGGATTAGCCTTGCGCGGCCTGTCGGCGACAGACTGGGCAACCTCCAGCGACAGGTTCAGAACCGGGTTGGCGTCCGCAAGAATGGGAAGGATCGTGGCGAAATCGACGATGCCGCCGCCAACAGGTCTGGCCTGGAAATCGAGTCCACCTGGAGCGCGCCCGACATAGGCATCCTTGATATGGGTCTGGCGGATATGGGGAGCCAGGCGCTTGGCGGCGAAGACCGGATGCTCGCCCCGCTGCAGTCCGTTGGCCGTGTCGAAGACAACGCCGACACAATCGTCACCGACCTTCTCGATCAATCGCAGGATCTCGAAGGAGGTGATCTCGTCATGGGTTTCAATGTTCATGTGTGCGCCATTGGCGCGGGCGACGGGCGCGAGCTTGCGGAGGACCTTTTCGATCCCGAGCAACTGCTCTTCCCAGGTCACGTCGGTGCGGAAGCGGTCATTGGCCAGCCGGCCGCGATATTCGCTCTTGAAATTGCCCGGAGCGACCCAGAGCTCATAGCAGCCGATTGCGGCACTTGCCTCGATCATGCGCGTGAAACCGGCGATGATATCGCCGCCGCCGGCGGCCCGGAGCGCCGGTTCCTCGGCGCTGCAATAGGGATTGATCTTGCCGATGCCGCTTTCGAGATAGAGGCCAAGGTCGTCGGCCTTCGCCCTGATCTCGCGCAGCAGGCCGGTGTCGAGATCGGGGCTCATGTCCAGCGCCGTACTGAAGAAAATGCCTGCGAGCCCAAGCTCCTTGACGTGATCAAGGCTTGCCAGAGGCCCCCGCTTTTTTGCCTCGGGCAGCTTTATGCTGTCGATACCCAATTTCATGTCATGCTCCTCTGCTGTTTCCTGATGGGGCGCGCTGCACTGGCGACCCCTTCGTTGTTGATCTCAATTCACGTCGATGGATCCGCGATCACGCCCGTCCGGGAGCGCGAGGCTTCTCTGCTGTCCGGCCTTTCGGAACGAGGCTCTTTTCGAGATAGTGCTGGCCTATGGATGCGACGCTCGTGATGGCGAGGTACCAGATCGAGGCGACGAACAGCAGTTCGATGACGAGGAAGTTCCGGGCGTAGATCGCCTGGGCCTGCGTCAGCAGATCCTGCATGCCGATGACCGAGACGATGGCACTGGCCTTCAGCATGCCGATGGCCTGGTTCCCCGTCGGCGGCACGATGATACGCGTGGCCTGGGGCATGATGACGGTGAGAAAAGTCTGTGTCTTTTTCAGCCCGAGCGCCGTTGCCGCTTCGCGCTGGCCGCGATCGACCGCGACCAGGCCGCCGCGGATGATCTCCGACATGTTCGCGGCTTCGTGCAGTCCGAGTGCGAGGAAGCCGGCCAGGGCCGGCGTCACCAGATCGTTGATCGAAATGGTGAAGCTTCCCATCCCGACCTGCGGGATGAAGAGGGCGATATTGAACCAGAAAAAGATCTGGACAATCAGCGGCACGCCGCGAAACCACCAGACGAAGCCGGCGGCGATCACCTTGAGAACCAGGTTCTGGCTCGTCGCCATCAGCGCCAGCAGGCATCCGAGCACGATGCCGAACACCATGGCGCCTGCCGTCAGTTCAAGCGTCAGCAGCACGCCGCGCAGGATCGAAGGATCCACCAGATAGCGGGGGATCTCCGACCACTGGATGCTCTGGCTCTGCCCGACGATGAGCGCGAAGAAGGCCAGCGCTGAAATCGCGATGGCACCGGTTGCGATCTGGCCCCAACGCATCGGTCTTCCGACCGATGGCGCAAGCGAGAGCGATATGGGTGACGCTTGAAACAGGGCCATCGGCGTCAATCCGCAGGCATGCTGGCAGCATCGTTGACCTTGACGGTCTTCACGGCCAGCGGTCCGAGGCTCCACTTCTTCATGATGGTCTCATAGGCGCCGGAGTCCACCATCTGCTGCAAGGCGGCAACGACGCTGTCGCGCAGCTGCGGATTGTCCTTGGCGGTCAGCATGCCGAGATACCCGACGGCAAGGCGGATATCCGGCAGCGCCTGCAGGCCCTTGCCGTTTCCGGTCTGGTGCTCGGTCGTGTAGACGCTGGTGGCGTAACCGTTGACCGTGGCGTCAGCTCTCCCCGTGCGGACGGCCTGCAGCACATCCGGCATTTTCGGGATCGACATGATTTTGACCGGCGTCGCGCATTTGGCCGATGCCGCCTCGACCATTTTCGCCTGGAAGGTGCCGACGGGAACGGCGACCTTCTTGCCGCACAGATCCTCCAGGCCCTTGATGGCGAGAGGATTGCCCTTGATCGTCATGATCGTCGTCGCGTCATACATATAGTCGATGACGTCGACCTGCTTTTCCAGCTCCGGATCGTCGTTGATGCCCGAGATCGAGATGTCGAAGCGCTTCGCCAATATGGAGGGCACGATTGCGGCACCCGCGCCGACATCGGTCATCTCAACATCGACACCCAGGATGACGCCGAGTGCGGCAGCGATATCGGCATCGATGCCGATCAGCTTGCCGTCTTCGCCATGAAAGCTGATCGGCGGCGTCAGGTCGGTCGCGACCTTCAGCACGCCCGATGACTTGATGGAGGGTGGCAGCCCGTCGGCCAGTTTCTGCGTGAGGACGACACCGGAGAGCTTGGCGACATCGGCATCGGCCGTCATCTTCTCGGCGGCACCTCCGGCAGCGTAAGCAGAGGCCGCGATCAAAGTGACCATCGCTCCGGCAACTCCGGCCTTCAAGATTTTCTGGATGCGCATCATGTGATCCCCTGTCATTTTTGTATCGGTGAATTCTCGGGATCATCCATGCAATCGCCGTGCCACTTGCAGCTATTTGTCAATAAATACTTGATATTAATATGATTTTTGTTTATGACGATATTTCGGATAGAGTTTCGCAATAGAATTCGCATAAAGTTTCGAACGCACAATGCACAATTTTTACTCTCCCAGGCCCCGCCGCATCGTTTTTGACCGCCTCATTCGCCCCCAAGACCCAAAATCACCGATTCAGAGGCCAAAACCCGCACTTTTCGGCGCTTGATCCCGGCTCAGGGGCCGTTGCTACTTCTATCCGATGCCCATTTAATATACGACGCTGGCGAAAATTTATACAAAAGCAAATGCGAATTTAAAATTTCATGATTATTATTACAAAGTTTCGAAACTTTATAAGTCAGAAATATCGATTTATTTTCATAGACTTGTCACTTTCATCAACGACGCGCGGCAAAACTGGCACGCCGCTTGCAATTCGTTTCTCATGAACAAGCTCGACGCAAAATTTCTCGCCGGACCGCATCTCCGACTTGTGCCGGAGACCGCGCAGCAATCCGTGACCTCGACCCAGAACCAGGGAGGCCCTATGCCAGGCATACCGAATACGGCTGAACGCAAACGGCTCAGCGTTCAGGGCCTCACACACAGCTATGGTGGCCAGAATGCGATCAGCGACGTGGCCTTCGATATCGAGGCCGGCGAGATCGTTGCCCTGCTCGGGCCGAGCGGCTGCGGCAAGTCGACCGTGCTGCGCGCCATTGCCGGGCTGATCCAGCCGAAGACCGGCAGGATTGTGCTCGGGGAGAAAGACTTGGCCGATGTCTCGGCCCGCTCACGCGGCGTCGGCATGGTCTTCCAGAACTATGCTTTGTTTCCGCATCTGACGGTCGCAGAAAACATCGCCTATCCGCTCGCCTGCCAGAAGCTTCCTCGCACTCAGCGCAAGGCGCGCGTCGAGGAGATGCTGTCGCTCGTCAGGCTCAAGGATTATGGCAACCGCCTGCCGCGGGAACTCTCCGGCGGCCAGCAGCAGCGCGTCGCCGTCGCCCGCGCCATCGCCGGGCGCCCCTCCCTTCTGCTTCTAGACGAACCCTTCGGCGCGCTCGACCGTGCCCTGCGTTTCGATCTGCAGGTGGAGCTGCTTCACCTGCAGAAGACGCTCGGCATCACGACGCTGATCGTCACGCATGATCAGGAGGAAGCTCAGAGCCTGGCGAACCGCCTGGTGCTGATGAACAAGGGCAATGTCGAACAGATCGACACGCCGATGACCGTCTACGATCGCCCGAAGACGCTTTTCGTCAACACTTTCATCGGCCAGGCGAACCTGCTCAACGGAACGGTGCTGCGGCTCGATGCCGAGAGCACGCTGATCGGCCTTGCCAATGACCGGACCCTGCTCCTGCCGCGCCGGTTGAATTTCACCCTCGGCTCGAAGGTGACGATCACCTTCCGGCCGGAAGAGGTTCGCCTGTCGACGCAGCCGGGCGAGAGCACCCTGCCGGTTCGCATGACGGTTTCCGTGCCGCTCGGCCCGTCGCTCGTCCATGACCTTGTTCTGGAAGACGGCACAGGCCTGCGCGCCTCTGAGGTCAGAGGCCCCACCACATTCATTCCCGAACCGGGAACGCAGCTATTTGCCGAGATCGACACTGCAAGGTGTCACGCCTTTCCGGGCGAACCGGAAATCATGAGTGAAGAAACAATTCAACAGAGGTGAACGAGATGAAGGACTTTCAGATTACCCGTCGTGGGTTCGGTTTCCTGGCGGCTGGTGTTGCCGCATCGGCCATGCTTCCATTCGCCGCCCGCGCTGCCGGTGGCGGAGCCGTTGCCGCCACTTTCCCGGGCAGCTGGGAAGACGCCTACCGCGCAGTGCTGACGCCGATGGTCAAGGATGCGGGCTATGACCTGACAATTGCCCCGGCGATGGCGCAGGACCAGCTTGCCAAGATCATGGCGAGCCCCGGCAACCCGCCCTATGACACGCTGCTGATGTCGCCTGGCCAGATGGCCGTCGCCATCGAGAAGGATCTCATCCAGAAGATCGATCCGAGCAAGCTCAAGAACTGGGGCATGCTCGATCCGTCCTTCCAGGGCGAATACGGCCCGACCGTGACCATCGAGGTCAACGGCATTGCCTACAATCCCGATCTCGTTCCGAAGCCGAAGGGCTATCGCGATCTCTTCGAAAACCCGGCCTATAGCGGCAAGGTTTCCTGGACCGGCTTTGCCTCGAACACCGCCGTCATGGCCTATACCGAGATCGCCAAGATCTTCGGTTCCGGCCCCAACGACATGGACGCCGTCTTCAAGCTGTTCAAGGATCATCCGGAGCATCTGAAGGGCGTGGTCGACAGCACCAACCATCAGATGACGCTGTTCCAGCAGGGTGAAATCACCGTTTTCATGTGCTCGACCGGCAATGTCGCCCGCCTGAAGAGCCTCGGCCTCAACGCCGAGTTCGTCCAACCCGAAACCGGCTCGCCGGCAGCCCCCGTCAATATCCACCTGACCAAGGGCACGGCCAATCTCGACGCGGCCTATGCCTATATGGATGCCGCCATCTCCAAGGCCGCCCAGGACCAGCTCAAGGAGCCGCCGACCGAGATGTTCCCGACCAACAAGGACGTGGCGCTGACGCCGGGCATCGAAGCCTATGTCACCCGCGATCAGATCAAGACCATGGTCTATCCGGACTGGGTCGCGATCAACAAGAACCGCGACGGCTGGATCCGCCAGTTCGACGCGCTCGTTGCCGGTTGAGGTGATGTGATGAAGGCGAGCGGCTTCCCATACGTCCTGCCGATGCTGTTGCTTTCCGTGGCGTTCTTTGCGACGCCGCTCGCCGTCCTCGTCGGTTTCAGCTTCGCCGGCCCTGGCGGAGCGACCCTCGAACATTATGTCCGCTTCTTCGGCGACGCGTTCAATTTCCGCGTCCTCGTCAATACCGCAAGGCTCGGGCTCGAAACCGTCATCGGCACGACCTTGCTCGGCGTGCCAATCGCACTCCTCTACTGGCACGGCGGCCGAAACCTTCGGCAGGTGCTGATTTTCCTGACGCTCATT
Source organism: Rhizobium sp. 10PS4 (assembly GCF_032464805.1). NCBI lineage: Bacteria > Pseudomonadati > Pseudomonadota > Alphaproteobacteria > Hyphomicrobiales > Rhizobiaceae > Rhizobium > Rhizobium sp. 10PS4. Next base: position 244,904 of record NZ_JAWDIW010000010.1, on the reverse strand, counting down.
CCGATGCTGACCAGCAATGTCGTGCGCACCTTCGCCTGGATCGTCATCCTCGGACGCCAGGGGCCGATCAGCGAAGCGCTGGTCGGGCTCGGCCTGACGGGAATGCCGACCAGCCTGCTGTTTACCGAACTCGGCCTGGTCATGGCCATGTGCCAGATCGACCTGCCGTTGATCATCCTGCCGCTGATCGCGATCCTGTCGCGCACGCCGGTGCAACTGACGGAAGCGGCCCAGGTTTCCGGCGCCGGCCCCTGGCGCATCTTTGTCACCGTGCTTCTGCCGCTGATGCTGCCGGGCCTGCTGGCGGGCTGGATCCTGGTCTTTGCCAGCACCAGCAGCTCCTTCGTCACCCAGGCCGTCATCGGCGGCGCGCGCAACGTCTATGTTCCGCAGCTGATCTACCGCGAAGTCGGCACGTTGTTCGACTGGCCGCTGGCCTCGGCCATCGCCGTCGTCCTGCTGCTCTCCACCGGCTGCCTGCTGGTCGCCCTTACCATGATGTCCCGTCACAGGAGGTTGGTCGGTCATGCCTGATCGTCGCGAAAATCCCATTCCCGTCATGCTCTACAAGGCATTCGTCTACGGTTTCGGCGGGCTCTGCGTCATCTATCTGGTCGCACCCATCGTGATTGCGCTGACGATGTCGTTCACCTCGGGGCAGACATTGAAATATCCGCCGCAGGGCTTTTCGCTCAGGTGGTATGCGGCGCTGCTCGATCCCGTTCGCTCGGCAACCGAACATATCGCCGCCTGGAATTCGCTGAAGATTGCCGGCCTTGCCGTCCTCGGATCGCTGATCTTTGCGGTTCCGGCAACCATCGGCATGACGCGCATGAGGCGCAGCACCGCCGGCACCATCGAGCCCTTGCTGCTCGCCCCGCTCGTCCTGCCGAGCCTGGTCTACGGCCTTGCCGCCCTGATCGTCGCCAATTTCATCGGCTTCAAGCCGTCGCTCTGGCTGACCGTATCAGGCCATGTCGTCGTCTTCGGGCCGCTGATGTACCGCGCCGCCTCCGTCGTCGCCCAGGGTCTCAATCCCTCGCTTGCCGAGGCATCGACGACGATGGGCGCGAGCTGGTTCATGACGCTGCGGCGCGTCACCCTGCCGCTGCTGATGCCCGGCATCCTGGCCGGCGCATTCCTCGTCTTCATCCAGTCGCTCGATAACGTGTCGGTATCGCTTTTCCTCGCCGATGCCCGAACGACCGTCTTGCCGCTGCGCATGTTCGCGCTGATCGAGGAATCGCTCGATGTGCGCGTCGCGGCAATCTCCGGAATTCTGATCGCCGTGACGCTGCTGGGACTGCTGGTTGCCCGGCGCGTTCTTGCGCCGCCGCGGCAGGCCTGAACGATCCGCCATTTGACCTATGCCTGAATTAGAAGGAACAAACTCATGAACATGCGCGCGACAAACGCAGGCGGCTACCGGATGGGATCGCTGCTGGCCGATTTCCAGCCGGATTTCGATTTCTCCGCCCCGCTGCCGCTTCCTGTCGAAGAGTTCGAGGATCGCCTTCGCAGAATTCGCCGTCAGGCGGTTGAAGCCGGTCATGACGCGCTGATCGTTCATGCCGGCAGCGTCGGCTGGTTCCACGCCTCGAATGCCTATCTGCGCTACATCTGCGACTGGATGCGCGAAGGCGTGCTGATCATTCCGACTGATGCCGACAAGGCGATGGTGCTTCTCTCCTTCTTCACCCAATCCGTCCTGCTGCCGCCGGGCGGCGAGCCAGTGCTCGTCGACGAAATCTGGCAGATCGGCCCGATCGGCCGCGAATATGCCGACCGCCCCGGCGATTCCGTTATCAAGACCGCCGAGAAATGCGCCGAGGTTCTCGCCAGCCTAGGCCTCGCCAAGGCCCAGATCGGCAGGATCGGCGACCGCACGTCGCTGACCTTCTGGTCAGCGCTCGACGAACTGCTGCCGAAGAGCAAGTTCGTGGCTGACAACGCCATTCTCGACCGCATGCAGAAGGTCCGCTCACTGCCCGAGATCGAGATGTTTCGCGCCGCCGCCCAACTGATCAGCATCGGCACGCAGGCCGCCTATCATGTGGCGAAGTCAGGCGTCACCGACCATGAAATCCTGGCTGCCTTCACCTATGCGCAGATGGCGCTCGGCGGCGAGACGGGCGACGGTTACCAGATCGGCATCAACGAATTCGGCACCCATTGCGGCAAACCCTATGGCCACATCGTCCGGCCCGGCGACCTCATCAACCTCTATATTTCCAACGTCACCTGTCGCGGCTACACGGCCCAGACCGCCCGCATGATCGCTGTCGGCGATATCACCAGCCGTCAGGAGGAGGTGCTTGCCGCCTGCACCGAAGGCGTCAAGCGGGCCGAAAAGCTGATCAAGCCCGGCGCATTGATGCGCGACGTCAACAATGCCGCCTTCGAACCTATGATCGAGCGCGGCATGCTGACCTCACCCGAGGCGCGCACCATGCCCTACAACTGGTCGCCAATGGAAGACGGCGGCGCACGCCTGATCCCCCATCAGTATGTCAAGGACATCGACTGGGAGGCGCAGGGCCGCAAGCTCATGCATGTCTATCCGGCAACGCACGGACCGCACAATCCGAACCTCGGCCATTCGGTCGGCATGGCTGGTGGCCAGAACAGCTTCAACATCTCCTCGCATAATTACGACAGGATGGAGGAGGGCATGGTCTTCGTGCTGCACACGCAGTGGCTGGAGCCGCTGTCGGCCGGCTGCAATATCGGCGACATGTATGTCGTGACTAAGGACGGTTTCGAGAACCTCAGCCGCCATACCCCGCTTGAAACCCACCGCGTCGCTGCCGAGGCCTGACATGACCAACAATAAACAACACACGCATTTCGATTTCGCCAAGCTGACCGAGCGCGAGCGTTACAAGATCCTCATCGGCACGGTCATCCCGCGCCCGATTGCGCTGGTCACCACCCTGAGCAAGGAGGGCCTGCCGAATGCCGGCCCGTTCAGCTTCTTCAACGTCCTCACCCACGACCCGGCGATCGTCGCCATCGGCGTCGAGAATTATGCCGACATGCGCTTCAAGGATACCGCCCGCAACATCCGCGAAACCGGCGAGTTCACGGTCCATATCTGCGATGACGCCCTCGTCGACCAGATGGAGGTCTGCGCCATCAAGTTCGGACCCGAGGTCGACGAACTCTCCGAAGCCGGACTGGCAACGGCGCCGGGACAGATGGTCAGAAGCCCGCGCATCCTGGCAGCACCCGCAGCACTCGAATGCCGCCGCCACACGACCCTGCAGGTTGGCCCGGCCCGCGAAATCATCCTTGGCGAAGTCCTCGGCGTCTATGTCAGAAGTGATGCGGTCAATCCGACGAACCTGCATATCGACCAGCAACTGATGGACGCCGTCGGACGAATGGGCGGCCATACCTACGCAAGGACGCGCGACCAGTTCGACATCAAGACGCAGACCAAGGAGGAGTGGCGTTCGCGAAAGAGCGTTTCGGAGCCGGTCAGCGCATAGCCGGGCTTGAGCTCAGGCCGATCACGCGCCGTGGTCCTAATTCAAAAACCGATAAAGCCAATCGCGCGTCTCCTCCGGCAACGGAGCCGGCGATTCGTCTTCGGGGGCGTGGGCCTGCCAGATGATTTCCACCTCGGCGGCGCGCTCCTCGCCCGTCTCGATCGAGATGAGGAAGCCGATAGAGCGCACGCCGATCTTGTCGACGGTGGCGGTGAAGGTTGCCGGCTCGTCGTAGTGGAGCGGGCGGTGGAGAAAGCAGGAAACCTTGCTGGGGCTATAGACGGGTTCGTCGTCGACATCGGGCCGTGAGGACCAGAAGCTCGCAAGCACGGACTCGGCATAGGAAATATAGGATGCCAGAAACATCCGGCCGGTCATATCGACATCGCGAAACGGCACGCGTATTTCCGCCACATCAGGACGTTTCGACTGACTCATCAACAAATCTGCCCTACAGAGTTCCCATGGCAACACTACTTCATAATTGCTTATACCGGAACCGGCTTAAGGATAAAATTACGCAATAGTTCAAAGTGTTACAGTGTCCTCCACGTACCGGAAAGGTGCGGGCCGTTGCAATTGGACCTGATCGACGGGAACGGCGCAAACGAGACAGTGTGATAGGCGAACGGTCGGAAGGCGCGGCAAGAGCGCTTGTTGAAATCCCCAGGCAACGCCCCATCTGCTGTGGCACATGACATAAGCGACCGATAGAGTGTCTTCATGAGCACCCGTCTTTATGAACACCCGATCTTCCTGGAACATGTCACGCCCGCCGGCCATCCGGAGCGATCGGACAGGATCCGCGCCATTAATGTTGCGCTGGAACATCCGAATTTCGAGCGGCTGGAGCGCCGGCAGGCGCCGCAGGCGAATGAGGATGCGGTGCTGCTTGCGCATCCGGAGGAGCATCTGACCGCCGTCATGCGGGAGATTCCCGAGGAAGAGGGTGAGATCAACCAGATCGAAGCCGATACCTATGCCAGCAGCAAGAGCCTGCAGGCGGCGCTGACCGGCATTGGCGGGGCGATGGCGGCGGTGGACGATGTCTTTACCGGCCGGGCCGACAATGTCTTCGTCGCCGCCCGCCCGCCGGGGCACCATGCCGAAAAGATGACGGCGATGGGCTTCTGCTTCTTCAACAATGCGGCGATCGCCGCCCGGCATGCGCAAAAGACGCATGGCGCCGAGCGCATCGCCATCGTCGACTGGGACGTGCACCACGGCAACGGCACGCAGGATATCTTCTGGGACGATCCTTCGGTGCTGTTCTGCTCGACGCATCAGATGCCGCTCTATCCCGGCACCGGCGCCAAGGACGAGAAGGGCAAGCACAACACCATCGTCAATGCGCCGCTGTCGCCGAATGTCGGCAGCGACCACTTTCGCGAGGCGTTCAAATCGCGCGTGCTGCCCGCCCTTGACGATTTCCGGCCGGATCTCATCATCATCTCCGCCGGCTTCGACGCGCATCACCGCGATCCCTTAGCGCAGATCAATCTGACCGGCGAGGATTTCGACTGGGCGACCGGGCGCGTGCTGGAACTGGCGGACCGGCACGCGAAGAACCGGGTCGTCAGCCTGCTCGAAGGCGGTTATGATCTCGAGGGACTCGCCGAATCGGCGGGCATGCATATTCTGAGAATGATGAAGGGTTGAGAATGACTGACAGCGCCAAGCCGGAGGTATCCGGCCTTTCCTTCGAAAAGGCGGTCGCCGAACTCGAAAGCATCGTCGCCCGGCTGGAACGCGGCGATGTGGCGCTGGATGAGTCGATCGAGATCTACGAGCGCGGCGAAGCGCTGAAGAAACATTGCGAAACGCTGCTTTCGGCCGCCGAGAACCGCATCGAGAAGATCCGGCTCGATCGCGCCGGCAAGCCGCAGGGCGTCGAGCCGCTGGACGGCGCCTGAGACAGCAAACCTCCCTTTTGAATGCGCTTGGCTATCGGCTTCGGGCCGATCTATCATCCCCTTGCAAAACAGTGAGTGGACATCGGAATGACGGACAGGTTGAAGGGCAAGGTCGCCATTATCTCGGGCGGCGCGACCGGCATGGGCGGCGCCGCCTCGAAGCTTTTTGCGGCGGAAGGCGCGCGTGTTGCGATCATCGACCGCAATGGCGATGCAGCCGCAGAGACCGTGAAGCAAATCCGTGATGCCGGCGGCGAGGCCGATTGCTGGACGGCCGATGTCTCGGAGGAAGCAGCCGTCAATGCCGCCGTCGCCGGCGTCGAGAAACGCTACGGCCCGGTGACCGTGCTCTTCAACCATGCCGGCACGATCGTCATCAAACCTTTTCTCGAAACGACCGTCGAGGAATGGGACTGGCTGCACGCGGTCAATGTGCGCTCGATGTTCCTGATGACCAAGGCCGTGCTGCCGAAGATGATTGAAAGCGGCGGCGGGTCGATCGTCTGCACCTCGTCGATCTCGGCGGTCGCCGCCACGCCGATGGAAGTGCTTTACGACACGACCAAAGGGGCGGTGCATATGTTTGCCCGCGCCATCGCGGTGGAGTTCCGTGACCGCAACATCCGTTGCAACGCCGTCTGCCCCGGCTTCATTCGCACGCCGCATGGCCTGCGCGAGGTTGCCGACCTGCAGGCTCTCAGTGTCGATGTTTCGGATGCCGCCATTGCCGCCCAGCAGGGGCGGATCGGCGAGCCCGAAGACGTGGCGCGGGCCGCGCTTTATCTTGCCAGCGACGAATCGAGCTTCGTCAATGGCGCCCATCTCTTCGTCGACAATGGTTTTACCGCGATCTGAGCCCGACGCACGCCTGATTGGACGCGCGGCACGCTTTCAAGTGTTGGAGCGTCTAAGCGCGTCCGATTGGACGCGCGGCGCTCCAGGCGCTATCTGTGGGCGATGACGCTCGGCACTGTAGCGATCGGAGATTCCAATGTCCTTCTTTCCCGGTAAAGATCCCCTGCCCGGCGATGCCTTCGCCTGCGACGCGATCGAGAGCCTGATCATCCCGCGCACCAGCGATATCGGCGGTTTTCAGGTGCGCCGCGCGCTGCCCAGCCGGCAGCGGCGGCTCGTCGGGCCGTTCATCTTCTTCGACCGCATGGGGCCGGCGATCCTGAAGCCGGATGAGGCGCTCGACGTCAAGCCGCATCCGCATATCGGGCTGTCGACGGTCACTTATCTGTTCGACGGCGAGATCCGCCATCGCGACAGCCTCGGCACCGAAAAGGTCATCCGTCCCGGCGATATCAACCTGATGACGGCCGGCCGCGGCATCGTCCATTCCGAGCGCACGCCCGACAATCTGCGCGGCCATCCGCTGCTGATGTCGGGGCTGCAGACCTGGCTGGCGCTGCCCGACGACAAGGAAGAGATCGATCCTGCCTTCGCCCATACGGAAAAATCCGCCATGCCGCTGATCGAGATGGCAGGCGTACGCGGGCGTGTGGTGATCGGCTCATTCGAAGGCATGACATCGCCGGTCGGTGTTTTCTCCGACACGCTCTATGTCGATCTCGACCTGCAGGCGGGCGCCAAATTTCCCTTCGGCTCGGCTCATGAAGAGCGCGCCGTCTATGTGCTCTCGGGCGAGGTCGTCATATCAGGCGACCGTTTTGCCGCCGACCAGTTGCTGGTCTTTCGGCCGGGCGATGCGATCACGCTGGAAGCCGGTCGCGATGGCTGTCATCTGATGCTCTTCGGCGGTGCGGCGCTCAATTCGAAACGTTATATCTGGTGGAATTTCGTCTCCTCCTCGAAGGAGCGGATCGAACAGGCCAAGGAAGAATGGCGCAGCGGCCGCTTCGATATCGTGCCCGGTGACGAAGAGGAATTCGTGCCGTTGCCGGAGGGCTGAGCGCCACGAAATGAGAGAAATAGACCAGGGTATACTCCGAAAACCGTTCACACTTTTCGACACCATGCTCTAAGGTGAAAAGCTTCGGTTCCTGAAATGCACTTGTTTTGCCGCAATCTAATCGAATAAAGCGGAACAAGGAAAAGCAAGAAAGAGCGCCCGCCCGTGACACAACTGCCGAAGACCCCCCTGCTCGACCAGGTCAACTATCCCGCCGACCTGCGCAAGCTCGAGGATCGCGACCTGCCGCAACTCGCCCGCGAAGTCCGGGACGAAATGATCGATGCGGTGTCGCGCACCGGCGGCCATCTTGGCGCCGGTCTCGGCGTCGTCGAATTGACGATCGCCATTCATAGCGTCTTCGATACGCCTGATGATCGGCTGATTTTCGACGTCGGCCATCAATGTTATCCGCACAAGATCCTCACCGGCCGGCGCGACCGCATCCGGACGCTGCGCCAGGAAAACGGGCTGTCCGGCTTCACCCGCCGGGCCGAAAGCGAATATGATCCCTTCGGTGCGGCGCATTCCTCGACTTCGATCTCGGCCGGCCTCGGCATGGCGATTGCCGCCGACCTCGACAAATCAGACCGCCGCGTCATCGCCGTCATCGGCGACGGGGCGATGTCGGCCGGCATGGCCTATGAGGCGCTGAACAATGCCGGCGCGCTCGATGCGCGCCTCATCGTCATCCTCAACGACAACGACATGTCGATCGCGCCGCCGACGGGCGCCATGAGCGCCTATCTCGCGCGCCTCGCCTCGGGACGCACCTATATGGGCTTTCGTGACTTCGGCAAGAAGCTGACGGCCTATCTCGGCAAGAACATCGACCGGGCGATCACCCGCGCCGTCGAACATGCGCGCGGCTACGTCACCGGCGGCACGATGTTCGAGGAAATGGGCTTTTATCATATCGGGCCGATCGACGGGCATTCCTTCGACCACCTGCTGCCCGTGTTGCGCAACGTGCGCGACAATGGGCGCGGGCCGGTGCTGATCCATGTCGTCACCCAGAAGGGCAAGGGCTATCCGCCGGCGGAAGCCGCGGCCGACAAATATCACGGCGTCAACAAGTTCGACGTCATCACCGGCGCCCAGGCAAGGGTCAAGCCGAATGCGCCGAGCTATACCAGCGTCTTTGCCGAAGCGCTGGTGCAGGAAGCCGCCCTCGACGACAAGATTGTCGGCATTACCGCCGCCATGCCGAATGGTACCGGCCTCGACAAGCTCGCCGAGGCCTTTCCGTCGCGCTGTTTCGATGTCGGCATTGCCGAACAGCACGCCGTGACCTTCGCCGCCGGCCTCGCGGCGGAAGGCTACAAGCCGTTTGCGGCGCTCTATTCCACCTTCATGCAGCGCGCCTATGACCAGGTCGTGCATGACGTGGCGATCCAGGGATTGCCGGTGCGTTTTCCGATCGACCGTGCCGGTTTCGTCGGCGCCGACGGGCCGACCCATGCCGGCTCCTTCGACACCGCCTTCCTCACCACCCTGCCCGGCTTCGTGGTGATGGCGGCGGCCGACGAGGCCGAACTCAAGCATATGGTGCGCACGGCCGTCGCTTATGACGGCGGGCCGATTTCGTTCCGCTATCCGCGCGGCGAAGGTGTCGGCGTCGACATGCCGGCGCGCGGCGAAATCCTGCAGATCGGCAAGGGCCGCATCGTCAAGGAAGGCACCAAGGTGGCGCTGCTCTCCTTCGGCACGCGGCTTGCCGATTGTCTGCTGGCCGCCGAGGATCTCGATGCCGCGGGGCTTTCGACGACGGTCGCCGATGCGCGTTTCGCCAAGCCGCTCGACCGCGACCTGATCCGCCAGCTTGCCCGCCACCACGAAATGGTGATCACCGTCGAGGAAGGTTCGATCGGCGGCTTCGGCAGCCATGTGATGCAGTACCTTTCGAGCGAAGGCCTGCTTGATAACGGGCTGAAGATCCGCTCGCTCGTCATGCCCGACATCTGGATGGAACAGGCCAAGCCCGAAGCCATGAACGCCCACGCCGGCCTCGACCGCGCCGGCATCGTCTCGACGGTGTTCAGGGCGCTGGGGCGCGGTGTTGCGGTTGGGGTGGCGGGATAGGATTTTGGTGAGGGCAGATCCATCCAATAAAAAAGGGCGGCGCATCTCTGCACCGCCCTCTTCATTTAACGTCCCTGAGAACGGCGCCTCTCAGAACTCCGTCCACTCTTCCTGAACGGTCGCCGCGGCACTCGCCTGTCTTCCACCGAAGGCCTTGGCGACGGTGCGGGTCAAAGCGTGGGCCGGCGAGGCGACCGGGCGGGCATTAGTGCCGGCACCGCTTGCGCGCGGCGCAGGGGCCACCTGGCCGAGCTTGAACTGACGCAGCAATTCTTCGAGGGCGTTTGCCTCCTGGGCGAGCGCATGGCTTGCTGCGGTCTGCTCCTCGACCATGGCGGCGTTCTGCTGTGTGCCCTGGTCCATGTTGTTGACGGCGGTGTTGATCTCCTGCAGGCCGATCGACTGTTCGCGCGTGGCGGTGACGATGGCGCTGACGTGGTGGTTGATCTCCTGCACCTCGGAGACGATGACCTCAAGCGCCTTGCCGGTTTCGCCGACCAAGCCGACGCCGGCGACGACTTGTTCGCCCGAGGTGGTGATCAGCGCCTTGATCTCTTTGGCGGCCTTGGCCGAGCGCTGGGCGAGCTCGCGCACTTCCTGGGCGACGACCGCAAAGCCCTTGCCGGCATCGCCGGCGCGGGCGGCTTCAACGCCTGCGTTCAGAGCCAAAAGATTGGTCTGGAAGGCGATGTCGTCGATGACGCCGATGATGTTGGAGATTTCGCCCGAGGATTTCTCGATCTGCTGCATGGCGGAGACGGCCTTGCGGACGACCTCGCCGGATTTTTCGGCGCCGAGACGGGCGCGCTCGACGAGATTGCCGACATCCTCGGCGCGCTTGGCGCTGTCGCGGACGGTCGTCGTCACTTCCTCGAGCGCTGCGGCCGTCTGTTCGACGGCGGCAGCCTGCTGCTCGGTGCGGTGGGCAAGATCGTCGGCGGCGGAGCGGATTTCGCCGGCGCCGGCATTGATCGCCGAGGCATTGCGGCCGACCGATTGCAGCGCCGCCTGCAGCTTTTCGACGGCATGGTTGAAGTCGTTGCGCAGGCTGTCATATTGCGAGGCGAACGGCGTCTGGAGACGACCGGCCATATCGCCATTGGCAAGTTCGGCAAGGCCGCCCGCCAAAGCGTCGATGGCGTAGCGGATCTCGCCTTCCTCGCGCGCCTTCTGCTCGTCGCCTGCCCGGCGCTGGCGCTCGGCGTCATCGCGCATGCGGTCGGTCTCGCCGGCAAGGCGCAGCTTCTCGATCGCCGCCTGCTTGAAGACCAGGACGGACTGGGCCATGCGGCCGATTTCGTCGCCGCGCTCGACTGCCGGAACCTCGATGTCGTTCTGACCGCCGGCGAGGCGGTCCATGGCGCTCGTCATGCCGACGACCGGACGGACGATAATGCGCGACATCAGCCAGGCGAGCATGGCGGCGGCGAGCGAGGCGACGATGCCGCCGGCAATGAGCGTCGTCTTCAGATGGCTGTTGGCATCGGCCCGGATGGCGGCGAGCGCATTCGACTTTTCACGCGCGGTGGCCTTGATCTTGGCGGAGGCCTGGCGGAAGCCGTCGAGCTGGCCCTTGGTGGCGTTGACACCGATCTTGACGACCTCTGCGATCGGCATGTCGGTTTCCTTGCGCGCCTTGGTCTGTGGCTCGGCAAGTTCATGGAAGTAGAGATCGGCGGCCTTCTGCATGCCGTCGATCATCTCGACAAGCTGCGGCTCGCCGGCGGCCGTCTGTTTGGCGGCGGCAATCGCCTTCAGCATGCGCTCGCGGTTGGCGAAGACATCGCCATAGGTGCTGTCGCTGCGGAAGAGGATGAAGCCGCGCAGGTTGACGGCCTGTTCGAGCATCGCCTGCAACGCATCGTCGATCTGGTTGACGAGCAGCTCGGATTTTTCCTGCTCGGCAGACGCTGCCGCGGACGCCGTCGCCTTGGAATAGACGAAAGCGGAAACGGCGACGAAAATGAGAATGAGGGCTGCGAACGTGGCCGCAAGCTTACCGTTCAAGGATATGTTTTTGGCGGACATCGGTGATTTCTCCTGACGACAGTCGACGCGGCGAGAGGCAGGTTGCGCAAGACGCAACCGCCGGGATGTTTGAAGCTGAGAACATGATCGGCGTGGAAACGCGTGCGCCGTCATGGCGCCGAGCGGCTCGAATGAACCGCTGCAATCACGCCGACCCTACCCGGGCAGGCTTTAAATTTGTTTAAATTTGTGCAGCGCAGCAGCGGCCAAACCTGCGGATTATTGTGCCGTTTCCGGAGGATTGAGGATCAGGATGTCTAAATCCTTTGAGGGATCGAAATCCTCGGCCGTCATCCGAAAGGTCGTCGGGCCGATCTTCTGAACATTGCTGCCGCAAAAGCTGATGAGGCTGCCGGGCTTGCCCTTGTCGATCGTCAGCTGGAAGCGCTTGATCGGCCCCACCCAGTTGGCGCCGGTCGACAGCACATAGGAGATCCAGCTTTCGGTATAGTTGGCGCCGCCGGTCTCGGCTTCCCGGGCACGCTGCTGGGCAACCCTGACGAAGTCGCCGTCGAGGCAGTATTTGCGGGAATATTCCTCGAAGCGCTCCCCCTTCGGCTCGCCACCTTCGAGAAAGCTGATGGCGACGCTGCCGCCGACGGCCGGCTTGTAACGGTGCGCTACGCTGACCTTCTTCTTTGCCGGAAAGGTGGTGCGCCACCAATAGGTCGAGCGCAGCGTCCAGAGCGGCACGAGATCAATCTCGGCATCGCCGGCGCCCATGGGATAGACGAGGCCGCGGGCGATCCAGTCCTTGCGGACGGTTTCGGGAAGTTTGGCCAGCGCCTCGGTGGTCTTCTGGCTATAGGGCAGAACGGGAATGCCCTGTTCGGCGAACTCGTCGGTGACGTCGATGCCGAGCGAGACGACGCGCTGCTGCAGCTTGGCGGTGATCTGCCTGCCATCCTGCTGGGTGGAAAAATGCAGGAAATTGTCGCTGTCATAATCGGAAATGGCGGAATTATTGTCCACCTGACCTGATATGTCGGGCATCGGGAAGGCGACCAGGCTCTCGACATCCTTGTCGGAGCTGTTTTCGAAGACGTAGTCGACGCGCACTTCCGAAGCGGAGATGAAAAGATCCTCCTCTGCCATGCTGACATCGTCGGATTGGGCAAAGATCAGCCCGCCGGTCTTGATTTCGGCCAGAGTGTCGTTCGCGAGCGCAGGCGATGCGATCCCCGCGGCGACAAGAAGAGTTAAGAGCTTCGGCATAGAGCACCCCCATGCGGCCCGCCCCGCGATCGCCGCGGCAGGATTATCGCCGAAAGCTTTCGAGGGTCAATGACGGTCTTGGGAACAAAATGCTTGCAACCGGCGGCTTTGCCGGTCATGCACAGCCGATGTCAGATCAAAACACCCAACGTCTCGACCAACTTCTCGTCTCCCTCGGCCTGTTTGCCAGCCGCTCACGCGCCCGCGACGCCGTGCAGCGCGGCACCGTCAGGATCGGCGGCCAGGTGGTCACGAAGGCCGGCGCGCTGTTTAGCGCGGACGCGGCAATCGAGATCGACGATCCGGCACAGGACTATGTCTCGCGCGCCGCGCTGAAGCTTGCCGCAGCACTCGACCATTTCCGGCTCGATCCCGCCGGCCACCACTGTCTGGATGTCGGCGCTTCCACCGGCGGCTTTACCGAGGTGCTGCTGCAGCGCGGCGCCGCGCATGTCACCGCGATCGATGTCGGCCATGGGCAGATGCATCCGCGCATATCAGGCGATCCGCGGGTGACCAACAGGGAGGGCCTCAACGCCCGCAACCTGACGGCAGAGGATATCGGCCATCCCGCCACCTTCATCGTTTCCGACGTCTCCTTCATCACGCTGAAGCTGGCGCTCGCGCCGGCCCTTGAGATCGCCGAACCCGGCGCTGTCGCCGTGCTGCTGGTCAAGCCGCAGTTCGAGGCCGGGCGCGAGGCGATCGGCAAGGGCGGGATGCTGAAGGACCCCTCGTCCGCTCCCACCGTTGCTGCGGAACTGGAGCGCTGGTTCATCGAGGATATGGGCTGGAAAAGCCTCGGCCTCATCCCCTCCCCGATTTCCGGCGGCGATGGCAATCAGGAATTTCTTCTGGCAGGATTGAAACCGTGAGCACCGAAACCGTCAAGATCGAGAAGCTCGGCGCCCAGGGCGACGGCATCGCCAGCAGCGCCAGCGGACCTGTTTATGTACCCTTTTCCCTGCCTGGGGAAACGGTGGCGATTGCCCGCGTCAAGAGCCAGGGCACGATCATGTCGATCACGACGCCCTCGCCCGACCGGCAGGAGCCGCCCTGCCGGCATTTCGGCCCGGATGGTCTCAACGGCACCTGCGGCGGTTGCACGCTGCAGCATATGGCAGACGCGCCCTACCGCGCCTTCAAGCGCCAGCTGGTCATCGACGCGCTGAAATCCAAGGGGCTGACATCAGAGGTCGGCGAGATCGTTCCGGCCCGGCCGGGCGAACGGCGGCGTGTCGTCTTTGCGGCGCGCAAGACCGAGAAGGACATGCTAATCGGCTTCAACCAGGCCGAAAGCCACCATATCGTCGCGATCGAAGAATGTCCGATCTCGTCGGCAGGGATCATCGCCCGGCTGCCGGCGATCAGGGCAATGGCCGCATCGCTCGCGACCAGCGCCGAACCCTTCCGCGTCGCGGTGCTCGAAACGCTTTCCGGCCTCGACATCTCAGTCGACGACGTGAAGAAACTCTCCGACCCGCAGCGGCGCAAGGCGATCGAGACCGCGCTCAGCTTGCGCGGCATCGCCCGTGTTTCGCTGAACGGGGAAATCCTCGTCGAGCCGTCGAAGCCGATGGTCGAATTCGGCGGCGTCCAGGTTTCACCGCCGCCGGGCGGCTTCACCCAGGCAACCAAGCCCGCGGAAGAGGCGATGGCCGAACTGGTGCTTGCTCATGTCGGCAAGTCGAAGCGGATCGCCGATCTCTTTGCCGGCTCCGGCACGTTTTCGCTGCGCCTGGCGCGGATCGGCCGTGTGCACGCCGTCGAGGCCGAGGCAAAGGCGCTCGCAGCACTCGATCATGCCGCCCGCAACACGCAAGGGCTGAAACCGATCACCGTCGAAAAGCGCGATCTCTTTCGCCGTCCTTTGATGACGCAGGAATTCAAGCCCTTTGACGCCGTCGTCTTCGATCCGCCGCGCGCCGGAGCCGAGTTCCAGTGCCAGGAACTCGCCCGCTCAGGCGTGAAGAGGATCGTGGCCGTCAGCTGCAATCCGCTGACGCTGGCGCGGGATCTCGCGATCCTCGTCCAGGGCGGCTACCGCATTACCGGCGTGACGCCGATCGACCAGTTCCTCTGGACCTCGCATGTCGAGGTGGTGGCGACGCTGGAGAAATAGGCGTGTCTGTCGGAAAGAGCAAAAGACGCAACCCCTACTATCACGGCCCGGTGTCCGATCACTTCGACGGCACGCATTTCTTCAATCCCGAAGGTATTGAGCCTCTTGGTTTCCGCGATGTGTTGCGATGGCAATTCGGCGGTGGCCGCGAGCCTTGGCCGAGGTCGGTCCCAAGTCCGTACGCGGCGGCCAAGCCGGATCCATACGTCGACGGCGAGGACCTAAGGGTGACCATGGTCGGCCATGCAACAATGCTCGTGCAGGTCGCCGGACTGAATATCCTCACCGACCCGGTGTGGTCGGAGCGCGCGAGTCCCTTGGCTTTTGCCGGACCCAAGCGCGTCGTCCCACCGGGCATCGCGTTCGATGATTTGCCGCCAATCGATCTCGTGCTGGTATCGCACAATCATTATGATCATCTCGATATCGCAACGCTCAGGCGGTTATCTGCGAAGCATCGGCCGCGTGTCGTGACGCCACTCGGCAATGACACGATCATACGCCGTGCCGTGCCTGATATAGAGACGACATCGATGGACTGGGGCGAGCGCATTTCGCACGCCGGAATAAGCATTGATGCGGAGCCTGCACACCATTGGTCCGCCCGCGGAACCGCCGATCGCCGGATGGCACTCTGGGCGTCGTTCGTTTTGTCGACTCCAGCCGGAAAAATTTATCACGTCGGAGATACCGGCTTTCACCACGGCATCAATTACAAAGCGGCACAGCAGAAGCATGGCGGCTTTCGCTTGGCCATTTTACCCTTCGGCGCATATGAGCCGCGATGGTTCATGAAAGGGCAGCACCAGAATCCGCAAGAGGCGGTGAACGGGATGAAGTTGGCAAATGCGGCCTATGTGGCCGGGCATCACTTCGCCACGTTCCAACTGACGAATGAAGCGGTCGACGCGCCGGCAAGAGCCTTGCGAGACGCAATGAGCGAGCATGATATCCCCCCGGAACGGTTCCGGCCGCTCAGGGCCGGCGAGGTATTCGATGTGCCGGCCGCCTAATCGCTATCCGTTTGCTCCGGGTGTTGGTCGGCCTGCTGACCGAGATCGCCGCGAAGCGATGCTCAGCGGCGCATGAAGGCTTCGAAGGCCGCCCGGGCCTCGGCGCTTTTCAGCCGCGCGGAGAAATAGCGGGCCTCCTCGTCGATGCGGGCGATGATCTCGCCACGATCGCCGCGAGTGAGATCGCGGGCGATGCGCAGCGCCTCCGGCGGCTTGGCCGCGAGCTTTGCAGCGAGGCCAAGCGTCATGGCATCGACCTCGCCTGGCTCAACGACCTTCCAGACCAGGCCGGCTTCCTTCGCTTCCTCGGCGGAGAATGCTTCGCCGGCCGCCAGCAGGGCGAAGGCGCGCTGATGCCCCATCAGGCGCGGCGCGACGAGGCTGGAACCGGCCTCCGGCACCAGCGCCAGATCGACGAAGGGGGTGCGGAACTGGCTGCGGCTGGATGCGATGGTCAGGTCGCAATGGAGATGGATCGTCGTGCCGATGCCGATCGCCAGGCCGTCGACGCCCGAGACGACGGGTTTTTCGGCGTTCACCAGCGCATAGAGGAAATCAAGGATCTCCTGCTCCAAGCCGCGGCCGCCCATTGCGGCAGCGAGAAAATCGTTGAGGTCGTTGCCGGCCGAGAAGCAGCCTTCGGTGCCGAGGAAGGCGGTTGCGCGGATGCCAGGATTCGTGTTGGCCGCATTCAGCGCATCGGCCATTGTCCGGTACATGGCGCGGTTGATGGCGTTCTTCTTCTCCGGCCGATTGAAGCGGATCAACTGGACGCCGGGATGGGCGGAAGGCTGCTCGACGATGATGTGATCGGTCATAAGGTCTCCTCAGGCAAGCAGGATACGGGCGGCTGCAAGGCTTGCCGCCCCATTGACGACCCGGTCGCGAAGGGCTGCGGTCTCGGCAAGCAGGTTTTCGGCGGCGAAGCGGCAGAGCGCGATGCGGTTTTCGGCCGCACCATCGGCACTCTCGGCGAGACCGCCCTTGGCAAGATAACAGCCGGTGAGCACCAGCCCGAACAGGCGCTGATAGGGCGTAGCACCCGAGAGCGCCTCGGCGGTCTGGTCATCGGCAAGCGTCTTTATCAGCCAGGCGGTCGCCTGCTCGAGGTCGGCGATCGCCGCGTCGAGCCTCACAGCGGTCTCGCCGAAACCATTAAGATTGGAGCGGCGGACGTCGTCGGCGATCTCTCTAAGCTCGGCGATGAAGCCCTTCACCTGATCGCCGCCGGAGAGCGGCAGCTTGCGGGTGACGAGGTCGATCGCCTGGATGCCATTGGTGCCCTCGTAGATCGGGGCGATGCGGGCATCGCGGAGATAACGCGCCGCACCCGTCTCCTCGATGAAGCCCATGCCGCCATGCACCTGAATGCCGAGCGAGGCGACGTCGACGCCGGCATCGGTTGAAAAGGATTTGGCGACCGGCGTCAGCAGGGCGGCGCGTTCCTGCCAGTGACGGCTGGTGTCAGCTGCCCGGTGCGACATGTCGATCGCGTGGGCGCAGGCATAGGAGATGGCGCGCGCGCCTTGGGTCAGAGCCTTCATGGTGAGCAGCATGCGGGCGACGTCGGGATGGTCGACGATCGGGCTCATGCCGACGCCGGTCCAGCCCGGCGCCCTGCCCTGGGTGCGCTCCCGGGCATAGGCGAGCGCCTTCTGGGTGGCGGCCTCGGCGATCGCCACGCCCTGCATGCCGACGGCAAGGCGGGCATTGTTCATCATCGTGAACATGCAGGCGAGCCCCTTGTTCTCCTCGCCGAGCAGCCAGCCCACAGCGCCCTTTTCATCGCCGAATTTGCCGTCGCCGTAGATCATCGTGCAGGTCGGCGAACCATGGATGCCGAGCTTGTGCTCCAGCGAGTGACAGAACAGATCGTTGCGGGCGCCAAGCGAGCCATCGTCGTTCACCAGAAATTTCGGCACCAGGAAGAGCGAGATGCCGCGTGTGCCGGCCGGCGCATCCGGCAGACGGGCCAGCACCAGATGAATGATGTTGTCGGCCGCGTCATGTTCGCCCCAGGTGATGAAGATCTTCTGGCCGAAGAGGCGGTAGCTGCCGTCGTCGCGGCGCTCGGCGCGGGCTTTCAGCACGCCGAGATCGGAGCCGGCATGCGGCTCAGTCAGGTTCATGGTGCCGGTCCATTCGCCGGAGACCATCTTTTTCAGATATTTGTCTTTCAGCGCAGCACTGCCATGGGTGCTGACCGCCTCGATGGCGCCCATCGTCAGCGTCGGAGCGAGCGCGAAGGCCATGGAACCGGAATTCCACATTTCGAGGGCTGCGACATTCAGCATATGCGGCAAGGCCTGGCCACCGAAAGTCTCGGGCGCCGTCAGTCCGTTCCAGCCGCCGGCAATCCAATGGCGGTAGAGATCGCGCCAGCCATCCGGCAGCCGGACCTCGCCACCCTCCAGACGAGCGCCCTGGCGATCGCCGATTTCGGCAAGCGGGGCCACTTCCTCTGTGGCAAAACGCCCCGCCTCGGCGAGGATGGCGTCGACGAGATCCTCGCCGAGATCGCCGAGAAGCCCCTTTGAGATCGCCTCGCCCATGCCGGCGACATGCTTCAGCGTGAATGCGATTTCCTCGACGGGCGCCTTGTACATGGTTTTTCCTCCGCAGACCGGCCTCGCGCACGGCAAAGCCCCTCCGAGGCAAGGGCTAATTGATTTTTACGTAAACGTCAATTTCGATTTCTTTAGTGGTCATGCGATAGTTTGGCTGAAATGACGCTTTGCGCTTGCACCGTCGGCCAAATGGACGTCATGAACAAACTCTAAGGAAAGACATCGCCTTCGCAAAGGACCGGCGAACAGTGGACACATTGCCCGTCAACATACCCGGTTTTGTCTGGGCCTATCGCTTCTCGCCGGATGAAAAGGCCGCGGTGCGGCTGAACAACAGTGCGACGGTGGCGGAACTGACCGCGGATAACTGTTTCTACTGGCTGCACCTCAACCTTGTCGACGCCCGCGTGCCGGCCTTGCTCGATACGCTGGAGGGGCTGACGGAGGACGCGAAGTCGGCGCTGACGACGCGGGATACGCATGCGGCCATCACCGTCGACGAGCAGATGCTCTATGGCACGCTCGTCGACTGTCAGCGCGAGTTCGCCGAGGATACCAACAATCTGGGCTGGCTGCATTTCGCCATGTCCGACCGCTTCATCATCACCACAAGGCTGCAGCCGCTGCGCAGCGTCGAACGGGCGCGGGCGCTGATCGATAAGAATCCGGGCAAATTCTCGCGGCCGGTCGATCTGTTCGAACTGCTGGTGACCGAATTCCAGCGGACGCTGATTGCGATCGTCATCGAACTCACCGAAGAGCTGAACCAGATCGAGGATATCGTCTACGACAGTGCGCAACGCGACGAGCGCCGGCGCCTGGCGCCGGTGCGGCGAACCGTGGTCAGGCTGCATCGGCATCTGCGCACGGTGCTGGCGCTGATGCGCCGGGCGGCGGCAGCCGACGAGGACGAGATGCCCTTCGGCTTCGACGATGTAGCGCGGCGGCTGACCGGCCGACTGGAAACGGTCGACCACGATATCTATGCGCTGCAGGATCGGGCACGCCTGCTGCACGAAGAAATCGATTCGAAACAATCCTCCGAGACCAACCGTCACCTCTATCTGCTGTCGATCATGACGGCCTTCCTGCTGCCGCCGACCCTGGTGACGGGCTTCTTCGGCATGAACACGGCAAACCTGCCCTTCTCCGTCGGCGACTACGGCACGGAATACGCCGTCGTCCTCATCCTCGCCTCCGTTGCCCTTGCCTGGTGGTTGCTGAGGCGGGTGGATATTCTTTGAGGGGAGACGTGCAGGCGTGACTGTCGGAGAGGCGCATTCCCCACACGTCGCGGTACTTTCCAGAAGCTCTCCCCACTCTCCGTCATCCTCCGGCCTGACCCGAGGATCCTGTTGGCCTCCATCACCACGGGCATGGATCCTCGGCTCAAGGCCGAGGATGACGGAGGGTGGGGTTACGTTCCGGCCGAACTCACCGCCGACGCAACGAATGACGGCGCTGCGCCTATGGCATCACGCTGCGTTGACACTTAGCGATTGGAAGCGCAGCGCGCTTCCTACGCCTTATCAATACGGCGAATAGCACTGCTGGCGCGGGCCGTTATAGGGTTGGAACGTGTTGTCGTAGGCGCGATAGGACCGGTAGCGGTTGGCGCACCAGGCGACGTGGCTCGAACCCATGCGCGGAGCTGGCGCGACGTAACGCGGCTGCGCGGCAATGGCGCCGCCGATGACCGCGCCGGCGCCGAAGGCGGCGAGCGGATACCAGTAGCCGTTATACCGGCGATATCCCGGGCGATAATAGGAATAGCCGCGATAGCCACCGTAATAGCCGGGCCGGTAGTAGGCGCCGGGACGATATCCCGGCCGGTAGCCCGGACGGTAACCGGGGCGATAGTAGCGGCGGTACTGGACGTTTTCGACGTCGGAGGATTTTTCCACCTGCGGGGCGGTGGGCATCTGGATTGCCTTCGACGGTACAAAACCCGTCAGCACCACGGCCGCAGCCAGAACTGCAGTCGCGATCTTATTTCTCAGCCCGATCATTGCTCATCTCCCATTCGACAGCTATCACCGCCTGCCAAGCAACGCCTTCGCGCCCGAATGGTTCCGAAGCGGCCAGGGCCGGCTGCTTCCCTTTTAACGAGTCTGAACTGAACCGGAGATTAACCGCCCGGCTCAGACAGTCTCAGATCAGGCCACGGCGGAAATTTTCGCCTGGTCACCCTGCAGACGGTTCACCATGAAGTTCGAATACCATTCGAGGAACTGCATGACGCCGCCTTCATGCAGGGAAGAATAGGGGCCCGGCTCATAGGCGGGCGAGTGAATGCCGAAGGCGTTTTCCTCGACGATGCGGCGATCCTGATCGTTGGTTTCGGTCCAGACGTGGGTCAGTTCCTCGAGATTATAATCCACGCCTTCGACGGCGTCCTTGTGGACGAGCCACTTGGTCGTCACCGCCGTCTCATTGGCGCTGAGCGGCAGCACCCGGAAGGAGATGGCGTGGTCGCCGAGCAGATGGTTCCACGTCGTCGGGTAATGGAAGAGCAGCATGGTGCCGATGTGGCTGATCGAGATATCGTCGGAGAGCGGGCGCTTGACGGCACTCTTGCCCGACATGGTGTAGCTCTCGGCATCTTCGATCAGCGGCATGCGGGCGGTGCGGAACTGACCGTCCGGCGAAATCTGGAACTTGCTCGGCAGGCCAGCGGCCTCGCAACGCGCCCAATGGCCGGCGATCTCCGGATCGTCGGCACCGCCATCCGTGCCGGTGACACTCGGGGCTTCGGGATAGGTGCGGCAGAGCTCGGGGTGATTGGCGGCGCAGTGATAGCACTCGCGGTTGTTTTCCCAGACAAGCTTCCAGTTGCCCTTCTCGATGATCGTGCTCTGGAAGGCGACCTTGCTCTCGCTGATCCGGTGCGGCGCGACATAGGGTTCGATCTTGTCGCGCACCGGCTGGAAATCGGGGGCAGTGTTGGCAAGGCAAATGAACACATAGCCTGCGACGATTTCGCAATGGACGGGCTTCAGATTGAACCCGGTCTTGTCGAAATCATCGCCCATGTGGCGGGCGAAGGCGAGCTTGCCTTCGAGATCATAGGTCCACTGATGGTAGGGGCAGACGAGACGCACGGAGGAGCCATGCTCCTTGGTGCAGACGCGCGAGCCGCGATGACGACAGCTATTGTGGAAGGCGCGGATGACATTGTCGCGGCCGCGGACGATGACGACGGGATAGCTGCCGATCTGAACTGTGAAATAGGCCCCCGGCTTCGGCAGTTCGCAATCATGGCCGATGAACAGCCAGTCGCGATAATAGATCATCTCCATGTCGAGCTGGAAATAATCCTCGTCGATATAGAACGGCTGCTCGAGGCTGAAGCCCTCACGGCGGCTCTTGAGCTGACGCAAAACGTTGCTGCGAATATCCATCTTCATGTCCTCGTGCACCCGGCTGCCGCCTTCCGGCAAGAAGGCCGGCGAAAGCGCGCCCGCTTCCTTCTCCTTCGGGAGAGTTGTTCATGCATTTAATCACCGAGCTTGCCTGCCGCTTGGTTGTAATGCGACATCGGCTTCGAAATTGACGACAGGATGCGGCAAGCCGCAAGCTGCCGATCCCAGTCGATGACATCGCCCGACTCTCCGGGCAATTATCGTCAATTGCGACATGGCGTAAAGACCCGCTCCGCAAAGAGGTCTGCTGCCGAGATCGACCGCCGTCTCGTTTGCGACATCTGCCGGAATTTGCCCTTCCGCCGGCCGGCTGCGAGACTATTTTTTTAACATCGCCTTAAGCATACGGTCCTATCCTCCTGGTGATCACCGACCGACCGAAGAACGCGAACCATGGCCAAACTCCGTTATTTCGACGCGAAAGATGCGAGCAGATCGCAAGAGCCGCAGCTGATTGCCGCTCATTCCGAATTCTTGCGCACCGGCCGCATTCCCCGCGAGCGGCGGCATTGGCTGGCAGAGGAAAAGCGGTATTTCACCCATGACGAGGTCGCCGCAAAGACCGGCCGCAAGCTGCAGGTGGCCGGCGAAAAAACGCATCAGAACATCAACGGTTTCCACCATTCGATCCAGTTTCCGAAGATGATCTTCCACCGGACGCTGCAGGATAGCCCGCATCTCGGCTATTGCCACGTCACCGCCGCACGGACGAAGTTCGCCCGCTACGAGGAGGTGAGCTGGGCTTTCTATATCGCCAATTTCTACTCCGACATCGGCGACAACGACAATTTCTTCGAGCGCATCGACGTCGGTTATTCCCGCATGTATTTCGCCGTCGCCATAAAGCCAGGCGAAGAGTCCGCGGAAAAGATGACCATCGACCGGTCGGTGCGCGGCAACGGCCTGCTTTTCCGCACCCACGATCCGCAGGCGGCGATCCGCAACATCCTGCTGCTCGGCGCCCGCAACGAACAGCTGCGCGAAATCATCCGGCAGCTTTAAGCGATTGATCGCGGGCGGCGGAAAGCCTAATGACTGCCGGGAGGAACACGGGCAGGACATGGCACGCACGATCGATATCACGGCAGACAGGCAGGCAGCGCTGGAGGCGGCCTCAGCCGCTCTTGCCGACGGCTTTGCCATCGCCATCCCGACGGAGACCGTCTACGGCCTTGCCGCCGACGCCACCAATCCTTTGGCCATTGCCCGCATCTACGAGACAAAGGGACGGCCGCGCTTCAACCCGCTGATCTGTCATATGGCCGACCTCGCAATGGCTCAAGAACATGCCGAGTTCGACCCGGTCTCGCGAGCGCTCGCTGAAGCCTTCTGGCCCGGCCCGCTCACCCTCGTGCTGCCGCTAAAGCCTCAGAGCTCGATCCATTCGCTGGCGACCGCGGGGCTCGACAGCGTCGGCATCCGCGTGCCGAAGGGGTTCGCTGGCGCTTTGATCGGCGCCTTCGGACGGCCGCTCGCGGCCCCCAGTGCCAATACCTCAGGCGGGGTCAGCGCCACGAGTGCTGCCCATGTCGAAGCCGATCTCGGAGCGAAAATCCCGTTGATCCTCGATGCCGGTTCAAGTGCTGTCGGCGTCGAATCGACGATCGTCAAGGCAGAGGGCGGCCAACTCAGGCTGCTTCGGCCGGGTGGACTGGCGGCGCGCGAGATCGAGCGTGTTGCAGGCCAACCGCTGCTGCGGGCGAAGACGGCATCGGCGGCCATCGAGGCACCGGGCATGCTTGCCTCGCATTACGCGCCGGGTGCTTCCGTGCGCCTCAATGCAACGGCAGTCGAACCCGGCGAAGCGCTGATCGCCTTCGGCAGCGCTGCGGTCTCCGGCGCGGACAGTGCGCGGATCGTCCTCGATCTCAGCCCGCGAGGCGACCTGGCAGAGGCTGCCGCCAATCTTTTCGACTATATGAAGCGGGCCGATGCCAGCGGCGCTCAGAGCATCGCCTTTTCGCCGATTCCCAAGGAGGGGCTCGGCGAGGCGATCAACGACCGCCTGCAGCGGGCAGCCGCGCCCCGCGACTGAAGGACCGGAAACAGGATGGAGAATCGAGCCCGATGAGCAGCATTTCCAACGAGGATCTCGACCGCTTCGTGGCGATCGTCGGCGAAAAATACGCGCTTCGCAGCGAGGCCGATCTTGCGCCGCATCTGATCGAAAACCGCGGGCTCTATCACGGCTCCTCCCCTCTCCTCTTGAAACCCGGCTCGGTTGAGGAAGTCTCGGATATCATGAAGCTTGCAACGGAGACCGGAACGGCGATCGTGCCGCAGACCGGCAATACCGGCCTCGTCGGCGGCCAGACACCGCGTCAGGGCAAGTCCGATATCATCCTGTCGCTCGAACGCATGAACAGAATTCGCGATGTTGATCCGGTGGCGAATGTGCTGGTGGCCGATGGCGGCGCTATCCTGGCCGAGGTGCAGAAGGCAGCTGAGGCGCATGGGCGGCTGTTTCCGCTGTCTCTCGGCTCGGAGGGCTCCTGCCGCATCGGCGGCAACCTTTCCACCAATGCCGGCGGCACGGCCGTGCTTGCCTATGGCAATATACGTCAGCTCTGCCTCGGCCTTGAAGTGGTGCTGCCGACCGGGGAGATCTGGGACGGTTTACGCCGCCTGAAGAAGGACAATACCGGCTACGACCTGCGCGATCTCTTCATCGGCGCCGAAGGCACGCTCGGCATCATCACCGGCGCGGTGCTGAAGCTCTTTCCCCAGCCGCTCGGCCACCAAGTGGCCTTCGCCGGCCTGAATTCGGTGACGGACGCCCTTGCCCTCTTCAACCTCGCCTCCAGCCTCTGCGGCGCCTCGCTCACCGGTTTCGAGCTGATGCCGCGTTTCGGCGTCGAGATCACCACGCGCCATATCGACGGCGTGCGCGATCCGCTCGAGGCCGCCTATCCCTGGTATGTGCTGATCGACATTTCGACGTCGGATTCGGCCGAGACGGCGGAACGGATGATGAGTGGCGTGCTGGAACAGGGCTTCGAGGCCGGGCTGGTGCTCGACGCCGCAATCGCCTCATCGGTAGCCCAGCAGAAGGCGCTCTGGCACATGCGCGAGAGCATGTCGGACGCGCAGAAGCCGGAAGGCGGATCGATCAAGCACGATGTTTCCGTGCCCGTGTCGAAGATCCCGCATTTCATGGCCGAGGCCGAAGAAGCGGTGATGGCGGCGATGCCCGGCGCCCGCATCTGCGCCTTCGGCCATATGGGCGACGGCAACATCCATTACAATATTTCCCAGCCGCTCGGCGCCGACAAGGACGCCTTCATTGCCCGCTGGCATGAGATGAACCAAATCGTGCATGGACTGGTGCTTGCGCATGGCGGCTCGATTTCGGCCGAGCACGGCATCGGTCAGCTGAAGCGCGACGAACTGGCGGCGATCCGGCCAGCGATCGAAATCGAGCTGATGCGCCGCATCAAGCGCGCCTTCGACCCAGCCGATATCATGAACCCGGGAAAGGTTGTCAGCCTCGATCCGCGAGGTTAACGATCAGGGCATTTCCCCATGGTTGAGAGCGCGAGTTCAATGTCATCTCCTGCTACTCGGCCCAAGAGATCGCCGATGCCGGCCCCTCATCCGGCTGCCGCCACCTTCTCCCCGTAAACGGGGCGAAGGGGATATGCCGCAACCTCTCCGTCCCCCGCTCACCTCTCGCAGGGCACGTCCCCTCGCCCCGTTTTTACGGGGAGAGGGTTAGGGTGAGGGGCAGTCATTGACGCCAACCGGACAGCTGTAGCTCAAGCCTGGGACGACGAAGCGCGGGGGAAACCCGCTGCGTACTTTGCCGGGAATCGCCTTAGGCCTACTGCGTGCCGCCGTTGGTCAGGATCATCAGCGCCGGCGACTGCTGGGTGGCGTTCTGGACGTCGTACATCGCGGTGAACCGCCGCAGCAGCTTATCGACCTTCTTCGGATCCTGGAGATCCTCGAGCTTGACGAAGCGGTTGATGAGATCGGCCTGCTTGGCGACATCCATGCCGGAGATCTGCGACGGCAGGCTGTAGGCTGTGGTGATGACCTGATAAAGCGCCCTGTCGCCGAGGATCCCATAGATCGAGGTGATGCTCGAGGCCTTGCGGCTGAAATAGAGCGCCAGGCGGACGCCGTCGTTGCTTTCGCCCTCCTGGTTCTCCATCGTTTGCTGAACGTAGAGCTCCTGGGTGTGTTCCTCGGCCGCCTTGTTCTGGATGGTGCCGATCTTGGCACGGGTCAGGTTGCCGTCCTTGTCGAAATTGAAGGCGGCGACGATGTCCTTGAATCGCGCGTCGGCGGTGGCGTTGAGATAGCTCTTCTTGTCGTCGGGATCGGAGGTGAAGATCTTCTTCAGCGTTGCCTTGTCGTAATCCTCGGGGTCAAGGTTATTCGCCTTCAGCACCAGGTCGGTCAGCCGACTGTCGTCGAGGAAATCGTCGAGCGACTTTACCTTTGCCATGCCCTTGGCGAAATAATCGACTTCGGCCGTCGCGTCTTTCGCCGCCTTGTCCTTTACCGGACCGTCCTTCATCAGCATGGTGATATGCGATCTATAATCGGTGGCGTATTTGGCCATGGTCGCGTCTGGCAGCGCCTGGAAGGGTGATGCCGCCTTGCCGTCGGGGCCGAAGTTGAAGGCGCGCGCAAGGTTGGTGATGCGTTCATCCTTGAGCGAAGCGACATAGCCGTTCGGATCATAGGCATCGCTGGTCAGGATCTTGCGCATCATCGAACGCGATACGTCCTGGTCGGTCAGGCCGAAAGCCTGCAGCGCCACATGGAAGAGATCCGGTAGATTGTCGTTGCTCTTGCTGAAATCGGCCGCCGAATTGCTGCGCAGGAAATCATTGACGCTGTTGACGTCGGAGAAATTCAGCAGGCTACTGCTGTCGGCCATAAGCTTCTGGTAGTTGGATGCGACCTCGTCGATCGCCTCGTCGCGCTCGTCGTCATAGCGCGCCGCGTAATTGTCGTTGGTGGTCTGTGCCTGATCGGCAGTCTGGACCGAGCTGACGACAGGAAGCGATCCATCGGCGGCGAAGTTGAAGTCGGCATTGAGATCGGCGTGACCGGCTGCGGCAGCCGCCGTCGCATCGGTCAGGATGCTCTTCAGGTCGGCATCCGAGATATCGAACGGCAGATTGTAAGTGCTCTTCAGGAAATTGGTGATGGCGTCATCGGCGATGAGATCATCGACATTGGCGATCGCCCCCATCCGTGCGGAATAGTCGTTGGTCCGCGCTGTCGCACTAATTTTCGTATTGCTGATCTGGGCGGCCGTCTGCGCCTGCATACCATCTTCAAGCGTGCCGTCCGCCTTGAAGTTGAAGGCAGCAGCAACGTCGGCATAAGTGCCGGTGCCGCTCTGGTCGGTCAGGATATTCCTGAGATCGAGATCACTGACCGTCGACGGGATGCCGAAGGCGTTGCGGACGAAATTGTTCAGTTTCTGGTCCGCCAGCAACTGATCGACGTCCGAGATGCCGGCGATGGTCGCCTGATAGTAGACGGCCGCATCATTGGCCTTGCTGGTGGTGCTCGCGCTCTGCGAGGCACTTTGCGAGGCGTAAAGGGTGGCGACAGAACCATCCGTCTTGAAATTGAAAAGATCGTGGACGTCGCTATAGCCCTGGGCGCTGGCAGCCGTGGGATCGACCAGGAAGGTCCTCAAGGTCGCATCTGAGACGCTGTCTGCGATCTGCATGCTGTTTCTGATGTAGCTGACGGCAACGGCATCGGACATGATGTCATCGACATTGGTGACATTGCCGATCATGCCGTTGAAATGCGCGGCGTTCGCCGCCGACTTATCGGTGGTCGACTTTCGTTGCGCTTCCGTCTGAATTACCGAACCGTTGATCGAACCGTCCGCCTGGAAATTGAAGTCGGCATTGATGTCGGCATGGCCCTGAGCCGCGGCATAGGCCGGATCCGTCAGAATGCTCTTGAGGTCGGCATTGCTGAAATTCGTGCCGAGACCATAGGCATCCTTGATATAGCGCGCCAGCACGTCATCGGCGAGCAGGTCGTCGACATTGGTGATGCTGCTCGATTGCGAGGACAAGGTATAATAACTGCCGGTGTTCGACGCAGCCGACTGCAGGTTGTTCGCCTGGGCGATAGACTGGGCGCGCGCCGTGCTCGACGTCGAACCGTCCGCCTTGAAATTGAAAGCATTGTAGACATTCGTAAAGCCCATCAGCTGGGCATAGCCGGGGTCGGTCAGCACGGTACGCAGCGCTGCGGCGGTAAAGTCGGCACCCATGCTGTAGGCTGTCTTGATATACGAGGTCAGCCGGTTGTCGGCGACCAGGTCATCGACATTGGTGATCGTGCCGATCTTGGCGGTGTAATAGGCCTTGTTGTATTCGGCCGCCGTCTTGCCGACGTAATAGACGTCGGAGCCGACCGAATTGTCGATGATGACCGATTGGGAATTCAGTGTGTAGGACTCGATGACCGAGGCCTTTTGCGCGGCGGTCTGGGCCGTGCCGGTGACGGTGCCGTCGGCGTTGAAGCTGAACTGGGCGACAAGCGCTTTATACTTGTCGCCGCCCTGCGTATTGACGACGCTCGTGGGGTCGCTGAGATCGCTGGTCAGCACCTGCCGCAGAAAATCCTTCGACGCATAGGTGGGATCGATCTTGAAGGTCTTCAGCACATAGGTGCGCAACCGGGTGTTGTTGACCAGATCGTCGACGCTCTGCACGCTATCGATATTGTTGCTGTAATAGGTGCTCTCGGCGTTCGCGGCCTTTTCGGCGTCGGCGAAGGATTGCTTGTAAAGGCCGATGAGCTCGTCCTCCTGCGCATCCGTCTGCACGTCCTTCTCCGGCGCGTTGAAATTGAAGGCGGCGGCGAATTCGCGGTAGCGCGTATCGGAGAGCTTGTTGGCGTAGCTGTCGGGATCGGTGAGATCGCTTTCCAGCACCTTCTTCATGAAGGCCTTGGCGTAGGTCATGTCCTCGAGGCCATAGGCCTTCATCGCATAGCTGTAGAGCTTGTAGTCGCCGAGGAAGTCGTCGACATTGGTGACCTTGTTGATATGGTCGGCGTAATATTGGGCATCCTTCTTGACCGTCGTCTGCGACGCGACCCTGTTGAGGCTCGACGTCATGTCCCGCGACAGGATCGTGTAAGCGAGGGAAGCCGTGATCATGGAAAGCGCCCTTTTCGGCAAAATCTCTAAAAGAACGACGAAATGCTGGTGAGCACATTTTGCCATGGAAAGCTTACCTGAGGCTTACCTCCGGATGCGTCATTCCAGGACACCACATCGTTCACCTTCCGGAAACCCTGCCGGATTCGGTTTTGATAACCATCAGAGGAGGCAAAGTTTTCTTAACCGCAATTTTTAAGCTGTACGGAACGGCGGCTGCCTATTGTCGGCCATAGAGGACGAAAAGTCCCAAGGAGAAGACCGGAAATCGGCTCTCAGGTAAGACAAGGGTAGAATGAAATGAACAATCCCGTTATGAAGCCCGCCTGGGCTGGCACGACGTTACGCCTCGATCCGTCCCGCTTTCCCCAGCAGGTCAGCTACGCCATCCACGATTGTTCGGATGACGTCAATATCACGATAGACGAACGCGGTGCGGTCCTGCGCAAGGTCCTCCCCTCCAGCGGCCTGCCGCTCTCGATTGCGCTGCCGAAGCGCGTTTTCAAGGGCGTCGCCGCCCGCGCCATCGACCATGGCGACGGCGATGTCACTGTCACTCTCGAACTCCATCACACCGATCCGGAGCTCTGCATTCCGCTGCTCGTCGCCCATGATCTCAGCGACATCGCCGCCGACTGGCGCAGTTGGTCCGAAGCCTTCCGCATTCCGATGCTGATGGTCGAGGCCGACGGCGTCGCCCGGCCGCTCGAAGATCACATCGGCGCCTTGCGCACCAGCGACCTCAAGCCGCGCCGCCGCCATTCCTACTTCGCCAACCGCCGTCCGCGCTTCCTGGTGCGACGCACCACCGGCCGGCTGGGCGTCGCCATGAAGATCGAAGGTAAGGAAATCATCGCCCGGACTTAAGCGAAAACCGCGAAAGTCCCGATTTGGCAATAGCATTTTGAACCCGGCGCCGGCGCCGGGTTTATCGTTTCATTCATCGTCCCAATCAGGGAATGGCAAACAGCAGCGAAACGAAGAGGCCGAAGAAGATGATCAGGCCGACGCGGTTGTTCGATTTGAAAAGCGCCAGGCACTGGTCGGGATCGTTGATATCGAGCCGGACGATCTGCCAGGCGAACATGCCGGCGGCGCCGAGCAGGGCCAGGAAAGCGATGAGATTGGCGCCGGCAAGAGCGAAAGCGATGAACATCAGCACCAGCGTCAGCCCATAAAGGCCGATCAGCCATAACCGTGTCCTGTCGCCGAACAAGCGCGCGGTGGAGCGGACGCCGATCAGCTCGTCATCCTCCTTGTCCTGATGCGCATAGATCGTATCATAACCGATCGTCCAGGCGACGGAGGCGGCGTAGAGCAGGATAGCGGCGAAGGAGAGGCCGCCCATAATCCCGGCCCAGCCCATCAGCGCGCCCCAGGAGAAGGCAAGTCCGAGGTAGAATTGCGGCCAGTCGGTGAAACGTTTGGCATAGGGATAGAACGCCACGATCCCGAGCGAGAGCACGCCGAGGAAGACGTTGAGCCAGTTGAACTGCAACAGCACGATGAGGCCGACCAGCGCCTGCAGGCCGATGAAGATTTTCGCGTGGGCGCGCGTGACGCGGCCGGAGGGCAGCGGACGCGACCGCGTGCGCGCCACTTCCATGTCAATCTCGTGGTCGACGAGATCATTATAGGTGCAGCCGGCGCCGCGCATGGCGACCGCGCCGATGAAATAAAGGAACAAATGAGACACCAGCAAGCTGCCGGAATAGATCCCCTCGCCGATCGCCGCATTGGCCGCAAGTGTCGCCGACCAGAAGCACGGCCACATCAAGAGCTGCCAGCCGATGGGGCGGTCCCAGCGTGCGAGCTGTGCATAAGGCCAAAGCCATGGCGGCAGGATCCGGTAGACCCAGTTATCGGAAGGTGCGTCGGAGACGCGATCGTTGAAGTCGCCGGTATCGTGCATGCCGCTCATCTAGCGGCGGGCCGTCGATGCGGTCAAGAAGCGATCATTGCACTGCCATTTGCATCACCGTTGGATCGATTCTGATCCAACGGTGAAATTATAGGGCAATTCAAAGCATTACAGCGCTGCGCATCTGAGATGGGATGCGCAGCCGCGTCAATCACTGCAGTGAGAAATTGAACTTGTAGGTCGCCGAGACGCCGATCAGGACCTGGTTCTTCGAGCCGCGGTCACGCACGAGGCTGCTGTCGGCGGCAGGGCCTGCCAGCCGCTTATATTCGAGGAAGGAACTTGCCGAGAGGTTTTCCGTCGCCTTCCAGGTCAGCGCCGCGCCTGCGCCATAGGATTGGATGCCAGACGACGGCTTATAGGGATCAAGGCCGCTTGCCGCCGCCTGCTTGGCGTTGACGCCATAATAGGCGTCGTAATAGCCGCTGGTGGCGAAGGTCGCACGCGGGCCGCCTGATAGCTGGAGGTCGGGGGCGATATCGGTGAAGGCATCGACCGCGAGATCGGCGACGATGCCGTCATGCGAGCGGATGCCCTGGCGGACTTCGGCGCGGGCACGAAGGAAATCTGTCGGGTAGACCTCGACGAAACCGCCGGCTTCCGCCCCCCATTTGACCTTCTTCAAGCCCTTCAGCTCGCTGCCGTCGCCGTCATCGCGCGACGGCACGAACCTGCCGACGATGCCGGCGCGGAAAGCGCCCTTGTCGATGAGGGCGAAGGACGGATTGTCGTTGCGCGAGGAAAAACGCGGGCCGGCGCCTTGGCGACCGACCGAGATCAACGGGCTGAACTTGAATTCATTGTGCGACGAGCCCTCGAATTTCGGGGCGGAGAAGCCAGCGACGCCGACGCTCAAATACCAGTCGCCGGACCAGAAGTGCTGGCCGCTTTCCTGGGCGGCCGCCGAGCCAGCAGATAAAAGGGCAATAGCCAAAGAGATCGATACGACTGATCGATGAGACACGTCCACACTCCAGAAAACGCAAAAACAAAGCCGCGGAGGGCGGCGCTCGCTACATCTATCCCGATGTCGTTACCCCAATGTTAACCACGGCGGCGAGATTGAGCAGGCAGACGACTGCGTCTGGTTTTTACCGCTGGTTCCAGCGGCGGATGACCGGCTCGGTCAGATCGTGCTCGTAGCCGAGCACGCTGATGCTGGCCGTATCGAGTACGAAACGGGAGCCGTCTTCCGGCGGCAGGCCGAGCCAGCGGGCGGCGAGGACGCGCAGGAAATGCGAGCTCGAAAAGACCAGGATGGTGCCGGCCGTTTGACGAAGTCCGCTAATCACGGCGTCGGCGCGATCGCCGACATCGGCGGCGAATTCGCCCTTCGGGCAGCCGTCGCGAAAGAGCTGCCAGCCGGGGCGGTTGGCAAGGATCGCCTTGGTGGTGATGCCTTCATAAGAGCCGTAGTCCCATTCGGCGAGATCGTCCTTGATCACCGCGCCCGATCCGAACCCGGCGAGCGCGCAGGTCTTGCGGGCCCGCTCGGACGGGCTCGACCAGACGGCGGAGAAGCTAAGGCCCGCCAGCCGGTCGGCGAGTTTGCGGGCGGCGGCCTCGCCGTTCGCCGTCAAGGGAATATCGCTGCGTCCGGTATGCCGCCCCGACAGGCTCCATTCGGTTTCACCGTGGCGGACCAGGTAGATCTCGGGAAACGCACTGCTCATCGGCACAACCTTTCATGAGAATTGGCTCCTCGGCAAAATCGCCAGCGGAAGCGGCATTTCCGGGGGATCAGAATGTCACCTTTTCGAGCGGGGCGCGCCTCGCCTCGAATTCCTTCAACTTCGCTTCATTCCGCGCAATGTAACTGCGATTGTCGGGAACGGCGAACTGGTTCTTGGCGATCTGGATCTGCAGGATGAAAAGCTCGTCCCAGCGGAAGCCCATTTCGGAACCCGCCAGATAGAATTCCCACATGCGGAAGAACTGCTCGTCGTAAAGTGCCACCGCTTCGGCCTTGCGCGCCACGAAACGCTCGCGCCAATGACGCAGCGTATAGGCATAATGCAGCGGCAGGATTTCGATATCCTTGACCAGCAGCCCGGCCTTTTCAAGCGGCGGCACGACCTCGCCGACGGAAGGGATGTAGCCGCCCGGGAAAATGTATTTCTCGATGAAGGCATTGGTGCCGAAGCTCGGCTTGGGGCGGCCGATCGAATGCAGCACCATGACGCCGTTGTCGTCGAGCAGATCCGATACCTTGCGGAAGAAATTGCCGTAGTGGCCGATGCCGACATGTTCGAACATGCCGACCGAGACGATACGGTCGAACTTCCTGCCCGTCATGGTGCGGTAGTCCTGCAGTTCGAAACGCACACGGTCGGCAAGGCCGCGCTTTTCGGCACGCGCACGCGAGACCTTGAGCTGCTCCTCGCTCAGCGTGATGCCGGTGAACTCGGCACCTTCCGTCGCCTCCGTCAGGTACATGCCCATGCCGCCCCAGCCGGAGCCGATCTCCAGGATGCGCTGGTTCGGCTCGAGCAGAAGCTTGGCGGCGATATGGCGCTTCTTGGCGAGCTGCGCCTCGTCGAGACCAATGCCCGGCGGCTCGAAATAGGCGCAGGAATATTGCCAGTCCTCGTCGAGGAAAAGATCGAAGAGCTTGGCCGACAGGTCGTAATGATGGGCGACATTGTGCTTGTTGCGATTGACCGGCACGCGGCTCTTCAGCTGCTGCCAGGCAATGCGGCCGAGGAGCAGTGCCGCCATCTTGAAATCGAAGATCTCGTTGGTGGTGTTCTGCTTCACCAGCGACAGGAAATCATAGATGTTGCCCTGTTCGAGAATGAACCGGCCTTGCATGTACATTTCGCCGAGCTTCAAGGTCGGGTCGCGCCGGATGGCGTCCTCGGCCTCCTGATCGGCAAGGCGGGCGACAACGGTTTCACCGGTGCCGTCGCCGATAATGTGGGTTTCGCCATTGGCAAGGGTAAGTTTCAACGAACCCTTGCGGACGATTTGCTGGACGATCGATAAGAATGCCGACGCCATGGACGCCTCGCAAATGTGACAGGATGGTCACATCAACTTAATCGCTCTCTTTCGCCTTACAAGCGCCGGATTTAGCACTCCGCTCAGAACGCTGCCAAACTGTTGCATTTTTGCCGAAATTCCGGCTAAACCCTTATTTTCGCTTCATGGCTTCGGCAAGTGCTGCACCGAATGCACCCTGGTTTTCGGCTTTCTGCGCCGCCGGCCGGCGCTCGTTCTGCGGCCGGGAACCCTGACTTCCGCGAGAATCACCACGCGGCGGCGGCGCTGAAGAGCCGTCATCACGTTTCATCGAGAGAGCGATGCGCTTGCGCTTGGCATCGACTTCAACAACACGCACCTTGACGACATCGCCGGCCTTGACGACCTCGTGAGGGTCCTTGACGAAACGATCGGCAAGCTGGGACACGTGCACCAGACCATCCTGGTGCACGCCGATATCGACGAAGGCGCCGAAGGCGGCGACGTTGGTCACCGTGCCTTCCAGCACCATGCCGGGCTTCAGGTCGGAAATTTCGTTGACTCCCTCGGCAAAGGTCGCGGTCTTGAAGCTCGGACGCGGGTCGCGGCCGGGCTTTTCCAGCTCTGCGATAATGTCCCTGACCGTCGGCAGACCGAATTTCTCGTCGATAAACTGGCGCGGATCGACCGATTTCAACACGGCGCTATCGCCCATCAGCGCGCGCAGATCACGGCCGCAGGCGGCAACGATCTTCTTGGCGACGCCATAGGCCTCCGGGTGGACCGAGGAGGAGTCGAGCGGCTCCTTGCCGTTGGGGATGCGCAGGAAGCCGGCGCATTGCTCGAAGGTGCGGCCGCCGAGGCGTGCGACCTTCAGCAGATCCTTTCGCGTCTCGAAACGGCCCTCGCTGTCGCGATGGCGGACGATGGCATCGGCGATCGACGGGCCGAGGCCGGAGACGCGCGAGAGCAACGGCGCTGACGCCGTGTTGAGATCGACACCGACGGCATTCACCGCATCTTCCACCACGGCATCGAGCGAACGCGACAGCTTCTGCTGGTCGACGTCATGCTGATACTGGCCGACGCCGATCGACTTCGGCTCGATCTTGACCAGTTCGGCCAGCGGGTCCTGCAGGCGCCGCGCGATGGAGACGGCGCCGCGCAGCGACACGTCGAGATCGGGAAACTCAGCCGCTGCCGTCGCCGAGGCGGAATAGACCGAGGCGCCGGCTTCCGAGACGATGACCTTGGTCGGCTTCGGCGCCGGCAACTCGGCCAGCATGTCGGCCACCAGCTTTTCGGTTTCGCGGCTGCCGGTGCCGTTGCCGATCGAGATCAGCTCGACATTATGCTTGCGGATCAGCGATGCGAGTTCGACCTGGGCGCCACGCACGTCGTTCCTCGGCTGGAAGGGATAGACGGTCGATGTCGCCACCACCTTACCGGTGCCGTCGACGACGGCGACCTTGACGCCGGTGCGGATGCCGGGATCGAGACCCATCGTCGCGCGCGAGCCGGCGGGCGCTGCCAAAAGCAGGTCCTTGAGATTGCGGGCGAAGACATGGATCGCCTCCTCTTCTGCCCTTTCGCGCAGTTCCCGCATCAGGTCGAGCGAGAGCGACATGGAAAGCTTGACGCGCCAGGTCCAGCTTGCGACCTCCATCAGCCAGCGGTCGCCGGGACGGCTCGTACCGATCTCGTAGGCCGCCACGATCATGCGTTCGACCGGCTTGTTCGGAGAAGTCGTCTCGGCGTCGGCCTCGATCGTCAGCGTCAGCACCTCCTCGTTCCAGCCGCGCAGCATGGCGAGCGCGCGGTGGCCGGGGGCGGTCGCCCAGCGTTCGGAATGGTCGAAATAGTCGGAAAACTTCTCGCCCGTCGCCTGCTTGCCGTCGACGACTTTCGCCTTCAGCAGCGAGGCCTGGCGCATATGGGCGCGCAGCTTGCCGAGCAGGTCGGCATTTTCGGCAATGCCTTCGGCGATGATGTCGCGCGCGCCCTCGAGCGCCGTCTTCACATCGGGCACATCCGCTGTGATGAAGCCTTCGGCCAGGACGGCGGGTTCCCTGGCTCTGTCGGCAAGGATCGTCTCGGCGAGCGGGCCGAGGCCGCGTTCGCGGGCGATTTCCGCCCGTGTGCGGCGCTTCGGCTTGTAGGGCAGATAGAGATCTTCCAGCTCGGCCTTGGTTTCGGCGCCTGCGACCTTCACCATCAGCTCCTCGGTCATCTTGCCCTGGCCGGTGATCGATTCGACGATCGCGTCGCGCCGGGCTTCGAGTTCGCGCAGATACACCAGCCGCTCGGCGAGATTGCGCAGCTGCGTATCGTCCAGCCCACCCGTCACTTCCTTGCGGTAACGGGCGATGAAGGGCACGGTTGCGCCCTCGTCGAGCAGCTCGATGGCGGCTTTGGCCTGTTCGGGCCGGGCGTTGATTTCGGCGGAGATGCGGGCTGCGAGAAAACGGAGGTCTGCGGCCATGAGATTTCCTGTTTCGTCAGAGGTGGCGGGACCATAGCGGCGAAAAGCGGCAAGGCAATGTTGGAGTTTACGGCCGAGCGCCGATCCACAGGATAAGCAGGCCGGAAAGACGGCGATTTTGCGGTTGTGCAGATGCGCCATTCTTTGCTAGCAGAAGCAACGTTTTGACCCGGCGCCTATGCCATCCCTCCCCTGTCGCGGGAGGCAAGGAAATTCGACATGCCAAACCTTCTTCTCGAACTCCGCTCCGAAGAGATTCCGGCCCGCATGCAGCGCAAGGCTGCCGGCGACCTGAAGAAGCTCGTCACCGATGCGCTTGTCGAAGCGGGTCTGTCCTACGAGGGCGCACGCGAATACTGGACGCCGCGGCGGCTTGCGCTCGACATCCATGGCCTGACGGCACGCTCCGCCGATGTGCGCGAGGAACGCAAGGGACCGCGCACCGACGCCAACGAGAAGGCGATTGAAGGCTTTTTGCGCGGCGCCGGGCTTTCCTCGGTTTCCGAGGCGCAGGTGGTGAGCGATCCGAAGAAGGGCGATTTCTACGTCGCGGTCATCTCCAAGCCCGGCCGCGCGACGGAAGAGATTGTCAGCGATATTATGCCCGGCATCATCCGCGATTTTCCCTGGCCGAAATCGATGCGCTGGGGCAAGGCCTCGTCGAAGCCCGGCGCCCTGCGCTGGGTGCGGCCGCTGCAGTCGATCGTCTGTACCTTCGGCCCGGAGCATGAAGAGACTACCGTCATCCCCTTCGAGATCGACGGCATCACCGCTTCCAACATCACCTACGGCCATCGCTTCCATGCGCCCGAGGCGATCACCGTGCGGCGCTTCGACGATTACGCGGCGAACCTGGAAAAGGCGAAGGTCATCCTCGACGCCGAGCGACGCAAGGACATCATCCTGCACGATGCCCGCGACATCGCCTTTGCCAACGGGCTGGAGCTGGTGGAAGACGAAGGTCTGCTGGAAGAAGTCTCCGGCCTCGTCGAATTGCCGCAGGTGCTGATGGGCAGTTTCGAGGAGGATTATCTCTCGATCCCCTCCGAAATCATCCGGCTGACGATCAAGACCAACCAGAAATGTTTCGTGACGCGCGCGAGCGGCAGCGAGACGCTGTCGAACAAGTTCATCCTCGTCTCCAACATCCAGGCAAGCGACGGCGGCAAGGAAATCGTCCACGGCAACGGCAAGGTGGTGCGGGCAAGGCTTTCCGATGCGCTGCATTTCTGGAAGCGCGACCAGGGCAATCTGCCGGATCTCGATACGCTCACGGCTTCGGCGGCAAAGTTCGGCCTCGACATCAACAAGCCGCTCGACCAGCGGATGGCCAAGCTCGATGCGCTCAATGTGACCTTCCATGCCAAGCTCGGCACGCAGGGCGCACGCGTCGCCCGCATCCGCACGCTGGCCAAGGAATTGGCTGATATCACCGGCGCCGACGCGGCTCTCATCGATCGCGCCGCCGTGCTCGCCAAGGCCGATCTGCGCACCGAGGCCGTCGGGGAATTTCCGGAACTGCAGGGATTAATGGGTCGCAAATATGCGGTGCTGCAGGGCGAGAATGCGTCCGTTGCCGCAGCGATCGAGGATCACTACAAGCCGCAGGGTCCGTCGGACCGCGTGCCGGAGGATAGAGTGGCGATCACGATCGCCCTTGCCGACAAGCTCGATACGCTGATCGGTTTCTGGGCGATCGACGAAAAGCCGACCGGGTCGAAGGATCCGTTTGCGCTGCGGCGTGCGGCCCTCGGTGTCGTCAGGATCCTGCTGGAGCGAAGGATCCGCCTGCCGCTGCTGGCAACGACCGGGGATGGCGACCTGCTCTCCTTCTTCCACGACCGTCTCAAGGTCTATCTGCGCGACCAGGGCGCCCGCCACGATCTGATCGACGCCGTGCTGACGCCTGATGCCGACGACCTGTTGATGGTGGCGCGCCGCGTCGAAGCGCTGACGGCCTTCATCACCTCGGAAGACGGCAAGAACCTGCTTGCCGGCACCAAACGCGCGACGCAGCTGCTCGCCGCCGAGGAAAAGAAGGGCACCGTGATCGCCGACGGCGTTTCGCAAGCGCTTCTGAAGCTCGATGCCGAGAAGGAGCTCTTCACCGCAATCTCCAGCGCCTCGAAGGATGCCTCGGACGCCGTTGCGGGCGAGGATTTCCGCTCGGCGATGGAAGCGCTCTCCAAGCTGCGCGGCCCGGTCGACCGCTTCTTCGAAGAGGTACTCGTCAACGACGAGGACGCCGCCATCCGCGCCAACCGTCTCGCCCTGCTGCGACTGATCCGCGAGGCGACGGGAACGGTTGCGGACTTCTCGAAGATTTCGGGGTGATGTTGCCAGTACGCACGCGGCGCTTGCCACGTGGGTGCTGGGATTAAATACGTTTGGCGCCGATGTTGCGCCATCTCAAAAACATCTGCCCCTCACCCTAACCCTCTCCCCGTAAACGGGGCGAGGGGACGTGCCCTACGAGAGGTGGGCGAGGAACGGAGAGGTTGCGGCTGTCCCCTTCGCCCCGCGAGCGGGGAGAAGGTGCCGGCAGGCGGATGAGGGGCTGGTGCAGTCGTTACCCCTTGAAGAACGGCTATCCAACGCTGGCATTGCCGCCGCCGCGGCGCTATTCAAGAGACATGCAGAGCAAGATTCTCGTCAGCGCCTGTCTCATGGGCCACGCCGTTCGGTATGACGGGCGAGCGAAGCCGTTGCTTCATCCGGCGATCGAGACATGGCGGGCCGAGGGCCGGCTGGTGACGATCTGTCCGGAGATGTCGGCGGGCATGACGGTGCCGCGGCCGCCGGCGGAGATCGCAGAGGCGGCAAGCGGCGAAGAGGTGCTGGCCGGCAAGGCGCGGGTTGTCGAGCTGACGGGCGCCGACGTAACGGAAGAGTTCCTGCGGGCAGCAAAGAATGCCGTGGCGCTCGCGAGGCAGACCGGCTGCCACTATGCGCTGCTCATCGACGGCAGCCCGTCCTGCGGATCCGGTTTCATTTATGACGGCACGTTTTCCGGCCGCAAGCAGGCCGGTAATGGCGTGACGGCGGCGGCGCTGAAAGCAGCCGGTGTCGAAGTGTTTTCCGATCGCGAAATCGAACTGTTGATCGAACGTATCGCGCAATGAGCTTCAAAATGGCACGGCCGCCGGAGAACCGACGGCCGCTAAGAATTTGGTGATAAAATTTCTTATTGTTCCCGCGCCGTTTATGCGGCGCGGCGACCCTGATGTGCAGCGGTAGCTGTGTTGGCCCCACTGACGCGGAAGCCGCGGATGAGGTCGATCAACTCGTCGGTATCGCTGGCGAGTGTTTCGGCCGATGCCGTGGTCTCCTCGGCCATGGCGGCATTCTGCTGGGTGGCGGCATCGAGCTGGTTCATCGACGAGGAGATCGAGCGCAGCGTCGTATCCTGTTCGGAGGCGCTGTGGGCGATCTTGGCGACGATCTCATTGGCGGCTTTGATCTGGTCGGAGATGCGCTTCAGCGCCTCGCCTGCCTCGCCGACCAGACGGACGCCGTGGTCGACCTGGCTGGAGGAGCGGGCGATCTGATCCTTGATCTCCTTGGCCGCAGCGGCGGAGCGCTGGGCAAGCTCACGGACTTCCTGGGCGACAACCGCAAAACCCTTGCCGCTTTCACCGGCGCGCGCTGCCTCGACGCCGGCATTCAGCGCCAGCAGATTGGTCTGGAAGGCGATCTCGTCGATGACGCCGATGATCTTGGTGATCTCCGACGACGACTTCTCGATGCCGCTCATCGCCTCGATCGCCTGGGTGACGATCGCATCGCTGTGGGTCGCCTCGGTGCTGACCGAGTGGACGCGTTTGCTGGCTTCATGGGCGCCATCGGCGGTCTGGCGGACGGCGACGGTCAGTTCATCGAGTGCGGCTGAGGTTTCTTCCAGGCTGGCGGCCTGGCGCTCGGTGCGCTGCGACAGCTCGTTGGAAGCGCGGCGGATCTCTTCCTTGCTGGTGCCGATATCGGTGCCCTTGGCGCTGACCTTGGCCATGGCGGCTTCGAGATGCGACAGCGCATCGTTGAAGTTATCGCGAAGGGCGGCGTATTTCTGGCCGAGATCGGCGCAGCGGACGGTGAGATCGCCGCGGGCGATCATCTCCAGCGCCTGGCCGATCGTCGTCACCACCCGCGCCTGCAGCGTAGCTTCGTCCTGCTGCCGGCGCAGATTGTTTTCGCGCTCGCTTTCCAGCGCCAGCTGTTGGGCCGCCTCGCGATCGGACATCGCATGGCGTTCCCTGATCTTTTCCTGCAGCGACTGCGTCGCCTTGGCCATCATGCCCACTTCATTGTTCATGCCGATATGCGGGATGGCGATCGAAACATCCTCTTCGGCGACAGCCTTCAGGGCGGCATGGACGTTGTTGAGAGGTCCCGATATGCCGCGGATGACGAAGTAGGCGGCGGCCATGGCAAGGAAGAACAGGACGATGCTGCCGGACAGTGCAGTCAGGATCGTGCTGTTTATCTGCGCATCGAGATCGTCCATATAGACGCCGGTGATGACGACGACCTTCCAGGGTTCGAAGGCCTGCCCATAGGCCGTCTTGCGGTAATCGCCGGCCGGCTGGCCCGGCTTGCTGGTGGAATAATATTCGACGAGACCACCGCCCTGCTGCCCGAGCTTAACCAGTTCTTCGCGATAGAGCTTGCCCTTGCTGTCCGGCTGCGCCTTCAGGTTCTGCCCGACTTTCGCAGCGTCGTAGTGGAACATCATCTGGACGTCGTAGCTATAGCCGAAGAAATAGCCGTCCGGATCGTATTTCATCCCGTTGACGGTGGTGTAGGCCTGCTTCTGGGCATCCTCCAGCGTCATTTCGCCTGATGTGACCTTGGCCTGGTAAAGCTTGAGAACGGAGACCGCCGACTGAACCTCGGCGCGCAGCATGTCGTAACGCTCCTTGTAGATCGCATCGACCGAGGAGCGGATCTGCAGGGAGGTGGCGATCGCAAAGGCGATCATCAGGCCGACGACCAGCAATATGAGCTGCTTCGATATCTTCAAATTTTTCATGACGCCTCGCAACGGGAATGGATGGCTGCATTCCGGTGCGGTTTTCTACCGCCTGTGCGAGCGCGCCAAAAAGAGGACGCGTCTACCGCTGCTAAAACAAACATGCTGCGACCGGGTAAGGAACAATTGATGCTCACCCTATAAAAAAGCTTTAACTTTATTGTTCGCGGCGCGAGTTTCCCTAAAAATCGAGGGGTAATTTACAAGGCAAAACCGCCGGATCTCAGCATATCAAAACAAGAATGCACCCTCGCTGCTCATCGAGGGTGCATTCGGTCCACCGGTGGTGGAACCCCAATCGATCGAAACCTTGATCAGGCAGGGGCAGGGAATTTTGGTTTTAAAGCGCCGCGCACTTTTGCGCGACATGCTTTAGAAACGCAGCTTGAATTCAGAAACGTTAAGGGCTGCCGGTTGTTCCGCCATGCCGGCGGCAACGGGCTTGGCGTCGCCGCCGATGACGGCCGCCGTCGTCGCATTCATGTCGATGCCGTCGACAGGCGGGGCGGAAGGCGCCGCGGCAAGCATCGCTTCCGGGGTCGCCTTGCTGACGAAGACGACGGGCGAGCCGCCCATCCAGCCTTCGGTACGATAGATCTTCTTTTCGCCGCCGACATCTCGGATTTCACTCGCCTGGAGGACGCCAGGCTTCAGCTCCGGCACCGTATAGTCCCTCTTGGTCAGCTCGGCCTGGAGTGGCGGGCAATGGGTGCAGCTTTCGGTGACGATGCTGCCTTCAGCGGACGGCGCGGTCTTGCCGACCACCTCTATCGAGGACGCCATTGCTGAGCCTGCCATCAGCAGGATTGCAGCACCGAGGAAAATCTGACGCATCAAAGTTACTCCGTCTCACCTTCGGAGCAAATTAGCGCAGCTTTGTTTCCATCCCGTCAGGGGAAAGGGTAAAAATTTAAAGAACGCGGCGGTTTATACTCATTCCAAGCCGCTTTCGCGCTCGATCGCCCGCCAACCGATGTCGCGCCGGCAGAAGCCGTTTTCCCATCTCACCTTGTCAAGCAGCGTGTAGGCGCGGTCCTTGGCCTCGGCGACCGTGCCGCCTGACGCGGTGACGTTCAGCACGCGGCCGCCGGTCGCAACCAGCGCGCCGTCCTTCAGACCCGTGCCGGCATGAAACACCTTCTCGCCCTCGCCTGCATCCGGCAGGGAGAGGATCGGCGTGTTCTTGTCGTAGGCGCCGGGATAATCCTTCGAGGCCATGACCACCGTCAGTGCCGGATCGTCGCTCCATTCGGCCTTGACTTGATCGAGCGTGCCGTTGGCGGTGGCGAGCAGCAGCGGCAGGAGATCGCTCTTCAACCGCATCATCAGCACCTGGCATTCGGGGTCGCCGAAGCGGACATTGTATTCGATCAGCTCTGGCCCCTTCCTGGTGATCATCAGCCCGGCGAAAAAGACGCCGGAGAAGGGATGTCCGCTCTCGGCCATGCCGCGGATCGTCGGTTCGATGATCTCTTTCATGGTGCGCTCGACCATCTCGGCAGTCATCACAGGCGCCGGCGAATAGGCGCCCATGCCGCCGGTATTGACGCCGGTATCGCCCTCGCCCACCCGCTTGTGATCCTGGGCGGTTGCGAGCGGCAGCGCATGTTTGCCATCGCAGAGACAGAAGAAGCTCGCTTCCTCGCCATCGAGATAGGCTTCGACGACGACTTCAGCGCCAGCAGTGCCAAACGCGCCCTCGAAGCAGTCGTCGACCGCAGCCAAGGCTTCATCGAGCGTCATCGCAACCGTCACGCCCTTGCCGGCAGCAAGACCATCGGCCTTGACGACGATCGGCACGCCCTGGGCACGGATATAGGCTTTCGCCTTCGGTCCATTGTTGAAGCGCTGGTAGGCGCCTGTCGGAATATCGTAGCGGGCGCAGATATCCTTGGTGAAGCCTTTGGAACCCTCGAGCTGGGCTGCGGCAGCGGAGGGGCCAAAAACCGCCAGGCCATCGGCACGCAGCCGGTCGGCGAGGCCGGCAACCAGCGGCGCCTCCGGGCCGACGACGACGAAATCGATCGCCTTGTCCTTGCAGAAGGCCGCGACTGCGTCGTGATTCTCGATATTTAAGGGCACGAGGATGGCATGTTCGGCAATGCCGGGATTGCCGGGTGCGGCGTAGAGTTCCGTCATCAACGGCGATTGCGCCAGCTTCCAGGCGAGTGCGTGCTCGCGTCCGCCCGATCCGATCAACAGAACCTTCATGCGCCACCCTTTCCTTTTCTGTCTGGCGGTTAAGGGCCAGGGGCCGAAAGGTCAAGCAGGAAAGCTTACCAGCCCCCGCCCCCACCGCCTCCACCACCGCCGCCGGACGAGCCGCCGCCGGAAAAACCGGAGGATGAGCTCGACGGCGGTGGCGCGGGAATTGTCGACGCGATGGTCGAGGCCATCGAAGAGGAAAAGCCGCCTATGCGATCGGAGAAGCTGCCACTGTTGAAGTTGCCGGAATACCAGGCGGGCGCATAGGCGGCAGCCGCGCCGGCAGCAGCTGCCGCAAGCCAGGTTTCGAAGGTGCGCGACCAGGGCTTTTCGACGCCGAGCGCCACCGCATAGGGCAGCAGGGTCTCGAAATGCCGCGGCGACATTTCCGGGGCGCCAGCCGTGTTCATCCGGTCTTTTTCGGCAAGCGTCAGATATTGGCGCAGGCCGTCTATGCCGTCCATCATCTTGGCGCCGAGCGGGGTCGGCGCGCCCATGATGAAAAAATAGAGGATGTTCAAAAGCACGATGCCGCCGACAGCAAAGAGCATCGGCGTTTCGTGCAGTTCCACCAAGGAGGAGGCAAGCGCCAGCCCCATGGTCGCCAGGATGCTGATGCCGACGAAGACGCCGATCGCGGCGGAGATGATGGCGATGATCTTGCCGAACAGCGACTTGCCGCGATGCAGCGACCTGACGAGGCCGGCGACGAAGACCGAAACGAAGACCGAGATGACGATCGGGATCAGCATCACCGCGATGGTGTCGGGCTCCAGCGAACCGAAGACGAACAGGATCACCAGGGCCGCGGCACTGAGCGCGATGCCGCCTGCGGTATAGATCAGGTTGGAATTGTAATATTTGCCGCGATGCTCCTTCTCGATCGCCGAGCGGAATGCCTGGCCGACGGACTTCACCCGCTCGCCATTGGCCTTGTCGATCGTCAGGGACGAGCCGGCACCGCCGGCAACCTTCAGCAATTCGATCTCGCCGGCCTGGAACTTCTCCTTGCCGAGCGGCTTGCCGGTGCCTTGGATGACGATCGAATTCTTCAGGTCTTCGAGTTTGACGTAACCGCGGACGGCAAGATTGAGCGCGGTGGCGGACAGCGCCGTCCAGCCCTCGCCGGAGAAGCCCTTATTGTCGATGTAGTTGACCAGCGCCGGCGAGATGCCGTCAGGCGCG
The DNA here is from genome assembly GCF_032464805.1 of Rhizobium sp. 10PS4. Lineage (NCBI taxonomy): Bacteria > Pseudomonadati > Pseudomonadota > Alphaproteobacteria > Hyphomicrobiales > Rhizobiaceae > Rhizobium > Rhizobium sp. 10PS4. Next base: position 200,206 of record NZ_JAWDIW010000010.1, on the reverse strand, counting down.
TCCCAGCGCGGCACGACGACACCACGGGCGGGATCACGGCCGACCTTCAGCCAGGAGCGGGTGTAGTAAGCGAAAACGAGGATCAGGCCGCCGAAGCCGATGAAATAATTGCGGTTGTCCTTCAACCACCATGTGCTTTCCATGTCCGCGCTCGGCGGATCGATCGACCCTTTCGGCATGCGGATTGCAAAGGTCAGGCCTTCGTTGGGGCCAAGGGGCATGGTGGTGGAAAAGACCAGCCCGGCGCCGGTCTCGCTGGCGCGGGCATTCTTTCCCGTCGCGCCCTCGGGGCCGGTGAAGAAGATCGTCTCCGTCGCGCCGACGCCGGGCGGCAGCTTCACCGCCGCGGTGGCCAAGCGGATCGGGAAGATCCAGCCATTGCCGGTGACGTTCCAATAGAGTTCGTCATGATCGTCGAAATAACGGATCTGGCGATTGGTCCTGTAAGTGAAGACATATCGATGACGGCCCGGCGTTACCGTCACATCGGCAGAACCGGCATAGATGCGGATACCGCCTGATATCGATTCGGTGTGCCAGGGCTCGTCCTCGCCATCGCGCTGGACCGAGACCATATCGAAATCGACGCTGCGGCGACGGCCCGCGGCATCGCTGAAATAGAGCGGGAAGTCACGGAAGATGCCGTGGTTGATCTGATTTCCCTCGGCATTGACGGTGATCGTCTCCGTCACCGACATCGCGCCGTTCTTGTCGAGCGTGATATCGGAGGCGAAACTGTCGATCACCTCGGCGGCAAAGGCCGCGGGGGCGGCAAGCATCAACAGGAGTGCAAAGCAAAATCCGAAAAACCGACGCCCCATCCCTGTCTCCCCGCCGGCAGCCTCGGCTGCGTGTTTCGTCAATCTTGGTCCTGATAGGTCACGCCAAGTGCTGCCAGTGTCCGCCAGTAGGCGGGGAAGGTCTTGCCGACGCAGTCGGGATCGAGAATGGTGATGCCGTCGATCTTCAGCGCGGCGAGTGCGAAACTCATGGCGATGCGGTGATCGGCGAAGCTGTCGATCTCCGCCGGCAGCGTCTGACCGGCGAGAGCAGGATCGGAATGGACGATCAGATCGTCGCCGTCCTCGACGGCCAGGCCTCCGCGGATATTGTTGAGCCCCGTGGACAGGGCGCGGATGCGGTCGCATTCCTTAACTCGCAGATTGGCGATGCCAACGAAGCGGACCGGCGTCTCATTGAAAGCGGCAAGCACCGCGATCGTCGGAACCGCATCCTGCATCTGCGAGCCGTCGATTTTAGCCGGCAGATGCGGGAATTTGGCGATCGCCTCGTAGGCCTTGGCATCCGGCTGGGTGAAGGCATCGTTCGGCACGCCGAGATCGATCTTGCCACCACTCAGCACTTCGGCCGCCCAGAGATAGGTCGCGGCGGATGCATCCGGCTCGACGATGAAATCGGCGGCCCGGTAGCCGGTCGGCTCGACGCGCCAGATGACGGGACTGGTCTTTTCGACCTTGGCGCCGAAGGCCTTCATCGCCGCCGTCGTGAGATCGATATAGCCAAGCGCGCCGATATCCTCACCGACGAGTTCGATATCGACAGGACGGTCGCCGCCGGCCGCCATCATCAGCAGCGCCGAAACATATTGGCTGGACAGGCCGCCATCGATCAGGATTCGGTCGGCCTCAAAGCGGCCGGTGCCCCTGACGGTGACCGGCGGGCAGCCAGTCTCGGCGGTGACGTCGATGCCGAGCGTGCGCATCGCCTCGACCAGCGGGCCGATCGGGCGCTTGCGCATATGCTCGTCGCCATCGACGATGACGGTGCCGTCGACCAAAGCCGCAGCCGCCGTCAGGAAGCGGGTCGCCGTGCCGGCATTGCCGAGGAAGAGCGGCGCTTTCGGCGCCAGCAGCCTGCCGCTGCCGGTGACGACGAAGCTGGTATCGTCAGGCTCGTCGATCGCAACACCCATGGCGCGCAGCGCTTCGGCCATATAACAAGTATCGTCGCTCTTCAGCGCCCCGGTCAGCCGGCTCGTTCCCTTTGCAAGACCGGCGAGCAGAAGCGCGCGATTGGTAATCGACTTGGAGCCCGGCGGCATGGCGCGGCCCGAAAGCGGCCTGCCCGGCGGGATGATCGTGAGTTTGGCTGTGCGTGTCATGCTGTTCTTCCGTCCATAGGGCGACCCTAAAGCGCTTGCCGCGCTTTAGGTCTTTGGTTTTGCGCATTGTCGTTATCGCAAAACCGCTGCACACTTTTGCGCGACATGCTCTAGCCGGCCGCGATCTGCCCTTGCTCTTAATCGCTTTCTCGCAAAGGCAAAATGCCGGATCGTCAGAATTTCACGGTGGGAACGGCGCGGTCGGCCTCGTTGGTGATTTCGAAATATTCCCGCTTGGCAAAACCGAACTGACCGGCAACGAGATTGGACGGGAAGCTTTCGACCTTGACGTTCAGGTCGCGGGCAGCACCGTTGTAATAACGCCGTGCCATCTGCAGCTCGCCTTCCATGGTTTCCAGCGAGGCCTGCAGCTCGGCAAAGTTCTCGTTGGCCTTGAGATCGGGATAGGCTTCGGCAAGCGCGATGACGCGGCCAAGCGCCTGGCCGAGCAGCCCTTCCGCCTGCGCCCTGCCCGCAACATCGCCTGATGGCACGGCCTGCGCCTTGTTGCGGAGCTCAACCACCTCCTCGAGCGTCGACTTTTCATGGGCGGCATAACCCTTGACCGTCTCGATCAGGTTCGGGATCAGATCGGCGCGGCGCTTCAACTGCACATCGATGCCCGACCAGGCCTCCTCCGCCATCTGCCGCGCGCGAACCAGGCCGTTGTAGATGAAGACGAGATAGAGCGCGATGACAGCGATAATAGCGAGTGTCACAAACATGCAGATGGGCTCCCCGATTTGATGATCGCACGTTAGTGATTCGGTATTACAAAGTCATCTTGGCGCAGTCATTCTTTGACTGATTTCGATCAGACTTTGAAAATACCGCTCGTCTAAGAACTTATTCGCCAATCCGGAGCATAGGCATCCATCTTCTCGCTCTCTCGCCAGAGATTGAAACGTTCGGTCCAGCGTTGCTCGACACCAAGCGCGACGGCGAAGGGCAGATGGTGCTCGTAGCATTCGATCGACATTGGCGGGCCATCGATCTCGCCGTGGAAATAAGGGTGCAAACTGAGGATGTTATTGCGCATCTGCCGCTGCTTCGACGTTGGCATGCGCAGCATCGCCAAAACACCGATAATGCCGACGACGTGCAGCAAGATCGCCACCAGATATGGCTGCTGTTCGCCGATCACCTCAGTCATGCCGATATAGCCAAGTGCAACAATCAGTATCGCCGGAAGACCCACAAACAAACTAATCGCCTGTTTGAACTGCTCGGAGGTGCCGGTGGCCACGGGAAACCGCTCTGGATGGCGGAACATTGTTACCACCAGAAAAACAATGAACAATATCCCGCAGATGGCCGCGGAAAAGATCAAGAGGCCCGACAAATAGGCAGTGGCAATGCCAAGAACTAGAATTGCAGCTGAAGTCTTCAACGCTGCTCGGTCTGCGCCGCCTCTAACTTTCCGATATTCCTCGGCGACTATCTGGTGCAAGTCACGTTCGAAACCATACAGAGCATGTACGACCGTGCGCCGATCACCAGTAGGCGGTTCTCCTTCAATCCGACCAAACACCGAACGCGTCACAGCTGGAAGACCGTACCATCTGGCCCGCGCCACCTTGCCTTTCTTGCGCACCTGCCTGGCAGACAAATCCGAAGCTTCAGCATTCTCTCCAAGGCCAGAAATGCGAAGCAGTCTCTTCGTTGCGAGATGGCAGACAGACGCCATGAAGGCTGCCTTTGCAGCATCCGGTTTCCAGTTCCAAAACACATAGGCGGCTAAAGCAGGCGAAATGCTCTCCGTCTTCTCACTGTCGACAGCAATTGAAGGTGCAGGCAATCGCCAGCTCTGCCCCAATCTAATGAGGACAAACAGACTGGCGATGAGCGGTCCCAAAATGCTTATGGACGGGAGAAGGTGATCGGAGAGCCACCACCGCACCCGATCGCCGTTCGTTACGATCATAAAGGTCCCTGCGGGATATTCGATCTCGATGTCCGGCAGCTTTCGATCCGCTTTACCTACTGGAATAGATACCAAGATCTCATTCGTTGCGCTCCGCGTAATGTCATAGGCGGCCGCCCGATCCTGTTGCGAGGGGCGTACCGTTCCGCCCGGCGGCAGTTTTAGAGCAAGCGTTTTTTTCGCTCCCTGGCCGTGCACGCGGCCCATATAGGCCGGCAGGAAGAGAACCTCGCGATCCCCTTCCTGACGAACCAGGCGTCCGAGCCAATAAGCGATCTGGATCTTTGTAACACCGGTGAGCAGATCTGCAGAACAGCCTTTGCAGTGCTCCGTTCCTATGTAAACCGAATAGCCCGGCACATTGTTTTCTATGAAATAATATTCGTCGATTCCGTCGCGCCGGGCTGCGGCCAGTTCGAAATCTCGCCAGTGAACACCACCTGACGCATCCGTGAAACGTTGAGGGATATCAACGTAGACGCCGCCGTAATTTTCCGCCTTTTTGACCAAAATGTCGAAGTGTTCCGACACAAACGCACTGCCGTCGGTATAGACTTCGATCGTAGTGTTTGCCGAATAGACCGTGAATTCTTTGTCGAAATTGCTGCACGAAGTCAGGACGAACAGCATGCCGCATAAGATGGGCCATGCTAAAAGGCGCAACATCCTGGGGGCGGAATTTTCATCCAAAAGTTTGAAGCAAAGAATACCGCTCTTCAAAAGGGATACCGAAGCCATACGTGATCGCAACACCCACAAGACAATGTGGGGGCGGTTTGCGCAATACAAAAGAAGCGAAGCGACGGAAATTAGACGGCTTTTACGCCGCCTCTTTGGAGAGGTTGACGCCGCCGGCGTCGGTCAGCAGGAAGGCTTCGCCACAGGCCTTGGCGAGGGTGCGCACGCGCAGGATGTAGCTCTGGCGCTCGGTGACCGAGATGACGCCGCGGGCGTCCAGCAGGTTGAAGACGTGGCTGGCCTTGATGCACTGGTCATAGGCCGGGAAGACGCATTTGTGCAGGCGCTGATTGGCGTTGTCGCCGGGGGCGCCGGCGTCGAGCAGCGCCCGGCATTCCTTCTCGGCATCGACGAAATGGCGATGCAGCATCTCGGTGTTGGCGAATTCGAAATTATGGCGCGAATATTCCTGTTCGGCCTGCAGGAAGACATCGCCATAGCTGATCTTCTCGTCGCCGTCGCGGCCGTTGAAGTTCAGATCATAGACATTGTCGACGCCCTGGACATACATGGCGAGGCGTTCGAGTCCATAGGTCAGTTCGCCTGATACCGGCGAGCATTCGATGCCGCAGACCTGCTGGAAATAGGTGAACTGCGAGACTTCCATGCCGTCGCACCAGCACTCCCAGCCGAGGCCCCAGGCGCCGAGCGTCGGGCTTTCCCAGTCGTCCTCGACGAAGCGGATGTCGTGCAGCAGCGGATCGAGACCGATCGCCGCCAGCGAGCCGAGATAAAGCTCCTGCAGGTTGGGCGGGTTCGGCTTCAGGATGACCTGGTACTGGTAATAATGCTGCAGCCGGTTAGGGTTTTCGCCATAGCGGCCGTCGGACGGGCGCCGCGACGGCTGGACATAGGCCGCCTTCCACGGTTTCGGGCCGAGGGCGCGCAGCGTGGTGGCCGGGTGGAAGGTGCCAGCGCCGACTTCCATGTCATAGGGCTGCAGCACCGCGCAACCCTTGTCCGCCCAGTAGTTATGCAGGGTCAGGATCAGCGCCTGGAAGGAGCGCTTCGGGTTCATATGGTCTGGGATAGCTGACATCGAACGGCACCGATTGCTTGGGATTTATCGGCGCGACAGGTGCCATGGAGGGCGGCGGGGGTCAAGACGTTTGCGGCGGACAGCCGGCGAAAGCCGATATGGAAGAGGACTTAGCCGCCCCTCCCCTAACCCTTGTGGCGGCGTGCAGCGGGGAATACCCCGGAATTATGCAGCAAATGCCACCAACGACCGCTTTCGGCCTGGCCCCTAGCGGTCGCTTCTCTCGATAGTCGAGCGTCTACATTGGGGGATAGCAGTCACTTGCTGAATCCCGTCACCTTCACGTCCACCCTTGACGTCTTTAGGACGATTGTCCTAAAGAGCTTTGTAGGGCAATTACCCTACGCGGTGAGCGATGGCGATGGCGATGGAGAACCGGGCACTTGGGGGCAGCGACCACACGACTGCAGATTGTTGAGGCTGCAGACAGGCTTTTTTATGAGCGGGGATTCGAGGCGACGTCCTTCGCCGACATTGCGGCAGTCGTCGGACTTTCGCGAGGCAATTTCTACTATCACTTCAAGACGAAAGACGAGATTCTCGATGCGGTGATCGCCCATCGTTTTTCAAAGACCAAGGCGATGCTAGATGCGTGGGAGGCTGGGGCTGAAGCCCCCGGCGAACGGATCAGAAGCTTCATTCACATGCTCATCATGAATCAGACAAAGATCATGGCCTTTGGCTGCCCAGTCGGCACGCTTTGCAACGAACTCGCCAAACTCGACCACACTGCCAAGGACGAGGCGACCAAGCTTTTCACTCTGTTTCGCGATTGGCTTTCGCGCCAGTTTGCCGCACTTGGCCGTGAGACCGATGCCGACGCGCTTGCCATGCACATCCTGATGCGAAGCCAGGGCGTCGCCGCACTCGCGACCGCCTTCCGCGACGAAGCCTTCGTCCGCCGTGAAGTCGACGATATGTGCCTATGGTTGGCAGTGCAGCGACCCAATCTATCCGATCATCCCGAATCCGTTTCCATCCAGAATTCCTGAAGGAGGCCCTGCATGTTCGTCGTTACACTTAAATTCTCCGCCAACAAGGCCCGAGCCTCCGCCCTTATGGAAGGGCACAATGCCTGGATCAAACAAGGCTTTGACGATGGCATCTTCCTCCTTACCGGAAGCCTTCAGCAAAGTGCGGGCGGAGCGGTTCTCGCCCACAACACATCCCGCGCCGATCTCGAAATGCGGCTCCAGCAAGATCCTTTCGTTGTGGGCGGTGTCGTAAGCGCAGACATTCTTGAAATTGCACCGGGCCGCACCGACGACCGCTTGGCCTTTCTTAGGGCGTGAGAAAGTGAGCGCGACGATCTTCGGCCCGGATGGGCAGCCGCGTTGCCGCTGGTGCGCAGCCGCTCCGGAGTTCATGCCCTATCACGACACCGAGTGGGGCTTCCCGGTAGATGATGATCACCGTTTATTTGAGAAGCTCTGCCTCGAAGGCTTCCAGTCAGGTTTGAGCTGGCGCACTATCCTGTCCAAGCGCGAGAATTTTCGGGCTGCCTTTCTCGGTTTCGACTTTGACCGCATCGCGCAATTCACGGAGGCCGACATTATGCGCCTGCTCCGGGACGATGGCATCGTGCGCCATCGCGGTAAGATCGCGGCGGTCATAAACAACGCGCAGCGTGCCCAGGAACTGATGAAGCAGGAGGGATCGCTCGCCGCCTATGTCTGGCGCTTCGAACCGAAGGCGACAGAGCTTGCTGCTCCGCAGACTGCATCCACCTCAGCCGCGTTCATCGCCATGTCGAAAGACCTGAAGAAGCGCGGCTGGTCATTTGTCGGCCCCACCACAGTCTATGCTTTCATGCAGGCAATGGGACTGATCAATGATCACGCCGAAGGCTGCGTATTCCGAGACAGGGCCGAGGCGGCTAGAACAGGATGTCGTCCGAAAACCGCTCACACTTTTCGGCATCATGCTTAGAGCTGCATTCCAGCGTTCCAGGGCCGCCAACCGGACTTAAACCTCGCCAGTATATTCACCTCGTGCCGGGTAGTCGTTTTTGATGACGAAATCCAAAGCTTGCACCATCTCGACGAAATTTGGTCGTGCGAATGGCATGGATTGCACCGAGAGCCAATAGACCGTTTGATCCGGCTTGATCAGGAAGACCCCCGGCTCGGAAAACAGTTCGGGCTCCTCGATGCCGATTGAGGTCTTTCCGCGCGAGGATGAAATGTAGAGGCCCCATTGCCGTGCCACGCTTAAAGGCAGACCGAAGCCGATACGCAAGTGCTCAGCACCAATCTTATCGGCCATTTGCCGGGCGCGGTCTTCCCCGTCAGAGCTTATGGCGATTGTACTGACTCCGCGCTCGTCGAAGGATAGCGTCATCCGCTCCAACTCCTTGAGATAGATTCCGCAGACCGGGCAGTGAAGACCACGGTAAAAGCACACGAGCGTCATAAGCGATGGCTTTTCGCGGGTGAGATCGAACTCTCCGTGCTGGAGGGTTTTGACGGTCAAATAAGGGGCCAGTGTTCTCGGGACTAACATCGATCAACTCCGCTTGTATGACGCTTCCGACGCCCGAGTTGACGTTGGTGTTTCAATATTCCATAGTCAGGGCCGTCAATGGTCCTGAAAGTATGATCAAGAATCCGAAAATCCTTCCGAAAGTGGATCGCCTCTCAGCCTTCTTCGACACGTTCGAGCTGAAAGCCTCGCTAGAACCGGCGCGGGCCAGCGACAGACAAGCGAGGCTATTTGTAATCGGCGAACCGGGGGGACGTGCGGAAAAGATCATCCTTTGCCTGCGCGGCGACACGATCCCTGAACCGCCAGCTTCGGTAACAGCAACGGTCGATTTCGAGGGGGTACACAACCCGCTCTTGAACGCGCTGCCGGATCAAGTTCTGGTCGAAGTCAACGACATTCCAACCCTTCGGGACACGACAGCCGCTTTCCTGGCGGAGGCCTTGGAATCCCGTTGCGGGCGCAGCGCGGCCCTCAACCGCCTTTGCGAAGTGATGGTTTTGCTTATTCTGCGGACAGCGATCGACCGCGGTGCAACCGGACCTGGCTTACTGGCAGGCCTGTCCCACCCCTCATTACACCGGACATTGGTCGCTATGCATGATGCTCCGACTCGCGCTTGGAACATCGAAGACCTTGCTGCGGAGGCCGGGATGTCACGAAGCCATTTCATGGCTCTTTTTCGCGACGTGGTTGGCACAACGCCCCAGGCTTACCTGACGGGATGGCGCTTGGTCATTGGCCGACGGAAGCTGTCCAAAGGGGCGACGGTGAAGACGGTGGCACGGCAAGTCGGCTTCGGCAGTGCCGCTGCATTCTCCCGCGCCTACTTTCGGAAATTTGGGGACTGGCCATCTCTCGGGAGGCAGGTTTCGATGCAGGCCACAGAACATGGATCGTAGCCTCCTCGAGCGACTGCTTCGGGTCATTCCAGCCGCTGATCGGAAATCTTCAACCGTCCGCTTCTGGGGCGCAAAGCTGCCAACACCGCATCGTTATCGGTTGGTGGCATCTGCCCCATAATTCCGGAATACCCCTCTGCCCTGCCGGGCATCTCCCCCATAGATGGGGAGATCGGCAAGTGGCTAGGGTTTCCCCAAATAACGAAGCGACTGCGCGGAGCAGTCCTGAAAGCCGAGACATTTCCCCATGCCGATCTCCCCCTAGTGGGGGAGATGTCCGGCAGGACAGAGGGGGGTTCCAAGCCCGCCCTACGCTGCGCACTGCGGAGCGGCAGCCGGATGAGAGGCAGATGAGTTACGAGGCCTCTTATTCTCCCTCGCGCTTCAGCCGGTATTCCCCCGTCTCCGGGTCCTTGACCAGCGTGCCGATCGCGCCGGTCTGGCGCTCCTTTTCAGCGCGGCGCGACTTTTCGGCGAGCTTGCGGGCATCGGAGACAAAGCGGCGGTAGAGCCACCAGGCTGAGAAAACCAGGACCAGGATCGTAATAAGCTGTGCCATGCCCCTCTCTTGCTCCTCTCAAAGCCCGAACCGGCTCCACAATGCTCTCTCTTCCGCCGCTTCGACAAGCCCCGTGGCGAGACCGGATGCAGCACCTTCGAGCGAGACCGGCGATACACCGGGGATCCTGCGGCCGAACAGACCACGGCCGGCGGTGACGAGCTCCAGCTTGGTCTTCTGACCGTAGCGCCGCTTCAGTTCCTGGCGCATGTCGCCGAGGCCGTCGATCAGGCCGAGTTCGAGGCCACGCGTGCCACTCCAGAACAGGCCGGAAAACACCGCCGCATCGTCCCTCAGCTTGCCGGCGCGCCGCTCGCGCACCATGGATATGAAGACCTGGTGGATTTCGAGCTGCAGGCTCTTCAGGTACTCGATGTCCTTTTCCTTTTCCGGCTGAAAAGGATCGAGGATCACCTTGTTTTCGCCCGCCGTATAGACCCGGCGTTCGACGCCGATCTTCTTCAAGAGCTCGGGAAAGCCGAAACCGCCGGAGACGACGCCGATCGAGCCGACGATAGAGGTGGCGTCGGCGATGATCTCGTCGCCGGCGAGCGCGATCATGTAACCGCCCGAGGCGGCGACATCCTCGACGAAGACCAGAACCTTCTTCTGCTTCTCGCGGGCGAGCTCGCGAATGCGGGTGAAGATCAGGCGCGACTGCACGGGCGAGCCGCCCGGCGAATTGATGGAGATGGCGACTGCCGGTGCGTCCTTCATGGCGAAGGCTTTTTCCAGAACCGGAGAGACATTGGCGAGGTTGAGGATCGGCCGGAACTGGCCCCCGCCACTGATGATCGCCCCCTGCAGGCGAACGACCGGAATGGTGATGCCGTCCTTGCGGAACCGTTTCGGCATCAGTTTTCTCAAGAGTCCGGCCATTTCCCATCCTTCGCTTCGGGTCGCACGATCGTCACCCATGTATGCGCTGGAACGGCAAACGCAATGGCTGCGTTCTTGAAAACATTGGGCCTGAAAACATCGGGTTTGAATTTGTTGTTGCGAATGACTTGCATTATCATTCTAACTCGTCATAGTGCGTGCACGATAAAACAGGTGGAAATCGCATGGACGTGCTCAATCCGAATACAAAGAGCGGCTGGCGGCACGAACGCGGAGAAGCGTCGCTGTCGGATGTCTACCGCACCGTCGGAACCGGGCGTCACAGCTCGATGTGGCGAAGGGCGGCGGCCTTCGCCGGGCCGGGCTACATGGTCGCCGTCGGCTACATGGACCCCGGCAACTGGGCGACATCGCTCGCCGGCGGCTCGAAATTCGGCTATGCGCTGCTCACGGTCGCGCTGCTTTCCAACCTGATGGCGATCGTGCTGCAATCGCTCTGCGCGCGCCTCGCGATCGCCTCCGGCCGCGACCTCGCGCAGGCCTGCCGCGACGCCTTTCCGAAATATGTCTCGCTGCCGCTCTGGGCCTTTGCGGAAATCGCCATCATCGCCACCGATATCGCCGAGGTGATCGGCACGGCGATCGGCCTCAACCTGTTGATGGGCATCCCGCTCGAACTCGGCGTGCTGATCACCGCGCTCGACGTCTTCGTGATCCTCTTTTTGCAGAAGCTCGGCTTCCGCTGGGTGGAAGCCTTCATCATCGCGCTGCTCGGCGTCATCGCGGTCTGCTTCGGCGTGCAGATCCTGCTGGCCGACCCGCAATGGGGCGCGGTTCTCACCGGCTTCTTCCCGACGACCGAGATTGTCACCAATCCCGAGATGCTCTACCTGGCGCTCGGCATTCTCGGCGCGACCGTCATGCCGCACAATCTCTACCTCCACTCTGGCATCGTGCAGACGCGGGCCTACGGCCATACGGTTCCCGAAAAGAGGGAGGCGCTGACCTTTGCGACGATCGACTCGACGGTCGCGCTCTGTTTCGCGCTGCTGATCAATGCCTCGATCCTGATCCTGGCGGCCGCCGCCTTCAATGCGCATGGCAGGACCGACGTCGTCGAACTCGGCGATGCCTATTCGCTGCTGTCGCCGCTGCTCGGTCTCGCCATCGCGCCGACGCTGTTCGGCATCGCGCTTCTGTGCTGCGGTCTCAACTCGACGGTAACGGCAACGCTTGCCGGCCAAATCGTCATGGAAGGCTTCCTCAAGATCCGGCTGAAGCCATGGGTGCGCCGGCTGATCACCCGGGCCATCGCCATCGTGCCGGCAGCGATCGTCACCATCTGGTATGGCGACCAGGGCACGGCGGAGCTGTTGATCCTGACCCAGGTGGTGCTCAGCCTGCAGCTGTCCTTCGCCGTCTTCCCGCTTGTCATGTTTACCGCCAACAAGGCCAAGATGGGCGAACTCGTGGCGCCGCGCTGGCTGAGTGGGGTTGCCTATCTGATCGCGGTCGTGATCGCCGGACTGAACGTCAAGCTGCTCCTCGACTTCGTCACCGGCTGAAGCACTTTCAGGAAAAGTGTGAAGCCAGCCTAAAGCCTGGCATAGGCCGCCCGGCCATTGTTGAAATCATCGACGAGAGGGGAGAACTTGTGGCTCCCCTCTTCGTGCATGATGAGGGCCGCCCGCAGCGACAGCCGCGCCCGCGATCCCTTGATCGCTGTCACCAGGATCCGCACGGCATTTTCGCCCGGACGCGGATGGATGGCGGTGATCTCGATGCCGCCGAAGCGCCGGCCGCAGGCAGTGATGATCTCGGCGATCGACTGGGCCCTGGCGATCAGCGACAATTGCCCGCCTGGGATCATGATGGCGCCGGCGGTGCGGATCCAGCTTTCGAACAGGCCGTCGGTCATCGCATGGGCTTCGGCCTTCAGCGCATCCGGCGTGCGCCGGTCGCCGGCGTCGTTGAAGGGCGGGTTCATGATGACGTGGTGGAAACTCTCATCGGTGAGCCCCGCATCGTTGCGTGCCTTGGCGGTCAGCGTCACATCGGCCTCGATGACGCTGACGCGGCCCGCGATATGGGCATTGTCGGGCAAGAGGATGCTGCGGCGGGCATAATCGGCCATCTCGGCCGAGCGTTCGAACAGCACCACTTCTGCATCGGCAAGGCGCGAGGCGACGGCAAGGCCGGCAGCGCCCGCGCCGGCGCCGAGATCGGCAACCCTGACCGGACGATCGTCGGCGACCAGAGCCGCAAGCAGCATCGCATCCATGCCGGAGCGATGACCCCTGCCCTTCGGCTGCACCACATGGAAGCCGCCGCGATGAAAGGCATCGACAGTGTCAGTGGCGGTCATCGGAGCTCACTTCCGCTCGCGCAGCTCGCCGCCGAGACCGGCATCGGTGAGGATGCGGCGCGCCTGATCGGCCATCTCCTCATCCACAAGCAGGCGGCGCGACAGCATGCCGAGCGAGCCCTCCAGCACGCTCATGCCCTGATCGGCGATGAAGCAGTGAATCCCGGCATCCTTCATCAAACTCTCGGCATAGGAGAGAAGAACGGGGTCGTTGGCGCGGATAAGCTCATGCATTGCCGTCGTTTTCCTTCCAATTTCGCTCAGCGCGACAATTCACCCCTTGCCGCGTCCATCGCCCCTTTCTATTGTCAGGTGCAATGAATGAATAGGAGTCCGGGTCGTTGGGCGTGGTCATACCGCTTGAAGAAAGCAAAAACAAACTGGCATCCATAAAGCCGCTGGTCGATCTCACCAGGGCGGATATGGAGCGAGTAAACCAGCTCATTCTCTCCAAGGCCGGCTCCGACGTGCAGATGATCCCCGAAGTGGCGAACCATCTGATCTCGTCCGGCGGCAAGCGGCTGCGGCCGATGCTGACGCTGGCTTCCGCCTCGCTGTTTGACTACAGGGGTGAAAACCACGTCAAGCTCGCCACATCGGTAGAGTTCATGCATACGGCAACGCTGCTGCATGACGACGTCGTCGACGAAAGCGATCTACGCCGCGGCAAATCGACGGCGCGAATGATCTGGGGCAACCAGGCAAGCGTGCTGGTCGGCGATTTCCTGCTCGGCCAGGCCTTCCGCATGATGGTCGATGTCGGCTCGCTCGATGCGCTGGACGTCTTGTCTGCCGCCGCCTGCGTGATCGCCGAAGGCGAGGTGCTGCAGCTTTCCGTCGCCAAGAACATGGAGACGACGGAGGACGATTATCTCTCGGTCATCCGCGCCAAGACGGCCGCTCTCTTTGCCGCCGCCGCCGAAGTCGGGCCGATCGTCGCCGAGGCCGGCCGGTCCGGCCGCAATGCGCTGAAATCCTACGGCATGAATCTCGGGCTCGCCTTCCAGCTGGTCGACGACGCGCTCGACTACGGCGGCAAGGCCGCCGATCTTGGCAAGAATGTCGGCGACGATTTCCGCGAGGGCAAGATCACCCTGCCGGTCATTCTCGCCTATCGCCGCGGCACTGAGGATGAGCGCGCCTTCTGGCGCGATGCAATCGAGGCCGGCAACAGCACCGACGCCAATCTCGAAAAAGCGCTGGGACTGATCACCAAATACGGCACGCTCGGCGACACGATCGGCCGCGCGATCCATTACGGCACGATCGCGCGCGATGCGCTTGCGCCCCTTCCCGATACGGTCTGGAAATCCGCCCTGATGGAAGTGATCGACTTCTGCATCGAGCGCGTCAATTGATCAAACGTCCTTGATCGCAGGCTGATTTTCTTGCAGCGCCGCTTCAAAAAAGCCATCCTGTTATGAATCAGTGATCGCAACTGGTTTTGCGGCCGGCGGCATTTGTCGGGACGCTGTCGAAGAAAGGTTTCCTAATGCGGCAGAGAATTGCCATCCGTCTTCTTACGAGCGCAGCGCTGGCCGCTGTCCTTTCGCTCAGCGGTGTCGGCGGCGCGAACGCCGAGGATGCGGCCAAGACAGACGATTCCGGCACGGCCGTTCACTTCGATGCGGACAGCGTCACCACTTTCTCCGGCGCCTTTCTCGCCGCGCGCACCGCCGATGTCGATCATGACTATGAAACGGCGATCGAACTCTACAAGAAGGCGCTGCAGATCGAGCCCGGCAATCCAGAGATTCGCCAGCGGCTGATGATCTCGCTGCTCCTCAATGGCGATATCAAGGACGGCGTCAAATATGCCAATGACCTGAAGGGCGATCCTTCCGTCGAGCGTATCACCACGATCGTGCGCGGCATGGATGCCGTGCGCCGCGACGACTACAAGTCCGCCGAGGCCATCCTGAAATATAAGGGGCCAAACGATCTCGACCGGATGATGAACGACCTGCTGCTCGCATGGGCCCGCGTCGGCGCCGGCCGCGGCAAGGAAGCGCTCACGATGGTCGAGAAGATGAAGGGGCCGGACTGGTTCCGCATCTTCCAGAATTACAATGCCGGCGCGATCGCCATCGCCATCGGCGACGTGAAATCCGCCCGAAAGCATCTGAACGATGCCGTGCTCGACAAGGAGGGAGGCGCAACGGCGCCCGACACCTTCATGCGCGCCGTGATGGCGCTTGCACGCCTCGAAGCAACACAAGGCAATAAACAGAAGGCGCTCGACGCCGTTTCCGTCGGCGACAACCTATTGCCGAACTATGCGCCGCTGAACGCGCTGCGCGACAGTATCGAAAAGAACGAGAAGCAGGAGCAGCAGGTCAAGACGGCCGAAGAAGGTGCCGCCGGCGTGCTCTTCTCGGTCGGCGGCGCGCTAAACCGCGACGGCGCCGAGGACATCGTCTCGCTTTACCTGCAGACGGCCAAGGCCCTCGACCCGAACAGCGCCGATACGCTGGTGCTACTCGGCGGCATTGCCGAGAAGCAGAACCAGATGGACCGCGCCATCACGCTCTACAAGAAAGTGCCGGAGAATTCGCCGATGCGGCGTATCTCCGAGCTGCAGCTCGGCCTGGCCCTTGCCCAAGGCGGTAAGGTCGACGAGGCCCGCAAGCACCTGCAGGCGCTGATCGCCTCCGATCCGAAGGACATCCGCAGTTACCTGGCCTATGGCAGCGTGCTCTCCGACGCCAAGGACTACCAGGCGATGGCCGCCAATTATGACAAGGCCGTCGAAGTCATCGGCCCCATCCCCGGCCGGGCCAACTGGAGCGTCTTCTTCCAGCGCGGCATTGCCTATGAGCGGCTGAAGAAGTGGGACCAGGCGGAACCGAACTTCCGCAAGGCGCTGGAGCTCAATCCCGACCAGCCGCAGGTGTTGAACTATCTCGGCTATTCCTGGATCGACATGAACCGGAACCTCGACGAAGGTCTCGGCATGATCAAGAAGGCCGTCGATCTTCGCCCTGACGACGGCTACATCATCGATTCGCTTGGCTGGGCCTATTTCCGCCTCAACCGCTTCGAAGATGCCGTCGACGAGTTGGAGCGGGCGGCACAGATCAAGGCCGGCGACGCAACGATCAACGACCATCTCGGCGATGCCTACTGGCGCGTCGGGCGTAAGCTCGAGGCCGTCTACCAGTGGAACCGGGCGCTCGCCTCCGAGCCCGAAGCTGCCGAGATCCCGAAGATCAAGGACAAGGTCGCCAACGGCCTGCCTCCCGTCAGCGACGATGCCAAGGCAGCCGACAAGAAGCAGCCGGATCCGGCGCCCGTCATCCCGCCGCCGGTCGACAAAAAATCCTGACGGGCAGGAGGCATGCCTGAAAGGACTTGGCCGGATACAGGTCAAAGAAATAGAGCATGATGTCGTCCGAAAACCGCTCACACTTTTCGGCATCATGCACTAGCGTTTCCGAGGAGGCGCGCGCGAAAATCAACCTGGCCCTGCATGTGACGGGCCAGCGGCCGGACGGCTATCATCTGCTCGATATGCTGGTGACCTTCGCAGATCATGGCGACCGGCTGGACTTCATGCGGTCGCCGGCCGATGCATTCACCCTGTCGGGCCGTTTCGGCGAGATACTTGCCGGCGACAGCGGCACCAACCTGGTGCTGAAGGCCCGCGACCTCCTGCGCGAGGCGATCGGTCCCCTCGCCTTTCCCGTCCGCATTCATCTCGAAAAGAACCTGCCGGTTGCCTCCGGCATCGGCGGCGGCTCGGCCGATGCCGCCGCGACGCTGCGCGGGCTGATGCGGCTCTGGGGCACGACATTATCGGCGGAGACGCTTGCCGCGCTGGCGCTGAAGCTCGGCGCCGACGTGCCGATGTGCCTGGAGAGCCGGCCGCTGATTGCCCGCGGCATCGGCGAAAAGATCGAAGCTGTGCCTGATCTGCCGGCCTTTGCCATGGTGCTCGCCAATCCGCTGAAGGGCGTCTCGACGCCTGAGGTTTTCCGCCGGCTGGCGACAAAGAACAATCCGGCCCTGAGCCTGGCACCGAGCCCGCCTCAGACTGCCGACTGGCTCGCGGCGATTGCTGCTGCCCGCAACGACCTGGAGCCGCCGGCGCGCGAACTCGTGCCCGAGATTTCGGAGATCTCGGCGATGCTGCAAGCTCACGGCGCCCTTTTGACCCGCATGTCCGGTTCCGGCGCCACCTGTTTCGGCATCTTTGCGAGCATGACTGTTGCCGAAGATGCGGCGGCAGCTCTTCACGACGAGCGCCCTGGCTGGTATTTCCAGGCGACGGAAACGGGTTCGGGAGGCGCATGATGGCAGGTCTGGACGAAAAGCGGCCCTTCATCGCGGTCGGCATTGCGGTTCTCACGATCTCGGATACCCGCACGCCGGAGACGGACAAGTCAGGCGACACGCTGGCGGCGCGGATCACCGAGGCAGGTCACAGGCTGGTCGACCGGGGGATCGTGCCCGATGATCGCCAAAAGATTGCCGCACGGGTGAAGGCCTGGACTGAGAGAGAAGACATAGACGTCGTCATCACCACGGGCGGCACCGGCTTTACCGGTCGCGATGTGACGCCCGAAGCGCTGGAACCTTTGTTCGAAAAGCGGATGGACGGCTTTTCCGCCATCTTCCACCGGATCTCCTACGAGAAGATCGGCACGGCGACGATCCAGTCGCGCGCCACGGCAGGTGTTGCCAACGCCACCTTCATCTTCGTGCTGCCGGGTTCGCCCGGCGCCTGCCGGGATGCCTGGGACGGCATTTTGAAAGGACAGCTCGACTATCGCAGCGTGCCGTGCAATTTCGTCGAGATCATGCCGCGTCTGGACGAGCACCTGAAACGCGGCGCGACCAAATAGACCGATGTGCCTGCGCTATGTCGCAAGGCCTGGCAGGACGGGCATCGTGTCCCAGCTGTCACCCGACAGCAGGACGCAGCTTATGCCGTGAACATCCGTGACGATGAGTGTCCAGGTGCCGCTTTCGGCGGCATAGACCTCAAGAACGGCGTTCTGGTTGATCAGTCCGACTGCCGTGAGCTTTTCGGCGAAATTCTTGTCCAGGAAATTGACGATTTCGGGTCGGCCTGCGCAACTGCGCATCATCTGCGATGCTGCCGAATGCGGATGCGCGATCACCAATGTCGGCAATATGACGGCCATGAGGCCGTAGATCATACCGCGTACGCCGTAGATCCTACCGCGCGCCATGACGCACCTCCTTTCGCCGGGAACCCGGCAGAAGAGGAGATTGTCGCTGACCTGTTCTGCCGTTCACCGGCATTCCATGGCCATTCCGTTGCGAAGCGAGGCGCTTCGACGGCGCCATGTTTGAATTATAGCGCGAAATCCTATTGGGCGCCATCTTTTGCTCATCGAGAGGGTTGCGGCCCTATCGCGCAGCGCGGGCGACCCAGGACGGAATCAGTTCGCTCGCGAGCTTGCGCGGCTTCTGCCCCTTGACGAATTCGGTCAGCCGCATGCCGCTTTTGGCAATGGCGAGTGCCTGCTTCTTCGGCAGGAGAAAGCCCAGTTCCAGCGGCGGCACGGCTCGGCCGACACGCTGGAAAAACGGGCGCCGGTAGCCGCGCGACGCGGTGAAGCGCGCCGGCAGCTTGTTCAGCGCGACATATTCGGCGATCTCATCGATCCAGCCGGCCTGGGGTCTGGCGCCCGGCTCGACGAAGAGCAGCCATTCGCCGCGCGCTGCGCGGACGATGTCCTTGATATCCCATTGCGAATGGAAGCGGCAGCCGGCGGCGTCGGCCACCCGCGAGGTGCCGTCGCGCGAGCCGTGATCGAGCACGACCACATCGCTCACCAGCCCCTCCACCGCGCCTGCCACCAGTACCGATAAAGTCTGTGCCAGTTCAGATTCCTGATCCTGACATTCGAGAACAACCGTCAACATTGACTATTTATAATGCGCCGCACAAATTTTTGCCAGCGCCGTTTTCCTCATTTTGTTCTTGCATTGTTCTCATTTTGCGGATAGGAATTTAATCAGCAAAACGGGCGAAGGCGATGGCTTTCCGCCGCGGGAGAATCCGATGAGAGAGCAGTCCCTGGCAGGGCAGGCCGCATTCGCGCCTGCCAATACGGCAGATATTGCCGATGCGATGATCGTGTCCTCCGGCCTGAGAGTCGAGGTCGACCGGCGGCGTGGACGTGGGGCGGGACTGAACCCGACAGGTCGGTTCGAGCCATTGCAGCGGGAGACCGTCGACGATGGCTGGCAGACCTGGGAAGAGCTGCCGCCATTCAAGACGGAAGTGCAGGTCGAGAAGCCGCGCACGGCCATCACCCGCAACGAATCGCCGGATCTTTCCTTCGACCGCTCGATCAATCCCTATCGCGGCTGCGAGCACGGATGCATCTATTGTTTCGCCCGGCCGACACACGCCTATATGGGGCTTTCCGCAGGGCTCGATTTCGAGACGAAGCTCTTTGCCAAGCCCGATGCGGTAAAACTGCTGGAGCGGGAGCTCGCCAAGCCGGGCTACAAGGTGCGGGTGATCGCAATCGGCACCAATACCGATCCCTATCAGCCGATCGAGAAGGAATGGCGCATCATGCGCGGCATTCTGGAGGTGTTGAACAAGGCGAACCATCCGGTATCGATCGTCACCAAGTCGGCGATGATCCTGCGTGATCTCGACATTCTGCAGGAGATGGCAGCTAAGAACCTGGTGCGCGTCGGCATCTCGGTGACCACGCTGGATCGCAAGCTTGCCCGGACGATGGAGCCGCGTGCCGCCACACCGCCGCGGCGGCTGGAGACGATCCGCACCCTTGCCGAAGCAGGCATCCAGACGGCAGTCATGGCCGCCCCGCTCATCCCGGCGCTGAACGACCACGAGCTGGAGCGCATCCTCGAATCGGCAAAGGCTGCGGGCGCTGCCGAGGCGAGTTATGTCATCCTCAGACTGCCGCTCGAGGTCAGCCCGCTGTTTCGAGACTGGCTGCTGCAGCATTATCCCGATCGCTACCGGCATGTGATGTCGCTGGTACGCTCGATGCGCGGCGGCAAGGATTACGATGCCGAATTCGGCAAGCGCATGAAGGGCGCCGGTCCCTATGCCTGGCAGATCGCCCGGCGCTTTGAAATGGCCGCCAGACGTTTCGAGCTGACGCGACGTAGTGTGCCGCTGCGCGATGACCTGTTCGTACCGCCTGATGGCAGCGGCGTGCAATTGTCGCTTCTTTGATTTTTAAGCTTGCGTTTCGGCATCTCGACAAAACCGCCCTGTTTTCGAGCACCGAGCGCAATTCCCGCGGATGGCCCTGACCGCCACCATCCGCCGGACCGGTCCCCGGCCGCCGCCCTGATCCGGGGACTTGCGGGAAATCGGGTTGGCGTGCGAGGTTCAGCCGCATGAAACCTCGCACGCCACCCGATTCTCCCCTGCTTTTCGACACGGCTCCACTCGTGCCGGATTTCCGACTGGAACTCAAAGCCCGCAAGGCCGGCCACTGGCCGGTCGCCGGTGCCGACGAGGCTGGCCGCGGCCCGCTGGCGGGACCCGTCGTGGCGGCCGCCGTCATTCTCGATCCGAAGCGCATCCCTGAGGGGCTGAACGATTCCAAGCAGCTTTCGGCGCAACGGCGCGAGGAACTGTTCGTGCAGATTCTGGCGACTGCGACCGTCTCCATCGCCTCCTCCAGTTCGACGCGCATCGACGAGACGGATATCCGCAAGGCAAGCCTCGACGCCATGCGCCGGGCCATCTGCAGCCTCGCCATTCCGGCCAGCTACGTGCTGACCGACGGGCTCGACGTGCCGCCCGGTCTCGACTGCCCCGGACAGGCGGTGGTCAAGGGCGATGCCCGCTCGGTCTCGATCGCCGCAGCCTCGATCGTCGCCAAGGTGACGCGCGACCGGATGATGGCGCGGGCACATCATGTGTTTCCGGATTACGGTTTTGCCGCGCATGTGGGCTACGGCACGGCGCAACACCGCGCCGGCATCGAAAGGCACGGCCCCTGTTCGCTGCACCGGATGAGCTTCAGGCCGTTGCGCAAGACCGAGGACGGTCCCGAGATGGACGAGCTGCTTTCCGAATAAGTCATTCAAAAGAAAAGCCGGGCAAAAAGACTGCCAAAAGAAAAGGCCGGGACATGCCCGGCCTTTTCTCTCAAACTTTTTCGAAGCTGCTCAGTTCAGCCGCGTCTTGACCTGGCCGACGGCATTGCCGAAGAGCTCGGACTGGATTTTGGTGTCGGCCCGCTTGGCAAGCACGGTTTCAGCGGCCGCGATTGCGAGATCGACGGCAGCGGAACGCACCGCCTTCATCGCCTCAACCTCGGCCTGCTTGATCTTCTGCTCGGACAGCGCCGTGCGGTTGGCGACGAATTCTTCCGTCTTCTTCTTCGCTTCAGCGGTCAGCATTTCGGCTTCGCGCTCGGCGGCGGCAACGATGTGGGCCGCTTCGGCTTCTGCTTCCTTGCGCTTGCGCTGGTATTCGGCGAGCAGGTGTTGGGCCTCCTCGCGCAGACGCTTGGCTTCAGCCAACTCGTTGCGGATCTGGTCGGCGCGGTCGTCGAGCGACCGTGCCATCATGCCCGGAACCTTCAGGTAGACGACCAGCGCCAGGAACAGGACGAGGCCGACAAAGGCGAAGAAAGTCGCGTCAAAGGCAAATTCCATCGATCAAGCCTCCTTCTTGGCAGCCGCGACGGCGGCGGCGACATCGGCCTTGGCGACGGTGCCGCCGATCAGCTGATCGACCACGGCAGCCGCCGTTTCCTCGGCAATGGTGCCGACGTCGGCGAAGGCCTTGGCCTTGATCTCGCCGATACGGAGCTCGGCAGCCTTGATCTTTTCCGAAAGGCTCGCCTCGACAGCGCGGCGTTCCTCTTCGGCCTTGGCCTTGGCGGCATCGCGTGCGGCGGAGCCGATCGCGTTGGATTTGGCGCGGGCGGCGGCCAGTTCACCTTCATAGGTCTGGACGGCGGCGTCGGCTTCGGCCTTCAGGCGGCCGGCCTCTTCCAGATCCTGGGAAATGCGCGTGTGACGCTGATCGAGGATGGCCCCGATGCGCGGCGCGATGACCTTTTGCATGAGCAAATAGAAGACGCCGAACGTGATCACCAGCCAAAGCAGCTGGGACGCGTAGGTCGTTGAATCGAAAGGCGGGAAAGGGCCGCGGGCGTGTTCGCCTTCGGCAACACCAGTCTCGGTATGGACCTCGCCTGCGGCCGGAGCGGCATGCGCATCCGTACCCGTCGCTGCCGCCGGTGCTTCCTCAGCGTAAGCCGGGGTCACAAAAAACATGCTCACCTCCAGGTGGACTGCAAATGCAAAGGATCACGGCTTGCGGTCGCAGGCCGTGATCCATCTATTCGCCGATATCAGACGGCGAAGAGGAGGAGGAGAGCGACGAGCAGCGAGAAGATGCCCAGAGCTTCCGTAACGGCGAAGCCGAATACCAGACGGCCGAACTGGCTGTCAGCGGCAGACGGATTGCGCAGTGCGCCGGAGAGGTAGCTGCCGAAAATATTGCCGAGGCCGAGAGCCGTACCGGCCATACCAAAGCAAGCCAGGCCTGCACCGATGTACTTTGCTGCTTCCGCTTCCATGTTGAACTCCTTTGAAATGGTTGTTGCGGCGAATGACTGACGCCCTTTGACGTCGATGTCGTTATCCTTAGTGCCCGCCCGGATGGATTGCATCGTTGAGGTACATGCAAGTCAGCACCGCAAAGACGTAAGCCTGAAGGAAGGCGACGAGGAACTCGAGACCGGTCAGGGCGACGGTCATGATGAGGGGAAGAACGGCGCCGCCGATACCCAGAGCACCCATGGTTCCGAGCGAGGCGACGAAGCCTGCGAACACTTTGAGCGTGATGTGACCGGCGAGCATGTTGGCGAAAAGACGAACCGAGAGCGAAATCGGTCGCGACAGGAAGGAGATGATTTCGATCGTGACGACCAGCGGCAGCAGAATGCCCGGCACGCCCGAAGGCACGAAGACATTCAGGAAGTGGAAGCCGTGCTTATAGAAACCGTAGACGAGAACCGTACCGATAACCAGAATCGCGAGCGCGAAGGTGACGATGATCTGGCTCGTCACCGTGAAGAAATACGGGAACATGCCAAGCAGGTTGGCCGTCAGGACGAACATGAAGAGCGAAAAGACCAGCGGGAAGAACTTCATTCCCTGCTTGCCGGCGCCTTCCTTCAGCATGTTGGCGATGAACTCATAGGACATTTCGGCGACCGACTGCGAACGGCCCGGCACGATGGCGCGGTTCGAGGTCGAGAAATAGAGGAAGCCTGCGGCAGCAGCAGCTGAAACGGCCATGAAGAGCGATGCATTGGTAAACGAAAAATCAACTCCGCCGATTTCGATCGGCACAATCTTCTGGATCAGGAACTGATGAGTCGGATCGTTAGACACCGCTTGTTCTCTCTCTTTGGCCCGCAGGACGCGGGGTCATTGCACTGGACCGGAACCGGTCCTTATTTCTTGTCGTCCTTGTCGTCCAGGGGATGGGCCACCACCCCCGCAGAACGCAGCACGTTCAGAACGCCGGCACAAAATCCGAGAAGCAGAAGAACAATCAAACCCCAAGGCGCCGTGCCAACAAAACGGTCGAGGAGATAGCCAAGGAGAGCACCGACGACGATTGCGGAAATGAACTCGCTGGAAAGCTTCATCGCCTGGGCATAACCTTTGCGGCTTACCTCGGCGCGGGCTTCCCTAGCCTCGTCCTGTCCCGTCTCGACACGCTTGGTCGCGAGTTTCGCTCCCAATTGCGCACGGCGCTTTTCAAGACTTTCCTCGCGGTCATCCGCCATGGATCTCTCCTCACCTGTCCGTCGCCCGCACTCCCGCTACCCCGGTCATTCGGACCCCGGACGCGAAGGTTGAGACCCTTCCGGCCCGTTCTGAAGTCGCGCGCAACATAGTTTTAGGGATTAGCATAGTCAAGGCGTAGACAGCTTCTGTCCAGCGAGAAAATAATTCCATCAAATCAAAGAGATAAATCGACTCCGGGTCGATCGCGCAAATTCGACGGAAAGAATCCGCTTTTGCGGGCCGGAAATCGGCTTGCCCCAGCGATTTATCTCAGCTCCAGCCGCCGCCATAGGTGCGATAGAAGACGTGAAGACCGATGCGGCCGACCTTTTCCATGGTCCTTGCCCATTTTGGTCTGACATAGACGGCATGGTAATGCGTCGCCGAACCCACCTGCGGCAGCCAGATCTTGCCTGATGTCACAGCCATCGCTACGTCGCGGGCGACTCGCCAGTGATATTCCGAGTTCACCCTGTCCTTGATGCTGTCGCAGGCGAAGGAAAACTGGCAGCGGTTGCGCCAATCCTCGTTCTGATAGACGACGCCGCAGATGGTCTTCGGATAGGAAGGGTTGCGGACGCGGTTGAGGATGACCTGGGCGACGGCCGCCTGTCCCTTCACCGATTCTCCACGCGCCTCGAAATAGATGCCGGAGGCAAGGCACTGCTGTTCTCGGGCGGAAAAGACGCTCGGCGCCAGCACGCTTGCGGCCCAGGCGTGATCGCGCGGGCCGATCTCCGGAACGAAGCGGCCGCTGTCCTGTTCGGTCAGGATGGAATCGAAGGGCGATTGGCGGGCATAGTCGGGTGTGGCCGGTGCATAGGCGGTGGCCAGAACATCGGCCTTGTTGCTGGTGACGAGGCCTGCGAGCATTGCCGGCACGCCATTATCGGTCACCGCAGGCTGCGTCTTATAGAAAGATGTGGCGATCTCGATTTCCTTGCCCTGGATCTTCGGCTTGACGAAAGCCGACCGGTCCTTGAGATCGAAGCTCGGGGTGAAGAGCATCTTGGTGCGCTCGAGGATCGAGCCGGCGGAAAAATCCTTCGGCGGCTGCATCTTCTCCACGGCGACGACGCGGCCTTTCTTGCTGCCACGGTTGACGCGATCCTCGTCCGGCGTGTCCTCGTGGCCCCTATCCTTGGCAGTGCCCTTGTCCTTGGTATTGAAGGCGACCTTGCGGCCATCGGGCAGCACCATGCCGGCACCGGCGGAGATCGCACCGGTCACCATCGGCTCGGCGAAGGCGAGTTCGGCCTGGTGGATGGAGCCGGCTGGCGAATTGGTCAGCACCATGCGCCAGTTCTCCCCCTCATGATCGAGGCCGGCGAGCATGGCGGCGAGATCGGCATGAGATGCGGCGCTCGGGAAAATCAGCCAGCCGGCGAGACCGAAGATTACGGGCGACACCCAATTCTCGGGAATGAGACGCAGCTTGCTACGGGAAGGGCTCTTTCGACGCAACACGGACTCCGGGCATGGAACGCGGGAACATTCCGTTGAAAGTCTCGCATTAACCTTGATGTCCGGTTAACAGGCCGTGCCGAAATGTGACCGTGAGAAGTTTTGGATGTTCTAATGTGAGGGGTAATCTCGTGTGTTTGGGAACAGCAGTGCAGCACCTCCGGCCTCGATCCCAAGGGATGTCAATGATGAAGCAACAGCAACTTGGTCCAATCTCTCTTGCTCCGGCTACGGAGAAAAGGGACCAAGGCGCCACGACCGTCCTCTTCTCCCCAGCGGGGAGAAGTGCCGGAGCGATAGCGAGGCGATGAGGGGGTGAGCGGCAAAGCCGCGAATGCGCTGAGCGCAAGCGAAGGGCAATGAATGGTGTACCGTGTGGCCCCTCATCCGACCCTGCGGGCCACCTTCTCCCCGCTGGGGAGAAGAGGGAGCTCAAATAATAACGTGCGAGCCCAGTTCAACCACACGGTTTGCCGGCAAGCGGAAGTAATCCGAGGGGTTGGCGGCGGCGTTGGCGAGAGCGATGTAAAGCCGGTCCTGCCAGTAGGGCATGCCCGACTTGGCGTCCGGCACCAGCTTGCGTCGACCGAGATAGAAGGAGGTCGACATGATGTCGAACTTCAGTCCGGTCTTGCGCAGTGTCGCCAAGGCCTGCGAGACGTTTTGCGATTCCATGAAGCCGAACAGCAGTTCGACGCGGGAGAAACGCTCGGAAATCTGCTCGACCCTGTAACGGTCATGGCTTGGAACGCGCGGTTTGTTGACCGTGCGGATCGTCAGGATGACGTTGCGGTCGTGAAGCACGTGGTTATGCTTGAGATTGTGCAGCAAGGCGGCGGGGGCGGATTCCGGATCGCTGGTCAGGAAGATCGCGGTGCCCGGAACCTGGGCCGGCGAATGTTCGCTCTTGCGCTCGATCGAGCTGACGAAGGAGGCGAGCGGAATATCGGTATGGCGGGTCTTTTCCATCAGGATCGCGGTGCCGCGACGCCAGGTCCACATAACGACGGTAAAGGCCGTAGCGATCAGAATCGGGATATAGCCGCCGTCGTGGATCTTCAAAAGGTTGGCGCCGAGGAAGATCAATTCGAGCACGACCAGCGGCACGAGCGCGATCACCGCAGCTGGCAGCGACCAGTTCCAGCGGGCGCGGACGAATTCGAAGGCCATGATCGAGGTGACGACCATGGCGCCGGTGACGGAGATGCCGTAGGCGGTCGCCAGTGCGTCCGATGTCTTGAAACTCAGAACCAGGAAGATGACGCCGATGAACAGCACGGCATTGACCGAAGGCACGAAGATCTGCCCGGTATTGGTTTCCGAGGTGAAAAGGATTTCCATGCGCGGCAGGAAGCCGAGGTTGATGCCCTGGCGCACCATCGAGAAGGCGCCGGTGATGACCGCCTGGCTGGCGATGATCGTCGCTGCGGTCGCCAGGATGACGACCGGCAGCAGCGCCCATTTCGGATACATCAGATAGAAGGGATCGGACATCGTCGCCGGATTGCCGAGAACGAGAGCGCCCTGCCCGAGATAGTTCAGCGTCAGCGCCGGGAAAACCAACAGGAACCAGGCCCACTGGATCGGGCGGCGGCCGAAATGGCCGAGATCGGCATAGAGCGCCTCAGCGCCCGTCACCGTCAGGAAGACGGCGCCGAGCACGACGACGCCGTAAAAGCCCTCATGCAGCAGGAAACTGACGGCGTAATAGGGATTGAATGCGGCTAGGATGCCGTAATCGTCGGAGATATGGGAAATGCCGGCGGCCGCCATGACGAGGAACCAGACGGCGGTGATCGGGCCGAAAAACCTCGCGACGGCGCCGGTGCCGCGCGACTGCACCACAAAGAGCAGCGCCAAGATCACCACCGAGATCGGCACTATGTAATCCGCGAGGCGGGGTGTGACGAGCTTCAGGCCCTCGACGGCCGACAACACGGATAGAGCCGGCGTGATCATCGCATCGCCGAGGAAGAGGGCCGCACCCATCAGGCCAAGCAACATCAGCATGGCGGTATGGCCGTTAGCGGTCTTCATCAGAAGGGCAAGCAGCGACAGCGTGCCGCCCTCGCCGTCGTTGTCGGCGCGCAGCAGGAAGAGCACATATTTAATGGTGACGATAATCGTCAGCGCCCAGATCATCAGCGAGATCAGGCTGATGACTTCGAAACGGGTGAGGCCGTCATGGGCCACCGGTTTCAGCGCTTCGCGAAAGGCGTAGAGCGGGCTGGTACCGATATCGCCGTAGACGACACCGACGGAACCCAGCCCGAGATAGAACAGCTTTTTCGGCGTCATATGGCGTTCGTTCGGATGGCTATCTTCGGACATGAAGGTTTAACAGGCTCCTCAGAGCCAGCCTTTCCAGCGGAAAAAGAAAAAGGGGATGACGGCGGAGATCACCATCAAGGCCAGCGAATAGGGATAACCCGCGGCCCAGGTCAGCTCCGGCATGACCTGAAAGTTCATACCATAGACGGAAGCGACCAACGTCGGCGGCAAGAACACCACCGAGGCAATCGAGAAAATCTTGATGATCGAGTTCTGCTCGATGTTGATCAGCCCGAGCGAAGCATCGAGCAGGAAAGTGATGTTGGCGGCGACGAAGGAAGCATGCTCCGACAACGACTGGATATCGCGGGAAACGGTGCGGCAGAGCTCCTTCGCCTCGCGGTCCTGCTGGATCGCCGGGATGGTGTGAAAGAATGTCAGCAGGCGGGACAGCGAACCGAGACTGTCACGCACCTTGCTGATCATCCGGTGATGGCCGGCGATATCCCTGAGCTTCTCCTCAAGATAGTTCGAGGGCTTGCGCACCTTTTTTGCCCGGTCGCCGAAGACATGCGTCGACAAGATGTCGATGCGCGAGACGGAGATCTCGAGGATCTCGGCGGTGCGGTCGACGATCGTCTCCAAGAGCTTGGCGAGAAGGGCAGCGCCGCTGCGCCAGTTTTCCGGCAAACGGTGGAGGGCGGCGATAAACAGTGCAAAGGACTTGGGATGGGCGTAGCGAATGGTGACCAGGCGGTTTCCAGCCAGAATGAAGGCCACATCGGTCAGCGTCGGCACGTCGGTGTCAGCCTTCCAGAGCAGCGAGGCGGTCATGAAAACGGCGTCGTTTTCGACATAGAGACGGGCGGAGGGCTCTATATCCTTGAGGTCGTCGCGGGTCGGGACCTCTATGCCGAGAATCTTCTCGACATAGAGTTCCTCATCGCGGGTCGGCTCGATCATGTCGATCCAGACGACATCCTCGGGAAAGGACGCGGCATGCGACAGATCGCGGATCTCGACCGACCTGCAATTGGAACAGTAGGCGGTAATCACCGGTCGTCTCTCCGGCTGCATCCAACCTTAAAGGCCGGCATGCGCGTTGTGCTCAACCGCATCGCAGTTCCCAATCCTTCGATCGACAAGACAACTCCGAACTTGCAGGCGGGCCGGCCTCTTCGAAACGAAGACCGCCGTCACTGAGCATCTGCAGCAAAACGCCATCATGGCGCCGCGGCATATGAAGCAAAGCCGCGAAATAATCAAGACACCTTCCGTGAAGCGCGGCTTTTCACCACGTTTCCCCCACAATTTGGGGTATCCGCTGCGGTGATTCGGGCCTGTTAGCGCCTGGCAGCGTACGTGATTCATACGGCGGGCTTAGCCCTTTGTTCCAAGCATGCCGTTATCCCGGAACCGCTTCACACGCCGGGCGGCATGCATTATTCGAAGACGATCGCCGGCGCCGGGCGCTGGGACTGGCCCGCGACCTGCTCCCAGACCTTGGCGGCGATACCGCGATAGATGCCGGCGACGATGCCGTTCGGCTCGGAGGCGACGAGCGGCGTGCCGGCGTCGGAGGTTTCGCGAATATTCATCGTCAGCGGCACTTCGCCGAGGAAGGGCACGCCAAGGCGCTCGGCCTCCTTGCGGGCGCCGCCATGGCCGAAGATGTCGTAGCGGGTGCCGGTATCCGGGGCGATGAAATAGCTCATGTTCTCGACAATGCCGAGCACCGGCACCTCGACCTTGCGGAACATGTTGAGGCCCTTGCGGGCATCGATCAGAGCGAGATCCTGCGGCGTCGAGACGATGACGGCGCCGGCAAGCGGCACCTGCTGGGCCATGGTCAATTGGGCGTCGCCGGTACCGGGCGGCATGTCGACGACGAGGACGTCCAGTTCGCCCCAGGCGACTTCGCGCAGCATCTGCAGCAGCGCCGACTGGACCATCGGCCCGCGCCAGATCATCGCAGTCTCCTCGTCGACGAGGAAGCCCATCGACATGACCTTGAGGCCATAATTCTCCATCGGATTGATGATGCGGCCGTCGATCTGCGTCGGGCGGCCCGATATCTTCAGCAGCCGCGGCATCGAGGGACCATAGATATCGGCATCGAGAATGCCGACGCGAAGACCGTTGGCGAGCAGGCCGAGTGCGAGATTGACGGCGGTGGTCGACTTGCCGACCCCACCCTTGCCCGAGGCGACGGCGATGATGGCGCCGATGCCGGGCACACCGATCTTGCCGGCGCGTGAAGGCTGTTGAGGAGCGTGGGCGTGGCCCGCATGATCATGTTGGTGATCGTGGCCGGCATGGCCGTGAGGCGGGTTCGGCGCAGAGCGGGCAGCCGGAGCGGCGGCGGCGGCCTTCTTGTCCGCTGTCAGTGTGACGAGGGCACCTTTGACGCCTGGCATTTCCTTGATGACGCGCTCGGCGGCGAGCCGCATCGGCTCCAGCTCCCTGGCGCGATCGGCTGGGACGGTGATGGAGAAATAAACCTTGCCGTCAGAGATGAAGACATCGGAGACCATGCCGAGCTCGACGATATCGTGCTCGAGATCCGGTCCACGCACGGTCTTCAGCGTTTCGAGAACCTGTTCCTTGGTGACGTCGGCCATTCCACCCTCACTGCTTCTTCTTGCAGATCACAAATAGTGGAGACGGAAGCCTTCGCCAAACAAAATCATCGGGAGGGAAATCGATTGCCGGCGCGCAAAAAGGCGCCGGGGAGAATTGGCAGTCCGTTGCGGCCATCAAGTCCGCCGGGCTTTCGCCCTGATGGCCGCAACGGTCTCCCCGAGAACCGGCGCAATCCGGGGCGAACTAGAGCAAGCCGAAAAAAAGACCAGCGAAAAGTGAACGAGGAAGGGAAAAACGCAGGCAGCCGGGAAAGAAGCGGTGCCAAAACGCAACAACCGCCGCCGACACCGAAGGGCCGGGAGAAAAGCGGCATCGGCGTCGGGCAGCGGTGTGTCGGCCGCGCCATTTGCTGGCGCTGGCCTCAAAGTCCCCTCTGGACCTCTCGCAAAAGAGATGCAGAAAGCGTGCCAGATGGAAAATCAGGAAAAAGAGCGTAAAAGCGCTTGCGGCAGCCCCTCAGCAGGAAAGGTATGCCTACGCGCTGTGCGGCTTCGAAAGCAGTCGGTTGTTTTTTGCAACTTATTTGATCAGGCCGATGCGCAGCGCCTTGGCGACGGCCTGGGTGCGGTTGACCGTGTCGAGCTTCTTGGTGGCGCGGTTGAGGTAGTGATTGACCGTGTGCTCGGACAGGGTGAGGATTTCGGCGATTTCAGCACTGGTCTTGCCGGCCGCCGTCCAGTTGAGGCAATCGATCTCGCGGTCGGTCAGCGTGTCCGTCATGCGCGTATCGAGGTTGCGGATCTCGGCAAGCCTGTCGAAGACGTGGATGGCAATGTAGGAGAGTTCGCGCATCTCTGCCGCGCTGAAGGGTTCGCGGTCGCCGGCAAAAGAGACGGCGCCGCGCAGGCCGGAGGGGTCATGTGTCGGGAAGTAGGCGCAGCGCATCATCTTAAAACGTTCGAACAGGGAGGCGACGAGATTGGACTTGCCGTCGTCCCGCGACAGGTTATGTCGTGACATGTCGTAGAAGAAGGGTCGCGCGGATGTTCTGAGCCGCCGGAGAACCGGGCTGTTCACCATCAGGCCCTCCTGGTCGTAGAGGGCCAGAAGCTCGGCCGGCCAGCTGGTGATGACAGTGCTGCCCTGAAGATCGAAAGAGGTGATCGGCGGCAGGTTGAGAACCATGAAGGCACGGCTGCGATAGGCTTCCGTCACCCGTTTCATGAAACGGAAAATATCGAACTGGGTTTTCAGGCCCGCTATTTCCTGAACATAATCGTCTTCTTCCGTGGATGTTTGCGACAAGGGTGCCATCACATTTCTTCATTTTCGGCACAGCGGCCGGCAAACCGTTTGCGAAACCTGCCCGCTATGGGTGTTTCGATTGCATCGGGGAACGACGATCGCTGGTTGGAATCGGCTTCGGCGTTGAGCGTTTCGGCCGGTGAATGGTTGTAGATTTCGCGGACCGTTCTAGTTGTGGTGATTCGCCGGAAAATCTCAATATCGCGCTTATCATAAGCATGCTCTGCGATGACGTCCAGCAGTGGCCGACGGCGATCTTCTGTCAACGGCGCGGACCGAGACGGACGCGCATGCCTTCCATGATACTCGCAGCCGCCAGTTGCACCGGAACGGACCATTGGTGCAGAAGTTCCATCGACAAGCGATAGGCCGGGCCGGTAATCGAAATGCCACCCATAAAGGTCCGATCCTCCGACCAGATGGGTGCGGCAACGCAGCGGATGCCGGCCTCATGCTCTTCGCGGTCGAAGGCATAACCCCGATCGGCAATCTCGCGGATTTCGGCAAGCAGCGTTTCGGCAGAGACATGCGTCGAGGCGGTAAAGCTGGTGAAGCTCAGGCCGGCAAGCAGATCGACGAGGCTTTCGGCCGGCAGCAGCGAAAGGGCGGCCTTGCCGACGCCGGTGCAATAACAGGGAGAGGCATTGCCGATCTGCGAATACATGCGTACCGGCTGACGACCTTCGACCTTATCGAGATAGATGATCGACTGCCCTCTCAGAACGCCGAGATGCACCGTCTCGCCGGTCGCCTGCTGCAGATCTCTAAGGTGCGGTTCGGCAATCAGGCGGAACTCGTTGCGCGCCCAGCTGCGCGCGGCGAAATCGAGCAGGCGCAGGCCAGGCGTATAACGGCCGTCGCCATCGAGCTCGAGCAGCCCCTCCTCGACCAGATGGGTGAGCTGGCGATGCAGCGTGCCGCGCGGCTGGCCGGCAAGCGCCAGGATATCGGTGAAACGCAGCGGCGCATCGGCATGGGTGACGAGATCGAGCAGAACCATCAATTTGCCGAGCGTGCCGGTCTCGCGTGTCTGTGCCGCGCTTTCGCCGTTTGAATTCATCACCTTGTCCGCCCTTGACAGAAAGGGCAGTGTAATTCGATAATTCCATATAGTCAAATTAAGTTCCAAATAATGGAACAGCAGACGTTGGGAGGCGACGGTGACCATGATGGCAGCACAATTTCCCGAATTCAAAGACCGAGCCGTGCTGGTGACCGGCGGCGGATCGGGCATCGGTGCTGCGATCGTCGAAGGTTTCGCGCGCCAGGGCGCCAAGGTCTCGTTCATCGATATCGCCGAGATCGCGGGCCGCGAGCTTGCCGAAAGGCTGTCGCGGGAGACTGCGCATCCGGTCTCCTTTCACCATGCCGACCTGCGCGACATCGAGGCGATCCGGCGCACGGTCGATACCGTCATTGCCGATTCAGGGCCGATCCGCGTGCTGGTCAACAATGCCGCCTGGGACGACCGCCATGAATTCGACGCGGTGACCGAGGCCTATTGGGACAACAACCAGGCGGTCAACCTCAAGCATGTGTTCTTCACGTCGCAGGCAGCCGTGCCGTCGATGCGGGTGGCTGGCGGCGGGGCGATCATCAATATGTCGTCGATCGCCTTCAAGCTGAACATGGGCGGTTTTCCCGCCTACGCGGCGGCCAAGGCGGCGGTCGTCGGGCTGACGAAGAGCCTGGCGGGCAGGCTCGGGCCGGAGAACATCCGGGTCAACTGCATCCTGCCCGGCATGGTGGTCACCGAGCGGCAGATGCAGCACTGGCTCACCGAGGAAAGCATTGCGCGCTCGGTCGAGGATCAGTGCCTGAAGGTTGCGCTCAAACCCGATGCGATCGTCGGTCCCTGCCTGTTTCTTGCATCCGACTGTGCGGCGGCGATGACCGCCCAGTCCCTGATTGTCGATGGAGGCGTTCTGTAATGACAAATCCCGCTTATGTCGCGGTGGACTGGGGCACCAGCAGTTTCCGGCTCTGGCTGATCGGCAGGGACGGCACCGTGCTTGCCGAACGCCGCAGCGGCGAAGGCATGACGAGCGCGGCAAAGACCGGCTTTTCCGCGGTGCTTGCCGGCCATCTCGCCGCCATCGAGGCGCCGGAAAACCTGCCGGTGATCGTCTGCGGCATGGCCGGCGCTAGGCAGGGCTGGGTCGAGGCCGGTTATATCGATGTGCCGGCGCCGCTCGCCTCGATCCTGACCGGGGCGGTCTCCGTGCCCGGCGAAAGCCGCGACATCCGCATCCTGCCGGGCCTTGCCCAGCGGGACATGGCGAGGCCCGACGTCATGCGTGGCGAGGAAACCCAGCTTCTCGGTGCGCTCGGCCGCGCAAGCTCAGGCGCGCAGGCGGTCTGCATGCCCGGCACGCATTCGAAATGGGTGCATGTGACGGACAGCAAGGTGACCGGCTTTTCGACCTTCATGACCGGCGAGCTTTTCGACGTCATCAGCAAACACACGATCCTTTCGCATGCCGTGGCCGGTGCGGAAGAGCAGCCGGCGGATGCGGCGGCTTTCGAGGCCGCGGTCTCGGCCGCTTTCGCACGCCCGGCCCTTGCCTCCAACCTGCTCTTTGCCGCCCGTTCCGGCCAGCTCCTGCACGGGATTTCTGCCGCTGCCGCACAAGCCCGGCTTTCCGGTACGCTGATCGGCCTCGAAATCGCCGGGGCGCTGCAGGATACGGCAAACGGCACCACCATCACCCTCGTCGCATCCGGGCGCCTGCAGGCGCTTTACGAACAGGCCTTCAGAACCCTCTCCCTTGCCTTCACCGCCATCGACGCCGACGCTGCCGTGCGCCGCGGGCTTTCGGCTGCCGCCGAAGCCATCTGGCCGAACTGAGAAAGCTGACACGATGAACCGCATTCCCTTCCCCGACATGAAGCGCCCGCTGATCGCCATCCTTCGCGGCATCCGGCCCGACGAGACCGAAAGCGTCGTCGGTGCTCTGATCGAAAATGGCCTGACGGCGATCGAGATCCCGCTCAACTCGCCGGAACCGTTCAAATCCATCGAGCTCGCCGCGAAGATGGCGCCGGCCGAAGTGCTGATCGGCGCCGGCACGGTGCTGACCGTCGAGGCAGTCGACGGCCTGCATGCGGCCGGCGGCAAGCTGCTGGTCACCCCGAATGTCGAACCCGAGGTGATCATCCGGGCGCGCGAATACGGCATGGTGACGATGCCGGGCGTCTTTACGCCGACCGAGGCGCTGGCAGCTGCGCGCGCCGGCGCCACCGGTCTCAAATTCTTTCCGGCCAGCGTGCTTGGCCCTTCCGGCATTACGGCGATCCGGGCAATCCTGCCGCCGGAGCTGACGATTGCCGCCGTCGGCGGTGTGTCGGACAAGAATTTCGGCGATTACACCAAGGCTGGCATCTTCGCCTTCGGCCTCGGCACCAGCATTTACAAGCCGGGAATGACCGCATCAGAGGTTGCCGAGCGCGCCAAGGCGACCATTTACGCCTATGATGCAGCCATTGGGAGCGTGAACGTATGACCGATATTTATGAGTTCGAGGGCAAAACACTTTGCAATACCAATTCCGTCCTCGGCGAAGGTCCGACCTATGATCCGGACAGCAACACCGTCTGGTGGTTCAACATTCTCGGCAAGGAACTGCACGAGCTCAATCTTTCGACGAGCGAGAAAAAGGTGCACCCGCTGCCTGTGATGGCGAGCGTGCTGGCCCGCATCGACGCCGGACGTCAGCTGATCGCGACGGAGGAGGGACTCTTCGTGCGCGAAGTGGCAAACGGCAACCTCACCTTCTACGCCGCGCTTGAAAACGACAGGCCGGAAAACCGTTCGAACGACGGCCGCACCCATCCTTCCGGTGCGCTCTGGATCGGCACGATGAGCAAACGGGCGGAAAACCAGGCCGGCGCTATCTATCATGTCGCCAGCGGCAAGGTGACGAAGATCTTCAATGGCATCAGCATTCCGAATTCGATCTGCTTTTCGCCTGACGGCACGGTCGGCTATTATACGGATTCCCGCATCAACCGGCTGATGCGCGTCATGGTCGATCCGTTGACCGGCCTCCCCTCGGGCGAGCCGATCGTGCTGGTCGACAGCATGGACGAGCCCGGCAGCATCGACGGCTCTGTGGTCGATGCCGACGGCTATCTGTGGAATGCGCGCTGGGGCGCCGGCGTCGTCGACCGCTATAGTCCGGACGGTCTGCGCATCTCGCGCTATATGGTTCCTGCCGTCCAGCCCTCCTGCCCCGCCTTCATCGGCGTCAATGCCGACCGCCTGGCGGTAACGACCGCCTGGGAAGGGCTCGACGAGGATGCCCGTTCGGCGCAGCCGAGCGCCGGCGCGCTGCTGGAACTCGGTATTGACGTCAAGGGCGTGTTCGATCCGGTCTATGTGATCTGAACACGGGATGTCCGAGGCCATCTGAGGCGCTCCCCGACCGGGCGCCTTTTCTGGTTTTGGTGGCAGCTCTTCGATAAATGTTCCGTGAGAATCGAGAAATTTTCCGTGTTTTCAACCGGAACCAATCGGCCCACCACTCATTTTCCTTTCGAACCGGCGCGGCAATCAAACAGGCGTTGCCGGGTCAGCGATTACTCCAGGAAATGAAAGTAGGTTCGAAATGACACGCAAACTCTTGACGACCGTTGCCGCTGGCGCACTGTTTGCCACGGCTTTCGCACCGGCGGCATTTTCGCAGACGGCGCCGCAGCCGGCGGATCCCGCCGCTCCGGCCCAGACGGCTCCCGCCGATCCGGCAGCACCGAAGCCGATGACGCCTGATGTCACCAAACCCGCAGGCGATGCCGCACAGGCTCCGGCCCCGGCACCGACGGCAGATACGGCTCAGGCCGCCTATCTGACGGAGCAGGCTCCGGACCAGATCAGCGCCAACACCTATATCGGCCAGTCGGTCTATAACGGCAACAATGAAAGCATCGGCAGCGTCAACGACCTGATCCTCAAGAAGGATGGCGGCATGGTTGCCGCAATCGTTGGCGTCGGCGGCTTCCTCGGGATCGGCGAAAAGAACGTCGCCGTGCCGATGGAAAAGATCACCGTCGCGCAGAATACCCAGGACGGCAGCGTCAAGCTGACGACCAGCGAAACGGCTGAATCGCTGAAGGCCGCACCTGAGTTCAAGACGCTGGCAATGCTGGCGGCCGAAAAGGCTCCGGCTCCGGCTGCGACCGGTACCGATACCACGGCGACTGGCTCGACCACGCCTAAGTAATCCGCGCGCGGTAGTATAGCGTAGGCGATGGCGCTCCCAGGGGCGCCATCGTCTTATGCGCTGACACGCTCCGCCATGGTTGGATCGTAATAGTTTTCGTGCAGGAAGCGCAGCGTGGCGATACCGTCGGCCGGACGGCCGAAGTGATAGCCCTGGCCCATGCCGCAGCCGAGTGCGCGCAATTTCACCGCCTCGGCATAATCCTCGATGCCTTCCGCTACGACTTCCAGCTCCAGGCCCTCGCACATGGTCAGGATCGCCTTGATGATGTGTTCGGAGGCGCGATCGGAATTGATCCGCGAGACGAAGGCGCGGTCGATCTTGATCTTGTCGAAGATGAAGTCGCGCAGGCGCCCGAGGCTCGATTGGCCGGTGCCGAAATCGTCGAGCGAGATGCGTACACCGGCGGCGCGCAGATCGGCGATGATGCGGTGAGCGGTATCGGCCGAACTCATCACCGCCGTCTCGGTGATCTCCAGCTCCAGGCGATGCGGATCGAAGCCGACGCGCCCGAGGATCGACAGGACGCTGCTGCTCGTGCCCGGATCCATCAGCTGAGCCGAGGAAAGATTGAACGACAGGAAGAGTTCGCGGGGCCAAGAGAGCGCTGCCTCGGCGGCTTTGCGCAGCAGCGCCTCCGACAGCGCGTCGATGAAGCCGCGCTCCTCGGCGAGCGGCACGAAGACGCCGGGCGAGACGAAGCCGAGATCGGGATCGTTCCAGCGGGCGAGCGCCTCGAAGCCGACGACCTGATTGTTGGACAGCGAGACGATCGGCTGGAAATGCACGTCGATCGCGTCGGAGATGATGGCGTTTCTAAGCGCCTGCTCCAGCTGTGTCGCGCGCTTCATCTCCTGGGCGATCTCGCGCGAATAGACGGTGATCTGGCCGCGGCCGCGGCGCTTGGAACGGTAGAGGGCGGTTTCGGCGCTCTTCAGCAGCTCCTCGCAATCCTCTCCGGCAAAGGGATAGATGGAAAAGCCGAGGGAGGCGGAAAGACGGACGTTGCGGTCGCCGAGGTCATAAGGCGCCGACAACACCTCGCGGATCATCTGGCCGAATTTCTCGGCACTCGCCCGCTCGAAGATCAACGGCAGCACGAAGGCGAATTCATCGCCATCGTGGCGGGTGACCAGCGCGCCATCAGGAATGCAGGCTCTGAGACGATGGGCGACCTGGCAGAGGATTTCATCGCCGGCTGTCGAGCCGAACAGATCGTTGATCGGCTTGAAACTGTCGAGGTTGACGATGCCGATGGTGAAGGGGGCCGGATCGCTGGCGCGCTCAGCGGAGATCTGCAAGACCTTGTCCCGCATGCGATTGCGGTTGCCCAATCCGGTCAGCGGATCGGTATAGGCCATCGCCTGAAGCTCATTCTGACCGACGGTCAAGAAAGCTATGTCCGCCGATTTCATCATCCAAACCCGAGCTTTCCTCCGGAGCCATGCAGAAGAATGACCGGCAGGTCTTAACAATTCGATAGTAAATCAGCGGCATAACCACTTGAACCCGCCCAAAATCTGGGGAGTTGACGGGTATTTTGGCGCCTGCACACTTTTACCGAGAACATGGTTCAGTTTCGGGCTTGCATGGCCTCGTTCATTAGATATTTCTGAAATACGGTTTCCAGCATGTCAGGGCTGACGGGTTTCATGATGACGTCGTCCATGCCTGATTTGACGCATTCGGCGCGATCACGCTCGAATGCCTGGGTGAGCACGCCGATGATCGGGGTACGGGTGCCGCCGGTTTCCTCCATCTGCCGGATGAGCCGCGCGGCCTCGAAGCCGTTGAAGCCCGGCAGGGAAATATCCATCAGCACGATCTGCGGCCGGTGCTCGGCCCAGAGGCGCACGGCCTCGTCGCCGGTCGCCGCAAGCATGTGGCGATAGCCGAGACCTTCGAGGATCTGTGAAAAGACGATCTGGTTGATATCATTGTCTTCGGCGACGAGAACCTGCAGACCGACCGGATCGTCGGAAATGGTGATTTCCCAATCAGCATCCGAACCGGCGGCGCTGCGGCTGCTGCGATTGAAATGGCGGGCAATCTGGAAGGTGAGTTCGTTGGCGATCTGGAAACCGTCCATGACGAGCGCCGGGATGCCGTATTGCTCGGCAAGCTCGAGGCAGCGCATGCCCATCTGGTTGTCGATGATCAGAAGATCGAGCGAGATGCCGGAGGAGGTGGCGATTTCCAGGAACCGCTCCTCTTCGTCCTCGCCGCGGACTGAGCAGGATTCGAAGCCGTATTTCGTCAGCGTCCGCAGCGCGGCGGTCTCGGCGGCGAGGTCGGCCGTGACGACGAGGACCTTGCGGCCGGAGAAATTCTCCGGAACGATCGCTTCCATCGCCGCCGGTTCGCGCCGTGCGATGCCGGTTGGTACCGGCACATAGGCCCGTCGATAGCTTTGATTGCTGGAGGCGGTAATCGCGGACGCTTGGCCGAACTCGTCGAGATCGGCGCCGTCGCGCGGCAGATCCTGCATGGTCGACACCAGGAAATAGCGGCCGGGCTTGCCGATGCGGTGCTTGCGGCTGACGATATCGCGCTCGATGCCGTCGCGGGAGATCTGCCGCTGGCGGGAGACGGACATCTCGCCGGTCTCCAGCACATGGCGGTCGCTTTCTTCGAAGCGCTTGGCGATCTCTTCTGAAAAAAGATCGCCGCTCTTGCGCCCAAGCACCTCGTCGGCGCTTGTTTGATATTTCTCGCAGAAGGCGAGGTTGACCGCGACATAGGTGAGGTTGCGATCCTTGACGAAGAGCGGGAACGGCAGATTGTCGAGAATGTCCTCGGTGAGCTGCACCCGCTCTAGGTCGGAGCGCCATTGCTCTTCGCGCTTCTTGTTCTCGGAAATGTCGGAGATGATGGTGACGCCGTAACCGCCGGGCAGCCTGCGCTTGACGAAGCGGACCCAGCTATCGGCACCGCGGCGCTCGACGGCGTCGAAGCGCTCGCGCCAATGCGAGGCGATTTTCTGCGACAGCCAGTCTTCGCGGCTCAGCGAGCCACCCTGCCTGACATCATACTGCTGGCGAATGCCGGTGTCGTACATCGCGCCGAGGAAATCGCGAAGCCGCGTGCCCGGCTTCAGCATCTCGGCGGGCAGCGGAAAGAACTCGAGAGTCTGGCGGCTTGCAAAGATCAGATGATCGTTCTTGTCGTAGATGATGAAAGCTGCGGAAAGGCTGTCGCACACCACATCGAAAAGCGCCGTCTGCAGATCGGTCTCAGCGGGAGCCCCATCGATTTCTGATGATGTGTCCGCCTTTTCGAAGCCGGCACTCATTCTGTTGCGTCCCACATCTGTTCGATTTCGCAGCTTCCGGAGGTATGTGATTAGAAATGCCATTTTTATGTTAAAACCGGCTTAACATTACCTATTCCCAAATTTGGGGGAGCCCCGGATCACGTTTCGGGAAAGCCTGTCGAAACCTCTTCCCTCCGGCCCGCGAATCCCCGAAAATAGCCCATGGCCATCAGACAGCTTTCCGAAACGCTCATCAACCAGATCGCCGCCGGCGAAGTCATCGAACGGCCGGCGAGCGCTGCCAAGGAACTGATCGAAAACGCGCTCGACGCGGGCGCGACGCGCATCGAAATCGCCACGTCAGGCGGCGGCAAGGCGCTACTGCGCGTCAGCGACAACGGCTCGGGAATGGACGCGGCCGATCTGGAACTGGCGGTCAGGCGCCACTGCACCTCGAAGATCTCAGAGACGCTCGAGGATATCCGCACGCTCGGCTTCCGTGGTGAGGCGCTGCCCTCGATCGGCTCGGTCGCCAGGCTCAGCATCGCAAGCCGCAGACGCGACAGCGCCGGCGGCCACGAGATCGCCGTTGCCGGCGGCAAGATCGTGCATCTGCGCCCAGCCGCCGCCAATCCCGGCACGATCGTCGAAGTGCGCGACCTGTTCTTCGCCACACCCGCCCGGCTCAAATTCCTGAAGACGGAGAAGGCCGAGGCCGGTGCCATCACCGAGATCGTCAAGCGCATGGCGATCGCCTTTCCTGCGGTACGCTTCGTGCTGTCGGGCTCGGACCGCACGACGCTGGAATTTCCGGCAACCGGTGACGACCATCTGGCGCGCATGGCGCAGGTGCTCGGCAAGGAGTTCCGCGACAACGCCATTGCGCTCGACGCCGTGCGCGAAGAGATCGCGCTGACCGGCTTTGCCGGCGTGCCGACCTTCAATCGCGGCAACTCCGCCCATCAATACGCCTTCGTCAACGGCCGGCCGGTGCAGGACAAGCTGATCCTCTCGGCGATCCGCGGCGCCTATGCCGAGACGATTCCTTCCGGGCGCCATCCGGTGGCGGTGCTGTCGATCACACTCGATCCCGCTCTCGTCGACGTCAACGTGCATCCGGCAAAATCCGACGTGCGGTTCCGCGACCCGGGCCTGGTGCGCGGCCTGATCGTCGGCGCCATCCGCGAGGCCTTGGCGCGCGACGGCAGCCGGGCGGCAACGACCGGGGCGAGCGACATGCTGCGCTCCTTCCGCCCCGGCTTCCAGCCGAATAACCAGCGGCCGCAAACGGCATGGTCGGCCGAAACGTCGCCCTCCCGGCCGTATCAGCCAATAACGGGTTTCGGCGAGCGGCCCCAGGCATCCTTCGACGGACTTTCGATGCCGACGGCGCGAGCCGAGCCGCAGTTTTCGCCGCAGCCGGCAGCGCCCGAACCAATCGCGCGCTATCCGCTCGGCGCAGCGCGGGCGCAGATCCACGCAAACTACATCGTCGCCCAGACCGAGGACGGGCTCGTCATCGTCGACCAGCATGCCGCACATGAGCGGCTGGTCTTCGAAGCGATGCGCAAGGCGCTGCATTCGAAGCGGCTGGCCTCGCAAGTCCTGCTCATCCCCGAGATCATCGATATTCCGGAGGAGGATTGCGACCGGCTGATGCAGCATGCCGCCGAACTTTCCGAACTCGGCCTGGCGATCGAGCGTTTCGGCCCCGGCGCGATCGCCGTGCGCGAGACGCCGGCGATGCTCGGCGAGGTCGATGCGCATGGGCTGATCCGTCAGCTTGCCGACGAGATCGCCGAATGGGACACGGCGTCAGGCCTGTCGGCCAAGCTCGAATATGTGGCGGCGACCATGGCCTGCCACGGGTCGGTGCGCTCAGGACGACGGCTGCGGCCGGAGGAAATGAACGCGCTGCTCCGGGAGATGGAAGTGACGCCCGGCTCCGGCCAATGCAATCACGGCCGGCCGACCTATATCGAATTGAAACTCAGCGATATCGAACGGCTTTTCGGCAGAAGCTAAAAAAGCTGGAAAAGCAGCCCTTGCGGGAGTATGGCAGACTAAAGCGTGTCGTGATCTTTCAGATTCACTTGCCACGCTTTAGGTCTTTGGTGTTCCGCATGTCGTGATCGCAAAACCGCGGCACAGTTTTGCGCGACATGCTCTAATGACAGACGGCAGGGAACGGAGCGCATGAATTTGTTCGAAGGGCACGGAAACCGCGAGGCGAAGATCCGGTATCTCGATGGCGATTTCCAGATTCTCTCGCCCGGCTCCTATGTCGTCTGCGCGATGACGGGGAAACAGATCCCGCTCGACGAATTGCGCTACTGGAGCGTCGCCCGGCAGGAGCCCTATGCCGATGTGATCTCGGCCATCGATGCCGACAAACGCGCCGGCGTGCTGCCAAACCAGCGCCGCTAGAACCGGATGATTTTAGGCCGGGTCGGCCGTCCTGATGAAGATTGAAATCTGGGCACAACGAGAGGTCACACGTCCGACCCGCCCACGAAGGACGGGCCGTTTGCGTGATCCGATCCCCACAGGGGCAACGGTTCACTTGAATTTCGCCATATTCTCTGGCGTCACGAGCGCAGCGCCGGAATCGATCAAAGACTCAACCGCCTCTCCG
This sequence comes from Rhizobium sp. 10PS4, assembly GCF_032464805.1. Classification (NCBI taxonomy): domain Bacteria; kingdom Pseudomonadati; phylum Pseudomonadota; class Alphaproteobacteria; order Hyphomicrobiales; family Rhizobiaceae; genus Rhizobium; species Rhizobium sp. 10PS4. Next base: position 157,721 of record NZ_JAWDIW010000010.1, on the reverse strand, counting down.
CGAATCGATTTTACCAGCGCATCCACACCGAGTTCGGCCATCTTGGTGGGGAACTGCGCCACCGACGCATCCTCGACGCCACTCTTCAGCGCCTCCTCTTCGCCGCAACAGAAGTCGAAACCGACCAGCACGATCTTGTCATCGGCAGTGCCAGCGTTCTTGATTGCGCGCGCCGCGCCAGCAGCGGGCGGGCCGCAAGCGGCATAAATGGCCTTGAGGTCCGGGTTCTTCGTCAGCAGATCCTCGGCGACACTGATCCCGAGCTCCTCGGTGCAGTTTGTTGCACCTTTCCCGACGATCTTGACGTCAAGTCCCTTCAGCCCTTCAAGCATTCCCGTCACACGGTCATCGAGCGCTGGCACCCCGGGCACGCCCTCAAGAATCCCAAGCGTATCGCCGGCTTTAAGAACAGTTTTGAGATACTCGCCGGCGATTTTGCCCGCGGCGAAGTTATCGGTTGTGGCAAGCGCCGTCCTGCCTTTCCAATCCGGAATATTGTTATCCATCAGCACGACCTTGATACCGGCCGCCACCGCCTTGTCCAGGGCAGTGGACACGGTGGGATCGACGGGTGTGATGGCAATACCCTGCACGCCTCGTGTCACCATCGACTCGATCTGTGCAATCTGGCCCTCGATGTCGGTTGCGGACGTACCCTGCCCGTAGATGATCTCGACGCCGGGATTTCTCTTTGCATAATCTTTAGCGGCGTTCTCCATTGTTGCGAAGAAAGGTACTGGGAATTTGGTTATAAAGCCGAGCTTCACCGGCTCCTGCGCCAAGGACGGGACTACAGCGACGGCCAGGAGCGCAAGGGCTCCCAGCAGGGATTGCAGTTTCATGATACACCTCCCATGTTTCGACCGCCCTCCTCTAGAGCGATCTCGTTGTCCGCTGCCCCAAAGAAGCAGCGATCTCCCTTAAGCCTCGGCGCCGACAATCATCGCGACAAGGTCCTGCTTGTTGGCTTGCGTTGGCTTCAGTTCACCCACCTTGCGCCCCTGCCGCAGCACAACCGCCCGATCGGCGATTTCGACGACATGCTCCATATTGTGCGTGATGATGATCACGGCATTGCCGTCGGCTTTGAGCTGATGGATAAGGTCAAGAACCTGGCGGGACTCGCGAAGACCGAGGGCGGCCGTTGGTTCGTCAAGAATCACCAGTTTGCGCGCAAAAACAACGGCGCGCGCGACCGCGATCGCCTGTCGCTGCCCCCCGGACATCAGCGCGACCGGCGCATCGAATCTCGGCAGCTTAACCTTCAGGCGATCGATGACACTCGCCGCTTCCCGCTTCATCGCGCCCGTGTTGAGGAAGCGGAGCGGACGCGGCAGCCAGGAGGGGAAAGAGATTTCTCGTCCGCAATAGAAATTCTGTACCGGGGTCAGGTTGTCGAAAAGCGCCAGATCCTGATAGACGGTTTCAATACCGGCGCGGCGGGCGGCCGCCGTTGAATGGAGCGATACGGGCGCACCATCCACGAGGATCTCTCCTTCGTCGAGACTATGAAGCCCGCTGATGCATTTGACGAGCGTCGACTTGCCGGCGCCGTTGTCACCCAAGAGAGCGGTTACCTCACCTCCGTAGGCATCAAGGCTTACATTTTTCAGGGCATGGATGGCGCCAAAGCGCTTCTGGGCATTTCGAACCGAAAGTGCCGGTGTGGTAGATGCTGGGTTCATTGCACTCTCGCCGATTGAAGCACGCGTGCGCGCGCCTCGAGATGGTTGCGAAGCACGTCGGCCTCTACGGCGATGACGATGACGAGCCCGATCGCGATCATTTGAAAGAACACGTCGACCCCGAGAAGGTTAAGGGCGTTGCGGATGACGCCGATCAGCACGGCGCCGATCAGGGCGTGGCCGAGATGGCCTCGTCCGCCAAGGAAGCTGGCGCCTCCTATAATCACCGCAGCAATCGTGTCGAGCTCCAAAAGATTGCCGTAGATTGGCGAGGCGGCGGCGGTCCGTCCTGCGAGCAGCACCGCGCCGACACCTGCACAAAAGCCGCAAATAATGTAGGTTGCGAGCAGAACGCCCTTTACCGGTATACCCATGCTTTTGGCGGCATTCGGCGCGCCGCCGACGGCATAGATCCATCGGCCAAAGACCATCGACTTCGTCAGGATCAGAAAAAGAAGCCCGAACATCGCAACGGCAAAGAAGGAATTGGGCACACCAAGCGTCGTACCGCCGCCGATCGCGGTCACTGCGTCGGGCATCCCGCGCATGGTGGTGTGGCCGGGCGCCAATGCAAGTGCCAGACCGCGGCAGATACTCAAGGTCGCAAGTGTAATGATAAAGGGGTGTGGCAGCCGGCCATAGACAAAGACCAGGCCGTTGACCGCACCGATAGCAGCGCCGGCAAGCAGCATGGCCATAATGACGACGATCGAGGAATCAATCTGCTGGTAGACAAGTCCGCCGATGACTGTTGCCAGCGCAAGATTCGAGCCGACAGACAGGTCGATGCCGCGCGTCAGGATAACGAGTTGCTGCCCCATTGCCACAACAGCAATCACTGCTGTCTGCGCCAGGATGTTCCCCAGGTTAACGGGCTTTAGAAAAGCCGGCGTGATCAAACTGACGACGGCGATGAGCATAATCAGGATCAATAGAGGGCCAAGGCTCAATAGCTTCAGCCCGAATGTGATGCCAGATTGTCTCGGCTGGAAGGTTGCATCTTGCGAACCATCAGGCCGGGACGAATTCTGAGGCAGAATCCCGGAGTCTTCCAAAATCCCCTAGCCTCCCCCGTTTTTTATACATAAGAAACATATGATACACGTGCGTCAAATTGTTTTTTATGGATATCTAATCATACCTGGAGTTGCGCCATGAGAACGGATACGACTTTCAAGCGGGCATTCAATGATATGATCGATATCATTCGGACGCTCGATCTTGGGGCGGAATTGCCGTCCGAAAATGCACTGCGCACCCAGCTTGGCGTGAGCAGAACAACGGTGCGGAAGGTGCTGGCGGGGATGTCCGCACGTGGGATCATCATATCTGAAGCGCACAGGCGGATCATAGGTGAGCGGCCGCGGCAGAAAGAGCGCTATCCGAAGGAAGAGACCTTGGCAATTTCGGAACAGGTCGAGACGAGCTTCATGGAATGGATGCTGCGCGGTGATGCCTGTCCGGGCACAGAAATCAATGAGACGGAGTTAGCTCGGAAATTCGGCGTCGCGACAACGATTGTCCGTGAATTTCTCAATCGATTTCAGAAATATGGGCTGATCGAGAAGCGCCAGAATGCAGGCTGGGTTTTTAAAGGGTTCACAGCCAGTTTCGCACTCGAACTGTTTGAGATCAGAGAGATGTTCGAAATGCGCTCCGCACGGCTTTTCGCGGCCCTGCCCGACGGGTCGCCCGTCTGGAAACAGATCCAATCTATGCGGGCGGCACATTTGGAACTGCTCGCGGATATCGACGCTCGGTTTCAGGATTTCTCGGAGCTGGACAGCCGTTTCCACCGGCTGATTACCGCAGTCGCGCCAAACCGCTTTATCGAAAGCTTCCAAGACGTGATAACCATGGTCTTCCACTATCACTATCAGTGGAACAAGCGTGATGAACGCGCGCGGAATGAGGTCGCCATCAGGGAACATCTCGCCCTGATCGAAGCCCTCGAAAGCCGCAATATCGCATCGATCGATCGCGCATGCCGGTTGCATCTGACTTCCGCCCGCGAGACTTTGCTTCGCTCGATCGCGTGATAGCGTTGCATGTGGAGATGTACGCAGGACGAGACGTTTTGCAGCAGCCTGCAAGCTAGAGCGGTTCAGCCTTTGCTGGAATCGCTTTAACCCCGGCCTTCATCTCCCGCAGCCGCCGCTCGCGGCAAGCGACGATCGCCCGGTCGATGATGAGGTTGGGGGCGAGGTGATCCTCGAAGACCATGTCGACCTCGATCACCCGGCTCTTTTCGACGAGCCGCGCCGCCTTGCCGTGATGGCCGGAAAGGCGGACGAAATCTTTGGAGGTGGTGACGATCAGGAGACCTTGACGCTCGGCGGTCGTCAGGATGTCGTCGATCTCCTCCTCCGTCAGGTGCTCGTGATCGCCGAAGGATTTGGCGACGACGATCTCGGCGCCGCGGGATTCAACGGTGCGGAAGAATTTGGCGGGATCGGCAATGCCGGCAAAGGCGAGCACCTTCGTGCCGGCCAGCGTATTGTCGCCGCGGACTTTCAGCGATGCGGTGAAATAGGGCTTTGCCGCGCGCGCCGCCATGCGGACGATCCTGTCGGCGGCATTGCCGCCACCGACCTTCAGCAAAGCGGTTGCGGACCGCAGCTGCTGGCGGATCGGCGCGCGGACCGGGCCACCCGGCACGATATGGCCGTTGCCGAGGCCGCGCGTCGCGTCGATGACGAGCAAGGCATAGTCGATCGCCAGCCGGGCACTCTGGAAACCGTCATCCATGATGATGAGATCGGCGCCCTCCGCCACCAGGCGCTGAGCACCTTCGACGCGCCGGCGCGAAATCACCGTCAGCGCTTCCTGGGCAAGCAGCAACGGCTCGTCACCGACGGCGATCGCCCGGTGATGATCGGGGTCGACGACGGTGGTCACATCGAGCGAGCCGCCGTAACCCCTGCTGAGAAAGCCGGGCTTCAGCCCCTTCGCCTTGGCGGCGCGGGCAATCGTCAGCGCCGTCGGCGTCTTGCCGGCGCCGCCGACGGTGAAATTGCCGACGCAGATAACCGGAACCGGAACCGAGGCGCGGCGCGCATGGGCCATGCGGTGGCCGGCGATACGGCCATAGAGAAAAGAAAGCGGCAGCAGCAGCCAGGCCCGCCAATCGGCTTTCCTCCACCAGAACGGTGGCGCTTCGGATATCATCTTGCCGTCCCGCTCCCCTGTCCGGCCTGTTCTCACGCAATCCCTTGGGAAAGTCGCTGCGCGCTTTTCCCGGCAAAACCGCTGTGCACTTTTGCTGGAATTGCTTTAGCCACAGCCAGTCCCCTGCTTTTCGACCGGCCCGGATTGAGAAGCCAAAACCTGAAAAAATGCAAGCCCTTACCCGTCAGGCCGGCTGCAGATCCGGCAGCAGGGTCTCGATGGCGGTGATATCGTCGAGCACATGATCGGCCGCGGCGGCAAGCGTCTCCCGCGAACCGGTGCCGGTCAGCACCGCGATCCTCAGGCCGGTGCCGGCATTCAGACCCATGTGCAGATCGTGATTGTTGTCGCCGACCATGGCGACCTCTTCAGGCGAAAGACCGGTCGCAGCGCAGAAGCCGAGCACCATGCCCGGCTCTGGCTTAACGCCGAAACCGCTGTCATAGCCGGCGATGTAATCGATATAGCGGGCGAAACCGAAACGTTCCGCCGTCTGGCGGATCGACCGCTCATTGTCGCTGGAGGCGACACCGAGCTTGAAGCCGCGTCGATGCAGCCGAGCGAAGAAGCCGGCGAGGTCGGTCACCGGCACGGAAAATTCGGCGGCGTTGGAAAAAAGGGCGTCGAGGCGGATCGTCAGTTCGCCGACATCGACCATCGAGCCCGCCGCAACGAGGCCCTCGGCGATCTGGCGGGTATTGCCGGCGGCAAGCAGGCTGTCGGGAACGATGTGGCCGGTCAGCGGATCCATGCCGCAGGCCGAAAGCAGCCGGTTGGCGAGAAGCTCATCCCCTCTGGCGGCGATGCGGGCAAGCTCGCGGTTTACCGGCAGCCAGCTCTCGTCATAATCGAGCAGCGTGCCGTCCTTGTCGAAGAGGATGCCTTTGATAGGGGACGCTGCCGACATCTTCGCTCCTCAGACCTGGGCCACGGCCTTGGGCAGCAGCCGCGCCTTGACCGTCAGCGGATTGATATAGGGTTCCAGCCCCTTTACCGTCGCCGTCAGCGCGCCGCGCATCTCGTGCACGGCGGTGATGCCGGCCTCGATCATGTTGCGGCGGGCGTCGTCGTTGATCAGCAGATAATGCACGCCCTTGGCCAGCATTTCAGTATCGCGCACCATGCGGGCGCTGCCGCTGCGGGCAAGCTTCTGATAGGCATCGCGGAAATTCTGCACATGGCCGCCGGAGAGAATGGCGCAGCCGAGCATGGCGGGCTCCAGCGGGTTCTGGCCGCCTTCGGCAAAGAGCGAACGGCCGACGAAGGCGATTTCCGTCAGGCGAAGATAGAGGCCCATTTCACCGATCGTGTCGCCGAGGAAGACATCGACATCGGCGGACAAGACATCGTCGCGGGTGCGGCGGGCGACCTTCAGCCCCTGCTTGACGAGCGCTGCCTCGATCTCGTCGCTGCGCTCGGGATGGCGCGGCACGATGATGGTCAATTGATGGTCGCGCTCCCTGAGCGCCCGGTGAACGATGGCGGCGGCATTCTCCTCGCCGTCGAAGGTCGAGATCGCCGCCCAGGTCTTGCGCTCGCCGATCTGCTTCTTATAGCGAGCGAAGACAGCGCTGTCGTAAGGCGGTGCGTCGGTATCGACCTTCAGATTGCCCGAGGTGATGACGGGGACGGCGCCCAGATCGCGGAAACGTTCGGCATCAACATCCGACTGGGCAATGACGAGGGCAAGATTCTCGAACAAGGCTTCGGCGATCGCCGGGCGGCGGCGCCAGCGGGCAAAGGAGCGGTCCGACATGCGGGCATTGATCAGGATCTGCGGAATGCGGCGTCGGCCGAGCTCCAGAACCGTTGCCGGCCAGATCTCGGATTCGGCGATGATGGCGCAATCGGGCTGCCAATAATCGAGGAAGCGGCTGACGGAGGGCTTCAGGTCGAGCGGCACATATTGATGGATCGCTTCCTGGCCGAGGCGCTCGGCGGCGAGCTTGGCCGAGGTGATGGTGCCGGTCGTCAGGATGACATGGATGTCACGGCGGCGGATTTCACGGATCAGCGGGATGACGGCGTTGGTTTCACCGACGCTTGCGGCGTGAAACCAGATGAGCGGGCCCTGCGGCCGGTTGGCGCTCGGATAGCCGAAGCGCTCCAGGCGGCGGGCCCGGTCTTCCTTGCCCTTGGCCGTGCGGTAGGTGATATAGAGGCCGACGACAGGAGAGGCCACGGTTCCCGCCAGACGGTATGCGCTCAGACCGAACCGCGCCATCCGGGAACTCATCGCGCCAGCCTCCGATCAAAACCGATCGACATCAAACCCATTCCCTAATTATCGTTGCGGCCGCAATGGCCGATTAATTTGTTCAGAATGCGTCAAACAATCCGGATCGACGGGCGCGCCCGATGCAGCAAAGCCCGCTCGACGAGCGGCCGGCCGGCGGCACATGCTAGGGATCAGTTGCCCCTGGCCTTTTCCTGCGGATCGAGCAAACGATGCATGTGGACGATGAAGTAGCGCATATGCGCATTGTCGACCGTCTGCTGCGCCTTAGACTTCCAGGCCGTCAGCGCCGTGGCATAATCCGGGAAAATGCCGACGATATCGAGACCCTGCAGGTCACGGAACTGGACGTCATCGAGGCTTTCCAGTTCGCCGCCAAAAACGAGATGCAGAAGCTGCTTCTTGTCACCGGAGTCAGTCATTTTTTTCTTCTCTTTCTGCCTATTCTCCTCCGCCACCCATCTGCGGGATTTTGACGGAAACGTCAACTGTCTCGTCGTCCCGCAAAGGCGGTGAGGAATTCCTCGAGGCGGGGCGTTGGCGCCGCGCAGAGGACCTTGTGGGTGACCTCAGTGCGATTGTAGACGATCGGCCGGCCTTCGATGTCAACGAGGCCGCCACCGGCGCAGACAAGGATCAGATCGGCAGCGGCAAGGTCCCAATCATGTGAATTGCCCTTGACGAAGGTGCCTTCGAGACGACCGTCCGCCACCATGGCGATGCGATAGGCGAGCGAGGGAATGTATTTCTCGCGCGTCACCCGGTCGCGGAACTCCGGTGGAAAGGTCTTCAGCAGGTCGTCACCGATCGCAAGGCGGCTCATCTCTTCCGGTCCGGCCGCCGAGACGGTGAAGGGGACGCCGTTCTTCAGGGCCACGCCGCCCTCGACCGCCTCATAGAGCTCTTCGAGCGCCGGGGCATAGAGCACGCCGGCGACCGGCCGGCCGCGATGAACCACCGCGACGCTGACGCACCAGACCTTCTGCCCGCCGAGGAAGGCTCGCGTGCCGTCGATCGGATCGATGATGAACAGCGTCTCGCGTGAGAGACGGTCGGCATCGTCGTCGGTCTCTTCCGACAGCCAGCCATAATCCGGCCGGGCCTTGCGCAGGATGGTCTCGAGCGTCTTGTTGGCGGCGAAATCGGCGGCGCTGACGGGAGACCGGTCCTCGTTCTTCCACCAGACCTCGGGAGACTGGTTGAAGAAGCCGAAAGCGACGGCGCCCGCCTCTCTCGCAGCATCGGCGATCAGCGTGAGATCGCTCTGCCAGCGGGCTTTCTCCATGTCGCTCATCCCCGTCAATCCGTTTCTCAGCGCCCTGCGAGTGTCATGCCTTCGATGGCGAAGGTCGGGGCCGCGACGCCGAACTTGCGATCGATGTCGTTTGCCGGCGTCAGACGCATGAACATCTCCTTGAGGTTCGAGGCGATCGTCACCTCGGAGACCGGGAAGGTGAGCTCACCATTCTCGATCCAGAAGCCGGTGGCGCCGCGGCTGTATTCGCCGGTGATCATGTTGACGCCGTGGCCGATCAATTCGGTGACATAAAAACCGTTGCCGACGCTGCGGATCAAATCCTCCGGCGAGATATCGCCGGGTTCCAGGGCAAGGTTGGTGGAGGAAGGCGAGACGGCGGTGCCGCCGCGCACGCCGCGGCCGTTGGTTTCGAGGCCGAGTTCGCGTGCCGTCGAGGTCGAGAGGAACCAGTGCTTCAAAACACCATCCTCGATCATCACCAGCCGCTCGCCGGACACGCCTTCGCCATCGAAGGGCCGCGAGGAAGGGCCGCGCACGATCAGCGGATCATCGGTGATCGACAGGCCTGACTTCAGGATCTGCTGGCCCATCTTGTCACGCAGGAAGCTGGACTTGCGGGCGACGGCAGCACCATTGATCGCACCGGCGATATGGCCGACGAAGCCACGGGCGACACGCGGGTCGAAAATGACGGTGACATCCTTGCCGGTCGGCACCTGGCGCGGATTGACGCGCTTGATCACCCGTTCGCCGGCGCGACGGCCGATTTCAGCGGGATCGTCGAGCTCGGCATAATAGAGGCGGCTGTCGAAATCATAGTCGCGCTCCATGCCTGTGCCTTCGCCTGATATGACGCTGACGGAATGGCCGAAACGCGAGGCCATGTAACTGCCTTCGAAACCGTGCGAGGTGGCAAGAACGAGGCCGCCCATGCCGGCAGAGGCGCCGGCGCCGGAGGAATTGGTGACACCCTTGACCGCAAGCGCGGCTGCTTCAGCGGCAAGAGCCGCCTCGCGCAGCATCTCGGAGGAAACCTCGGTGGTATCGAGCAATTGCAGGTCGGGATAGGCTCTCGAAAGGCTCGCCTCATCCGCTAGGCAGGCGAAGGGGTCTTCCGGGGAAACCTTGGCCATGGCGACGGCGCGTTCGGCCAGCGCCTGAAGATCGAAGCCCGGATTGGCCGAAACGCTGGCGACACGCTGGCCGATGAAGACGCGCAGGGAAAAATCGTCATTTTCGGAGGATTCCGTTCCCTCGACCTTGCCGAGGCGGACGCTGACCGATTGCGAGCGCGACCGGACGACGACGGCGTCGGCGGCATCGGCCCCTGCCTTCCTTGCCAGATCAATCAATTGACTTGCGCGGGAAAGAAGTGTCGAGGAATCAATTTCAGAGGACATGATTTGGCCTTTCCTTCGGCTTCCATTTATTGTGCACTCTCCCAAGCATCAAGGCCGCCGTCACCGATTCTTTATCGGGGCTGCCTGCTTGCTCCCCGCCGTCGAAAGAAATTGTCAGCATGTCAGCGTCCAATGCCTTTTTTTCCGAAACGATCCTGCTGCTTGGCGGGGCGGTGGTCGCCGCTCCGATCTTCAAGAAACTCGGGCTCGGCACGGTGCTCGGCTACCTCGCTGCCGGCATCGTCATCGGCCCGGTCTTCCACGGCATCACCGATGGCGAACAGATCCTCGCCGTCGCCGAACTCGGCGTCGTCTTCCTGCTGTTCATCATCGGACTGGAGTTGAAACCCACCCGCCTCTGGCAGATGCGGCGCGACATCTTCGGCCTCGGCACGGCGCAGGTGGTGCTGACGGGGCTGGCGCTGACCGCGCTTGCCTGGTTTTTCCAGGTGCTCGATTGGCGCGGCAGCATCGTTGCCGGATTTGGCCTGGCGCTGTCTTCGACCGCCTTCGCCATGCAGATCCTCGAGGGCGACGGCGACGTCAATACGCGATACGGACAGCGCTCCTTTTCGATGCTGCTGTTCCAGGACCTGGCGATCGTGCCGCTGCTGGCGCTGATCACCATCCTCGACGGCGGCGACAAGAGCAGCAACGCGCCGCTGTTGGATTTCGCCATCGCCGTCGGCGCGGTTGCGGCGATGATCGTCATGGGACGCTATCTGCTGACGCCGCTCTTCCAGATCATCGCCCGGACCGGCGCGCGCGAAGCAATGATCGCGGCTGCCCTCTTCGTCGTCATGGGATCGGCGAGCCTGATGCAGCTTGCCGGGCTTTCGATGGCGATGGGCGCCTTCCTATCCGGTGTGATGCTTGCCGAATCCTCCTACCGGCACGAGCTGGAGGCGGATATCGAACCGTTCCGCGGCGTACTGCTCGCTATCTTCTTCATCGCCGTCGGCCTGTCGCTGGAGCTCGACGTTCTTGCCGACAATGCGCTCTTCGTCATCGTCGCCGTGCCGATCGTCATGGCCGTCAAGGCGATCGTCATCTATGGGCTCTGCCGGATCTCCGGCTCTCCGCACAACGATGCGATCCGCATCGCCTTCCTGCTGCCGCAGGGCGGTGAATTCGGCTTCGTGCTGTTCACCACCGCGGGGGCGGCCGGGCTGATGTCGACGAGCACGGCCTCGCTGCTGGTCGCGGTCGTCACGCTATCCATGGCGCTGACGCCGATCGGGTCGGCCCTTTCGAAGCGGCTGCTGAACGGCGATGAGCAGGAGGAGCTGGACGAGGATTTCGAGGGAGCCGGCGCCGACGTGCTGATGGTCGGCTTTTCGCGTTTCGGCCAGATCGCCGCCCAGATCCTGCTTGCCGGCGGGCGCAGCGTCACCGTCATCGATTTTTCGGCCGACCGCATCCGCCAGGCTTCCTCCTTCGGCTTCCGCATCTATTTCGGCGACGGCGCCCGCAAGGATGTGCTGCGCTCGGCCGGCATCGACCGGGCGAAGATCGTGCTCGTCTGCACGCAGAAGAAGGAAATCACCGACAAGGTGGTGGAGCTGGTGCAGGCCGACTATCCGCACACAAGGCTCTACGTGCGTTCCTACGACCGCATCCATTCGATTGAGCTGCGCAACAAGGGCGTCGACTACGAGCTGCGCGAAACGCTGGAATCGGGCCTGCTCTTCGGACGACGAACGCTGGAGGCGCTCGGCGTTTCCGAGGTCGACGCCTATGAAATCGGCGAGGATATCCGCAAGCGCGACGAGGCGCGCCTGGTGCTGCAGGTATCCGAAGGGCTGCAGGCCGGGCGCGACATGCTGTTTTCCCACCCTGTCCGCCCCGAACCGCTGGTCAAGCCGAAGCGCGCCGCCGATCCTTTCGAGGACGATCCGCTGGCCGGAACCGCGGATGCGACGGCGGACGCCTGATCGGCCCTGACCGGCTTGCGAAATTGACGCATTGAATATCAAGGGGGCGGCGCTTATCAAACGCGCGATCGGAGCGATCCAAGAGGGAAACTTGATCAAACGGGCGACACAGATCGAACAATGGGCGCTGCGCATCCTCTGCGCGGTCGCATTGGTGTTCGTCGGCTTCGCCCATCAGCTGCCTGCCGCAGCGGCTGGCGAATTCGATCCGGCCGAACTCGCTCAATATGTGCTTCCGGACGGGACGCTGCCGACGCTTTGCGTCACCACAACGGACAAATCCGGTCAGGACCAACACGACAAGGCGCATTCGCATGGTTGCGAAGCCTGCCGGATCAGCGCCTCCATCCTCCTGCCGGCGCCAACGGACATCGCCGGTGCTGCCATACCCTTTGCGGCTGCGGTTGAACTGCCGATCCGGACCGAGGCCTTCCATCGCCAGCTTTTCCCGCCCAATACCGGTCCTCGGGCTCCTCCTTCCGATCCGATCCCTGCCTGAACTTCGCGTTGCGGCAGGCGCCGTGATGCGCCTTTCAACGCCGGCCGACCTGCATGCGTGCCGTCGGTCGTGGATACGGATCCATTCTCATGTCGACTATTACTGCTGCCGAACCGGCGGAGGACGCCGCAAACGGCGTTTCGCTCTACCGTGCCATCTGGCGCTGGCATTTCTTTGCCGGGCTTCTCGTCATACCCTTCCTGCTCAATCTGGCCGTTACCGGATCGCTCTATCTCTTCAAGGACGAGATCAACAACACCTTCTTCGGCTACCGCTACAGTGTCCAGTCTACCGGCGAAGCGCTGTCGGCGGAGCGGATCGCAGAGATCGCCGCCTCCGCCGTGCCAGGCTCAACCGCAACATCCTACAAAGACCCGGTCCTGCCCGAGCGATCAGCCATCGTCACCCTCTCCAGCGATGCCGGCTCGATGCTGGCCTTCGTCAACCCCTATGACGGCAAGGTGCTCGATGTGGTCGGATCGACCGACGAGTTCAATTATGTCGTCAAGCGCATCCACAGCCTCGCCTATTTCGGCACCATAACGAACCGGCTGATCGAAATTGCCGGCGGCTTTGCCATGGTGCTCGTCGTCACCGGCATCTATCTCTGGTGGCCGCGACGCCAGACGGGCGGCGTCGTCAGCGTGCGGGGAACGCCCGGCCGCCGCGTTTTCTGGCGCGACCTGCATGCCGTGACCGGTGCCTTCGCCGGTGTCCTGATCTTCTTCCTTGCGATGTCAGGCATGCCATGGTCGGCCTATTGGGGGGCGAACGCCAATGCGTGGCTGACCGAACACGGCCTCGGCTATCCGGTCCAGCTCTGGGACCAAGTGCCGAAGTCGCGAAAAGTCACCGAGGATATCCTTCCGAACAGCGGCTGGATCGTCGAGAAGGCGCCCGTTCCGCTTTCCGATATCGCCGCAGCGCAATCAGCCAGGCGAATCGGCCTCGACAAAGCCGTGGAGATCGCCAAACGGCTGGGCATGGCGCCGGGCTTCGACGTGGCGATCCCCTCCGACGAGACGGGCGTCTATACCGCCTCGCTCTTTCCGGACGACCTTACCGACGAACGCACGCTCCATATCGACCAGTATTCCGGCAAACCACTGATCGACATCGGCTTCGATCAATATCCTTTTCTCGGCAAAGCGATCGAGTGGGGCATCAATGTCCACCAAGGGCAGGAATGGGGGCGCTTCAACCAGTTGGTGATGCTCGCAACATGCCTTGCAATTGTGCTCAGCTGCGTGACCGCCGTCGTCATGTGGTGGAAACGGCGCCCGATCGGCCGCCTCGGCGTGCCACCCATGCCGCCAAAGCCTTCGATCTATTACGGCCTGTGGGTGATTGTCGGGATCTTCGCGGTCACCTTCCCTATGAGCGGGCTCGCGATTCTCGCCATGATCGCCTTCGACCAGATCGTCGTGCGGTTCGTACCGTTGCTGAAACGCGTTCTCGCCTGAGGGAGGCCATCAGATGAAGAAGATCATCGCTATTCTTGCCGGCGTGATGCTTGCATCCATGGCATCTGCGGACGACGACCCGCAACAGGCGATCCCGGCAAGGCTGAAAGTGATGTTCGAAAGGCCACACAAGCCGCTCGATATCGCCCCGGTCGTCGTTCAGGCCGATTGGGCGATCGTCGGTTGGCGGCAGGACGGACGCGGCGGACGGGCCTTGATGAAGAAGACGCATCATGGCTGGAGCATCTATCTCTGCAGCGGCGACAGCCTGAAGGATGCCGCGACGCTGGAGACGATCGGGCTTTCCGCACATGACGCCGCCGGGCTGGCTGCGAATCTGAAGGATGCCGAGGCCGGCCTCGATTCTTCGGCGCTTGCGCTGTTCTCAAGCTTCGAGGGCACGGTGATGATGAATGAGGCTGCAAACGGTGCGGGTCATGCCGGCCATGAGAGGTCATGCTCAGTGAAGCGAAGAGCGCGCTAGCGCTTCAGCCGAGCCTCGATTTCCCGGTCAAGGGCGAACTTCAGGTCGTCCTTGACGCCGACGGACATGGCAAGGACTTCGCGGGCCTTGAGGAAATCCATGACGCCGGTGCGGCCGACCGTCGGGCGCAGGAAGATATGCGGCGGGCGAAGCTTCAGCTTCAGCGAGATCGCCGTCTGCATCATCAGCTGGCCGGAACCGAAGATGCTCTCCATGCGGTTCGGAATATGGGTGCCGTCGCCTTCCGGCGCGCCGACGACATCGATGCCGACGACGATATCGGCAAGATCCATCAGGCATTCATAGGGCACCGGATTGCTGATGCCGCCATCGATCATCACGCGGTCGCGCAGGCGCACCGGCATGAAGACGGCGGGGATGGCGGAAGAGGCCGCAAGTGCGGGAAACAGCTCGCCCTGTTCGATAATAACTTCGCACTGCCCGTAATAATCGGTGGTGATCACCTTCATCGGGACCAGCAGATCCTCGAAGCGGGCCGGCAGCTCGGACGGCAGGAAGGCTTTCAGGATCCGCTCCAGATTGAACTGGCCGATGCGGATACCCTTGGCCACCGCATCGCGCACCGTCGCCGGCCTCAGGCCCCAGATGCGGGCGACGACGGCCGTCTTGTTGCCGACGGTCGTCAGCGCATGTTCGCGGATTTCGGCGCCTGACATGCCGGCCGCCATGCCGGCCGCCATGATCGCGCCGATCGACGAGCCTGATACCGCCACCGGGCGGATGCCGAGTTCATCGAGCGTCTCGATGACATGGATATGGGCAAGTCCGCGCGCACCGCCGCCGCCAAAAGCGACGGCGACCGTCGGCACATCGCTGATCGCAGGCAATTTCGGGCTGATGATCTCTGCCTGCTGCACGCCCGCCCCCGCTTATTGCGGCTGATATCGGAAGAAATGCACCCTCGTATCGCCAAAGATGCGGCTTTCGAGGAAGACATAGGAAGGATGGACGGAAACGACAATATCGGCGCGTTCCTCGAGCACCGCGATTGCGTCAGGCCGCAGCCAGCCGCCCTCGGCCGCCGCCGCCATCGCCTTTTCGCCGAGACCCTTGCCATAGGGCGGGTCGGCAAAGAGCACGTCGAAGGGTTCGAGATTGCCGACGCTGCCGAGATCGGTCGCATCCCGGCGCAGGATGCGCGTGCGGCCATGCAGACCGAGCGCATCGATGTTCTCCCAGAGCAGCGCCCTGCCCTCGACGCTGTTTTCGACGAACAGCGCATGGCGACAGCCGCGTGAAACGGCTTCGAGGCCGACGGCGCCGGTGCCGGCAAAGAGGTCGAGAATCCGGGTGCCATCGACGCATTCCGGATAGGCATGGCTCAATATATTGAACAGGCTCTCGCGCGTCCGGTCGGCAGTCGGCCGGATCTCGTTGGATTTTGGCACGGCGAGAGGCCGTCCGCGAAACTCACCGCCGACGATCCGCACCGCGCGTCATTCCTTTTCCTTTAGCACCACCTCTGGACGGCCCGCCCGCAGGCCTATCGCCGCCCGGCCTGTCACCGCCCGGCTTGGCGCCTTTCGGCTTGCCGGAGAAATTCTTGGCCCCACCAGGTTTGGCCCCACCGGGCTTGGCCGCAAAGCCCTTGCCACGCGGCCTGTCACCAGAAGGCTTGCCACCGGAAGGCTTGTCGCCGAACGATCTTTCGCCGCGCGGACGCTCGGAGCGGCCCTCGCCGGCAAAGCTTCTGGCTGCCCGTGGACGTTCGTCACCGTCCTCGCGCGGCCTGCGATCGCCACGCGGCTTGTCGCCGAAGGGCCGGTCTCCACGCGGGGGACGATCACCGAACGGACGGTCGCCGCGCGGACGCTCCGAACGGCCCTCGCCGGCGGAGCTTCTCGCAGCCCGAGGACGCTCGTCACCGTCCGTACGCGGCTTGCGATCACCACGCGGCTTGTCACCGAAGGGACGATCCCCGCGCGGGGGGCGATCACCGAACGGCCGGTCGCCGCGCGGACGCTCCGAACGGCCCTCGCCGGCAGAGGCTCTCGCGGCCCGAGGACGCTCGTCACCGTCCGTACGCGGCTTGCGATCACCGCGCGGCTTGTCGCCGAAGAGCCGATCCCCACGCGAGGGACGATCACTGAACGGTCGGTCGCCGCGCGCCGGGCGGTCGCCAGAACCGCGGTCTTCGC
This sequence comes from Rhizobium sp. 10PS4, assembly GCF_032464805.1. NCBI lineage: Bacteria > Pseudomonadati > Pseudomonadota > Alphaproteobacteria > Hyphomicrobiales > Rhizobiaceae > Rhizobium > Rhizobium sp. 10PS4. The sequence goes on along the minus strand of NZ_JAWDIW010000010.1, from coordinate 141,435 downwards.
GGGCGGGGCGATCACCAAAGCCGCGCTTGCGGCCGAAGCCCTCGCCCTCATCCTTGCGGCGGGGCTCTTCGCTCGAGCGGATCCACTCGCCATCCTCTTCGCGCACGCGGTTCACCTGGGTGCGCGGGCGATCTTCGATGCGATCGAAACCAGGGCCTTTTGCCGGCGACTGCTCGCCGCGCTTGCGTGCGGTCTGCGCATTCTTGGCAGCTTTCGCCGCAGCCTTTTCGCCGAGCGGCCGGGCGCCCGGCGCCATCCAGACATTGGCGCTGCGGCGCTGGCCGAGCGGCTGGGGACGCTTCGGCTTCTCGTCGTCCCTGCGGCCGCCGTCACGGCGATCATCATCTCTGCGCGCCCCACCGTGGCGATCGTCGCGCTTGGTGTCGAGGCGGCTCAACGCCCGTTCGCGCTTGTCCTCGTCACGGCGCGGACGCTCGCGCTTTTCAGGTGCTGCGGGTTCTGCCTCTTCCTCGGCAGCGACCGCCGCCGCATTGTAGATCGGCGCGTCGAAATTCGCCTTGGCTTCCTCGATGAGGCGCGGGCCGAGCTGGTCGCGCAGCGTGCGGCCGCGCACTTCGACGACATGGCCTTCCGGCAGGTCGCCGAGCTGGAACGGGCCATAGGAAATGCGGATCAGGCGATTGACGTCGAGGCCGAGCGCGCCGAGCACGTTCTTGATTTCGCGGTTCTTGCCTTCGCGAAGACCCATGGTGATCCAGACGTTCGAGCCTTGCGTGCGGTCGAGCGTCGCCTCGATCGAGCCATAGAGCACGCCGTCGACGGCGATGCCGTCCTTCAGCTTGTCGAGCGCGTCCTGATCGATTTCGCCATGGGCGCGGACGCGGTAGCGCCGCAGCCAGCCGGTCGCCGGCAGCTCGAGTGCGCGGGCGAGACCGCCGTCATTGGTCAAGAGCAGCAGGCCTTCGGTGTTGATGTCGAGGCGGCCGATCGACATGACGCGCGGCAGTTCTTCCGGCAGGTTGTCGAAGACAGTCGGCCGGCCTTCCGGATCGGCATTGGTGGTCACCAGACCGGTCGGCTTATGATAAAGCCACAGCCTGGTGCGTTCGATGCCGCGGATCGGCACGCCGTCGACCTCGATGCGGTCGGCGAGCGTGACGTTGACGACGGGGGTTTCGAGAACCCTGCCGTTCAGCGTCACACGGCCTTCCATGATCATGCGTTCGATGTCGCGGCGGGAGGCGACGCCGGCGCGCGCCATCACCTTGGAAATGCGTTCGGCCTTGGCCTCGCCTTCGGTTTCGGCGGCGATCGGACGCGCGGCTGCAGCCTTTGCCGGCTTCGCATCGCCCGGCTTCTGCCCGGTGCCCCGTGAAAAGGGCTTTGCGCCCGGGCGTTTTGGCTTGTCTTTGGGTGTCATTTGTTGTTTGCCTGCCTTTTGGGCCTGTCTATCAGGTCACGCATCTGCGGTTAAGTGGAAATTCTTGCGATCGTGAAGACAAATCGTTTCATGGAGATGGCGCTCGAAGAAGCGCGTGCCGCCGGAGAACGCGGCGAGGTGCCGATCGGCGCCGTCGTCGTTGTCGACGATATTGCCGTTTCACGCTCGGGAAACCGCACGCGCGAGCTCAAAGACGTGACCGCGCATGCCGAAATCGCCGCGATCCGGCTCGCCTGCGAAGCACTCGGACAGGAACGTCTTGCCGGTGCCGATCTCTACGTGACGCTCGAGCCTTGCACCATGTGCGCGGCAGCCATCTCGTTTGCGCGTATCCGCAGGCTCTATTATGGCGCCGAGGACCCAAAGGGCGGCGCCGTCGACAATGGCGTGAGATTCTATGCGCAACCGACCTGCCACCACGCCCCGGAGGTCTATTCTGGCTTCAACGAGGTCCAGTCGGCCGATCTGCTGCGAAGGTTCTTTTCGCAAAGGAGAGAGGCGCCGTAATCCCGGCGCCTGGGCGCGGCGGGCGTCATTTTTGCCGGCGCGCCGAAAAAGCTATTGCAGGAAGTTCCACCACTGCTTGCCGGTGTTGGCGACCGCTGCTTCCTTCTTGCGCTTCTTCTGCTTCTTGAGTTCGGGCTCGCCGACATCATCGAGCTTTGCCGGATCGTCGACGGTGCGGTAACCGGGCGGCGGGTCGGAGATATAGCGGCGCTGATCGATATAGGAGCCCTTCTGCAAAGCGCGGGCCTCGCGATAGGCCTTGGTCTGGGCTTCCGTCGTGCGCCGGCCGCCTTCGATCGCAGAACTGGCGAGCGGCGAGCGGTAATTCGGATTGTCCGAATTCGCGTCAGCTTCCGAAACGAGACGAGCACGCGTCTCCTCCGGCGATTCAAGCCATTGCGGATTGTCCTTGTTGGCGACCGTCTGCTGCGGCGCAACCAGGGTCTCTTTCTGCGCCTGCGCCGGCAGCACCAGCGTCGGGCGTGGCGTGTACTTGACGCCCTTGTTCTTCGGGTCCGGACCGGTCAACGACACGGACTGGCCGAGATCGTCGGTCAACTGTTCCATAGCGGTCTTGTCGGTGCCGTAGGTCGGGCTGCTGGCGCAACCGGACACCAGGGAACATCCCGCCACTACAACAGACAGGCAGGCGCCCATACGGAACCAATGCGTTGCTAACATGAAAACCCTTCCAGCCCTGCCGGTGCAATCGTCGCCCAACCGGACAACCGTCCCCCTGACGCAAAAATCCGGCCATTTTCAGGCAGCTTTTACCGGATGAACCGCGAAAACGCAATTCATCCGGCAATATTCTTCACTTAAGCGCCGCAAGTTCGCGAAGGGCAGCGGCGTCGCGGGCCGAAACATCTGGATATTCCGGATCGGAACCGACATCCCTGGTGATGCGCCAGGAGCGGGCGCATTTCTCGCCCTCTGCAAGCTTCGGGACGACGCTGACCTCCGGCACCTCGGCAAGGCGGAATGCATCCATCGGTCCTTCGCCGGCCTTGATCTCGATTGCCGAGGTGATGCAGACTTCGGTGAAGTCCTGGCCTTCCAGCGCCTTCAGCAGTTCCGGATCGGCGATATGAACGACAGGAGCCGCTTCCAGCGAGGAGCCGATGCGCTTGTCCTTGCGCTCGATTTCCAGGGCGCCGGTCACGACCGAACGCACGGTACGAATCTTCTTCCACTTCTCGGCCAGGACGTCGTTGCGCCATTCCTTTGCGACCGGAGCAAACTGCTCCAGATGCACGGAAACGGCGGACGGGTTGCGCGACAGCCAGGCCTCCTCGGTGGTGAAGGGCAACATCGGGGCGAGCCAGGTCACCATGCAATCGAAGATCTGACGGATGACATGCAGGCTGGCGCGCCGGCGCAGACTCGACGGCGCGTCGCAATAGAGCGCATCCTTGCGGACATCGAAATAGAAGGCCGAAAGTTCGACATTGGCGAAATCGATCAGCGCGCGGGCGATCTTCTTGAAGTCGAAGGCATCGTAGTTCTCGCGCACCAGCTCGTCGAGTTCGGCCAGCCGGTGCAGCATCAACTGCTCCAACTCCGGCAGGTCGGCAAGCGCGATCTCCTCGCCCTTGTCGTGGGCAAGCGTGCCGAGCATCCAGCGGATGGTGTTGCGCAGCTTGCGATAGGCATCGACATTAGTCTGGATGATCGTCTTGCCGACGCGCAGGTCGTCGGCATAATCGGAGGTCATCACCCAGAGGCGCAGGATATCGGCGCCGGCATCCTTCATCACTTCCTGAGGTGCTGTGACGTTGCCCTTCGACTTCGACATCTTCTCGCCCTTCTCGTCCATGGTGAACCCATGGGTGAGGACGGCGTTGTAAGGCGCGCGGCCGCGGGTTGCCGCCGATTCCAGCAGCGACGAATGGAACCAGCCGCGATGCTGGTCGGAACCTTCAAGATAAAGGTCGGCCGGCCACTTCAGGTCCGGGCGGTCTTCGAGCGTGAAGGTGTGCGTCGAGCCAGAGTCGAACCAGACGTCGAGGATATCCATGACCTGGGTCCAGCGGGAATGGTCGTGGTCATTGCCGAGGAAGCGCTCCTTGGCGCCTTCGGCAAACCAGGCGTCGGCGCCCTCATGTTCGAAGGCTTCGAGGATGCGGCCGTTGACGGCTTCGTCGACCAGGACCTCGCCCTCATCGTCGGCAAAGACGGCGATCGGCACGCCCCAGGCGCGCTGACGCGAGAGCACCCAGTCCGGACGGCCCTCGATCATGGCGCGCAGGCGGTTCTGGCCGGCGGCCGGCACAAAGCGGGTATCATCGATTGCACCCAGCGCGCGCGAACGCAACGTCGTGCCGTCAGCAAGGGTCTTGTCCATATAGACGAACCATTGCGGCGTGTTGCGGAAGATGACCGGCTTCTTCGAGCGCCAGGAATGCGGATACTGGTGCTTCAGCCGGCCGCGGGCAAAGAGCGCGCCGCGGGCGATCAGCTCCCTGATGACACGGTCGTTGGCATCGCCCTTCTTGCCGTTGTCGTCGATGACGCGGGCGCCCTCGAAGCCGGGGGCGTCGGCGGTGTAGAAGCCGCCGTCGTCGACCGGGAACGGGATCTTGGTCTCGATGCCGCGGGCCTCAAGCGTGCGGACAGCCGACATCCAGGCATCGAAGTCTTCGCGACCGTGGCTTGGCGCGGTGTGGACGAAGCCGGTGCCGGCGTCATCGGTGACGTGATCGCCATCGAGCAGCGGGACATCGAACGTATAGCCATTATCCAAATTTCTGAGTGGATGAGCGCAAACAACGTTAGCCAGTTCGTCGTCACTTACGTCCCGCACAAAACGCAAGGTTACTTTGGCTTTCGAAGCACAATCCTCAGCCAAGCGCTTGGCGAAAACCAATTTCTCGCCTGGCTGCGGGCCGAAATCATTCGTAGCGCTTTCGACCTCGTACAGGCCATATTCAAGGCGAGCAGAAAATGCGATCGCGCGATTTCCCGGGATCGTCCAAGGTGTTGTTGTCCAGATTACGATGAACGCATCTTCATTGACCAACGGCGGGTTGACCTCATCCGCTGTAGGCGATGTTCCATCACGGCGATAATCGGCGGTCACTCCTCTAACGATCGGGAATTTCACCCAGATCGTGTCGCTCTCATAATCCTGGTATTCGACCTCGGCCTCGGCCAGCGCCGTGCGCTCGACCACCGACCACATGATCGGCTTGGAGCCGCGATAAAGCTGACCGCTCGCGGCGATCTTCAGGAGTTCACCGGCGATGCGCGATTCCGCGTGGAAGTTCATCGTCGTATAGGGATTGTCGAAGTCGCCCTCGATGCCGAGGCGCTTGAACTCTTCCGCCTGGACCTTGATCCAGCCGGCGGCGAATTCACGGCATTCCCGGCGGAATTCGTTGACCGGGACCTCGTCCTTGTTCTTGCCCTTCTCGCGGTACTTCTCTTCAATCTTCCATTCGATCGGCAGGCCGTGGCAATCCCAGCCGGGCACGTAATTGGCGTCGTAGCCGCGCATCTGGAACGAACGGTTGATGACGTCCTTGAGGATCTTGTTCAGCGCGTGGCCGATGTGGATGTTGCCGTTGGCATAGGGCGGACCGTCGTGGAGGACGAATTTCTCGCGGCCGGCGGCGGAAGCGCGCAGTTTCTTGTAGAGACCCATCTCCTGCCAGCGCTTGACGAGTTCCGGTTCCTTCTGCGGCAGGCCGGCGCGCATGGGAAAATCGGTCTCGGGCAAATAGAGGGTCTTCGAATAGTCGATCTTTTCGGCTGTGTCGGTCATGTCTGACAATCGTTTTCTGGCGGCCCAGGAAGGGGCGCAACGGGCGTGAAATAGCTGGTGACGGAAGCGCTCGTATCCAAGCGCCAAAAACCCGGACCTTCCGGCCGCTTAGCGCGCGCGGAAGGCCGGGCCGATAATTCGCATCATCATTGCCAGCCGATATTTCTTCATCGCGCCGGTTCATAGGCGTTTTTGCCGGGAAAAGGAAGAGGAGAATTCGCGGTTGGCAATCGGCTATATCGGCTTAAATTGTCAGCATCTCAGCGACAGCCGCACTCAAGGCGACCTCAGGAAAAGCAGAGTTTCTGATCAAGAGCGCCGAGCGGCTTAACACCTGCAAGCAGCGCCCTCGCCTCTTCCTCATCGCGCTTGATCTGGGCGACGAGCGGATCGAGGCCGTCGAATTTCAGCTCCGGGCGGAGATAGCCGAAGAAGGAGACGGAGCAGCGCTGGCCATAGAGATCGCCGCTGAAATCGAAAAGATAGGTTTCGAGCAGCGGCGCGCCGTTTTCCGTCACCGTCGGGCGGCGGCCATAGCTTGCGACGGCATCGTGGAGCGTGCCGTCCTGTCGGCGGAAGCGGACGGCGTAGATGCCGGCGGCAAGATCGACCTCAGGCGGCAGGCGCATGTTGGCTGTCGGGAAACCAAGCTGCCGGCCGAGTTTTTCGCCATCGATCACCTCAGCTTCCACCGTATAGCGGTAACCGAGCATGCCGGCGACTTCGCTGACATTGCCCTCCTTCAGCAGCGCGCGGATATGGCTCGAAGAGACGACATCGGCGTTTTCGTCGCGAAAGGCATCGATCAGGGTGACGCCGAAGCCGTAGGTATGGCCGGCATTCATCAGGAAGGCGGGACCGCCCTCGCGGCCGCGGCCAAAATGGAAATCGAAGCCGGTGACGACTTCGGAGGCGCCGAGCCAATCCTTCAGGATCGAATGGATGAAATCATCGGCCGAGCGCTGCGAGAATTCGTAATCGAAGGGATATTCGATGACGGCGCTGAAACCCAGCATTTCCAGAATGCGGGCCTTCATCGGCGCCGGCGTCAGGCGGAAGACCGGCGCCTGCGGCCGGAAGACCGTGCGCGGATGCGGCTCGAAGGTCAGCACCAAAGCGGGGATACCGCGCGCCTTGGAGATCTCCAGCGCCCGGCTCAGCACCGACTGATGGCCACGGTGCACACCATCGAAATTGCCGATGGCAATGACGCCGCCCTTCAGATGGGCTGGCAAGGGTTCCCGGGTTTCATTGCGGTGGAAGACGGTCATCGGCTGGCTTCTCTTCATGCAAGGCGTGTCTTCATGCAAGGCGGGGCATCCACCACTTCGGCGCGGCGTTTTCCCGTTCGAGATAGGCGTTGAGGATCGCCTCGTCGGTCTCGCCGTTGAGAGTATATTCCTTAGCGTGGATACCACCGCTGATGTAGAGGAGGTCGAGGCCATAATTCAAGGCGCCCCGCACATCGGTCGGCATGCCGTCGCCGATCGCCAGCACGCGGTCGACCGGGAAATCGCCGCGAAGCTCGCGGGCAGCCGCTAGCGTCGCCTCGTAGATCGGCCGGTGCGGCTTGCCGGCGATGCGGGTTTTGCCGCCGAGCTGCTCGTAATAGGCGGCCATGGCGCCGGCGCAGGGGATGATGCGATGGCCGCGCTCGACAACGAGGTCGGGATTGGCGCAGATCATCGGCACGTCGCGGGCTTTGAAATCGAGAAGCATATCGGTGTAATCCTCCGGCTTCTCCGTCTCGTCGTCGAAAAAGCCGGTGCAGACCAGCGATTGCGCTTCGCCCGCCGGCCGGCGCTCGACGCCAATGCCTTCGAGAAGCGCCTTGTCGCGCTCCGGGCCGAGCAGAAAGACGGTCTTCGGCCCTTCGGCGATCAGGCCGCGCGTGACGTCGCCAGAGGTGACGATCCTGTCATAGGCGCTGTCGGGAACGCCGATCTGGCGCAACTGCTCGACCACTTGCCAGGAAAGGCGCGGCGAATTTGTGATGAGGATGACGGCGAGGCCGCTTTCGCGTGCCGCTTCAAGGGCTGCGGCCGCCTTCGGGAACGGATCGACGCCGTTGTGAACGACGCCCCAGACATCGCAGAGCACCACATCGTAGTGACCTGATATCTCCGAGAAGTTTTCTATCCGCTTGGCCATTCCGATTTCCCGATTTGCTTCAGTCACCGGTGACATTGCAAAGGCGCAAGGCGATGGCAAGGCATTTTCTTCGCTGCCGGGCCAATGCGAAGAGCTCGAACGGCGGTCCGGCAGAGCGGAAGGGCAATGGGTTTTGACGACGATTATCGCGAAGCAGATCGCCGAGTGCGGACGAGTTCGGCTGCGCCCGGGTTTCGGCCGCAATCTCCGACTATTCTCCGGCCTCTTCACAATTCCGGCACAAAAATTCGTGATTGGTCTCATTGACTCCTCTCGGAGCCATCCCTAAATGCTCGTTGCTAGCACTCGCCGCAAGGGAGTGCTAACATCTATCCATGTGGGCCACTCCGGTCCGCGAATGTCATTCGATCGAGGGATTAGACAATGGCAAGCACCAACTTCCGCCCCCTTCACGACCGCGTCGTTGTTCGCCGCGTTGAGTCCGAAGCCAAGACCAAGGGCGGCATCATCATTCCCGATACCGCCAAGGAAAAGCCGCAGGAAGGCGAAATCGTCGCCGTCGGCTCCGGCGCGCGCGATGAGTCCGGCAAGGTCGTCGCACTCGACGTCAAGGCTGGCGACCGCATCCTGTTCGGCAAGTGGTCCGGCACCGAAGTCAAGATCGACGGCGAAGACCTTCTGATCATGAAGGAAGCCGACATCATGGGCATCATCGGCTGATCGGCCGACCTGCTTTCCCGAAATGGCTGACGGGCCTTTTGCCCGAACAACTCGAATTCAGGAGTTAAGAATATGGCATCTAAAGAAATCAAGTTTGGCCGCACCGCGCGCGAAAAGATGCTGCGCGGCGTCGACATTCTCGCCGATGCAGTGAAGGTCACGCTCGGCCCGAAGGGCCGTAACGTCATCATCGACAAGTCCTTCGGCGCGCCGCGCATCACCAAGGACGGCGTTTCCGTCGCCAAGGAAATCGAACTCGAAGACAAGTTCGAAAACATGGGCGCCCAGATGGTCCGCGAAGTTGCTTCGAAGACCAACGACATCGCCGGCGACGGCACCACGACGGCTACCGTTCTTGCCCAGGCGATCGTTCGCGAAGGCAACAAGGCCGTTGCAGCCGGCATGAACCCGATGGACCTGAAGCGCGGCATCGACCTTGCTGTCGCCGACGTCGTGAAGGATCTCCAGGCCAAGGCCAAGAAGATCTCGACTTCGGAAGAAGTTGCACAGGTCGGCACGATCTCCGCAAATGGCGACAAGCAGGTCGGTCTCGACATTGCTGAAGCCATGCAGAAGGTCGGCAACGAAGGCGTCATCACGGTTGAAGAAGCCAAGACCGCCGAAACCGAACTCGAAGTCGTCGAAGGCATGCAGTTCGACCGTGGCTACCTCAGCCCCTACTTCGTGACCAACCCGGAAAAGATGATCGCCGACCTCGAAGACGTCTTCATTCTCCTTCACGAGAAGAAGCTCTCGAACCTGCAGTCGATGCTCCCGGTTCTCGAAGCCGTCGTTCAGACCGGCAAGCCGCTCCTCATCGTCGCTGAAGACGTCGAAGGCGAAGCCCTTGCAACGCTCGTCGTCAACAAGCTGCGCGGCGGCCTGAAGATTGCTGCCGTCAAGGCGCCTGGCTTCGGCGACCGCCGCAAGGCCATGCTCGAAGACATCGCCATCCTGACGGGCGGCACTGTCATCTCCGAAGACCTCGGCATCAAGCTCGAATCCGTCACGCTCGACATGCTCGGCCGTGCCAAGAAGGTTTCGATCTCCAAGGAAAACACCACGATCGTCGACGGTTCGGGCGCCAAGACCGACATCGAAGGCCGTGTAGCCCAGATCAAGGCCCAGATCGAAGAAACCACCTCCGACTACGACCGCGAGAAGCTGCAGGAACGTCTTGCCAAGCTCGCTGGCGGCGTTGCCGTCATCCGCGTCGGCGGCTCGACGGAAGTCGAAGTGAAGGAAAAGAAGGACCGCATCGACGACGCGCTCAACGCGACCCGTGCTGCCGTTCAGGAAGGCATCGTCCCCGGCGGCGGTATCGCTCTGCTCCGCTCCTCCACGAAGATCACCGTCAAGGGTGCAAACGACGACCAGGAAGCCGGCATCAACATCGTTCGCCGTGCCCTGCAGTCGCTCGTTCGTCAGATCGCTGAAAACGCAGGCGACGAAGCCTCGATCGTTGTCGGCAAGGTCCTCGACAAGAACGAAGACAACTTCGGCTACAACGCCCAGACGTCCGAATATGGCGACATGATCGCCATGGGTATCGTCGACCCGCTCAAGGTCGTTCGCACGGCGCTGCAGAACGCTGCTTCTGTCGCATCGCTGCTGATCACCACCGAAGCCATGATCGCCGAACTGCCGAAGAAAGAATCGGCTGGCGGCGGCATGCCGGGCGGCATGGGCGGAATGGGCGGAATGGACATGATGTGATAGGCGAAAGCCATCACTGACCACCATTCCGGCATCCGGAACAGGAAGGGCGGCCCCTCGGGTCGCCCTTTTCTTTTGCCCAAAGCGATTCGACGCGCGGCACAGTGATTTGCATAGCCGACGAACGCCTGCGCAGTTCTCTCTTGCAGGCCCCGGGCACGAAGCTTGCGCCAAACTTGCGCTGCCTGCGTATTTGTCAGCCTGCCGACATGCGAGAGATCGCAGTGCTGCTGCAGTATTTCCGGCCTGACGTGGAGTGAAAACGTTTGCAAAGCTTTCAAAGCTGATCCTCCCATGCCAATTCTGGCGAAATAGGCCGAAGATGCGGGCATCTCCCGAAATGAGGCCGATCCGAATACCCCTTAAAAAGCCGTTGCCGTTTGTCCAAAAGCTCCTATAAATCCGCGCTGAATTAATGCGCGCCCGGCGATAATTTTTCGCCAATGGACGAGGCCGGAGCGCGGAAGGCGATACGTGAACGTTCGGCTTTGAGGAGCTCCGGTTACGGAGGCCAGATGGCCGTGGCAATAATCGCCGGAGGTAAGCGCGGGCATCATGCCCGCTGCTGCGTGATCCTGTTTCTTTGTGTTTGCCGAGCGTGCGGCCGAGGAGCCGCATCCGAACGGGGGAACGCCTTGTTTAACATCGCCAGAGCCAATGCAGCCGTACCTTTGACACCCAGCACGCTTGATGACGCCAATCAAAATCATAAGATGTTGGCGCAGTTTTCCGTTTCCGAAGCCTGGACTGGAGATTTTTCGAGCGGCATGCTCCGTCTCGGCGAATGGAGCGCGATGCTGCACGGCCTCGCCGCACAGGAATGCGGACTGCTCAGCCTGATCCGCTGCTATGATGCCAAGGACCGCAGCCACATATTGGAGCTGTTCGAGCAGGCGGCGGCGCGCTGCTCCTCCTTCTGTTTTTCGACGACGATCATCATGCCGAACGGCTTTCGCCAGCCGCTCTTCTGCATGGGCGAGTCCAACGGTCTGGAAGAAAAATTCAGCGGCAGCCTGGTCGGCGTCTTCGTCTTTCCGCGCTTCAAGCTGGAAGGCGCAAAGCAGATCACAAGCCGACGATAGGCCGGAATGGCTGCCCCTCACCCTAACCCTCTCCCCGCTCGCGAGGCGAGGGGACCTGCCCTGCGGTAGGTAGGCGGGGAACGGAAAGGTCGCGGATTGTCCCTTCGCCCCGTTTACGGGGAGAAGGTGGCGGCAGCCAGATGAGGGGCGGGATCGGCGATCTCTTGGGTCGTTCGTTACTCCGGCTTGACCGGTATGTTGAGGCCTCTGGCACTTGCCGGACGAGCGATGCAGCGCTCCAGCCAATCCGAGATGGCGGGGAATTTCGCGTATTCGAGCACCTCGCGGCCGCCATAGAAAATATCGGCACCGCGAACCCAGGTGAAGGTGGTGATGTCGGCGATCGTGTACTGATCGCCCATGATCCACTGACGGCCCTTCAACCGGTCTTCAAGCACCCCGAGCAGGCGCTTGGATTCATCGCGATAACGTTCCACCGGGTAGGCGTTGTTGGCGACCTTGTCGGCGGCGAATTTGTAGAAATGGCCGAACTGGCCGAACATCGGACCGATGCCCGCCATCTGGAAAAACACCCACTGGATGGTTTCATATCGGCCGGCGGCATCGGCAGGGATGAGCTTGCCGGTTTTCTCCGCGAGATAAAGCAGAATGGCGCCGGATTCGAAAAGGCCGATCGGCTTCCCATCCGGCCCGTTCGGATCGATGATCGCAGGAATGCGGCCGTTCGGATTGAGGGATTCGAATTCCGGCGATTTCTGCTCGTTGGCGGCGAAGGAAATATAATGCGGCTCATAGGCAAGGCCGAGCTCTTCGAGGGCGACTGAGACCTTCACCCCATTCGGCGTCTGCAGGGAATAAAGCTGGATGATGTCGGGATTTTTCGCCGGCCAGCGCGTCGTGATCGGAAATGCGGAAAGATCTGCCATCGGATTCTCCATGTTGGGTGCTGACCATAAAAACCGGGCTTGGCAAAGGCAAGCGGGGAGACCTCAAGAGAGATCGTTCCATATTAGTGAACGAACTGTCCCCTTTCGTTTATCTTTCCACAACGCAAGAAAAGAGCGACATAGAGGCATCCGAGGTCGAACCGGTGCCGGGGCACCAAGATCTCCAAAGTCCTTGAAACGGAGACAACGTCCATGTCGAACAACGTCATCATCCTGATTGCCCGTATTCTTCTTTCCTTCATGTTCATCCTTTCCGGCTTCATGAAGCTCACCGATCCTGCCGGTACTGCGGGCATGATCGCCGGTGCCGGCCTGCCGGCAGCAACCCTGCTGGCCTATGTCGCAGGCCTTTTCGAACTGCTGGCCGGCCTTGCGGTTCTCACAGGCTTCCAGGTCCGCATCGCCGGCTGGCTGCTCGCCGCCTTCTGTGTCTTCACGGGTGTTGCCTTCCACCTGCCCTACGCAAGCGGCACGGAACTCGTGAATATTCTCAACCAGATCATGGTCATGAAGAACGTCACGCTGGCCGGTGCGTACATCCTGCTCGCCACCGTTGGTGCCGGTGCCTATTCGATCGACGCACGCCGCGGCGCCTACGTGGCCGCCTGATACCAGCAGACATCCTCCCGCAAATACGAAACCCGCCGTCATCCGACGGCGGGTTTTCTCGTGCCTGAATGGCCGGGATCAGAGGGCCGCGCGCACCGCCTCGATGATCGCCTGCACGGCGGGCTCGCCGGCGTGGCTTTCCTTTCGGGCCCGCACCAGGCAGGCCTGCGAATGCAGGATGACACCGTCCTGGAGCACCTTCAGGTGGTTGGCCCGCAGCGTCGAGCCGGTGGAGGTGATATCGACGATGATATCGGCCGAGCCCGCGGCGGGAGCGCCCTCGGTGGCGCCCAGGCTTTCGACGATGCGATAAAGCTGGATGCCGTGCTGGCTCGAAAAGAACTGCTGGGTCAGCCGCCAGTATTTGGTGGCGATGGCAAGGCGTCGGCCGTGGCGAGCGCGAAAATCGGCGGCGACATCGACGAGATCGGCCATGGTCTCGACATCGAGCCAGATCTCCGGCACAGCAACGACGACATCGGCATGGCCGAAGCCGAGGCGGGCGCAGAATTCGACGCGCTTGTCGACTTCGGCAAAACCTTCCCGCATCAGATCCTCGCCGGTGACGCCGAAATCGACGGTGCCGTTGCCGATTTCACGGGAGATTTCGGAAGCCGAGAGGAAGGCGATTTCCACATCGTCCCAGCCTTCGACGCGGCCGCGATAGGAGCGATCGTTACCGACCGCCGAGATCGTCATGCCGGCACGCTCGAAGATCGCCGAAGCGTCTTCCTTCATCCGGCCCTTGGAGGGAAGCGCGATGGTGATGGTCATGCGGCTGCCCTTTCGGTTTCGATGCGGTCGAGCCAGAAGGAGAAGCCGACGGCCGGGATGCGGTCCGTCGCACCGAGGAAAGTCAGGAGCCGGTCGAAACGGCCGCCGCCGGCCAGAACTGCGGTCGAGCCTTCGACTGTCACCTCGAAGACGAGGCCGGTGTAATAGTCGAGCGGCCGTCCGAAGGCGGCGCGGTAGTCGAGGCAGGAAAGATCGACGCCGGCATTGGAAAGTGCTGCGACGCGGCCATTGAAGCGGGCGAGCGCGTTGCCGAGTTTCAGGCCGGCGGCATCAGCGAAACCGGAAAGGGCTGCGGACGCATTGACGAGCGGCACGTCGAGCGACAGGAACTCTTCCAGCACATGGAAGGCGGCATCGTCGAGGCGCGTTTCGGACAGAATGAGCTTTTCCTTGAGCCGTCGGGCGATCTCGAGAGGCGAGCGGCCGGCATTCGTCGAATAGCCGGTCTTCTGCATTTCGCGCTCGAGATGGGCGACGAGCGCCTGCTCGTCGCCTGATGCGACAAGCCTGGCGATATCATCGTCCAGCCCGGTGACGAATTGCGGGCTGACCAGGCTAGCAAGTAGTGCCTCCAGCTGCGTCATATTGCCGAAGGCGTGGATCAGGCGCTTCTGCCAGCCGAGCGGCAGACCGAGCGCCTGGACGACGGCCTCAAACACCGCCTGGTCGCCTAATGTCACGGCTAAGCGCCGGCCCGGAAGCAGGCGGGCGAGAATGCCGGTGGCATCGCCGATGGCGCGGGCGTCGGCGTTTGATAGGTCGATATCGCCAAGATCCTCGATGCCGGCCTGATAGAATTCGTTGGCGCCGTCGCGACGCTGGCGGAAAACCTCGCCGAGATAGGCATAACGCTTCGGCGTGCCGGTCGCCGTCTCGATGTGGCGCAGACAGACGGGAATGGTGAATTCGGGACGCAGGCAGAGGCTGGCGCCGGTTTCGCTCTCCGTCATGAAGATGCGGCGGCGCAGATCCTCGCCGGCAATATCAAGGAAGGGTTCGGCCGGCTGAATGACAGGCGTGTCGATGCGCTCGGCGTTGCGCGCGTCGAATTCGGCAAGCAGGTCGTTGGCGAATTCGGGGAGATTGATCAGGGGCATAGTGACGCTCCTGGAAAAAGACCCCTCCCCAACCCCTCCCCACAGGGGGGAGGGACTAGCCCGCGGCGATCGCCGAAATAAATTGAGAGTTTCCTCGGTGAAGCAAACGCCGAGTTGGGCACAGCGGCGCCACTTGAAGCCCCTCCCCCCTGTGGGGAGGGGTTGGGGAGGGGTTTGCTACGCATTCGCCGCCCTTTTCCGATCCTCGGCCTGCGCAGCAAGGATCTCCTTCACCTTGGTGACAAGGTCGGCTACCGGCGCCGTTTCCTGTGCTACGCGCGCTTCGCGCCAGCTGGCATTGTCCTCGATCTCGCCGGAGAGCCGCTTGCCCTCGATCAGATCCTTGATCTGCACGACGCCTTCGGCGCGCTCGTCGCCGCCCTGGATGATGGCGACGGGGCAGCCGCGGCGATCGGCATATTTCAGCTGGTTGCCGAACTTCTTCCAGTTGCCCTGGAACATCTCGGCGCGGATGCCGGCGGCGCGCAGTTCCTGCGTCATCTTCTGATAACGGCCCATCGCCTCGACATCGCCGTCCATGACGGTCACCAGCACCGGCTCGATGACCTCGCTAGCGCCGAGCTTGCCGAGGTTCTTCAGCGCCGTCATCAGCCTGGAGACGCCGATCGAAAAGCCCGTCGCCGGAACCGGCTGGCCCATGAAGCGGGAGACGAGGCCGTCATAACGGCCGCCGCCGCCGACCGAACCGAAGACGACCTTCTCGCCCTTTTCATTGGTGACGTCGAAGGTCAGTTCGGCCTCATAGACCGGACCCGTATAATATTCGAGGCCGCGGACGACGGAGGGGTCGATCTTGATGCGGTCAGGGCCATAGCCGGCGCTGGTCACCAGCGCACCGATGAAATTCAGCTCGTCGACGCCTTCGCCACCTTTGGAGGTTCCCGCAACCAGCTCGGCGAGGCGTTGAGCGCTTTCGGCATAGTCCTTGATGCCGACGAAGAACAGTACCTTGTCGATCTGCGCCTGATCGAGCCCTGCGCCCTTGGTGAAGTCGCCGGATTCATCCTTACGGCCGGGACCGAGCAGCAGGGCCACGCCCTCCGGGCCAAACTTGTCGAGCTTGTCGATGGCGCGCAGCACGTTCAACCGTTGCCCCGCCTTGTCGTCGCCGCCGAGACCGATCGCCTCGAGCACGCCATCCAGAACCTTGCGGTTATTGACGCGGATGAGGTAATCGCCGCGCTTGATGCCGAGGGCTTCCAGCGTATCGGCCATCATCATGCACATTTCGGCATCGGCCTGAACACCAGGCGCGCCGACGGTATCGGCATCGAACTGCATGAACTGGCGGAACCGGCCTGGGCCTGGCTTCTCGTTGCGGAAGACGTAGCCGGCGCGATAGGTGCGATAGGGCAGCTGGATCTCGTTGAAATTCTCGGCGACATGACGGGCGAGCGGCGCCGTCAGGTCGTAGCGCAGCGACATCCATTGCTCGTCATCGTCCTGCAGCGAGAACACGCCCTCGTTCGGCCGGTCGCTATCGGGCAGAAACTTGCCAAGCGCATCGGTATATTCGAACAGCGGCGTTTCGAGCGGATCGAAACCATAATGCTCATAGACTTCCCGGATCTTTGCCGTCATCTCGTTGACGGCGCGGATATCGCCGGCCGTCCGGTCGACGAAGCCGCGCGGCAGGCGGGCCTTGAGCTTTTGCGGTTTCTTCTGCTTGTCGTTCATTTCCGGGGATTCCACTGACTGTGACAGTGGCGGTTTCCTAGCGGATTGGGCGGGGAGCGGCAAGGGCGAAGGGACTTGATCTCAAGACCGGAATCGATTGAACGAAGAGGCGTCCATCAGAAATGCGGATATGCTCATGATCACTGAGGCGCTTCTCTATGCCGCGACCTTGCCGCTGACCGGCAAGCCGTATCGAAAGTTCATCCGCTATTCCGTCAATCTCTGGTCGCGGGCCGGGCGCTGTTCGGCGGATTGGGCCGAACATGAGGAGATGAGCCGGAAGGCGATCCTGGCGGCTACGGCCGATCTCCGGCAGAAACGGACGGCCGTCGTGCTCGGCTCCGGCCTGTTGCGCGACGTGCCGATCGAAGTGCTGGCGCGGGATTTCGACACCGTCGTCCTAGTCGATCTCGTTCATCTCGCCTCGCTGCGCCTGTGGCTGTCGGCCAAATTCTATCGCAATGTTCGGCTGATCGAGCGCGATCTCTCCGGCTATGACGAGCTCGCCGCCGGCCGCGAGCCCGAACCGCTCGGCTTCCTGCGCGGCGTGCCCTATCTCGATTTCGTGGTTTCCGCCAACCTCTTGTCGCAGATCGGTCGGGGCGTGAAACGGCGCCACGAGGCCGAGGCCGACCGGATGCCTGCAGACACGATGGAAAGGTTAATCGCGGCACATCTGACCGGGCTCTCCGGGCTTCCCTGCCGCAGCTGTCTGGTAACCGACATCGCCTATGCAGTCATCGACCGCAACGGCAGGACGCATGAAGAGGCCGACCTGCTGCATGGCGTTTTGCCGCCGCCGGCAAAAGCCGCCTGGACCTGGCCCGTCGCGCCGCTCGGTGAAGAGAGCAAGGATTATAGGATCGAGCACAAGGTTATTGCCGGCTGGTAGTCAGGATGTGACCGCCGGCAGTATTTGGTTGCAGCCGGCATTCACAGTGAGCCGAAATCGCCGAGACGAACGCCTGGCTCAGGGCCCACGGCAAGTAGTCGATCGTTGAGGAAAAGGGGACGCCGGATGTCCGGCGTTCCACAAGACTAATAACGGCGATCTCAGTCCTCCGGGTCGAAATCGGCTGGACGACGCCCAGCGCCCTGTCGCGCCAGCATCCAGCCCGGATATTCGGGCGCAAGTGCGCTCACCTCGTCGAGCTTCTTCATATCGTCTTCATCAAGCTTCAGCTTGACGGCGGCAAGGTTCTGGTCGAGCTGGTCGACACGTTTGGCGCCGATGATGACCGTCGTGACGAAAGGTTTGGCGAGGATATAGGCGAGCGCCACGGTGGCGACGCTGACGCCGTGTTTTTCGGCGATTTCGCGCATGACGGCGACGCAGGCCCAGGCCTTGTCCTTGTCGACGGGCGGGAAATCGAAACTGGCGCGGCGGCCTTCACCATTGCCGGGCGCGCCCGGACCATATTTACCGGAGAGCAGACCGCCGGCGAGCGGCGACCATACCATCAGGCCGAGCTTTTCCTCCTGCATCATCGGCACGATGTCGCGTTCGAGATCTCGGCCGGCGATGGAGTAATAGGCCTGCACGGTTTCGAAACGGGCAAAGCTCCGGCGTTCGGAGAGGCCCAACGCCTTGGAAATGCGCCAGGCCTGCCAGTTGGAGACGCCGATATAGCGCACGAGACCGCGGGAAACGAGATCGTCAAGAGCGCGCAACGTCTCCTCGATCGGCGTCACCGTATCGGTCCCGTGGATCTGATAGAGGTCGATATGATCGGTCTGCAGGCGCTCGAGGCTCGCCTCGACCGAATCCATGATGTGGCCGCGCGAGGCGCCGCGGTCGTTCGGCTTGTCGCCCATGACGCCGTAGACCTTGGTGGCGATGACGACGTCCTTGCGCGGGATGTCGAGGTTCTTCAGCGCCTGGCCGAGCAGCCGTTCGGACTCGCCGAATGAATAGACATCGGCCGTGTCGATGAAATTGACGCCTGATGCAAGCGAGCGCTCGACGATCCGGTCGGCGGCATTTTGGTCGACATCGGCGATGGCGCCCCAGGCGCTGCCTTGCTTGGCTTCACCGAAGGTCATCGTGCCGAGGCAGATTTCCGAGACGAAAAGTCCCGTATTTCCGAGTTGATTGTAACGCATGGTGGAAAAATTCCTTTGTGTCTGCCGCAAGAGGGCTTGCGAACTCAAGAACTTCATTTTTTGATTATTGGCCTGCATATGACAGGCACAGCCGTGGCTGGCTGCAAGGTGAGGCGATTTTCATGTAGTGCGGCGGCGGCGCTTTTCAACGCCGTAGCTTGGCTCTGCGGAGGCGATGCCCTTGTCTCGACACAGGCCGCCGATAGATTGCCAACCATATTTTAAGAGGTACGCATATGGCAACGCGACCACTGACCACGATCGGCTTCGATGCCGATGATACGCTCTGGCAGAACGAACAATATTACCGGCTGACGGAAGCGCATTTTACCAGGCTTCTTGCCGATTTCGCCGAAGGACCGAAGATTTCCGAACGGCTGCTGGAGGCCGAAAAACGCAACCTTCGCCATTACGGCTTCGGCATCAAGGGCTTCACGCTGTCGATGGTCGAAACCGCAATCGAGATCACCGAGGGCAAGGTGCCGGCGAGCGTGATCGCCAAGATCCTCGATACCGGCCGCGATCTTCTCAATCACCCGGTCGAGACGATGCCGCATGTGCGCGATACGCTGGAGGCGCTTGCCGGCAAATACCTGCTCGTCATGATCACCAAGGGCGATCTCTTCGATCAGGAGCGCAAGCTTGCCCAATCCGGGCTCGGCGACTTCTTCGATGCCGTCGAGATCGTCTCCGACAAGACGGCCGTCACCTATCGCCGCATCTTCGCCAAGGTCGGCGACGGGCCGGAGCGAGCGATGATGGTCGGCAATTCGCTGAAATCGGATATCGTGCCGGCAATCGCCGCCGGCAGCTACGGCGTCTTCGTGCCGCACGAACTGACCTGGGTGCTGGAACATGTGGACGAGCCAAAAGAGGCGCCGCGTTTCCGCAAGATCGACCACCTCGGCGAATTGCGCGACCTGATCGACCGGCTCGGCTAAGCCGGGCACACCCTCTGCCTCATTGCCGCTTCGGCGGGGCCTTCGGGAAGAGCGAGGGGCGCTCCGGCTCGGCCGGCGGTTTCGCTGGCGGGGCAGCCACCAGCGGCTCGATCAGGATGCTGAAGGGAGCGCCGAGGCCACGGCGCGGCGAGACCTTGGAATAATAGGGACGCAGCAGCCAGGTGGCGTTTTCCTTGATCGTCGTCTCGAAGCTCATGCCGTCCTCGTCGGTGCCGAAGAAGGCCTCGTCATCGGGTTTCGACAGGTCGAAAATCGCCAGGAAGGCAAATTTGCTCTTGGTGGAAAAACTGATCTTCAGGTGCTGGCCGGCGCGCACCGGCAGCGTATAAACATGGCCATTGCCGAACTTCGTCCAGCCCTTCAACTGCATGGTGACGGCCGGGAATTGCAGCTTCTCCAGCTTCTCGCCGGGATCGAGCTGCGGCGTCTGCGCCATGGCGGAGACGGTCAGGAGGAAAAGGGCAGCGGCTGCGATCAGTGTTCTCACGGAATGATCTTTCATGGGCGAACCAGAGCGGTGCGCATCGCCTCGACCTCGGGCCGGCAGAAGCAGCCTTCCAGATGATCGTTGACGAGACCCATCGCCTGCATGAAAGCATAAACTGTGGTCGGGCCGACAAAGGTCCAGCCGCGTTTCTTCAGATCCTTCGAAATGACCACCGATGTCGGCGTCGTCGGATTGGCGACGATATGCTCGCGGTCGACCACCGCCGGCCGCTCGTTATGGCCGGGCTCGTAACGCCAGAAATAATGGGCGAGCGAGCCGAATTCGTCCCGGAGTTCGATTGCGCGCTTGGCATTGTTGATGGTCGAGACGATCTTGCCGCGATGGCGGATGATGCCGGCATCGGCAAGACAGCGAGCGACATCCCCTTCGCCGAAGAGGGCGACCTTTTCGAAATCGAAACCTGAAAAGGCGGCGCGGAAATTCTCGCGTTTGCGCAGGATCGTCAGCCAGGAAAGACCGGACTGAAAGCCTTCGAGGCAGATCTTCTCGAAGAGGCGGGTATCATCGGTGACGGGGCGGCCCCATTCCTCGTCATGATACCGGAGATAATCGGGCAGGTTGGCGTGCCAGTGGCAGCGGCTCCTGCCGTCCTCGCCGATGATGATGCCAGTCGCGCTCATGATCCTTCATTCTGCGGGGGTCCGCTTCGTTCTCTGCTCATGATTCCGGCTTTACCATTTGCAAACCGTCTTTCCAAACCGAACGGTAACCCTGACGAAAAGTTTATCCCGTCGGTCGGCTTTTCATGAATCGATCTTTACCATTCGCTGGCGGATAGGGTGGCAGCGTCTTTCCCGGGCGGAACATCTCCGCCCGGGCGGACCTGTCCCGCCAGCCGCATTTTCGGTCATTTGTAGAGAGTTCGTCCGATGATGAAACAGCTTGTTCTTGCCGCAACCCTGTTCGGCATTTTCTCCACGGCCGCCATTGCAGACGACCGCTACGCCACCCGCCCGCCCGTCGTGCTCAGCCCCGATCTGACTGCGCCCTGGATCAACCAGCTGGGCGGCGGCAGGGTTCGTCCCGTCGTCTATCAGCGGCCGGTCATCCGCCAGCAGCAGCGCGGCCTTTTCCAGCGCCGCGTCCTGCGCCAGGCGCCGCAGGCCGCACCGCAGACCGTCTCGGCGATCAATCCCGGCATTCCGTCGATCCGCCGCCCGATCGAACCGCAATACCTGCCGCAAATGGTCGATTACGACACCACGGAAAAGCCCGGCACGATCGTCATCGATACCAACAACCGCTTCCTCTATCTGGTGATGCAAGGCGGCAAGGCGCGGCGTTATGGCGTCGGCGTCGGCAAGCCGGGCTTCGAATGGGCAGGCGCCCACAAGATCACCCGCAAGACCGAATGGCCGGACTGGACGCCGCCTTCCGAGATGGTCCGCCGCGAAGCCGCCAAGGGCCATTATCTACCGGCGCGCATGGATGGCGGGGCGGAAAACCCGCTCGGTGCGCGCGCCATGTATCTCGGCTCGACGCTTTACCGCATCCACGGCACCAACGCGCCCTGGTCAATCGGCAGCGCCGTTTCCTCCGGCTGCATCCGCCTGCGCAACGAAGACGTCGTCGACCTCTACGACCGCGTCAATGTCGGGACCCGCGTCATCGTCATGTAACGGCGGCGCAATACTTACAGCGCCGCGCGTCTTTTCTGATGCGCAACGGGCGCTCTAATTCTTTAAATTGCTGCATAATTTTTCCTTACGTCGATTCCGATTTGAGGATAAATTATGCAGTAGGAGCCGCAAGAACATCCGGCTCCCCTTCTCCAAAAAATGTTTTATCCGGCCACACCGATCTTGAATCGGGCAGAAGTTCATGTAGCTTCGAGCGGATTTGCTTGAGGGGAATCGATCATGATCAAACTAATGTCGGGTCTGGCTGCTGCCGGACTTGTCCTGTCCTTGATGTCCACATCCGCCTTTGCTGCACCCGCCGGCTCCGCGTCCGACAATGCACGGCGCCCGGCGCAGATCGTGCGCGTGGCGCAGATGCCGAAATATGTGAAGCCGCAGTTCAAGCGCAAGAAAGTGCGGCTGGTCACGACGGAGGCCGCCGGCACCGTCATCATCGATACCAACAACAAGTATCTCTATCTCGTCGAAGGCAACAATCGCGCCACCCGCTACGGCATTGGCGTCGGCCGCGACGGCTTCGGCTGGTCGGGGGTCGTCAAGATCGGCCGCAAGGCCGAATGGCCGAGCTGGACGCCGCCGGCCGAGATGCGCCGCCGCGAAGCCGCCAAGGGCCATATCATTCCCGCTTTCCAGGAAGGCGGCGAGGACAATCCGCTCGGCGCCCGCGCCATGTATCTCTACCAGGGCGGCCGCGACACGATCTTCCGCATCCACGGCACCAACCAGCCTTGGACGATCGGCCTCAACATGTCTTCCGGCTGCATCCGCATGATGAACGCCGACGTCATGCATCTTTACGATCGCGCCTCCGTCGGCACCAAGGTGATCGTCATCGGCCCCGGCAACAGGCAGGGCAAAGTGGCGTTCGAGGACAGGGGCATCGACGTGCTGCGCACGATGTTCGGCGGCTGAGCAACACTTACCAAAAAAACGAAAGGCGCAGTTTGACGCGCCTTTTGTTTTGCTTAGACTTTGCGGCCAAAAGCTGGCACACGTGCCTAAGAGTCGACATATTTGTTTCGGGGCTATTCAATGATATCTGCGCTGCGTTCCTCCGCTTCCTCGCTTGCGGGCATCGCGTTTTTTACCGTCTGTTCGGCAGTTTCCGCCTTGGCGGAAGACCTGCAATTCTCCATTTACGGCGGCTACCAGACCGCACCGCACAGCGGCGTCGACCTTTCGGACGGCACGAGTTTCACCGCCGGCTGGGAAGGCAAGTCCTTCGGCAGCCCGCCTTATTACGGTGCCCGCGTCACCTGGTGGCTCGAGGACTTCAACAAGCCGAACTGGGGCATCTCGCTCGATTTTACCCATGACAAGGTCTATGCCGACGACGATACGCTGGCCAAGGCCGGCTGGTCGCATTTCGAATTCACCGACGGCCTGAACCTCATCACGGTGAACGGTCTCTACCGCTTCCAGGATCCGGCCCGCCGCTGGACGCCCTATCTCGGCGCCGGTATCGGCGTGAACATTCCGCATGTCGAAGTGATTCGTCCCGAGGGCAAGACCTGGGCCTACGAATTCGGCGGCGTGACGCTGCAGGCCCAGGCCGGCGTCGACTTCAAGGTGACCGAGCGCTGGTCGACCTTCGTCGAATACAAGGGCACCTATTCGCGCATCGACGTTCCGATCGATAGCGGCGTGGACCTGAAGACCAATATCTTCACGAATGCCGTCAACGTCGGCGTTTCGTTCCACTGGTAACAAATTTCAGCTGCGGTGTTAGAGCGGTTCAGCGCATAGAAGCGCAGAACCGCTCTAACCTTTTATTGTTACGCAATTCCCGGCAAAACCGCTTCGCGCTTTGCCTGGGAAAACCGCTTCGCACTTTTCCTGAAATTGCTCTATTTGGTGCCGCAGCTGACCTTGCCCTCGACGGCATAGGGTTTTTCACCGCCTTCGATGGTCAGGGAATAGCTGCCGCTGAAATTTGCGGCCGGCTTGCCGCGCGCGCCGGCGACGACTACCAGATCCAGCGTTGCTCCACCGGTGTCATCTTCGCCGCCGTCGAAGACTTCCATGAGCAGTTCGCCGTCACGTGACCAATGGTTGGTCAGGTGCTGCGATTCGAAAACACGTTTTCCGAACACCGCCTCTTGGGCCGGATCCTTGACGATCAGCGCGCCGCGGAAATGGTTGAGCTTGTGGCCGGCAGCGCTTTCGAAACCGCTTTCGACCGTGAAGCGCGCTTCCTTGTCATCGGCGGAACAGAAAAAGCGACTGTCGGCATGGGCAGCACCTGCCGCACCGAGCAGTCCCGCAAATACGATCATTCCACGCCACATTGCCCAACCTCCAAGACAGCGTCGTTTGCGGCTCTCGAAAAGATGCGCGGCGCTGCAATAGGTCTCAGCCTAACGGCAAACCTGTTAATTTTTCCGGCACAGCGCCGCCATAGGCCCAATCGAGAAGCTCGACCGTATGCAGGATCGGCATGCCGGTGCCGGTGGCGATCTGGGTGATGCAGCCGATATTGCCGGTGGCGATGATATCGGCCTTGGTGGCCTCGATGTTCTTGACCTTGCGCGCCTTCAGCGCGGCCGAGATCTCCGGCTGCATGATGTTGTAGGTGCCGGCGGAGCCGCAGCAGAGATGACCTTCCGCCGGATCGCGCACCGTAAAGCCCGCCGCTTTCAGCAATTGCTTCGGCGCGAGCGTAATGCGCTGGCCGTGCTGCATGGAGCAGGCGGAATGATAGGCGACCGTGATGCCCTTCGGCGTGTGCGCCGGCAGGTCGAGGGTTGCCAGATATTCGGTGACGTCCTTGGCCAGCGCCGAGACCCTGGCCGCC
Source organism: Rhizobium sp. 10PS4 (assembly GCF_032464805.1). NCBI lineage: Bacteria > Pseudomonadati > Pseudomonadota > Alphaproteobacteria > Hyphomicrobiales > Rhizobiaceae > Rhizobium > Rhizobium sp. 10PS4. The sequence continues at coordinate 117,019 of NZ_JAWDIW010000010.1, read as the reverse complement.
TTTGCGGCATAGGCGGGATCCAGGCGCAGCATGTGGCCGTAATCCTTGATCGTCGTGCCGCAGCCCGAAGCGGTGATGATGATCGCGTCGAGGCCTTGCCCGTCGATCTCGCGTGTCCAGATATCAACATTGGCACGCGCGCTAGCAAGCGCCTGTTCGGCACGGCCCATGTGGTGGACCAGCGAGCCGCAGCAGACCTCGCCTTCCGGCATCACGACCTCGACGCCAAACCGCGTCAGCAGGCGGATCGCCGCCGCGTTGATGCCGGGATCGAGCACCGGCTGGGCGCAGCCGGAAAGCATCGCCACCCGGCCGCGCCGTTCCGTCTCGGGCCGATACGTGCCGGGCTTTGCAAAGTCCGAAGCGGCCGGGATTCGCCGTGGCGCAAGCGCCAGCATGGCGGCAAAGGGTTTCAGTGCGCCACCGCGCATCAGGCCGACGAAGGGCCGGCCGAGGCGGGCAAGATTGAGCGCCAGGCGGAAACGGCCGGGATAGGGCAGCACGGCGGCAAGGATGGCGCGCGTCAGCCGGTTCATCAACGGACGTTTATAGGTCTTTTCGATATGGGCGCGGGCGTGATCGACCAGATGCATGTAATCGACGCCGGAGGGACAGGTGGTGACGCAGGCAAGGCAGGAGAGGCAGCGGTCGATATGAGTGACGACCTCTGCATCGGCGGGCCGACCGTTTTCCAGCATGTCCTTGATCAGATAGATGCGGCCGCGCGGACTGTCGAGCTCGTTGCCGAGCGTCACATAGGTAGGACAGGTGGCGGTGCAGAAACCGCAATGAACACATTTGCGCAGGATCTGCTCGGATTCGGCGACATCGGGATCGAGGAGCTGGGTCGGGGTGAAGTTGGTTTGCATCTAGCGGAGCCTCCGCTTGGGGAGGATGTCGGGCGTTGTGCCTGGAATACCCCCCTCTGTCCTGCCGGACATCTCCCCCACAAGGGGGGAGATCGGCAAGAGGTTGGACCATCGCTTCCTATCTGCCGTGTCGGAGTCGCAGTGCCCGAATTGTTTGGGGAAGTCATAGCCCCCAGCCAATCTCCCCCCTTGTGGGGGAGATGTCCGGCAGGACAGAGGGGGGTATCTCAGACGCAGACCCATCTTCTCCCTCACCCCATCTTCCCCGGATTGAATATGCCGGCCGGATCGAATTTTTCCTTCACCCGCCGAGACAGCATCGCTACCGCCTCGGGCTCCGGATGGAAGACCGATGTAACCGCCCTCGCCTCACCCGATGCACGGATCAGCGTCGCGTGGCCGCCGCCGAGCGCTTTGATGTAGCGACGGACCAGTTCGGCTTCGGGGCCTGCTTCCATGCGCATCCAGACGAGGCCGCCCTGCCAGTCGTAGAAGGCGTCGACGCCGGCCTCAAGGCGGAGCGCTGCGACCAGCTGATGGCCGGTGCCGGGGGCGACCGAGACGCGCCAGACTGGTCGCGCGGTGCCATCGGCATAAGGCAGCACGTCGCGGATTTCCTGCCAGAGCCTGGAGCTTTCCGGCTGTTCCAGCCGCGTGACCGTGGCGAAGGCCGACATTGCCGCGGCAAGCTTTTCGATGCGCACGTCGACCGAGCCCGGCAGGCCTTCGATGCGCAGAACTGTCGCTTCGCCCTCGGGCAATTTGCCGGCGAGGAATTTCCACGTCACCGTCAGCGGCAGGTGGGCGGCGCCTGAGACTTCCACCGGCAGGGCCATCGCCGCCGCCATGGCGTTTGCCGCCTCGGCGTCGTTCAGACCTGATAGCACCACCGTCCGCTCCGTCTTCGGGCGCGGCGGCACACGGAAGGTGACTTCGGTGAGGAAACCCAACGTGCCGTGCGAGCCGGCAATCAGCTTGGCGAGGTCGAGGCCGGTGACATTCTTCATCACTCGGCCGCCGGCCTTGATGATCTCGCCCCTGCCGTTGACGAAGCGCACACCGAGCAGGCTGTCGCGGGCGGCACCGGCGATCAGCCGGCGCGGACCGGAAACATTGGCGGCAAAGACGCCGCCGATGGTCGGCTCGCCCGACGTGCCCATCACAGGGCGATGATCCATAGGCTCGAAGGCGAGCATCTGGCCGCTCTCCGAAAGTGCCGCCTCGACCTCGGCAAGCGGCGTGCCGGATCGGACGGTCATGACCATTTCGCCGGGGTTGTAAGCGACGATGCCGGAGATTTCGCTCGAGCGCAGCTGGTCTTCGGCGGCAACCGCATTGCCGAAGCCCGAGCGGCTGTCGCCGCCGCAAATTGCCAGCGGCCGGCCGGCTTCCGCATGGGCGCGGACGATCACTGATGCCTCTTCCTCGGTCTTCGGCATCAGATCGATCATACGGCGGGACGCCCTTCGAGCGGGAATACCTTCGACGGATTGAGGATCCAGCCGGGATCGAAGGCAGCACGCGCGCCCATCTGCTGGGCGAGGTCCGCCTCGGAATATTGGTGGCGCATCAGGTCGCGCTTCTCGATGCCGACGCCATGTTCGCCGGTGAGGCAGCCGCCGGCATCGACGCAGAGCCTCAGGATATCGTTGCCGGCGGCTTCCGCGCGGGCGGCATCCTCCGGATCATTGGCGTTGAAAAGGATCAGCGGATGCATATTGCCGTCGCCGGCATGGAAGACGTTGGCGACGCGCAGGCCGTAATGATCGACGATCTCGGCGGTCCGCTTCAGCACGTAGGAGAGCTGGCTGAGCGGCACGGTGCCGTCCATGCAGATATAGTCGGCGATGCGGCCGGTGGCGCCGAAGGCGGATTTGCGGCCCTTCCAGATCAATGCCGCCTCGGTCGCTGACTGGCATTCGCGCACGGTCTTGACAGCGTGCCGGCGGGCGATCTCGACGATGTCCTTCAGCGCGGCGTCCATCTCCGCTTCCGATCCCTCGACCTCGACGATCAGCAGCGCCCCGACATCGAGGGGGTATCCGGCATGGGCGAAGGCCTCGCAGATCTCGATCGCCGGCTTGTCCATGAATTCGATCGCAACCGGAATGATGCCGGCGGCAATGACATCGGCAACGCAGGCGCCGGCCTCCTCCGAGCTTTCGAAGCCGAAGAGCACCGGGCGCGCGCCTTCCGGCTTGGCGATCAGCCGCACCGTTGCCTCGGTGACGATGCCAAGCTGGCCTTCGTGGCCGCAGATGAGGCCGAGCAGATCGTAGCCGGCCGCATCCAGCGCCTTGCCGCCAAGCTCGATCACCGTGCCATCGACCAGCACCATCCTGACGCCGAGCAGATTATTGGTGGTGACGCCGTATTTCAGGCAATGGGCGCCGCCGGAATTCATGCCGATATTGCCGCCGATGGTGCAGGCAAGCTGAGAGCTCGGGTCAGGCGCGTAGAAAAAGCCGTCCACGGAGACGGATTCGGAAATGTTGAGATTGGTGACGCCCGCCTGAACCACGGCGACGCGGTTCGGCAGATCGATTTCGAGGATGCTGTTCATCTTCGACAGGCCGAGCACGACGGCATCCTCCTGCGGAATGGCGCCGCCGGAAAGCGAGGTGCCGGCGCCGCGTGGCACGACGGGAATGCTGTAGCGATTGCAATAGCGCATGATGGCCGAAACCTCAGCCGTGGTGCGCGGCAGGGCGACGGCGAGCGGCAGGCGGCGATAGGACACGAAGGCGTCGGTCTCGAACGGCACCAGTTCGCGCGCCTCATGCACCAGGCATTCCGGCGGCAGAAGATCGGTCAGATCGGCGACGATCTGGGCGCGGCGCGCCAGCACGTCGGCGCGCGGCTCGAGAAACGAAATGGCGTCGGACATGGCGTTCTCCCTGGCCCTGACGACGGGGAATGACAGCGGGAAGATGACAGCGGAAACCGGCTGCAAACCTCCCTCCCGCCGATAGATCGGCTTAGCACTTTCCCGAAAGTGGCGCAAATGCTAAGCACTTATGCCAAAAGGGGAAAAAGTCACGAAAACCTTATGACCAATTTGGGTGATCTCGAAATCTTTGCCAAGGTCGTTTCAACCGGAAGCATGTCGCTCGCCGGGCGGGCGCTCGGCTTTTCGCCGGCCGTCGTCTCCAAACGGATCAAACGGCTGGAGGACCGGCTCGGCACCCGGCTTCTGCAGCGCACGACGCGGCAGATCTCGCTGACGGAGGCCGGACAGGGTTTCTACGACCGCGTTCTCGGCATTCTCGCCGGGCTCGAAGAGGCGGAATTCTATATTTCCGGCCGCTCGGCGCAGATGCACGGCACGCTGAAGATCTCGGCCCCGACCTCCTTCGGGCGCATGCACATCGCGCCGCATCTGAAGGATTTCATGGAGGCGCATCCGGAGCTTGCGATCAACCTGGTGCTGACCGACGAATTCAGCGACATCGTCGGCGGCGGCTTCGATCTGGCGATCCGCATCGCCGAACTCACCGATTCGAGCCTCGTTGCCCGAAGGCTGGCGCCGGTGCGCCGGCTGCTCTGCGCGTCGCCGGATTACCTTGCAGCGCATGGCGAACCGAAGCACATCGACGAGCTGAAACACCATCGCTGCCTGCCGGCCCACAATAACGACACCTGGCGGCTGAAGGGGCCGGACGGGGCGCTGAGTCTCAGGCCGGAAGGCTTGCTGATCACCAATTCCAGCGAGGTGATCCGCGAAGCTGTCATCGCCGGTCTCGGGATCGCGCTGCGCTCCACCTGGGATATCGGCGAAGAGCTCAAGAGTGGCCGCCTGGTGCAGGTGCTGCCGGCCTATGAGAGCTCGCACAATGTCGCGCTGTCGGCGGTCTATCCCAGCCGGCAATTCCTGCCGGCCAAGGTGCGGCTGTTCATCGACTATCTGGCGGAACTTTATGGCCCCGTCCCCTATTGGGAGCGCTGATGGCGGCGCCGGATCAGCGCGCCAATCTCTCGATGACGAGGTCCAGCAGGGCGCGCAGCCGCGCCAGGCGTTTCATGTCGCGGTGATAGCCGACCCAGGTGTCGCGGCCGGGCGGCGGTTCACCGAGATCGACCAGTTCGATGGCCGCAAAGGAATCGCCGAGCGGCCGCGGCAGGACGGCGAGCCCGGCTCCATTGGCACAGAGCGCCGCCTGCACGTCGCGGCTGTTGCTGCGCATGACGATGTCGGCCCGCGGCAACAGGCGCTGCAGCCAGCCGACGTCAGGCATGTCGCCGAAAGCTTCGTCCATGGTGACGAGGCGGGTGCCCGCTCCGTCGCCGGCTTCGGGGGGCGGCGCGCCGCGGCTGATGTAAACGCCGTATTCGATATGAATGAGCTTGCGCGATATGACCTCCGCCTCCGTGAAAGGCTGGATACGGAAGACGAGGTCGGCTTCACGTCGCGACAGGCTGAGAAGCCGGCTGTCGGTCAACAATTCGACCTCCACCTTCGGATGGACTTGCGAGAATTCCGCCAGCACCGGCGAAAGCACATGCGCGCCGAACCAGTCGGATGAGGACAGCCTGAGAAAACCATCGAGCTGACGGCTGCCGCCGGCAAGAACACGCTCGACGGCGAGCGCCTCCTCCTCGATCCGTTCGGCGCCGGCGAATACGGCCGCGCCTTCATCGGTCAGGACGAAGCCATCGGTCGTGCGCTGAAAGAGCGTCTGGCCGAGAGAGGTTTCAAGGGCACGCAGCCGCCTGCCCATCGTCGGCTGCGTCAGTCCGAGGCTGCGGGCTGCTGCCCCCAGCGTACCGAACCGCGCGATCGCCAGAAACAGCTTGAGGTCGCTCCATTCCATCGTTCGCATCCGCCAAACAAAAATGCATGGACATCAGTCGTTATCTTTCATTTTCATTCGCGTTTCAATGAACCATCTTTACTCACGCCAATTGCGGTGTCGCTGCAGACGCCGCAGAGCGAACAAAGGAGCGTTCGATGTCTGTACAATCAACGATGAAAGCGTTGCGGGCGGAAGCGCCGAATTCGCCGTTGCGCATCGCCGATATTGCAAAACCGGTGCCCGGCGAAGGCCAGGTTCTGGTGCGCATCAAGGCAAGCGGCGTCAATCCGCTCGACCTTAAGATCCGGGCCGGCAATGCGGCGCATGCCCGCCATCCGCTTCCCGCCATTGTCGGTATCGATATGGCCGGTGTTGTCGAAGAGATCGGAACTGGCGTCAGCGGTTTCCGCCGCGGCGACGCGGTCTACGGCATGACCGGCGGGGTTGGCGGCATTCAGGGATCGCTTGCCGAATTTGCAGCCATCGACGCCGCACTGCTGGCGCCAAAGCCGCACAATCTGTCGATGCGCGAGGCAGCCGCCCTGCCGCTGATCTCGATCACCGCCTGGGAGGGGCTTGTCGACCGCGCCGGGGTCAAGGCCGGCCAGAGGGTTCTGGTGCTTGGCGGCGGCGGTGTCGGCCATATCGTCGCGCAGATCGCCAAGGCTGCCGGAGCCGAGGTCTACGTGGTCGACGGCGCGTCGAAAGCGGACTATCTCGCCGGCCTCGGCGCAACACCGATCGATCGTGACGTGGAAACGGTTGAAGGTTATGTCGCAAGACACACCGGCGGCAGGGGGTTCGATCTGGTCTACGACACGGTCGGCGGCCAGGGGCTCGATACGGCGTTCCGAGCCGTCAGCCAGTTCGGCCATGTCGTGAGCTGCCTTGGCTGGGGAAGCCACGCGCTGGCGCCGCTCTCCTTCAAGGCCGCCACCTATTCCGGCGTCTTCACGCTGCTGCCGCTTCTGACCGGCGATGGACGCGCCCATCACGGTGAGATCATGCGGGAGATGACAAAGCTCGCCGAAGCCGGCAAGGTGATGCCGAAGCTCGACCCGCGCCGCTTCACCCTTGCCGATACAGACGAAGCGCATCGGCTGATCGAAGACCGGCAGGCGGACGGGAAGCTCGTCATCGAGATCGACTGATTTAATCCGTCCGGAATTGCGCAAAAACAAAAGGTTAGAGCGGTTCTGCGCTTCCTTGAAAAGCTGAACCGCTCTAGCGCGCCAGATCGAGGTAGGCGCTCGCCACCATCGCGTCGATATCGAAGGGCACAGGCACGATGCAGGATTGGGCGTCGGCCTCGCCCTTAGCGATGCGTTCCAGGCAGCGGGCCTGAAGGGTGAAGCCGAGATCCATCGACTCGACAGTATTGCCGAGCGGCCGCGGGCCGGCGAGATTGGCCATGTGGCCGCTGCCCAGCACATGGAAGGAGCGGCCGTTGCTCAGATGGAAGGTCTCGACGTGATCGGCCTCATAGCGGTCGATGCCGACGACATCGGGATGGCGGCGGAAAGCCTCGACATCGATCTCATGCGGGAAATGGCCGCCATTCATCAGGATCGCGCCATCCTTGACGAGCGGCAGGTCGGCCGCCGTCACGATGCCGGCAAAACCCGTGACGGTGACGATGATATCGGCCGAGCGGATCGCCGCATCGCGCAGCGGCGTGACGAAACCATCGAGATGAGCTTCGAGCGTCGTCACCGGATCGATATCGACGACGCTGACGGTGGAAAAGGCATTGCGGAAACAGGCGGCCGTGCCCTTGCCGCAGGCGCCGTAGCCAAAGACCGTCACGCGTTTGCCGTTGGTGGAGCGGTTGGTGAAGCGCAGGTAACTTTCGAACAGGCTCTGGCCGACGGCATGCCTGTTTTCGGCGAACTGCTTGATGGGGCTGTCGTTGATGACGAGGATCGGCATGTTCAGGCGCTCGCGCAGCGGCAGCAGCCGGGTGCGGCCGGAGGTGGTTTCCTCGGTGCCGCCGCGGAGATTGGCGTAGGGTTTTTCCGCCGCGATGGCGAAAAGATCGCCGCCATTATCGAGCAGCAGATCCGGCTTTTCGGCGATCACTGCTTCGAGGCTCTGATGATGAGCGGCGGGATCGGTCGTCTGCGTGGCAAAAACCGTGATGTCTTGGGAACGCAGGAACTCGACGGTCGAAGGTTGGGTGCTGTTGAGATTGCCGGTGCAGACGAGACGCGCGCCGCCGGCGCGAAGCGTCATCAGCAGCGCCACCGTCTTCGGCTCCAGATGGATGCCGGTGCCGATCGACAGGCCCTCGAACGGATGCGTCCGCTCGAATTCGGCCGCCGTCGCCTTAAGCAGCCGGCAGCTGTTGCCGATCCAGTCGATGCGGGTTGCGCTCTTTTCCATCATCTCTTTCCTATTGGCGTGTTCGTGCTGTTTTTAGCGGAGCAACAGGCCTGCGAATATGGAAGTAATTCTGGCGAAGGGGCAGAAAATCTGCCCTTTCAGGCCGGTGTCCCGCAACGAAGCAGCCAGCTGGCCAAGGCGGCAAAGGCCGGCCGTTTCGCATCCGGCGTGCGGCAGCAGAGGCTGTAGCCCGATGGCCGGCAGATGAAGCCATAGGGCGCGACCAGATGCCCGCGCTGGAGATCGTCCTCGATCGACGCGCGTGGCGCAAGCGCGATGCCGAGCCCGGAGCGGGCAGCAGCCAGCGCCAGCAGCAGATCCTCGAATTCCTGGGCGCGGGAAAAAACGACCGGCGGCGTGCCGCTTTCGGCAAACCATTCGTCCCAGAGCTTCGGAACGTTGCGGCTGACAAGCATTGTCAGCGCGCCCATCGCCGCCGGGTCGCTCGATAGTGTCGCGGCAAGCGAAGGCGTCGCGACCGGGCCGAACTCGTCCTCCATGAACCGTAGGGCGGTAATGCCTGCGGCCGGCCGGTATTCGCCGCCCATGATCACGGCGTCCAATTCGGGGTGCATCTGCAGCGGTTCGACCACGGTCATCGGCACGATGTCGACGGTATCGCCGAGGCACGCCTGCATGTCTGCTGCGCGCGGCATCAGCCACCAGACTGCGAAGGCGGAGGGCACGCCAAGGCGGATGCGGCCCGGCACCACGCCTTCAAGCTCCGAAGCAGCGCGCTGCAGAATGTCGAAAGCCGCACTCGCGGCGGCTGCAAAAGCGCTGGCCTGCAAGGTCGGGACCAGCCTGCGGCCGTCACGCAGGAAGAGCTTGCGGCCGAAGTGATTCTCCAGCGTGTCGATCTGCTGGCGCACGGCGCCGCGCACCACATTCAGCTCTTCGGCAGCCTTCAGAATACTGCCGTGACGGCAGACGGCTTCGAAGGCGCGGACAGCATTGAGCGGTGGAAGACGCATGAGGACGACATTCACAAAATCATGGTGGATCACTAGATCTCGCCATTGAACGAAAGGCAAGTTCACGCCATATTGTACAGCTGTGCAATGTGACGCATTCGAGACAGGATGTGGCGAATTTCTTGAACCTGTCCGGCCTCGATTTCCCTATGAACGGCGATCAAATCGCGTTTCGAATTGTCCTGTGGCCTTTTGGATTGCGTAAGCTTTCCGTGATATACGTATATGAGTGATTCCTAACGACGACTGCGAAGGTGACCCGACTATTGACTCTTCTCGCCCGACTGGCCTCCGATGTGCAACTGATGTTCCGGCGTCCGCCGCGACAGCAATATGGTGCGCTCTGCTATCGGGTAAAGAAGAAGAGCGGTGAGGTCGAGGTGCTGCTGATGACGAGCCGCGACACAGGCCGCTGGGTCATTCCCAAGGGCTGGCCGATGACGCGCAAATGCGCCCATGAGGTCGCGATGCAGGAAGCCTTCGAGGAAGCCGGCGTCCGCGGCATAGTCGAAACGGAGACGCTCGGCGCCTACACCTATTCGAAGGTGTTGCGCGACGGGGTACAGGTGATCTGCAAGGTGCAGGTCTACGCGCTCGAAGTCACCGACATGGCGAAAAACTTCAAGGAGAAGGGCGAGCGCCGCATTGAATGGGTCTCGTTCGACGAGGCGGCGGCGCGCGTGCGCGAACCGGAGCTCCGCCACCTTTTCCTCGCCTTCAAACAAATGATGGCCGACAGGCTTTCGGCCAAGGCGGCAAAACAAATTCCGGCAGTGAAACAAATTCCGGCAGAATGAATCCTGCCATCTTGCGCTGCTAGGAAAGCAGCGTAGAAGCAGATTCATCCTCAGGAAATAGAATGCCGCCACGTCCCGCAGTCCTCACGAAACGAACGCTCGACAAGGACCTCGACAAGATCACCCATGCCGAGGACGCTGCGAAGCATGTTTTGCGGCGGCTGGTGCCGCCTGGTCTCGGGCTGATCTTCGTTGGTCTGGCCATGCTCTTTGCCGGCGTCTACGTGTTCGACCAGCCGGGAGCGATGCTCGTCATCGCGGCGGCGGCCCTTGCCGGTTACATGGCGATGAACATCGGCGCCAATGACGTGACGAACAATGTGGGTGCTGCCGTCGGCGCGCGCGCCATGACGATGGGCCAAGCACTCATCATCGCCGCGATTTTCGAAGTTCTTGGCGCCACGGTGGGGGGCGGCGAGGTCGTCAAGACGATTTCTGCAAACATCGTCGATGCCGTCCAGGTGCCGCCGGCAATGCTCGGCTGGATCATGATGGCGGCACTGACGGCAGCGGCCCTCTGGATCAACCTCGCAACCTGGATGAACGCACCGGTCTCCACCACCCACGCGATCGTCGGGGCGGTGATCGGCGCCGGCATCTCAGCCGTCGGGCCGGAGCCGGTGAACTGGCGGGTGATGCTGGAGATCACCGCGAGCTGGATCACCTCGCCGCTGATCGGCGGTCTGATCGCCGCCGGGTTGCTTTATCTCGTCAAGACCCTGATCGTCTATCGCGACGACAAGATCGCAGCCGCGCGGCACTGGGTGCCGGTGCTGGTGGCGGTGATGGCCGGCGTTTTCATGTCCTATATGGTGCTGCAGCTGTCGCCTATCGGTCGATTTCAGCCTTCCACCATCATACTCATCGGGATCGGCATCGGGCTGGTAAGCTGGCTTATCGCCCGGCCGCTCGTTCTCGCCCAAGCGCGGGATCTTGAAAACCGCAACAGCTCGCTGCGGACGCTGTTCCGGCTGCCGCTCATCGGCTCGGCGGCGCTGCTGTCCTTCGCGCATGGCGCCAACGACGTTTCCAACGCGGTCGGGCCGCTTTCGGCAATCGTCCATTCGGTCGGTATCGGCGGCAGCGGCGGCGTCGGGCATCCGCCGCTCTGGGTCATGCTGATCGGCGCCTTCGGCATCTCCGTCGGCCTGCTGCTCTTCGGGCCGCGCCTCATCCGCCTGGTCGGCGAGGAGATCACCAAGCTCAATCCGATGCGGGCCTATTGCGTCGCGCTGTCGACAGCCTTTACCGTCATCGTCGCCTCCTGGCTCGGCCTGCCGGTCAGCACCACGCATATCGCCGTCGGCGCCGTCTTCGGCGTCGGGTTCTTCCGCGAATGGTACACGCGCCATTCGAAGGCCCGCATCGCCTATATAAGGCGCAAGGCCGAGAGCTTCGATATCGACGAGCCGGAAGAGCCGAACATCTACGAGACGCGCCGGCGCTATCTTGTGCGCCGCTCGCATTTCATGACGATCATCGCCGCTTGGATCGTCACCGTGCCGGTTTCGGCAGCGCTTGCGGCAATGATTTATTGGGTTATGTTCGCGTTCTTCGTGTGAAACCCCGAGTTTTCGAATGCGCGCCAATTTCCGTATGCAACGGCTTTTCGTCGACGCGCCGCTTACGAGCGCCACGGTCGTGGAGGCGAATGCTGACCAGTTCAACTATCTCGCCAATGTGCTGCGGATGGAGGAAGGTGGAGAGATCCTGCTCTTCAACGGCCGCGATGGCGAGTGGAAGGCGACGCTTACCTTCCCCACGCGCAAACGCATATTTTTGACGGCAACCGAAGAGACGCGGCCACAGCCGCTGCCTTGCGACCTGCACTATCTCTTTGCGCCACTCAAGGTCGGCCGCATGGACTACCTCGTGCAGAAGGCAGTCGAAATGGGAGCCGGCCTGCTGCAGCCGGTCATGACCCAACACGTCCAGGGCAAGATCACCAATCTCGACAAGCTGCGCGCCAATGTGGTCGAAGCGGCGGAGCAATGCGGCATCCTCGGCATTCCCAATGTGGCCGAGCCGGTCAGGCTTCTCGAGCTGCTCGACCGCTGGCCGAGCGAGCGCCGCATCATCTATTGCGACGAGGGCGATGCCGGGCAAAACCCGCTGCCGGTGCTGTCGGCGATCAAGGAGAAACATCTCGCTCTGCTCGTCGGGCCGGAAGGCGGCTTTTCGGAAGAAGAACGGGCGCGGTTGCGAAGCCTTGATTTCGTTACCGCCATTCCGCTCGGACCGCGCATCCTGCGAGCCGATACGGCAGCTGTTGCGGCCCTGGCGGTGGTGCAGGCGGCGATCGGCGACTGGAAGTGACCTCGAAAACGGGTTGACATGGAAATCGGCGCTATTTTTTTGATGCGTCGTTGAAAGAATTTCACTTGCAACATAGGTGGCTTGGGTCCAAATCACCCTTCCAATTGCCCGGCCCCCTGGGCGCATTTCCGAATACAGGTATCCCGCATGGCCCGCGACACTACCGACCAGACACCGCTCTCTTCGGTCCAGGATCTGACCGATTATATCGCCGCGGGCAACAAGCCGCGGGAGCGCTTCCGGATCGGCACCGAACACGAGAAATTCGCCTTCTTTCGCGCCGACAACAGCCCGGTTCCCTATTTTGGCGATGCCAGCATTTCGGCCCTCCTGACCGGCCTGCAGAAGAAAAGCGGCTGGGAGCCGATCACCGACGGCGGCAACATCATCGGCCTTGCCGAGCAGAACGGTATGGGCGCGATCTCGATCGAGCCAGGCGGCCAGTTCGAACTCTCCGGCGCACCGCTCGAGACGATCCATGAGACCTGTCGGGAATCAAACCAGCATCTGGCGACGCTGCGCGAAATCGCCGAGCCGATGGGCATCCGCTTCCTTGGCATCGGCGGCAGTCCGAAATGGACCTATGCGGAAACCCCGCAGATGCCGAAGTCACGCTACGAGATCATGACCCGCTATATGCCGAAGGTCGGTACCCAGGGTCTCGACATGATGTACCGCACCTGCACGATCCAGGTGAATCTCGACTTCTCCTCGGAAGCCGACATGCGCAAGAAGATGCGTGTCTCGATGAAGCTGCAATCGCTGGCGACCGCGCTTTTCGCATCCTCGCCCTTTACCGAGGGCAAGCCGAACGGGCTGCTCTCCTGGCGCGGCGATATCTGGCGCGATGTCGACAACCGGCGCGCCGGCCTGCTCGATTTCACCTTCCGCGACGATTTCGGCTTCCGCGACTATGCCGAATGGGCGCTCGATGCGCCGATGTATTTCATCGTCCGCGACGGCCGCTATCACGACTGTACCCATGTCACCTTCCGCCAGTTCATGAACGGCGCATTGAAGGGCGAGGTCGCCGATCCGGCGCCGACGATGGGCGACTGGACGAACCATCTTTCGACACTCTTCCCCGACGTGCGGCTGAAGCGTTTCCTCGAAATGCGCGGCGCCGACGGCGGCCCGTGGCGGCGCATCTGTGCCTTGCCGGCCTTCTGGGTCGGCCTGCTCTACGACGATGCCGCACTCGAGGCCGCCGACGAACTGACCAAGGATTGGAGCTTTGCCGAGATCGGTGCGCTGCGCAACGCCGTTCCCGCCGAAGGGTTGAAGTCGCAATTCCGCGGACATCCGCTCTTCGACATGGCGCGCGAGGTGATCGGCATATCAAGGGTCGGCCTCAAGGCGCGGGGCAGGCTCAACCGGGAAGGCCAGGACGAGAGCATCTTCCTGGCGCCGCTCGAAGAAGTGCTCGCCAAAAAGGCGACGCTCGCCGAGGATCTGCTGTCGCTCTATCACGGCCGCTGGCAGGGCTCGGTCGAACCGGTGTTCGAGGACTATCAGTACTGAGCCTGAGCCCCTGAATTCCCTGAATCGGAATCGATTCAAGGAATATGCAGTAGCAAGCTGCGATCACGGCGCCATCGCGCGCTTCCTGGCTTCGCGCGATCTGGCCGTGCGGCGGGCGGGCCTCAGTTCCTCGATCGTCGGCAGCCACCACTCGGCGTCTTGAACTGGCGGCGTCTTCGCAGGCCAGGTGCGGACGAGTTCTTCCAACGTAGGGACCCGCCAATATCCCCAGACATGATCCTCGGTCACGCCGGCATAGAAGTCCGTAACGACGTTCGGGTCGACCAGTTCACCTGAGATGTCGGTAAAGACGACGATTCCATAGGTGGTGACCACAGGCCGGCCTATCGGCGGCAAGTCGTCGCTCTGAAGCGGGTAGCGATGACGCTTTCGTTCCGCAGAGCGGAGCTTGCTGCGCACATCCTGTTCGGTCCCCTTCCGCTCCTCGGCTCGACGTCGTCTTTCTTCCGGTTCGTTTCTGCGCGCCGCCGTCTCGATCTCCGGCCACCGGCGTTTGAGTTCCTCATAGGACCGGAAGGGAACGTGCCATAGCTTGAGATCGCCGTCCCACCGAGAGAATGGCACCTCGCGCAACTCGTCGACGACAGCCTTCGAATACGGCGTGCGGATTCGAAAGCCCGTCTTGCCAAGTTCAAGATATGGACTGTCGATGGGATCGAAGGCGAAGGCGTCGCGGCCCTTCGCATCCGCATGGGCGTCGGCTTCGGCCTCCATCTCGGCAAGCCATCGTCCGATGCGGCGGGACGCCGTCCGCCCGGGAACGAACCAGGCCTTGCGGGTATCACTCCAGCGGGCACGGGGGAAGCGTCTTCGGAATTGCTCGACCGTCATCCTGTCGTAGGGAAAGGAAATGTCGGCGCCCGGCTTCGCACCGTCTTCATTCGGTGGCGGCTCGTCGTGACCAGTGGAGGATTTGGTTTCGACCATGGAAGAAGAACGCCGGCGCGCAGGGATCGGTTTCCGGTGAGGATAGCATATAGGCCGACGGAGAGTGACGGCCGGCCGTCGTTATCGCCGCTTTCGCCTCATCAGGCTAAGTTCTTATGGCAAAAAGCCGTTTGCGCATTGCCATTTCCGGTTATAGTGGCGTTACAACGCGCACGACCGGGGGAAAGGGACTTCCATGCTGCCACTCTTCGACATGATGATGCAGGCGCAGAACGGGGCGGCGATGGAGGCGATCGCCCGACAGTTCAACCTTGCGCAGGAACAGGCGACGAAGGCGATGGCGGCGCTGATGCCGGCCTTTTCCGCCGGGTTGAAACGCAGCACCAGCAATCCCTATGATTTCGTCGGGCTGATGCAGGCGGTTTCCTCCGGCAATTACGCGCGATATTTCGAGGATATGAACCGGGCGTTCACGCCGGAGGGTATTTCCGACGGCAACAACATCCTTGCCCAACTCTTCGGCTCGAAGGAGGTTTCGCGCGCGGTCGCTGCCCAGGCGGCGCAGATGACCGGGATCGGCCAGGACATTTACAAGCGGATGCTGCCGGTGCTGGCCGATACGCTGATGGGCGGGCTCTTCAAACAGACGACCGGCCAGATGGCCTCGCCGGTCAACCCCTTCGTCAACACGCCGATGGGCGAGACCATCCAGAAATGGCTTGAGAGTACCGGCTTCGCGCCGAAGCCGGCCCCGGAGCCTAGCGTCTTCGACAATCCCTTTACGCAGGCGATGCAGCAGATGTTTTCCGTGCCGAAGCCTGCCCCAACGCAGACGCCGAACCCCTTCCTCGACAATCCTTTCGCCAAGGCCTTCCAGGAGATGATGGGCGGACTCGGCCAGCAGCCGGCGGCCACGACCAAGGCCAAGACGCCGGAGGGGCCGAAGGAAGAGGCGAAGGTCAATGCCGACAGCTATACCGAGATGCTGAACGCCATGTTCGACAGCGGGCTGGAAGTGCAGAAGAACTACCAGCGGAACCTGGAAGCGATCTTCGAAACCTATCGGCCGAAGCCTTCCTCGGAAAAGAGCGAATAGCGCACTAAAGCGCGTCGCGATCTTTCAGATTCGCTTGCCACGCTTTAGGTCCTTGGTTTCTCGCAGGTCGTTATCGCACAACCGCGACACACTTTTGCGCGACATGCTTTAGATTTTTGCGCATGTCGTTATCGCAAAACCGCGACACACTTTTGCGCGACATGCTTTCGCGCATAAAAAAACCCGGAGATGGCTTGGGAAAGCCGATCACCGGGTCAAGCGGCAGGGCTATTGGCTATCGCCCTGCGGGGAAACTTAACGCTCCTGCTCCTCGTAGGAGCGCAAGAACGACGACAGGCGCCAGCGATTGCGCGCCGAGCGCGTCAGATGTTCCGACGGGTCCTCGAAGAAGGTCGACGCCAGGAACGCGGAGGTCAGGTCGGCCCTGCTAAGGCCGATATCCCTCAGCTGAGCGTCGCTCAGATCGTGCAGCGTGTTGATCTCCATGCGATTGCGGAACCCGCGAAAGAGGGAGGTCAACGGTGCGAGGCCTGCTGCCAGACGTTGGGAAAACGTCGGGGTGAGCTTGCCGCAGTCGAGTTCTATTGTTCTGTCTGTCATCCGCATGGGACTCTCCTTTCTTTCGATTTCTTTCAGGCGCGCAACAACCCACCCCTCCCGCGAGGTCGCACGGGAAGGAGCAAGGCTGAATTGGCTCGGACAGGCACGGTGTCTGTCCTTCACTTTGCTTGATTTGCATCCCGAAGATGCCAAAGACCTATTGATCAGTCCAACGAATGTTTCTAATGATTATCATCAGCTATCTTTATGGGTGAAAACATGTCCGCGCCTCTTGATCTCGACCAATTGCAGACTTTCATCGCCATCGTCGATTCCGGCAGCTTCACCAAGGCCGCCGACAGGGTCTACAAGACCCAATCGGCCGTCTCCATGCAGATGCGCCGTCTTGAGGAGCGCATCGGCAAACAGCTGTTCATCAAAGACGGACGCGGCAATCGGCTGACGGTCGAGGGCGAAAAACTGCTCAACTATGCCCGGCGCATCATTCGCCTCAACAATGAGGCGATTGCTGCTTTCGACGACAACAGGCTGGAGGGGATGCTGCGCATCGGTACGCCGGACGATTATGCCGACCGCTACATGCCCGAAATCATCGGCCGCTTCGCCAAGACGCATCCGAATGTCGAGCTCTATATCGTCTGCGAGCCCTCGGTGGATCTGGCCGAGCGCATGCACAAGGGCGAACTCGACATCGCGCTCGTCACCCACAATCCGCGCGAGCGCATGTCAGATGTGGTGAGAACCGAGCCGCTCTGCTGGGTGGGCTCGGCCAACCATCCGATCCGTGACGACGCCCCGGTGCCGCTTGCCGTCGGCCGGCGCGATTGCCAGTGGCGCCAGCTCGCCTGCTCGGCGCTCGATGCTGTGGGACGCGAGCACCAGATCCTGTTCACCAGCTGGTCCTGCACTGTCGTTGCCGCTGCCGTGCTTGCCGGCATGGCGGTTTCGGTGATGCCGGAATCGGCGCTGCGGACAGGCATGAAGGTGCTGAGCCAGGCAGACGGTTTCCCGGCGCTGCCGCCGGTGCAGATCGGAATCATGAAGCGGCCGGGCGTTTCACTCTCGCTGATGAATGCGATCACGGCACATATCACCGCCTGCCTCGACAATATCACGCCTACTGTCGCCGACGACAGCTTGGAGGCAGACGTCAAATCCGCCCAGGCGCGCCTTTATCCGCGGCTGAAGGCGGCCAATATGGTACCAAGCTGGTAAGAGTTCAGGCGGCGCGGGGCACGATCGTGGCAAAAAGGGAGGCGCGGATGACGCGCTTCCACTGATCGAGCATGCGCCGCGCCAGCGCCTCTTCACTGACGGCGGCAAGTCGAATGACGGCGCCGATCAGGTGGCTGAACAGGTAAGTGCGCGCATACATGTCTTCGTCGCAAAGGTCGGGAGCCAATTGACGCACGGCGTCATGGAAGATGCCGGCGACGTGACCGCTATGCTCGATATTCAGCTGCAGCAGATCCTGATCGGTCTCCGTTCCCATCCAGACGCCGAGATAGACGGGATCGTTGTGGTAGGAATCGTAATACCAGTCGATGGTGGCGCAGACGCGGTCGAGCGCCTGGTCGAGTGAGCGTACGTCGCTAAACATCGCCGCGGTCTTCGCCTGGATCGCCGAGGCATGCTGATCGAAGAGCGCTTTGACGATTGCCGCCTTCTCCGGGAAATACTGGTAGACCGAACCGATCGGTACCTTGGCGGCGATGGCGAGTTCCGTCATCCGCATGGCGCTGACGCCCTTTTCGGCGATGATCTTGGCGGCGGCGGCGAGAATGAGGTCCAGCCTCTGGATGCTGCGCTCCTGCTTCGGCTTCCTGCGCAAGCCGATCCGATCCATGCTTTCCGCGCCCATGTCGTTCCCATTCTTTTTGTTCGCGGCGGAAGGCATGCGCCAAACCACCGCGTCGGGCCGATATGACATGCAGGTCTTCATCCGCAGTAAATGGAAACGTTCGCATTTTAACGGCCGGCAAAAGCGTGTGAAACGGTGCGCTACCGTACAATTCAAAGTGCTACAGCGTCCTGTGTACGCCTGAAAAAGGCACACGGCGCCGTCAAGCATATCGTGTCAGAATTTCACCGACTGCGCCGCTTTGACCCCATTCTGCCGCGCGTTGCCTGCGATCTTGGGGATGGCCCAACGTCCGGCGGCCATCTTGCCGCCGATGCCGACATGTTCCGTCGTCGGCCTGCAGCATTTCAGTTGCTGCAGATCCTGTCCTTAGATCGATCCCGATTTAAGGAATTATGTAGTAGGTGGCGGCAAATGATGGGGCGGTAGCGCGCGCCGCCTCAGCTCATCAGCATCCATCCGGCAAGCCAGATCCACATGGCGACAAGCACCAGGTAACCGGCGGCGAAGATCGGGCTGCGATAACGCAGGTCGTTGCTGGTGACATGGATGGCGGCGTGGGCGTAGCGCAGGACAACGAAAGCCCAGGCGAGGCCGAGGGAGACGAGATTGTCGGCCTCGGTGATATAGAGAAGAACGCAACAGGCGTAGAAGAGCACGGGCAGTTCGAACTGGTTGGCGAGGCAGTTCTTGACAATAAGGCTTTCGGCCGGCTCGCCACGGTTTTCGCGATAATCCGATTTCGCGATGCTGCCGACGCGGACCATCTTGGCGCGCCGCATGCCTAGAAGCGCGTAAAGACCATAGACCAGGGCCACATGGGCAAGCAGTGGCCAGAAGATTTGATAGCCGGTCATATGTTGGTCGTTTCCTTTCGGCTTCCGCTTTCGACGCGAGCATTAGCCGAAAGGGAAGCTGGATACCAGCATAGGGCAACGCCCCATCGGCACCTGCGTCGCTAAGGCACGTCGGCGCAGGTGTCCCGGCTTTTCGACATGGAGCTGGAAGGAAACGGCGCCTCAGTCCTGGCGCGAAGAGAGCCAGCGCATGACGGCGAGCCGGGCGGCGACGATGAAGCAGATGGCGAGGCTTGCGAATTTCAATCGCGTCATCCAGGGCAGCAGGTACGTTGCAAGACCTGCATACGCGCCGTTGCCGAAGGCGATGAGGCTCGAGATATTCTCGCTGTAGTCGGCGATGCCATAGATGAACGGCAGCAGGTAGACCGCCTTGCCAACGAGCGGATGCACCGATTGGCCGAACCACGAACCGACAGGACCGAGCTTGAGGAAGGCGAGGAACAGCAGCGCCGTCAGCAATGCCGGAAAGATCAGCTCCGGCCCGAAATACATGGCGCGCAGCAGCCTGGTCGCCGTCTCGTTCTCATCAAGCAGCTGCTGCATGTGGAAGACCGCCGACTCGTCGTAACCGGCGAAATAGGTATCGAGCACCGCCTGGCCGGTTTCGTGCTTGAACGGAACGACGAAGCCGAAGGTCGTCCAGGCGAGCACGGCAAGGCAGAGGGCTGCGAGCAGCGAGACGACCCAGGGAGGAATCCCGCTGCCCGCCTTCATGATCAGAGGCCGGCGCCCGGATAGTTCGGGCTCTCGCGGGTGATCGTCACGTCATGGGCGTGGCTTTCGCGAAGACCGGCACCGGAGATGCGCACGAACGTGGCCCGTTCCTGGAAATCCTTGAGGTCCTTGCCGCCGACATAACCCATGGCTGCCTTAAGACCGCCGGCGAGCTGATGGATGACGCCCGAGACCGGGCCCTTGTACGGCACCTGACCTTCGATGCCCTCAGGCACGAGCTTCAGCGTGTCGCGCACTTCCGCCTGGAAGTAACGGTCGGCCGAGCCGCGGGCCATGGCGCCGACGGAGCCCATGCCGCGATAGGCCTTGAAGGAGCGACCCTGGTAGAGATAGACCTCGCCCGGGCTCTCATCGGTACCAGCAAGCAACGAGCCGATCATGACGGCGGAAGCGCCTGCGGCGATCGCCTTGGCAAGATCGCCGGAGAACTTGATGCCGCCATCGGCGATAACAGGCACGTCCTGATCATTTGCGGCCTGAACCGCCGACATGATGGCTGCGAGCTGGGGAACGCCGACACCGGCAACGATGCGCGTCGTGCAGATCGAACCCGGACCGATGCCGACCTTGACGGCGTCCGCGCCGGCATCGATCAGCGCCCTGGTGCCGTCATAGGTGGCGACATTGCCGGCCATGATGCGCACCGAGTTGGAAAGCTTCTTGACGCGGGCAACCGCATCGAGGACGCGCTGCGAATGGCCGTGGGCGGTATCGACGACCAGAAGGTCGACGCCGGCCTCGATCAATCGCTCGGCGCGCTCGAAACCGTCGTCACCGACGCTGATCGCGGCGGCAGCGCGAAGCCTGCCCTGCGCATCCTTGGAAGCGTTCGGGTTCAGCTGCGACTTCTCGATGTCCTTGACGGTGATGAGGCCGACACAGCGGCCTTCGGTATCGACCACCAGCAGCTTCTCGATGCGATGCGAATGCAGCAGGCGCTTGGCCTCCTGCTGATCGACGTTTTCCTTGACGGTGACCAGATTGTCCTTGGTCATCAGCTCATGGATCTTCTGTTCCTGATCGGAAGCGAAGCGGACGTCGCGGTTGGTCAGGATGCCGACGAGGCGGCCGGACTTCTCCACGACAGGGATGCCGGAGATGCTGTAGGATTTCATGAGCCCGAATGCATCGGCGAGCGTCGCATCGGGGCCGATCGTCACCGGATTGACGACCATGCCGCTTTCAAACTTCTTCACTTGCCGGACCTGCTCGGCCTGTTCGATCGGCGTCAGGTTGCGATGAATGACGCCGAGGCCGCCGGCCTGGGCCATGGCGATCGCCAGGCGGCTCTCGGTGACGGTATCCATGGCGGATGAGATGATCGGGATGTTGAGTTCGAAATCCCGGGCGATACGGGTGGAGATATTCGTCTGGCCGGGCATGACCTCGGAATGTCCCGGCTGCAGCAACACGTCGTCGAAGGTAAGCGCGTCTGCGCCGGTTGCCGTTTCAATGATGCGTGCCATGGCCAAATTCCTTCGTTTAATAGAAATGCGACCCTGTCCGGAAACGAATCGTCCGCCCCGGCGGTCTGCATTGGGTTGCTTGGAAGTTGGCGAGGGCTGGTAACACGTCTATGACAGGAAGGAAATAGCAAAAAGCCCGGCATGCCCGCGCGGCTCGGCATGGGTGCCATGCGCCAGGAGCATTTCGGGAAAAACGCTAGGCGTTTTTCGTTCAGTAATTCTGTAAAAACAATATATTATAGCGGTTCAGCGCTTCCGTGAAGGCTGAACCGCTTCGGATCAGACGTCGAACTGATAGGTCTTCGGTACGAAGCGATAACCGCCATCCTGCCTCTCGACGAAGCCGACTGCCGGGAATGGCATGTGATAACCAAGGAAGGCGATCTTTTCGGTGGCGATCATCTCGAAAACCTTGCGGCGGGTGGCGGCTGCCTGCGTCTTGTCCATGTCGAAGCGCACCTCCCAATCCGGGCGCAGCAGCGACAGGATATAATGGTTGGCGGTATCGCCTGTGAGCACAAGGCGCTTGCCCTCGGATTCGACGTGGAACACCATATGGCCCGGTGAGTGGCCGGCCGCCAGCATCGCCGTTATGCCGGGTGCGACGCTATCACCGTCCTTAATAAATGTGGCCTTCTCGGCGAGCGGCACGACATTGGCGAGCACCGCCTTGTGGCCGCCCTCGGCAGGTGTGCCCTCACGTGCCTTGTCCGACCAGAAATCATATTCCGCGTGGCCGACGATATAGCGGGCATTCTTGAAGGCAGCCGCGCCGTCTTCCATCAGGCCGCCAATATGATCACCGTGCAGATGGGTGAGCGCCACCAGCGTGACGTCGTCGGCCGAATATCCCGCCGCCTTCAGGCCTTCGGCAAGTTGGCCGGCGCCGCGTGCGCGACCGCTCGCTCCGAAGCCGGTATCGATGAGGATGACATCCGAACCGGTATCGATGAGAGCTGGCGTATAGCCGTTCAGGAACTTGTCAGCGGGCAGGAAATTTGCGGAGAGCAACGCCTTGACCGTTTCGGGATCCTGATTGGTGCCGAAGGTTTCATAGGGTTTTTCTGAGATGTTGATGCCGTCGCGGACGACGGTGAACTTATAGGAACCGAGCTTGAATTGATCGATCTCAGGCAAAGGTGTGCCATCCATATTTCCATTTTCTCCAGTCGCGGCCGCTTCGGCCTTGTCTCTAAAAATTGCCGGAGCCGCAGCCAAGCCAAGGCCTGCGGCAAAAAGCGTGCGCCGCTTCATTCGCGTCGAAATTGCCATGTATCCATTCTCCCATGACGTGCAGTCTGTCGCCGCACGTTCCCGATGACATTTCCGGCCGGATTTGTTGCCCCGGCCGGGTAAACATATGTCAATGTTGATAGGCGACGTTGTCGGGCAAGCCGTCTCACGCAGACGTGAAGCAAACGTGTCATCGACCCGAATTGGAACCCGGATTCGGGGATTGGCAGAACCCGAAACTGGGACTAAACAGCACGGGCCTTCCCACCTCCCATCCGCGCCCCTCAAGGCTCCCGCCTATGAATCGCATCGTCCCGCTGATCCTTGCCGTCGCTCTTTTCATGGAACAGATGGACTCGACCGTGATTGCGACGGCGCTGCCGGCGATCGCGAGGGATCTCAATGTCGGGCCGATCACGCTGAAGCTGGCGCTGACCTCCTACATGGTGGCGCTTGCGGTGTTCATCCCGATCAGCGGCTGGATGGCCGACAGGTTCGGCGCCAAGAAGATCTTCCGCCTTGCCATCTCGGTCTTCGTCATCGGCTCGATTTTCTGCGCGATTTCGTCCAACCTCCTGGAATTCGTTTTTGCCCGCTTCCTGCAGGGCATGGGCGGCGCGATGATGACGCCGGTCGGCCGCCTCGTGCTGGTGCGCACGACGCAGCGCAGCGACCTGGTCTCGGCCATGGCGCTGCTCACCATCCCCGCACTTGTCGGCCCGCTCACCGGCCCGCCGCTCGGAGGCTTCATCACCACCTATTTCAGCTGGCACTGGATCTTTCTGATCAACGTGCCGGTCGGCATCATCGGCATCTGGCTTGCGACGATCTTTCTGCCGGAGGTGGAAGCGACGGCGCCGCCGCGGCTCGATGTCACCGGCTTCGTGCTGACCTCGCTTTCGGCCGCGGGCGTCGTCTTCGGCCTGTCGGTGGTCAGTCTGCCGGCCCTGCCCCCGATCATCGGCGTCACCGCCACCTTGATCGGCCTCATTTGCGGCGTCCTTTACGTGCGCCACGCCAAGCGGCATCCGGCGCCGATCCTCAACCTCAACCTGTTCAAGAACCCAACGTTCCGAGCCTCCACCTTGGGCGGCATGCTCTTTCGCATTTGCGTCGGCGCCATGCCCTTCCTGACGCCGCTGATGCTCCAACTCGGCTTCGGGCTGACGCCGTTTCAATCCGGCCTCATCACCTTTGCCGGCGCGATCGGGGCAATCACCACCAAGTTCATGGCGAAACGCGTCTTCGCAGCCGCCGGCTTCCGCACGACGCTTCTCGGCGCCGCCATGGTGACGACCCTGGTGACTGTCGTCACCGGCCTGTTCACGCCGTCGACGCCGCATCTCGTCATCATCGGTGTGCTGCTGCTCGGCGGCTTCTCCCGCTCCTTCATGTTCACCGGCGTCAATGCTCTTTCCTTCGCCGATATCGAAGATTCGGAAGCCAGCCAGGCGACATCGATGAGCTCGGTGATGCAGCAGGTCAGCCTGGCGCTCGGCGTTGCGGTCGCCGCCGCCATCCTGGAGAGCTCGATCTATTTCCGCGGCGAAGCGCTGCAAGTGGCCGATTTCCACCTAGCCTTCTACATCATTGCCGGACTGACAGTGATTGCGACCATTCCCTTCATCCGGATGGACCGCAATGCCGGCGCGATCGTTTCCGGCCACCGCTCGAAGGCGATGACGGCGGCAACGGTCGAAGCCGAACAGCAGGCGGTGAAATAAAGTATGTCGCGCAAAAGTGTGCAGCGGTTTTGCGACAACGGCATGCGTAAAAACAAAGACCAAAGCGCGAGGAGCAAATCTGAAAGATTGCGACGCGCTTTTGGCAGCCGCTAGTCCGGGCTTTCGCAGACGGCAGAGAGCTTGTTGCCGTCGAGATCACGGATATAGGCGGCATAGAAATGGGCATGGTAGGAGCGCAGGCCGGGCTCGCCCTCATCCACGGCGCCTGCCGCGATCGCCGCCGCATGGAAGGCATCGACATCGGCCCGCGTTTCGGCCGCCAGCGCCACCATGGCGCCATTGCCCGAGGTCGCCCGGCGGTGATTGAACGGCGTCACCACCCAAAAGCGGCAGCGCGTATCGCCCTCGGCGGAATAGCCGATTTCCTCTTCGGAAGAGCGTTGGCGGCGATAGCCGAGGGGAGATAGCACGGCATCGTAAAAATGCCCTGCGCGATAAAGGTCGTTGGTTCCGAGCGTGACGTAAAGAAGCATGGGATTAGCGGTTCAAATCATGAGAGCGCCGCGCGTCCTTTCGGACACGCAAAGGACGCGGCAACGCTTTCCATTGCTGCCTATCTTATCCTTAAATCGATCCCGATTTAAGGAATTATGCAGTCGATCGCCATCATCCGTCAGGACCGGCCCGAAGATCAAGCTTCTTCTGCTTCTGCTTCGCCTTCGGCCTTGCGCCCCTTGAACCCCTTGGCCAGCAGGAACATCTCGACCGATTCGGCGCGCGACGAGTTCGGCTTGACATGGACGACCTGGCGGAAGTTCTGCTTGAGCATGGCAAGCAGCTCACGCTCGGTACCGCCCTGAAAAGTCTTGGTGAGGAAGTGCCCGCCTTCCCCCAGCACTTCGACGGCGAAATGTGCTGCGACTTCGCAGAGATGCATGGTGCGCAGATGGTCGGTGCGGTGGTGACCGGTGGTGGGCGCTGCCATGTCCGATATCACAAGGTCGGGTGTGCCGCCGACGGCCTCCAGCAGCTTTTCCGGCGCACTGGGATCGAGGAAATCGAGCTGCAGGATCTTGACCCCCGGCAGCTGGGTCATTTCAAGGAAATCGATCGCAGCCACACGAATATCATCATCTGTCGAGCCGGTGACTTTGGCTGCGATCTGCGACCAGCTGCCGGGGGCAGCGCCGAGATCGATGATACGCCTGGCGCCGCGCAGGATATGATGTTTCTCGTCGATCTCCAGCAGCTTGAAGGCGGCCCGGGCGCGATAGCCTTCGAGCTGGGCGCGCTGCACATAGGGATCGTTGATATGGCGCTCCAGCCATTGGCGGGAGGAGGCCTTCATCTTCTTGTTTTTGACGCGCTGGCCGAGTTTGCGGCCGGTGCGGTTTCCCGCGATCGGTGCCTTGGTCATGCCTATTCCTTATTTCACGATCTCACGCGCTGGCCGCGGCGGTTGCGGTTGCGCCGCCACACGCCGTCATCGGCCATCATGTCGGTGAGCAAGCCTTCCCTCAAGCCGCGATCGGCAACGCGCATGCGCGGGCTCGGCCAGCGACGGCGGATCGCCTCGAGAATGGCGCAGCCGGCCAGCACCAGATCGGCCCGGTCAGGCCCGATGCAGGGATTGGCGGCACGGCTTGCGAAATCCCAGGAGAGGAGCTTTGCCTGCATGGCGGAGACCTCATCGTCGGACAGCCAGATGCCGTCGACCTTGCGCCGGTCATAACGCGGCAGGTCGAGATGGACGCCGGCAAGCGTCGTCACAGTGCCGGATGTGCCGATCAGGTGAAAGTCGCCGGTCTGGGCAACCTCGATCTCCGGGCAATCGAAGCTTCCAAGCATGCCTTCGACTTCACGCACCATGCCTTCGAAGGCCTCCGGCGTGACGTCGTGCCCGCCATGGCGCTCCGACAGCGTCACGACGCCGACCGGCAACGAGGTCCAGTGGGTGATGTGATTGGCAAGGCGGCTGAAGCGATTGTCGCCGATGCGGATGACAGCGATCTCCGAAGAGCCGCCGCCGATATCGAAGAGCACGACGGAGCGCGTTTCGCGACCGACCAGCGACGAGCAGCCGGAGACCGCAAGCCGCGCCTCTGTCTCCCGATCGATGATCTCGAGCTCGAGGCCGGTTTCGGCAACGACCCGGCCGAGGAAGTCCTCGCCATTGACGGCCTGGCGGCAGGCTTCGGTGGCGATCAGCCGCATGCGGCGGATCTGCCGGTTCCTGAGCTTGGAGGCGCAGATCCTCAGCGCCTCGATCGCCCGCTCCATCGCCTCGTCCGACAGACGGCCGCTTGCAGCAAGGCCTTCGCCGAGGCGCACGATGCGGGAAAAAGCGTCGACGACGCGGAATTGACCCGGACGGGTAGGCTGGGCAATGAGGAGACGGCAATTGTTGGTGCCGAGATCGAGGGCGGCGTAGAGCTCCTCCGGCCACGCATGTTCGCCGGCCGGACGATCCCCCTGATGCCCGGAATGGGAATGGCTTTCCGGGCGGGTCCTGCGGCTGGCGCTTGCGCCATTCAGTGTTTCACGCAGTTCGACCCTGAGCACCGCTTCTTCTGCGCGGCGTTCCTGCTGCGGGGCACCTGATGGCTTTGCCGGTATCAGCGGCCGGCCCTGCAGACCGCGCTTGCCGCGGTGTTTGCGGCGGTTGCGACGGCTCGGCGCTGAATCGCCATCGGCGCGGACGGCATTGCCCGCCGCTGCCGTCTGTTCCATTGCCTGGGGAAGAGGTGAACCGTCCTGCACGGCGCCATGGCCGCCACGACGGCGACGCTTGCGCTTGCGGGCCGGATTCCCGGCTGCATCTTCCATCGGGCGCGCAGGCTGTCCGGCACCGCCGGAAGGCTCATGCGAAGCGGGATGAGCCGCGTTGCGGGATTGCCCGCCACGCTTGCCCTTGCGGCGCCTGGACTTCTTGCCGTCCTTGCGCCCTGCCGCCGACGCCCCGTCAAATTGCGGCTTTGCGCCGCCTTCGGGGTCTTCCACGTTATTTTTCCACCGCGCCGCGCAAGTCCTGGGATATGCAGCAGGCGCTCATTCGATTATTGCGTTGCCGCAAGGATATCAGCGCCCGCCGAAATCGCCAAATTCTTTTTTGGACCAAGGGATTTGCAGCGGTTTCACCTTTCCGCGGCAGCACCGATTTTTTTCAAAACAGCTATTTGCAATTCCCCGGCTTTTGGTTATAAGCGCCGCACACCAGCCGACCGCCCGCCGGTTCGCTTATGCTGGGGAATAGTTCAATGGTAGAACGACGGACTCTGACTCCGTTAATCTTGGTTCGAATCCAGGTTCCCCAGCCAATTCTCTCTAAATCCCCTTAATTCCTTGATTTCCAGTCGTGCCGGATATCGTTTTGGCATCATAGGCGACCTGATGCCCAGAACTGTAGCCCACAGGTGATGCCCACGCGACCCACGTCGCGGCGTCGCCGGTGGCAGGCAAGGGCAAACTCCTTATGGCGGTCCGACACGACGTCGAGAATCTCACCCGCCGCGGCAATATCTTCTATTGGCGTGCGCGCGTCCCAAGCGCCTTCGGGCAATGCCAACCCGGCAGCCGACTTTCACTGAGCCTTCACTGTTCGGATCATAAAAAGGCTCAGGTCATCGGTCGAAAACTCAACACGCTGCTGGCCGAGCTGAAGATGAATTTGAAGGAACCGATGTCCAAGGCGCAACTCCAAAAGCTTTGCGAACACGAACGCGACATGATGCTTGAGCATCTGGAAGACGTCTCGACGGCGGCGCGGCGCTACGGCCGTCCCGCCGACATCGCAGAGCTGGAAATGGATCTCGAAAATGGCTGGGCCTATCGTCTGATGGGGATGTTCGGGCTCCGCCACCACCTGTCGTTAAAGCCCGATTGCCCCGGCTTCGCTTATCTCCGGGGACAAGGGGTGCCCGCGTCCCATATGTTTGGGATCAACTCGAACTATCTCGAAATTCTACAAGAAGCGAACTCCCGCGGTTTTCAGGAGGGCATCCGAAGATTGATGTACCTCTTCGACATCAATCCGCACCCGCTCAATGAAGAAAAGGCTATGAAGGCCTATTTTACCGGCCGGGCAGAAGCGCTCTTCGACGTCGCTGAAAGGCATCCGCTCGCCGATCGCAACCTCAGCGAACTCACTGGCGGTTCGGCTTCGAGGTCACAACCTGTCGCCGCCGAAGGTCCACCCCTAAACACCCCGCCGCTTTCGGTAGTCGAGGCTCCTACCGATGACATCGTGGCGCACCCCACGCTCGAAGCTCCGCCGATCCTGACGCTTGATCTCACTCCTTTGCCGCAAGCCGTCGCCGCCAAGGAGCCGATTGAGGAAAAGACCCGACCCGTGATCCAAGTCGCGGACTTCGAGACCGAGTGCGACCAACTCGTCAAGAACATGAAGGACGCATGGGACGACAGCACGGCACGTGATGCCCACGCTCTGGTTCGCATGTTCAAGAGCGTGCTTGAAGAGTACGGAATCGAGCACAGCGGTCAGATCAGCCAATACCATCTTGGCAAGCTGCGCCAGCACTTCAACGACATTCCGGTACGCTGGGGACAGAGCGCCAAAATGAGGGCCATGTCGGCACCCGAGCTACGGGCCGCAGGGGAGAAGCTGCGCGAGCAGGCCGAGACGGAGGGCAAGGAGCCGGCCGTCGGCTTGAGCGCTGCAACCATCCGCAAGCACTTCGGAAACCTCAACCACTTCCTTAAGCATGTGCGCGGGCACGGTTTTGAACTCGACGATTGGAGCTTCGAGGGACTGAGGCCGAAAAAGCCCAAGCTTGGCGTTATTCGTGGGCAACAGCACAAACCGTCGCCGGAAGAAGTCAAACCAATCTTCTCCTCACCGATCTACACCGGCGCACTTAACCACCAGCGTGGCCGTGGCAAGCCGGGCCCGCACGTCTTCCACGATGCAGCCTACTTCCTGCCGATTTTGCTCACCTATCTCGGCGGACGCAGGAGAGAGTTCGCGGGCCTCGCTCTGGATGACATTGCGGAAGATGATCAGGGGCTGGTCCTCATGGTGAGGACGAACCAGTTTCGACGCCTGAAGAACGAGCAGTCGAACCGCGTGCTGCCTCTTCCTGAGGAGATGATCCGCCTGGGCTTTATGGACTACTGCATCGCACTCAAAGAGTTGGGATATGAGGCTGTGTTCCCGGACCTCATTTCAGACAAGACGATGAACGATCCTGGAGACCGATTCTACGACGTGCTACTCCCGATCATGAAACGGTACCTGGGAGAGAACCTGTGGGATCGCACTCTCCATGCTTTGCGACACGGCATGGCTGATACGCTGAAGCAAGCTGGCGTGTCTCCGGAAGTTATCGACGATATTTCCGGACGCCTCAGCGAGGGAAGTGAAACGAACACCCGCTACACGAACCCCGCAGGTCTGCCATTGATGCGGAATGCTCTCAGCAAATATCCAATCATCACCTCCGGCATTGAGGCAAAGCCTATCAAATTGCTGCCGTGGATCGAGGAGCGGCTGCCGCCGCCGTGGGCGCGCGAGGCCAAGAACGAGGCGAGACGCCGGAAATAATTTCCGGCGTCCCTCTATGACTTATGCGGCCTCCCAGACCTGATTGAGGATGCGGGCTGCTAGCGCTGCCTTGTCCTGGGGAAGGAAACGCCCGTAGTGCTTGGCAACCATGTCGGCTGTGTCTTGGATTGCGTAGCTCGCCTGCTCGTAAGAGCCGGTCTGCTTCAGGATGTGGGTCGCAAGAACGTCGCGCACGTTGTGGGGACCGTGCGGCAACAGACCCTTGATGGCCCCGCGTCCTGTGTACGGGTTATATATCCCGTATCGCTGGATCGTCAGACGCCATGCCTCGTAGAAGGTCGTAACGTCGTAGGCGGCATCCGTGCTGGTCGTCTTGACGGTCTTGACGAAGAACGTACCGGGATCGGCGGCGGAGCGTAGCAGCACAGACCGATGTCGTTCGACGTAGGCGTCTATATATTCGTAAAGATCCAGGAGGTCAGGAAGCACGAGACGAAACGGCTTGTCGCCAAAGAAAGACGAGTGCGCGTTTTTGAACGCGACCGCCGGGATGAATACCTCCCAACCGCCTTCTCTGTCTCTCCAGCGGATCTCGCCCCGCTTCATCTTTTCCAGAACACGCTCCGAACGCGGCATATGGCCTTTGGGGCAGAGCATAAGCTGGCGCAAATTCTTTTGCCGCAGTCCGAGATGCAAGCCTAGCCTCAGCATTAAAAATGCGCGAACGGCTTCCGCGGCAGGCCGAGGATAACGATGTTCATCCGGCATCAGGCGGATGATCTCTTCGGTGATCTTGCGGTACTCGCCGACAGGGCTCGCTGCCTCAAGGACCGGCATGATCGGCTCGAACGGATCCCGGTGGACACGGGCGATCCGCTGGATTTCCTTTACGCGATGAGCCGCATGCTTGTGGAAGTCGTCGCAGGCACCATGCCAATCCGCATGGGCATAGTCGATTTCATTTTGCGAAACGAGACCGGCGATCGGCTGGACCCGAGCGAGAAGTTCAGGATGCTGGCGAAGCCACCCGGTGTCTTCCTTGGTGATCGCCAGAGCAATTCGCAGCATGTCGACTTCCCAAGCCGTGTAGAAGCCGCGCCGCGTTTCGCGCCATTGCAGGTACCAGTCCCAGACGCCCGGAAAGAGCAACAGGCCGAAGGTCAGTTGACGCAGCGGCACGCCATTACCTCGGACCTCCCCATCCTTGGCTGCCGCAAGGGCGCCGAACATCAGCCCGAGATGCTCGATCTTCTGAGAGGCCGTCTCCTCGCCCCAGACACCGTTTCGCTGGAAACCGACCGACGTCAGAGCCGACGTCTTGAAGCGCACCAGGTCGGCCATTTCCATGGCTAGTGCCGGCGGCGCCTCGATGACACCCGACAGCAGGTCGGGATCTTCCATCCAGGTTTCCTCATAGTTGGCGGGAACCAGAATCTTTCCATCCCGCGGCGCCCGGCCGCCATAGGATACGCCTGGAAAGCGGATTGCATATCGCTGCTTGGCGGCTGCCGCCTGAAACTTCCTGTAGTCGGTCGGGCCGCTGATGATAACCCGCCGAACCCAGTCGACGATCTCTTCGCGCTTGTGAAACGGCAGAGCGTTGAAATCCTCCGGCAGATGCCATGCGATCCGGCGCCGCTCCGAGGGTTCGATCCCGGACAGGTTGAAACCCGAAGCGGATCGAGACGGGTGCGGAAGCTTTGCCTTGAAGTAGCCGTCCGGTAGCCGATAGCGCCGCTCAATGCGGGATAGCACGTGGAAACTCTCGGTGCTGCGCGGCACACGGCGGCCTTCGATCCAGCTCAAAAGCGTATTCTTGTCCGTCAGATCGTCAGTGCCGATGATGCCGCGATAAAGCGTCCAGTAAGTTTCTCCGTGGCGCCGAAGATGCAATTGCAGTGCCTCCGCGAAGTCCGCCGGATCCTCCCAGACTTTGAACAGGGCTTCGGGAAACTCGACGTTGACGCGCGCCGACGTCACGCCGGCAGGCTTCGGCTTTGATGGCGGCTCCGGCACTTGCGGCGCCACTCGAGTAACCGCTGGCGCCGCCGCCCTCGCCCTCGACGTCTTCGCGGGTTTACGCACTTCAGGTTTCGCGGCAGCGGGAGCGAGGCGAGTATCCCGGATCCATCGAGCGATCGCATCGAGGGCAGGATCGATCCGGCGCGCGTACGCGGCGAGTTCCTTGGCATCGATGCCTGACGCCGCTGCAACGACGTCCCAGTCGGTCTTGCCGTTCATTCGAGGCGCTGACCGCCTCGCCTGAATGAGGGAGTACAGGTAGTCACTCAGTCGACGTAGCTCATCGACGCTCAGCACCGGCGCGAGGCGAAGCTGGCAAAAGGCCTTGATCTTGCCTTGAAAAGTTTTCGCAGAAAATTCGTTCATTTCCATTCACATAGCTGTTGTTACGTTTCCCGCGGATGCGGGGCACGGGGGCTATGTGATGGCGATTAATCTCTGGTAACCCACCGGGCATGAAAGCGGCGGATTCTGAAAAAATCGATTCCTCTGCAAACGGCGTTTCAAGAAGTAACGGGGGGAAACGAAGTCAATTATCAGAACGCCGTTTGCAAAAGCAGTCATCAGATGAAGCCGCCAAGAAATCATCTGGATCGGAGGTGCACCTTACGGCGGAAGGGTCGATCGTCGCGGGCGTAGCGTTCAACGAGATCGTCGAAGACCTCGTCCGCCGCTTGCTCATCAAAGCCCTGGTCGACCAGAAGCCCGATCACGGCGTCGGCTAGCTCTTCGATCCACTCGAATTGCCGCTGTTCGAGATAGCTGGTGATCGTCCAGACCAGGAGGGCTCGCGCAACGTCGTCGCGATCGGGGCGTCGTTCTGCCCGATGCCGGTCTCGGAGCCGCTGCTGCCGCGCCTTCTGCCTAGCCTTCCGCTCGTCGTCAGTCTGTCGTGCCATGTCTTCCTCCCCTCTTTTTTGGATGGCACTTCCATGGTCAGAGGACCGGCGGACCGGCGCAACCCGTTTGTCGCGGTAACGGAATCATTGTGTTTAGAATCGGCATTTCGGAGCATTGAATCGAATGAGCGCAATTTAACTCGCGTTGAGCGCACGTCGAAACGAATTACCGGCAAACCATCGGACCGAGGCTCAGCGAGCATCTGGCATGTGGCGACGTCGGCGGCCTCCCGCGAAAATTCGTGAATCGGAATATTGCGGCTTGGAATCGTTGGCCTGGGACTATCGAAACGTCAGTCGAGGTTTTGGAATCGTTCGCTCATAGGTCCGAATCGAAAGAGCGTAATTTGTTTCAGGTTGCCGGCAATTGATATCACGTCGTTTCAGTTTACGCGTGGCCGATCCGTTGATCTCATGGCCGCTGGCCGAGTATCCAACCTTCCCAGGTCGCGACGTCATCGTCGTCTGGCACTCCTTCACTGCGGCGCCGCTCGACGACGTCGATCATTCCGAACAGACCAACGACTGCATCGAACCGATCCTCACCAGTCTTGTCTATCCCAAACCCATCAGTGATCGCCGCCTCCAGCGCCGCTCCGCCGATGTGGGGGCGGTCGGCCAACCATCGGAGAAGATGGCCTCCAGCAGTACGGCGGCCAGCCTGCCGTCGCTTGCTCCACAGGGGGCGCCGCGGAATGCCAAGTTGGCTGTAGACATCTCCTGGATACGTTTCAGCAACAACAGTTGCTCCGGGCTTTGTGAGTTCAGCAAGGGTTCCGTCGAAAGGCCATAGAGCTAGCTCCGAAACGTTCGGGATAATGATCTCTCGCCAGCCGCTGATGGCTGCTTTTCCCACCTGATTGCCGCCGAGCGTCCAAAACAGTATGCAGGCATCGCCACGGTCCGCCGTCGCGCGCTCGCAACGGCGCAGAACCTCACGGCCGCTCCCGACTCCCAAGGCATCAAACAGGTGTCGACGCTGTGTCCCACCTGGCCGCATTGGATAGAAGGGACGATCGACGGCGATGTCGTTGCGATGTTCCGCGACGTCGAACCATCGCGCAAATCGCCCGGCGCCAAACGCTCGCAAGGCAGAGCGGAAGTTGGCAAGACCCAATGCTTTGCCATAAGCGGCCGGCAGGCCGATCGGGAAATCAAACCCCATCAGCAGCGCGGCGTCCGTTTCGGCACGGCTTCGAAGCCGAGGGATGATGTCCTTCGTTTCGCCGACAGGCTCTGGCACCGACAAGATCCATTTCGTCGCCTGTCGGATGGCGACGCACATCCACCGCTTTTTGCGGTCGATACTCCAATCGCAGTGAGCAATGACCGCCACAGACATCCTGACCTCCCATGTCCCCACAAGGTCTAGGAGGTGGAGGCTAGGATGTCCATCACAGCATCGCCATCAAGCGCCTGGGCGTCGAACAGCGCCCGGACCAGCCGGTCGAATGCCGCTCGGTGTTCGAAAATCACCTCGGTGGCCCTGGCCTGGGCAAACTCCAGACGCTGGTGAACCCGCTTAGCAAGATCGGCGTCTCGACTGAGGATCGCGGTCGGATCCTTGTGTTCGAGATACAGCAGCGGATAGCGACCGCCGAAACCAAGGGCCTGTTCCATATCGAGGGCGATCCGCGTGGCGCGGGCGAGATCGCTCTGCTCTGCGCCGCCGGAGCCTGCGGATACGATCTTCAGCACCATGAGTTCCGCTGCACGTCCGGCCATGAGCATGGCAAGCAGCCGCCCATACCATTCCACGGTATCGGGTGTGCCAGTCGCGAACGTCACAGCATTGTGGCCGCCGTCCTTGGCGTCGATCGTCAGACCCTTGATGGAGCCAAGACGTAAGGCGTGATGGACGACGGCATGGCCGGATTCATGGATCGCATAGCGCCACCGGACGTCGTAGGGAACAGGCGGCCGATGACCGCGAATACCCGTTTCGATATCGGCATAAGTCAGACGCCGCTGTTCACGGCGCGCCTTCAGCCTTGCCTCTCGTACGACCCGTTCGATGTCGGCGCCCGTCAGACCCATCGCCCGCGTCGCTAGACGTCGAAGCGCCTGAGCAATTGCCCCTTCCTCCTTCTGCACGTCCGGCCCCTCGATGTCGCGCTGATCGTCATCGTCAAGAACAATCTCCAGCTCGTCTGCGGGGCCACTGATCTGGCTAAACCTCGTCATGGCTGACCTCCGTCTTGAGTGTCCGATTTGGCGACGACGTCGAGATCGGCACCAAGATGATGTGCGAGGATGCCGGCGAGCGCCGGGATATCGGGGCGCGGGATGTCGATATGGGTTTCCAGCCTTCCCGACCTACGGATGGCCTCGTCGATTTCGTTCGGCCGGTTGGTCGCACCGAGGACGATGACGCCCTCGCTTTTCACCGCACCGTCGAGCAGCTCCAGGAGCTTGTTGACGCATGCATTCCAGTAGTCGGCATATTGCCGCGACGCAGAGACGCGCGTTCCGATACCGTCGATCTCGTCGATGAAAAGAATGCATGGCGCCTGGGCTCGTGCTTCGGCGAACGTGTTCGCCATCCGGTCAAGCACGGCGTTGAGGTATTCGCCCTGTAGCCAGGTCGAAACCGAGGTCACGACCAGCGGGATCCGAAGGCTGTTGCACATGGCGCGCGCAAACGTCGTCTTGCCCGTTCCCGGCGGTCCGGAGAGAAGAAGTTTGGTGCTCATGTCGGACCAGGCCAGATCGCCCGCGAGGTAATCAGCCAAATCCGTCTTAAGACCAAGCGCCCAATCTGTCGCTGCCCCGTAGCCACTCAGCGTCTCCACCAGCAGCGGCGGCCGGCCCTCTCCTGGCGTCTCACCATCTGCAGGCAAAGGCTGGATCACTTCGGCGCCGGTCGGCTGGGCTTTTGATCTGCGGTTGCCTGCCGAGGACGATGCGCTGTCGCCCTTGGCGCTGCGGTCTTGAGACGACTGCGTTGCCCGTTCACTGGGGCTTTGGGTAATCAGCCGCCGCGAGGAAGCCGTGTGACTTTTGTCCTTCTCGTTGTCCCGCTCTTCGCGATTATGGACCGCAAGCCCCACCAGCGCTTCAATACTGGACAGGATCGGTCGGCCGGGCCGGACGGCAATAGCGAGATCATCGAGCGTCAGGGCGCCCGCATCGATCACCGCGATAAGGCCGTCATGGCGCGACACAGCATCGCTACCATAGACCGCTTCCAGCAAGTCCGCGAGGAATGTGAGATTGATCCCTCCGCCGGTCAGCCGCACATCGCTCGTCAAATCAACTTGATCCGGAACGCCTTGATGGGTTTCAGCCACGGCAAGAACCGGCGAGCCCTGCGCCAAGGCCCATAGCAATTGAGCGCGCATGGCCGAACGGCTCGGGCGATAAGTCTGAGCGACCGGAATCTGCAGGAAGACACGTTTGGCTTGGCCTTCCACATACCTCCAGAGCTCGTCCACGAAGGTAAAATCGGCGGCCATGCCGACATACGGGCCGAACGGCAAGAAGGCCGTTTCTTCGACTAGGTGCGGCAATGCCCGCTCGAACCCTTCGACCGTCACCTGCACTGCGAAGACCCCGGCCGGTTGCCGAAGGAATGCGACCAGATCGCGCAACTCGACGCCGGATTCCTCCATGGCCGACGCGAGCAAAAGGACAGTCGCCATCGTTTTGATGCCAAGCACCTCACCAGCCTCGGCGACAACCCTGACAGCATAGGCGAGCGCGTCGTCGTCAGCGCCGTTCCTGGCCGGTAAGCGTCGCCTGAGCCGCGCCGGCCACACAGGCGCCGCCGACAACAGGGCGGGTCGGCCGCTCGCATCCTGCGGAGCGTCGATCAGGAAGGCAGCGAAACGATCGCGGACCCATTGCCGGTCCCGCTCAACCTCGCCCGCCAGATGGGAGGGATCGAAGGCCGGAACGTAGCGGCCGACGACAAGGCCGTCGATGATGGCGGTTGTCATCATCAGCAGACCGTTGCGGACAGCCAGCCGCCGGATCTCGCGGCGCTGAACATGGCGCAGACGCCGAAGCAGGAAAGAAGACAGACGATCCATCATTTTTCCTCCATGCTGCTTGCCGAAGAAGAGGAAACAACTTCCACAGGACCGACGCGCTGGGCAGTGGCATGACGGTCGCTAGAGACACCCCGATCGTGCCGCCTGTTTGCTTTCTCAGTGAGCCAATCGAGGACCAAGCGGCAAGCTGGATCCCCAGAACATGCGCAGCGGCCCAGCCGATCAAGGAGCATCGGCGGAACGGCTGCGGCGTCGGCATGCCCTTGCCGGGTGAAGGCGAGTGCGAGGCCGACGACCAGCGCCGGGTCATCTTGGCAAACGCGATAACGCCTGCCGGACAACGCAGCGCCAGTTCTGCCAGGACCGCGTAATTTGGGCGGCGATGATGAGGTGGGCAAGATTTCTGCGGACACGCAAGATCTCCTCGCCGGTCCAACTTTGGTCACCGGCATATTCACAGCATGAAGGGAACGGGGAAAGGCGGGCTGCAGGCATCGGCGCCGCAGCCATCACCTCAGCCAGAGCGAAGGGCGGACGCCTTCAGGCGTCGAGCAGACGCCGCGCAAAGCCGACGCGGATATGATGCGGAGGCCATGAGGGTGCGGCGTCATCTTCCGCTTCCGGGTCATCCCGATCGTCGTCGAAGGGATCGTCTTCGCCACAGTGGCATCCGGACGTATGCTCATCGCAGCACGCCGGATCATCATAGATCATGACGCGGCGGGTGGCGCGGAGGATTCCGAGACGCAGGGAAGGCGTCAAATTTGCAGACGCCGATGTCAGCGGCTGCATTGCCGCATCCGGAATACCGAGCGCGCGTCGCGCCTCGGCCTCCAGAAGCTGCTGCACGCGGCGCCCAAACCGGAGACGCAGTTCCGCCATGCAGATGGCCGCGCCATCGATCTCCAACAGGTCGTCGATCGCCGACAGTGCCCAGACGCCCGCCGCATGATCGCTCGGCCGGCTCGCCCCATCAATGATTGCAACGCCCACCGTCTCGACCATGAGCCGCTTCTGGGTCTTGTAGAGCCAGTCGGGCAGGATCATTGCCGAGGCCAACATTCTAAGCTTCAACTCTTCCAGCCTGCTAGTATCGCCGTAAGACGCGAGCGAGCGTTTCAGGTCCAGCACGAAGGCGGCGCGCTTCGCGCGGTTCACAAGGATCAGGTCCGGCGTGTAGCTGCCCTTGGCAGGCGCGTCGCAATCGAGCCGCACGCCCTCAAGATGATGCCAGTCATTGCCGGCAACCGCTTCGATCGCCGCCTTCACCAGTGGCAACTTGATCGACTGCATCAAAACCACGAGGTCTGGATTGGCCTTCGCCAGCCTCTCGACGGCCTGCTCCAGAAGCTTGCCTTCGCGGAAGCTGACCGCCCGCACCAGTGAGGCGACGTTAACGTAGTGCCCAAGAATCTCGTCCTCGACCGGCTCGCCTTCGGCAATAGCGGCGATTGCCTTGTCGATCAAGACGTCGAAGTCCGCCTCGATGTCGGGGTAGCGCACCAGGTGCGCATGACGGCGCAGCGCCGACGGCGTAGAGTGAACAGCGAGGCGCTCAGCAAAGTGCCGGCGCGGAGACGATGCCGTCGATTGGTTGACGGTGGAAGAAGCCGCGCACGCGGCGCGCAGAACTTCCCCCGCAGTGGACGAAGAGTGTAGGTTGGTCAAAGCCCGATTCCTTCTAACGTAAGGCTTGAGGGTCAGGCCCTTGGTAGCGTTGGCGCGCTGCCTTGGGCCGCTTGCTCCGATCACCTCGGAGCCGCCCATACCTGACAGGACCGGAACCAGATCTCAAGGACCCCTCAGGCAAAAAGAGAACGGATCCCGAACGCGGTTAACGAGGGACCTACACGCGAATTCCACCGGCTGCACGGTGGTCAACAGCCCGCAAACGGCCTGCGATCTTCCGGGTGAACCGGACGCCGACCACGACGCTGGAATCAAGAAAGGGGGCCAAAACCCCCTTTCTTATGTTCAGTCCGCCGAGACCTCGGCGGGTTTCGGCTTCAGCAAAGCCGGCTTCCTCAGCCCCGACCGTACTTCAGTGGAGACCATCGAGATGACATTGGAGGCGTCAGCGTCAGCTTTCCTTGCCGAAACCGGACGCGCCAGGAACGCTGGCGGCTGGTAATCATCGACGGAAGCGTCCTCGTCATCCGCAGGATCAAGGCTTGGCGCCTCGATCCGCACAACGCCGCCGAGCGCCTCCAGGCCAGTTCGCATCACCGCGTCCGCCACTGGCCGAGCACCAGCATTCGCCAGCGGCCATTCAGGCTGCTTCGTCCGGGACGCTGCCCAGTCGAGCAGCGGAAGTACCTCGTGGCTCAACCAAACCTCGAGACCCTTGGCCTCGGGCCATTCCTCTCGCTTGCCGAGATGGTCCAAAGTCGCGAAGACTTTGTACCAGTGGCTTGCGGCAGGAAGTTCACTCTCCGAGAGCTTGCGGACATCGACGTCACCGGGCGCATCCAGAAGCAAAACATTGCCCAGGCTGCGTTTCGCCGATCGAGCCAAAGGCTCGAGCACCGGGATGAGGGTCGCTTTCTGCAGACGCTTGCCCTTAGGCTTGCTCTCCAGAATTTTGATCACCGCTGCGGCAAGAGCAGCAGCACTCTCAACGAAGGCGGCGATGCCGGTTTTCGTCTTGAGGTCGATCATCGCTCGCAGACCGGAGAGACCACCGATATCGGCAAGTTCATCGCCGGAACTATTTTCAGAGGCCATCTCAGTGCCGTCCGCAAGCAAGGTCTTCACCTCGCTGACACGGATGCCGTCATGCTCCTCAGCAAAAGACAAGGCAGCCTCGACCTTTTCCTCTGGCGCCGACGCCAGATGAAAAAGAACCGTCGGACTGATGGCAAGTTCGACTGCTCGGTCTCGGTAGTTCGAGAGGTTTCGAGCAACTGCCCGGTAGTTTCGGGCCGTTTTCGAGGAGATGTCGCATCGCTGCGATACCCATTTCTCGAAGGTGCCCGGCTCTACGTGCTCGGACGCCTGCTCCAGAAGCGCACCAAGTTCGAAAGCCTGTCCCGTGGAACGGCGCCCCAGGGCCTGGATGCCAATGGCTGCGGCTTCCAACGCCTTCATGCTCTGCGCGCCGATGTCGAGCGCATCGTAGTCAAAGCGGGCGATCGCCCGTTTTGTTGTCTTGTTCGTCATGTCAAAGATCCTTGCAGGTTGCAAAAGTACCAACCGCATTTGCGCGATTGATATACGTATTATCTCACTACGCGAAAGCAATAACAATGTTTACTGCAGGTTGTCACTGAATTATAATCTTCCGAAATCAAATATTTACTTCGTAAACTGCTTGGTATTTCTTAATCTGCACATCTCAAAATTATTTTTTACATAGGATCACTCAAGTATCATTTCTGCATTCTACGGTTGCATCTCACTCAATAAACGTACCCATTTTCGAGAGCCCGCGGACCTGGTACCAGATCAGCAGATTCATAAAACCTGAAGCTATGTCAAAGGCAGTGCTGAGAACGAAACTCGATCCGACCTACGACGACCTTCCGGAGCAGCGGTATCAATTCCCGCGCACCTATCTGCGGCAGGTCGATGCGGCCCGTGGGGACTGGATCGTCTACTACGAACGTCGGCGTCCGAGCGGCGACTTGATGAAGACCGGCGGCCGGCCGGCGTATTTCGCAACCGCTCGAATTGTCGACATCATTCCGGATCCATCGGAGCCTGACGCGTTGATTGAGGACTTCAGGCCTTTCGGGCATGCCGTTCCTATTCAAAGACACGGACGACTATTATGAGGGCGGCCTGCGCAAGGAGGACGGCTCAACGAACAAAGGCGCATTCGGCCGCGCTGTTTAAACGTCCCTGACGCCGAGAATGGCCTGATCCTTACATGCCTTCCTCGCGCACGTCCTCAGAAGACGAGGCCGCGAACTGCCGGCGCCGGTTCCGGATCTGGCCAACGAACCGTGCATCGGACTTTGGCGACAATCTGAAGACGCCATACGGGACTGACGGTATCGTCGCGAGCAGGTGTTCGAGGGGTAAACGGGCGGAAATGATTTCCGACAACGGAACCTCGTATTAACGCATCCGTGGACAGTAATTTTCTTCGCCTTGCAATCTTTCGACGAGTAATGAATGTATCTCTGCCGGGGGATACGAATGCCTAAATCATGGATAGTTCGCGCTGAGCGCAAGGGACGATTGTTTGACGCTTTCAAAGAGATATTCGTTGAGGCCATCGGCTTGGCCGCACTCTGTGATCTTCCCGGAACGAAGACCATCGGCGCTCTTGCAAAGGTCCATATCCAGACCAACAGCCAATTCGTGGCTACTGGCCAGTTTCATCAATTTATTAACGAGATGAGTATTAGCCACGACATGGCCATAGGCATACAGCCTTACGCAAATGGCCAACATGCCACATCTTGAGCCCGTTATTGAAACCGTTGATCACCAATTGCATGCTACAGCGACGACTGATCATCAAACGGACCCTGACGCAGGACTTGATGAACTGCAGGAGCATCCCATCGTGACAACTGAGAACGATCAACATTACAAAATGTCCTTCGTCGTTGGCGGATTGTTTCTCAACGAAAGCATCGACGTCGTAAACCTTCATAGGACGTCTGCGAACTGGAACCAAACGCGACAAATGGCGCTTGGCGAGAGCATCACATCTTTGCCGAAAGTAGCCTCTCGGCGTCGGACCCTTCGTGAAATTGCGAGTAGGCTCTCCAAGCTGAATGATGCGGAGCTGCGGTTTTTCGGTGAGACGAGAGATCGCACCGATCAACAGGCTTTGCTCTGGCTGGCAGTATGTCGCGAATATCGTATCGTGCATGAATTTGCGACTGAGGTTGTGCGGGAGCGCTTCCTGTCTCTTCAAACTGACTTGTCAGTCGAGAGCTTTGACACTTTCTTCGCTCACAAAGCAGAGTGGAATGACGAGCTAGCGAGCATCAGCGCAACGACACGATCAAAGCTGCGGCAGGTGCTTTTCCGGATCATGCGCGAGGCTGGCATCATCTCAAACGAGAACAAGATCCTGGCGACATACATCTCGCCGCAGCTCTACCGAATAATTGCAGAGCACAGCCCTTCAGATCTCCAGCTATTTCCGGGTTTGAAATCCGAAGGAAGCATCGCATGAACCTGCCGGCCACCCGCAAAGCGCGTTCTGAGCATCTCTTCAAAGTCATCACGAGCCCGCGATTCTTGACCAAACAGGGTCTCGGGAATGAGGTGCCCTTCTTCATCTACCCCTACGACGCCAAGGAAGGGCTTTCGATGGATGAGGACAGGCGCCAACTGGTGGCTCGGGTTGGCCACGCACGTGTGACCGTCCTGGACCTCAGCCTGTACGATCTGTCGCTCGGTATTTTGGAAGAGCGCGGGATCCTCGAGCAGGTACTCAACATCGAATCAGAGACGGATAAAATTGAGCTTCGGGAGTTGCTTCAGTCGGTCTTGGACCCCCAAGCCAATCTGATCCCCAAGATTGGCGAGGCGATTTCATCGACGCCGCACGACGTCATTTTCCTGTCGGGCGTCGGTGAGGTGTATCCCTACATCCGGTCGCACAACGTTTTGAACAATCTGCAAAGCACGGCAAAGGACAAGCCGACGGTTCTTTTCTTTCCCGGAAGCTACACCCATTCGCTCGCGACCGGAGCGTCGCTGGATCTCTTCGGGTGCTTGCACGACGACAAATACTACAGAGCTTTCAATATCCTGAATTACGAGGTCTGATCCATGACGATCGCGATGCGTGACATATTCGAAAAACCTGTCGATCGTTCCATCGATGGCGTCATCAAGGCGGATGATGAGGCAAGCCTGCGGGTGGAGTTGGACGAGTACGTCATCACCGGAGAAATCGGGCTTAGGTTGGGTCAGTTACTGGAGGCCTACAACAACTACAGCACTGCAAACGGCGTCTGGATTTCCGGCTTTTTCGGCTCCGGCAAGTCGCATCTTCTCAAGATGCTCGCCTTGCTGCTGGAAAACCGTGAGGTTGATGGCATCAAGGCCTTCGATATTTTTGCGCAGAAAGATGAATTGAAGAACGATCCGATGCTGGCCGGCGCTTTGCGCAAGGCCGTTTCGATCCCGTCCAAATCGATCCTTTTCAACATCGACCAGAAGGCCGACGTCATCTCAAAGACGGACGTCGATGCGCTGCTGGCTGTGTTCCAGAAAGTGTTCGATGAAATGTGCGGCTATTACGGCAAGCAGCCGCACATCGCCCAGTTCGAGCGGCAACTGGATGAGCGCGGGCAACTCGACAACTTCAAGACGGCCTTCCTGGAACTGTCCGGCAAGCCCTGGGAAACCCGCGGCAGAGAAGAGGCTCTGCTGGAAGCACGCAACATCGCCGCAGCCTTCGCTCGCGCTACCGGAACGGATGCCGCGGATGCAAAGGATATCCTCACGCAGTATCGTAAGGATACGCGGGTCTCGATCGAGGATTTTGCCAACACGGTGAAGGCCTGGATCGACCGGCAGGTGCCCAAGTTTCGGCTGAACTTCTTTGTCGATGAGGTTGGTCAGTACATCGCTGACAACGTCAAGCTGATGACCAACCTGCAGACCATTGCCGAAAGCCTGAACACCAAGTGCAAGGGACAGGCGTGGATCATCGTTACAGCGCAGCAGGCCCTCACAGATGTCGTGGGCGACATGACGGCGCGCCAGGAGAACGACTTCTCCAAAATTCAGGCCCGCTTTTCCAATCGCATGCCGCTGAACTCTGCTGATGTGGCTGAGGTCATCCAGAAACGTCTGCTGGCGAAAACCGATGCTGCTGAAATCACGCTGGGCAATCTGCACGACAAGGAAGTGAGCAATCTGCGAACCCTGTTCGATTTTGCCGATGGTTCGATCCCGCTGAAAAACTATCGCGATCGAAACCATTTCATCGCCAGCTACCCCTTCCCACCGTACCAGTACACGCTCTTCCAGATGGCGATCACCTCGCTTTCGGAGCACAACGCTTTTGAAGGCAAGCACAGTTCTGTTGGGGAACGGTCCATGCTGGCCGTGTTTCAGGAGGTCGCCAAGGCTCTGAAAGATATGCCGGTCGGCGGCCTCGCGACCTTCGATCGCATGTTCGACGGCATACAATCGGTACTGAAGTCCTCCGTCCAGCAATCCATCCATATTGCGAAAGACAATCTCGATGACCCCTATGCCTTTCGTGTTCTAAAGGCGCTGTTCCTCGTCAAATACGTCAAGGGCTTCAGGGCGACCGTCAGGAATATCAGCATCCTGCTGCTATCGGAGTTTGATGTAGACCAAGGCGAACAGCGCCGCAGGATCGAGGAGGCCTTGGCTCGCCTCGAGCGGGAAACTTACATCCAGCGCAATGGCGATGTTTATGAGTTTCTCACCAATGAGGAGAAGGACGTCGAGGCGGAGATCAAGGCGCTTGACGTCGACCCGGCGGAAAGCACCAAGGCGCTGGAAGATCTCGCCTTCGACACCATCCTCCGTCACCGCAAGATCAAGCATCTGACGACGGGCTACGAATATGCCTTCAGCCGGAAGCTCGACGACCATCTCTTGGGCCGCGAATATGAGCTGTCCATCAATATCATCAGCCCGGTCGGAGATGATATCGCAGTCCCGGAGACCGTCCGCATGCGCAACCTCGGTCGCGAGGAGCTGGCTGTCGTCCTGCAGCCAGACGTCCGGTTCGTTCGCGACCTGCGGCTGTTCCGGCAAACCGACAAGTACATCCGGCAGGCTCGTACCGGCTCACCGCAGCCGGGACGCGACCGCATCATTCAGGAAAAGGGCGATCAAAACGCCCGCCGTGCGAAGGATCTGGAAGCCCGGCTTCGAAAACTGATCGCGGACGCACGTCTCTTCGTGCGCGGCGATGAGCTTGATATTAGCGGAGACGAGCCGCAGGAGCGCATCGTCAAGGCATTCCAGTCTCTCGTTGACAAGGTCTATGTCAACCTGCCGATGCTGCGGGGCGTGACCTACCAAGAGGCAGATATTGCCAAGGCGGCAAGCCTTGCGAATGACCTTCTCGGCGATACGGGCCTGAAGGAGGAGGAGCAGGAGGTCCTGAACCATATCCGGGGGCAGGCCCGCAACGGAGTGAAGGTGTCAGTCAAGTATCTGACGGAGCGGTTCGGCGCCAAGCCCTATGGCTGGCCGACGGTCGCCACCCTTTGTCTCACCGCAAGCCTGGTGGCCAAGGGCAAGTGCGAAGCCCGGTCGGATGGCGCGCCGCTGGAGGGCGCCGGGCTGGCGCGTGCGTTGAACAACAGCCATGTGCTGGGCAACATATTGCTCACGCCGCAAGTGGAGTTTCTCCCCTCCCAGATCCGGGCTGCCAA
This sequence comes from Rhizobium sp. 10PS4, assembly GCF_032464805.1. Taxonomy (NCBI): domain Bacteria; kingdom Pseudomonadati; phylum Pseudomonadota; class Alphaproteobacteria; order Hyphomicrobiales; family Rhizobiaceae; genus Rhizobium; species Rhizobium sp. 10PS4. Next base: position 72,233 of record NZ_JAWDIW010000010.1, on the reverse strand, counting down.
GGATCTGTACCGGGAACTGTTCGGCCAGCCGGCGGATGGCTCGGATGCGCGGGTACTTGGCGGCGAGTGGGCAGATAGCGCACGCAAGCTGGCGGACGAGCTCAATCGGTTGCTGTCTCACAAACGAAACTATCCCTTCCTGGTAGGGCTTGAATCGCTGCGGGATCGGATCGCCGACATGACGGGCAAGCCCCCGGCCTGGTACATCACCGAGCCGGTGAAACAGGAAGACACGCTGCTGAATGCCAAGGAGGACATCCTCGACAAGATCCGCAGCTTCATGGCGGGTGCCCAGAAGGAGATCTACGATGACGTCCGGGATTTCCTTCAGTCACAGGAAGCCAATATCGGCTATGTCGATCCTGGTGCCGGGGAAAGGCTGCGCGCAGCGCTGCACGACCCCGAATGCTACAAGGGCAATGCCGTCCAGTCGCTCAAGGCAGACCTCTACGCCCTGAAGGACAAGGTGGAGCTGGACGTCCTAAAGGAGCGCAAGGCGGTCATCGCGGCGGTGGATGAATGCGCCGAAAAGATCGCTTGGACGACTGAGTTTCAGGCACTGGATACTGAGCATCAGGAGAAGATCCGGCGCAGCATTGAAACCCATAAGACGGGTGTCGAAGCGGTCAGCATGATCCCGATTCTGCGGGACAGGGCGAATGGTGCGCGCACAGGCCTGATGCAGCAGATCCTGGCGGATATTGCCCGGCTTGCTCCTCCCCCTGCAGCCCCCAAACCCACAACGACGGGCATGTCCGAGCGGCCAGCGCCAGTCTTCAAGCCGCCAATCTATATCAACGCTTCGCAAATCAAGGTGGCCTATCCCCGCACCTATCTCGCCGAAGCGGCGGATGTAGAGCAATACGTCAATGAACTGCGCAAGACCCTGCTGGCCGAGATTGCCGCAGGCAAGAAAGTGATCGTCTGATGGATACCAATGGCCTGAAGAAATTTGCGCAAAGCGCCCGCAATCTGCTGATCTATCAGGTCACCGCGAAGCTGACGGTGGTGCTGGATCCGGCCTCTGCGGCACGGCGCGAACAGCCGGCGGCGGTGAAGGCGTTGGAAGTCGCGATCCATGAGGCCAGCGAACGGCAGGTGATCGAACAGGTGGCCTATACGTGGTTCAACCGCTTCACGGCGCTGCGCTTCATGGATGTGAATGGCTATACCAATCCGCGCGTCGTCTCCCCCGCAGAAGGCGCCACGCGGCCGGAAATACTCGCTGAAGCCGTGGCTGGCAATCTGCCGGAAAAGGCGCCGCCCGCCATTGCCGCCCTGCTGGAAGGGCGCACCCCCTCGAACGATCCGCAGGCGGAAGCCTATCGGTTGTTGCTGGTGCATGCCTGCAATGCCTGGAATGGGGCCATGCCCTTCCTGTTCGAAAAGGTGGGCGATTATACCGAATTGCTGATGCCGGAGGATCTGCTGTCGCCCAGCTCCATCCTCGCCCGCCTGCGTGAGGCCATGGCGGAAGATGCCTGCGCCGATGTGGAAATCATCGGCTGGCTCTATCAGTTCTATATCTCGGAAAAGAAGGACCAAGTCTTTGCCGGGCTGAAGAAGAACATCAAGATCACGGCGGAAAACATACCCGCCGCAACGCAGCTCTTCACCCCGCACTGGATCGTCCGCTACCTTGTGGAAAACTCGCTGGGGCGGTTGTGGCTGCTCAACCGGCCCGACTCGAAGCTTGCCGCGCAGATGGATTATTACATCGCTCCGGAAGAGCCCGAAGCGGACTTTCTCAAGATCGGCAGGCCGGAAGAAATCAAGATCTGCGATCCGGCCTGCGGCTCCGGCCATATGCTGACCTATGCCTTCGACCTGCTGCACGCGATCTATGAGGAAGAAGGTTATGACCCCGCCGAGATCCCGGCCCTAATCCTGAAACACAATCTCACCGGCATCGAGATCGATGACCGCGCGGGCGCGCTGGCAGCGTTTGCGTTGGCCATGAAGGCGGCGGCGAAACTGGGCCGTCGCCGCTTCCTGCGCATGGAGGTGAAGCCGGATATCGTCGTGCTGCAAAGCATAGCCTTCACGCCTGTCGAACTGACGGATGTGGCCGCCGTGGTGGGCAGGGATCTGTTCACAGATGAGCTGCGCGAAACCCTGACACAGTTCGAACAGGCGAAGAATTTCGGGTCGTTGATCGCGCCGAAACTTTGCGACCCGGCTGAAACGCTACGGGTGGTGCAGGCTCGGGATTTTAGTTCCGACCTGCTCCTGAAAGAGGTGCAGGCACGTGTCGTGGCCGTGCTACGGATGGCCGACACGCTATCGCCGGTATACCATGTGGTGGTAGCCAATCCACCGTATATGGGTGGCAAGGGAATGAATAGTTTGCTCGGCGAGTTCATCAAAGAGCACTATTATGTCGGAAGGACAGACTTGTTTTCGGCCTTTGCCTTGAGGTGTCTCCTACTGTCCAAACCTCGTGGCGCACTTGGGTTTATGACCCCATTCACTTGGATGTTTTTGAGTTCTTTCGAGGGCCTTCGAGATGAGATCGTGTCTCGCACGAGGATCTTAACTCTCGTTCGACCCGAATATCATGCATTCTTCGACTCTGCCTTTGTCCCAATCTGCGCGTTCGTTTTATCCAATTTTGCGGATCCGGCCTCCGACGGCACCTACATCGACCTGTCTCAGTTCTATGGATCCGAGCAACAGCCAATACGAGCACTTGAGGCTATCAATGACCCAGAGTGCGATTGGAGGTATGCCGCATCCGGACACGATTTCGAGCAGATCCCCGGCAAGCCCATTGCGTATTGGCTTAGCGACGATGTGATCGACGCATTTCATAGCCTTCCGCCGTTGTCGACTGTGGCGCCTACAAAACAAGGATTGGCTACTGGAGAAAATGATCGGTTCCTTCGTTTCTGGCACGAGCCAGAAATCGGAAATGTATGCTTCGATTGTCGATCCTCTGAAGAAACACTTTCCCTCGCGCAGAAGTGGTATCCGTGCAACAAAGGAGGTGAATTCAGGAAATGGTATGGCAACAACACTTTTCTCGTGAACTGGCAAAACTCTGGCGCGGAGATTAAGAATTTTTTCGGCGACAACGGGAAGCTTCGATCGAGGCCGCAAAATGAGAATTACTATTTTCGCCCAGGGCTAACTTGGTCTGCGATTTCAAGTAGTAGTCTGTCGATGCGACTTTCACCACAGGGGGCGATGTTTGAAACCAAGGGGGCCATGTGCTTCCCTGCGGAACCTTCACTGAATGCGGTATTGTCTTTTTCGAATACCAAGGTTGTTAACCGCCTTCTCTTGGCCCTGTCCCCAACACTGGATTTCCACGAGGGTCCTGTTGGGCGCCTGCCCTACCGCTCGGGAAATGGCAGTGCCGAGTTCGCTGATCGCGCGATCAACATTGCTCGCTCGGACTGGGACGCCTACGAAACGTCCTGGGAATTTACCGCACTCCCGCTGCTCTTGCCCGATCACCAGGTTGAGATGCTGGAGGACAGCTACGCACGCATTCGCGCCCACTGGCAGTACATAACCGACGAGATGCAAAGGCTAGAGGAAGAAAATAACCGCATCTTCATTGACGCCTATGGTCTGCAGGATGAGTTGACGCCGGAAGTGCCGCTCGAGGAGATCACGCTGACCTGCAACCCTGCCTATCGCTATGGCGTGAAGGGCACAGCGGAAGAGCGGGAAGCGCGGCTGAAGGCAGACACCATGGCGGAGTTTATTTCCTATGCCGTGGGCTGCATGTTCGGGCGCTACAGCCTGGATGCGCCGGGGCTGATCCTCGCCAATCAGGGTGAGACACTCGCCGAGTATCTCGCCGCCCTGCAAGCGAAGGGCGTGGCGGAGCCGAGCTTTCTGCCGGATGCTGACAATGTGATCCCCGTGCTGGATGGCGACTGGTTCCCGGATGACATTGTGGACCGGTTCCGCAAGTTCCTGCGTGTGACCTTCGGCGAAGAGCACTTCCGCGAAAACCTTGCTTTCATCGAGGCGCAGATCGGCGATATCCGCAAATACTTCACCCGGACCTTCTATGAAGACCATCTGAAGCGCTACAAAAAGCGGCCGATCTACTGGATGCTCTCCAGCCCCAAGGGTACCTTCCAGGCGCTGATCTATATGCATCGCTACCGACCCGAGACGGTGTCCGTGCTGCTAAACGAATATCTGCGCGAGTTCACCCGCAAGCTGGAGGCCGAGCGTGCCCGGCTGGACAAGCTTTCCGACGATCCTTCCGCCAGCCAGTCGCAGAAGACGAAGGCGCTCAAGGACGCCGGGACCGTCGCCAGACAGATCGCCGAGCTCGAAGAATGGGAGCGCGATGTCATCTTCCCGCTGGCGCAGAAGAAGATCGAGATCGATCTGGATAAAGGTGTGAAACACAATTATCCGCTGCTCGGTGCGGCGCTGAGGCCCATCAAGGGGCTGGAGGCGGCGGATGAGTGATCGCATCGCCGCCAGCCTGCGGCGTCTCTTCGAAGAGCACCGGATCGTCTTCTGGTACGACGCCGACCGCGACATGCGGGCGGAATTCGACGCGCTCGATCTGTCGGGCGTGACCAAGCTGGACATCGCCAACGACGAATTCGGCCTGAAATATCGCATCCTGCGACAGGAGCCGGATGGCCGTTTCCTTCTGTTCAAGGACGGGCCTGAGCCGCCGATGCCGGAAAACTGGCTTCTCGATGTGCAACTGGCAACGACGGTGTTTAAGGCGGATCAGGCCGCCATCTGGGTTGCGGAGCTGGGCCTGCCCCTGCAGTTCGAAAATGTCGTCCGCGCGCATATCGGTTTCTTCGGCGCCAAGCCTCGTGTCGAGGTACTAAAAAAGCTGCTACACACGTCCGATACCCAGACCCAGATGCGCCTGAAAATGCTTGCCGTCTGCGCTGGCGCCGAGGGCGGCCTTGATACGGTGATCGAAGCTCTGCTGGGCGATCTTGCCGCCGGCAAGGACGACGGTCTGCGGCTGATCGAGCGCTCCGGCCTGACGGAGTTTTTCTGGACGCAGGTGGGCCAAGCCTTTGACTACAAACCGGGCGAGCCGGATTTCGAGGACTTCGCCATCTCCCTCTTCCAATCCGCCTATGCCCGCGTGCTGGGCGAGGATGGGGCGCTGAATGCCGAGGCACTACTTGTCTTCCGCCGCTGGAAGAACAACAGGCACTGGGCGGACCCCTTCGAGACGCTCTCTGCCCGCTATCAGGATCTACTGGCCATTCCCGCCGACTTGAAGAAGCGCGATTTCCGCACCTTCGTCACCATCGACCATTTCGAGGAAATCGACCGCGAAATCATCCGCCAGATCGTGCAGGCTCTTTCCGCGCAGGCTATTGGCGCGCCGGAGGTGCTAACCTGGGTGCGCGAACGGCGGCAGAGCCATTGGTATTCGAAATACGAGGATATCTATCAGGCCATCGGCTTTGCTACCGAGTTTCAGCAGGCACTGGCGGAAGCCCACCTTGGTATGACGAGTACTTCCGAGGGCGTGCAGCGCTATGTCAGCACCTGGTATCGGCTGGACCAGCTCTATCGCAAATTCATCTATCACATGCAAAAGAGCGGTCAGGCCCAACTGCTGGCGGATCTCTACGAGTCAGTCGAAAACCGCTACACCAACAGCTATGTGCTTGCCGTCAACGACGCCTGGCAGGATCAGGTCGCCCGACTGAATGACTGGAAGATCCCCGGCTACGCATCGCAGGCCGACTTCTACCGGGAACAGGCGGCAGAGTATCGCCGGAAAGACCAGAAAGTTGCGGTAATTATTTCCGATGCGCTGCGTTTTGAGGTCGCCGAGGAATGCCTTCGCCGGATCCGCGCGCTGGACCGTTTCGACGCAGATCTCAAGCCGATGATCAGCTCGCTGCCCAGCTACACCCAACTCGGCATGGCCGCACTCTTGCCGCACAACGGGCTGGCCATGGCTCAGGATGGCAGCGGCGATATTCTCTCCGGTGGTGAAAATACAAGAGGTCTGGCGGCACGGGAGAAGCTGCTGGGCGCCGGTCGCAACGGCGACACGGCCAAGGCGCTGAAATTCGAAGACGTGATGAACATGCGCGTCGATGAAGGAAAGGCGCTTTTCCGCGACAACCACATCATCTACATCTACCACAACCGCATCGACGCGATTGGTGACAAGATGCAGACGGAAGAGCTGCTGCCGGAAGCCGCCGAGGACGCCATCGAGGACCTGACCAAGCTGGTGCGCAAGCTGACATCCGCCAACTTCTCCAATATCCTGATCACCGCCGACCACGGCTTCCTCTATCAGCACCAAGCCCTCGACGAGAGCGACTTTGCCATCGCCGATCCGAAGGGGGAGGAGATCCTGTTCCGCAACCGTCGCTTCGTCATCGGCCGGAGGCTTTCTGCCACTGATGGAATGAAACACTTCACCACCGCCAATCTCGGCCTTTCCGGTGACCTGGATGTTCTGATTCCGAACTCGATTAACCGGATGCGGGTGAAAGGTGCCGGCAGCCGTTTCGTTCACGGCGGCGCCAGCCTGCAGGAGATCGTTATTCCCGTCATCCGGGTCGGCAAGCAGCGAGAGGCTGATGTCGGTCAGGTGGAGGTGCAGATCCTCGTGTCCGGCCGCAGCTTGATCTCTTCCGGTCAGACGGCCGTAACGCTGTATCAGGTGCAGCCTGTGTCGGAAAAAATGCGGCCGCGCGAGGTTCTGGCGGGTATCTATGCGAGCGACGGAACGCTGATTTCCGACGAATACACCCTTGTATTCGACTTCAGCTCCGACAATTCCCGTGAGCGAGAGATGCCGCGCAAGTTCCTGCTGTCACGGGAAGCTGATCGTTTCAACAATCAGGATGTCGTCCTGAAGCTGCGCGAGCGCGTCGGCAAAACACGCCTTTATCAGGATTATGCCACCCACCGCTTTCAGTTGCGTCGCGGCATAACCACTGACTTTGATTTCTGAGGACCGGCCCATGAGCGATCTCGACAGCAAGATCAACGAACACTTCGCAGGCTTCGTCGTCCGGAAAGACCTCGTAAAGGCCGTGAAGGGCAACGCAATCGTGCCCACCTACGTTCTCGAATATCTACTGGGGCAATATTGCGCGACGGACGACGAGGCGTCGATCCAGACGGGCATCGAAACGGTCAAGGACATCTTGCGCAAGCACTATGTCCACCGCAGCGAGGCTGGCCTCATCCAGTCGACGATCCGGGAGCGCGGCCGTTACAAGGTCATCGATCAGATCAGTGTATCGCTCAACGAGAAGACCGACAGCTATGAGGCGGTGTTCGAGAACCTCGGGATCAAGAAGGTCGCCGTCGACAGCAACACGGTCAAGACGCACCCAAAGCTGCTTGTGACCGGCGTCTGGTGCATCGCCGATGTGCAGTATGAATTTTCTGACGAGGCGCGGGTTTCGCCCTGGATCCTGGAAACGATTAAGCCGATCCAGATCGCCAAGGTGGACTATGAGCAGTATAGGGACTTACGTCGGTCCTTCTCTACGAACGAGTGGATCGATCTGCTCATGCAGAGCATCGGCTTCCGCCCTGAGGCCTTCGGGCGTCGGAGCAAGCTGCTGCAATTGCTGCGCCTCATTCCTTTCGTCGAGCGAAACTACAATCTGATTGAACTAGGCCCGAAGGGAACGGGTAAGTCGCACGTCTACTCGGAATTCTCTCCTCACGGCCAGTTGATTTCAGGCGGCGAGATTACGATCCCCAAGCTCTTCGTGAACAACTCGAACGGCCGTATCGGCCTCGTCGGCTACTGGGATGTGGTTGCTTTCGACGAGTTCGCCGGACGCGAAAAGACCGCGAACAAAGCGCTGGTCGACATCATGAAAAACTATATGGCCAACAAGACATTCTCCCGTGGGGTGAACCCAATGGGGGCAGAAGCCAGCTTCTCCTTCGTTGGCAATACAGACCACAACGTGCCCTATATGCTGAAGAACAGCGACCTCTTCGAGGCACTGCCGAGCCAGTTCCATGACTCGGCCTTCATCGACCGCTTGCATGCTTATCTGCCGGGCTGGGAGATCGACGTCATCCGCGGCGAGATGTTCACGACGGGCTACGGCTTCATCGTCGATTACCTCGCCGAAATACTGCGGCATCTGCGATCCGAGGACTTCTCCAACCGGGTTCAGCAGCATTTCAAGATCAGCGAGAAGATCTCAGAACGAGATCGCACGGCGATCTCCAAGACCATGTCAGGGCTCCTCAAGCTGATCTTTCCGGATGGCAGCCAGACAGAGGCTGAAGTCGAGGAGTTGCTCCGTCTTGCTATGGAAAGCCGCAAGCGGGTCAAGGACCAGCTTGCACGTATCGACAGCACGTACCCGGAAGTGGACTTTCACTACGTTGGTATCGACGGCGTCAAGCGCGGTGTGACCACCGTGGAGGAAGAGGAGTATCCGCAGTTCTACCACGCAAAGGGTGCCGATAGTCGGGACGAGCAGAAAGACACCGTGCTCGATATCCATTTGGCAGAGCCTTCAAAGGAGCGAAGAGAAGACACCGCTCGCGTCTCGGCACCGGTTCAGGGTCACTTTGTCTATGCGGAAAATCGCAAGGGCGTGAGCTATGACAAGCTCTTTGGGCCGCATCTTGACGGAGCGTCACTCGTAATCGTGACTGATCCATACATTCGGCTCTTCTATCAGATCCGTAATATGATGGAATTCGTGGAAATGGTGATCCGGCGAAAGCGGCCCGAGGACCAGGTACAGGTTCATCTCGTTACGGCGCCAGACGAGGGAAATTTGATGCGTCAAAGAGAGCTTCTCGACTCCATCACGGCCGCGTGCACCGGCTCCGGGGTGGAATTTAGCTGGGCCTTCGACACGTCCGGCACAGCTCATGCTCGCGATATCGTCACAGATACCGGCTGGAAGATTGTACTGGATCGAGGACTCGACATTTTCCAGCCCCCGATCAAGACAGAGGGCTTCTCACTTGGCGATCGATTGCAGGATCACCGAGTGATCAAGGGCTTTTACCTGACCTATGTGAAGGTACCGGGTGATAATGCGGACACGATCGGCCAGCAGGCGACTGGGGCAGCTCGTAGCGGGTGACAGCTTTGGGGCCGGTTGCGGACAGTCAGCAAGTGGCATCATGAAATCGACAAGCTGACGCTTATGGAGGGGTATGTCACGACGACCGGAAGGCTCGCCTATTCCGTTCTGCAGACAGTGACGCGGAGTCGATCGCCAAGACACAGACCAACGCGAGCAATCGCTAGCCCACGAGGTCGAACTTCTTCGCTAAGGCATGGGTCTCTTAGCGACTAAGCTAAGCGGCCATATTGGCATTCGCGGAGGACATCAGGCGTACCAGTTCCAATTGGCCCCGGGCATAGCGCTCAACGATAAGGATCACCTCGCTGCACGCCTCCTGTAATTCCTCGGGACTTGGTGTCTCGTCGTAGTATGTGCCATGCGACAAGTTGTTTATGAGGACGCTCTTGATGGTGAAATTCTCCTCACCCGCGAGGAACTTGACGAAGTCTGACAAAGACTCCGACTTGTCCGGATGGCAAAAGCGCCCGATAGCTTCGAGGACACAGCGAACGGCGTTGCCAGTTGTGTGGTTCGCCTCGCGGCCACTGTGGACTTCTACGATTTCTTTCAGGTGTTCCTCAAAGGGAGCAACGTATTTTGCACGGTTGGCAAGCTTGTGCACGTTCCCGGCCTTATACAGGAAGAAGGCTGACTCTTTTTCGATGATGCGATTGGTGACGCAGATATTGTAAAAATAGCTACTGTGAGTGAGGACAAGCAGCTCTGGCCTTCTTGCGCCGCCGATATCAGCGGGATTGATTGAAAAATCTCCGGCGTTGCTGATGCTAATATTCTTGAGCGTCTGCGCGATTGAAAACACAAAGTCATAAGACATTGACGTAATCGGATCGTCGAAAACAAAAAACAGCTTTGCGTAATCCGAAGTCTGCTTAACTTTCTTGTGTGCGCATGCGAGGAAATAGCAGAATGCGATGGCGGTCTTTTCACCATCACTCAGAGTGCGGCTCGCGCCTCGTGCCATTTTTTTGCTTTCTCTTCTCAATACGAAAGCGGTGCGATCAAAGGAGTACTTCGTGCCGAAGAAGCTGGAGATCAGAAGCTCAAAAGTCTGCGCCACTCGCTCTTTTACACTAGTTGAGACCTGCGACTTTTTGAGAGCTTTTAGCTCGGCCTCTGCGGCCGCTGCTTCATGATCCAGCAGATGTATAGCCGCGATATCCGCCCAATTTGAATGAGAAAACTCCACCGAAAACGTAAGGCAAGCCTCGCGGTGAAGGCTTTTCCTCTCATCGTCTGATTGCCGCACGGCCGCCGACAATTTTCCGAAGTAAGCATTGTACGCAACGATGTGAAGGTTCAACTTATCCAAAAGCGAGAATATGTCATGTTCAGGAGGAGGTACATTTGCAGATGGTGACGTACCTTTTGTCTGAATTGCTTGGAGGTAACTTTCGAACGATGCATCAAGGGAGCTGGCAGCACCGCTAATGTCTGGGAGAATTACAGACCTCTGCGACGGCACCAGCTTGCGGAGCGCTTCAAATTTCAAACCCTCCTTAGCGACCGAAGCGACGCGGTCACTTACCGTTGATCTTAGCGCTTTTACACTACTCCACGCGGCACGCAGTTGCGCCTTATGCTTTCCCTCAGCGTCAGCGAAGTACGCGAGATAAAGCTCTATGCGATCTTTCGCGGGAGGGTGGGCCACCGACTGTTTGCAGAAGGGGCAATTGTCATCGCCACCATGCCCGAGCATTTCGAGCCCGGTCTCGAAAAATTTCGGGTTGCTTTCTAGGAGGGTCTTAATGTGCTCAGACACAGTCGAAGGAGATGTGATTTGAGACAACAGGGAATCAACCGCACGCAAACTATCCGGATCGACAGCTAGTTGGCTCTGCTCTGACGGGTACTCCGGCTCAGCAGGAATAGCCTTGAGGGCGTCCAAGTCATTCAAAACCGTCTTGAATGAACGCTCTGGAAGGGATGGTTGCTCGCGCAGCGCGATGAGGCGATCAATGCCAACTTCACGGAATTCCCGAAGCTGGCGGTTAATCGACACCTTGCCGACCAACTCTTCGGACTTCTGCTTCTCAAGTAAGCTTTGAAGTTGCAAGCGAGATTTAGCAGAATCCTTTTGCTTAGTTTCGAGCCGTTTCTCTACGTCCTTGGTGTCGATATTGTCCTGATCGAGGGTGATCTCACTCGCGATATTTCCGTCCATATCATAGTCGTTTTGTCGAAGCTCTGCATGAACAAAGTCATCTGAAAAGACATGGAAAATCCGGTCGGTGCATGTGGCCGTGACGCTTGAGTTGCCATTGTCGAGAGTTAGGGACCCAAGGGCTGTTGTCCCTTGGGCCAAGGAGAAACTACCTCGCCCATCTACCGACTCTTCAGATACGAGGCTAAACGCAGCGTCCGATATATCTGATTGTTGCCCGTACATGTCTAGGTAACGCAGAGCCCGCGTAATGAACGATTTTCCTGTCCCGTTCCGCGCATAGATCATATTCCGAGCATTTTTACTTAGCGGCGCATCGAGCTTTGCGACTGGCCCAAGGCAGATTGCTTTTAACTGTAACGGCGGCTTCGGTGGTGTTGACATGCTGCGTTCCCCCTCACTGCCAGAGATACCATCATAGCGGGAGAAGTATAGGGGCAGCACTTTGGGTACCCTCATGCTTATTGCAAGCTTGAAGATTTTACGGTGTTTGGTCGGCTGACCATCCTACTGACGTCTTTCCATCCCGGAGTTGGGTGCCCGTGCGCCTTAGACCTTATGTCCGCCTCCGGGCGCTCGCTCCGGTGGTTCGAACGGCTGCAATGAGGGCGCAAAGCTGCCGGGCGCTTTATCGCTGCAGCACCGCAAACCTGAGGTCCGAAAGCAGAAATTATTGCCGCTCGCCCATCCTGTTGACTGAGGCCCAAAGCCAGGGCACAAAGGCGGCATCCACGGTACAATTTCGAGTCAGAAACTATGTGAAGATTCTCCAGATCCCGAGAACGTCCAGAGCTCAGTAAAACACGGGTGGGGACCGTATTCGGCTGCCTCAAAGAGGGGCCGCCCCCAACGACAGTGTTGGGGCCGACATCAGGCTGACGCTCCCGATGTTACAGAGCGGAAAGCAGACATTAAGTCTGTAACCGCAAAGGTCTCAAACGGGCTCAAAGCTGATCTTTTGTCATTGTCCACGCTGTGCGACGACACCGCATCGCACAGTCAAAATACTGACGTTCGTGACGAGCAAGCTATCAGCAGAACACAAGCTCTGGCACAACTACTTCCCAAACATCTCGGTGAAGGTGCACCCGGAACTCTTCCTGACTGTCGGCCTTGCGCCAGCGCACGATGGCGCCGACCTCGCCGCGGATGAAGTTGAGTCCTTCGGGAGGTGACCAGCTTTTGGCCATGCGTCCGAGAGTTTGCCCACGAGCATCCTGCATTGTCCAAGCGAGGCCATCGCGCACGATCTGAAGTGGGGCTCCTGCCTTTGCCGCCGAGATTGCGACAAGCGAGGGATGACCCGGCCCGAGACGCCCGGCCCACGACAGGTCCACGGTCTTAAGGTTCGGCACTTGGTATAGCACAGCCGGAGAATCGGCGGCATCAGAGACGTCTGGCGCGGCCCGGCGCAGCGCATACTCTTCGCCATCCGGTACGAACAAATGCTGTCCTTCGGCAATGATGGCAAGGCTACGTCGCGCTCTGGTCATGGCAACATAAAAGAGGCGGCGCGGCGCATCAGGATCCTCGCCCTTAGAGGGCCGGTCCCAACCGCCATTCAAAATGACGACATCGTCGAACTCCAAGCCTTTCGATCGATGCGCCGTCAGCAGCAGCAGTGCGCGCTGATCGCTGCGCGCATCATGGGCCCACTCAGCGAACCACTCGACGAGGTCAGGCACGGGCATGGTTTTGTTCGCAAGCTCTTTCGCCAGCGCGGCGACGCCTTCGGCGATCAGGTCCGTCCAGCGGTTGGACGGTATCGCGTTCAGCATGCCCACCAGGTTACGGACGCCCAACAAACGTGTAGTATCTCGGCGCAGAACGTCGATGAACTGCTGCATTTCGCGCAGACGCCAGATGCTGGGCAGGCTCTCATTTGCCATCTCCACCGGAATGCCGAGCGTTTCGGCATAAGCGCGCACCGGAGCCAACCGCCGCCAGTCACGAGCTATGACCGCCGCACGCGACCAACTCCACTCCGGATCGAGGCGCGATAGGCGGACGAGTTCATCAACTGCGGTCATCGCCTGCGCCACATCGCCGGATGAGCAGTCCAGCACTTGCACCCGCCCACGGGCCACAGGATCGAGCGCCGCCATCTCTCCGCCTGGCGGCACCGTGCTGCGTTTGCGATCGATGGCAATGTCATGGCCGGCTTTCATGCGGGCCGCGGCTGGCGCAACGACTGCGTTAGCGGCTGCAATGATATGCTCAGTCGAGCGGTAGTTCTCGACCAGGAACATCGGTCGTGCATTATAGTCGGCCTCGAACTGACGGATGAAGCGGATGGATGCCCCAGCGAAGGCGTAGATGTTCTGATCGTCGTCACCCACTGCAAACAAGCTGAGCCGAAGCTCCTTATCGTCAAGTGAGCGGCCTGCAACGGCGGAAATCAATGCATATTCCTCAGGGCCAATATCCTGATACTCGTCTACCAGAATCCAGCGATAGCCCTGAATCAGCGTATCACGTTGTGCCTCTGCGTCTGGTTTGCTCAGTCCTTCGCCGTTCAACTGGCGCACGGCTTCCATAACGATCCCGTCGAAGTCGTGGGAGGTCTCGCTCGACATTCCGGCAAAGCTCGCGCCCACCAGTCGCATTGCGAGGGCGTGGCAAGTGGATATGGTCACTGCAGCCGCGTCATCGCCGATCAGATGTCGCAGCCGGATGCGTATCTCGGCGGCGGCATGGCGGTTGTAAGTCAGCACCAGGATGCCGCGGGGGTCTTCGCGGCGGACACGGATCAGGTAAGCGATGCGGTGCACCAGAACACGCGTCTTGCCCGAACCCGGCCCCGCCAGCACAAGGACGTTTGTCTGTTCGCGGTCGTCAGCGACGATCTCTTGCTGAACTGGATTCTTCAGCGCCTCAACGATCGCTTTCCAGGAGCTGCCAGTGGTTTGACGCCGGATCTCACCGCCCTTGCCGGGCATCCAGCGACGCAGAAAGGCATCGCGTTCCAGCACGAAGTAATCCTCGGACAGCCGATGCGCCTGATCCATCGCAGCAAGGCCCCTTTCGGCATAGGTCGCCATCACATGGGTCTGGATCGTCTGCTCAACGTAGTGTTCCTCTAGGGGTGTAAAATCCTTCACGGTGAACTGGCCGCCCGAGGTGTTCAAATGGACCGTCATTGCCTGCCGGAAAATCGTTAGCCCTTTGCCCAGCGTTACCACCTCCTGCTCGTGCAGCCACAGAAGTGCGCGCTCCATCAGTTTTGTCATGTCCTGAATCCCGCTGCCGCGTAGCAGCGCGTCTCCTGCCAGGGTGGCGAGCAGATCACCCATCGTGGTTTCGACCTGGATATCCTTGCCGCGGCTGCCCTTTGGCAACCTTCCCAGAAGGTGTGCTAGCAACAGTTCGCCACCCTGCCGCCGCAGGTTTGCCGTCTGTTCCAATGCCTGCCAGGACCGTTGCAGCGTGACCATCAACGTGTTGCGCGAAGCCTTGCGCAGCCGCAAATTGCCCTTACCACCATCCTGATCGCGCCCGTCGCGGCCCATGCTGCGCAGCAGCTTTTCCACGATGTCGGGCCGCACAGCGCTGTGTCCCTGATTTCGGAGCGCCTGACAGGTTTCGGCCAGATGCAGGGGAATGCCTTCGGCACCTTCGGCATCGGGGGCTGCCTCTAGCATCAGGGCAATCAGCGCCGTTTCAAGCCGCGCGGCCTGCGCCAGACGCTGCTGGGAATGACCGTCGACTGCAACATGGACAAAGATCGTGACGACGACGTCGTTGCGGGCGATCCCGAGCGCCTCGAGATCGGCCAACGCCTTGTTCAGCATGCCCCCTGTTAATCCGCTGATCCCGGCCAGCTCGTCGGTGGAAATGCCCTGATCGGGCGGCGCGTTCATCAAGTGGCGCGTAATATCCAGAAGCTGCTTGCGACGGGTGCCGGTGATTGCGGCCTTGGCCAGGATGGCCTCGACTTCCTCCAGGTTGCGGATCCTGAGGGATGAGGGAAAGACCTGAACCCTGTTCTCCTCTCGGCTCAGCAGCGTGGCTTCCTCCAGCCAGGACACCGCGGTCTTCACCCTGGTGTCGTCGGTGTTGATGTCGCGCTCAAACTCCTGATCGCGTTCAGCTCGGACAACTTCGCCTGAGGTGGCCACCACGGTGCCGGTCTTCTTCGTCCGCTCGTCAAGTCGCCGCAGGGCCTTCAGGATCGCGCCGATTTCGTGCCGGGCCAGACGCGAGCGAGCCGAAAGCGAGAACTGGCGCTCGACGTCCTCTTCGGCAAAGAGCAGCACGCAATTGGCATGAGCGCGGTCGCGGCCGGCCCGCCCGGCTTCCTGCAAGTAGTTTTCCAGTGATCCGGGAATGTCGCCATGGACCACCAGTCGGATGTCGGGTTTGTCGATCCCCATGCCGAAGGCGTTGGTCGCAGCGATAATTCGCAGTTCGCCGATGCGAAATCGTTCCTGAATGTCACGCTTCTCCTCGGACGTCAGCCCGGCGTGGAACCGTTCCGCAGACAGACCCTGCTGCTTGAGGAACTCGGCAACGCGCTGCGTCTCGCTACGCGTGGCGCAATAGACCACTGCACCCGAAGCGCCCTCCTGTGGTAGCTTGGTCTCGATCACGTCGAGGATGTCGGCCAGCTTGGTGCCCCGCTGCGTCGGCCGGACCTCGAAACTGAGATTAGTGCGCACTGCGCCACCGTCCAGCAGCAAAAGTTCGCATCCAAGCCGTGACTTGAAATGCTCTCGGATGTCACGCACCACTTCGGGTTTGGCGGTGGCGGTCAAGCAGAGCACTTGCGCGGGCGCTTCATCCCCCGAGGACTCCTTGATGAAGCGGCTTACATAGCGGTAGTCCGGCCGGAAATCGTGGCCCCATTTCGACACGCAATGCGCCTCGTCCAGCACCCACAGCCCGATCGCGCGCTGCGCGAGAACCGATCGGACCGAGTTGCTGCGCAGTTGCTCGGGCGAGATCAGCAGCATTGCCGCCTCTCCCATGCGCACCCGGTCCAGCGCATCCTGCCGCTCAGGCATCGAAAGCATTCCGTTGAGGGTTACGGCAGAGGAGATTCCTGCCCGCGCCATGCCCTGCACCTGATCGGCCATCAACGCGACCAGCGGCGAGATCACTACCGTCAGCGCTCCGGTCTTGTCGAACTTCAACAGGGCGGGGATCTGATAGCAGACCGATTTGCCGGTGCCGGTCGGCAGAATACCGAGGACGCTCGACCCGCGCATCGTCTCATCGACGATCCGCTCCTGCAGGGGGCGGCCCATATCATCCACCGGCTCAGCGCGGAAGGCATCGAACCCGAACCAGCGCGACAACGCGCGGACCGGGTCGTTCTTCTCGCTACACCAGGTGCAATCCGGGCTTTTGCAATTGGCGTCGCGTAGGTGCCCCACGATCAGTGCAGCCTCGCGGAACTGCGCCCGGACCCAAGGTGGCATGACGGAATCCCCGCCCGCGACCAAGATCCAGGACAAAGCATAGGCCATCGGCCAACCAAGCTGCGGGTTCGATAGGCGGTTCAGCGTCTGCTCGACCCGCCTCTCGCAGGCGCGCCCCGCCAGGAGCCGTGAGATCGCTTCTCTTGCCACAAGAGGGTCGGGCGCAGGAGCACCGCGAACCTCCCGAAACACCGCGTCGAACCCGTCTGGGTTCTCCATTCTCGTAGCAA
The DNA here is from genome assembly GCF_032464805.1 of Rhizobium sp. 10PS4. NCBI lineage: Bacteria > Pseudomonadati > Pseudomonadota > Alphaproteobacteria > Hyphomicrobiales > Rhizobiaceae > Rhizobium > Rhizobium sp. 10PS4. Next base: position 55,363 of record NZ_JAWDIW010000010.1, on the reverse strand, counting down.
GGAAATGATAGGCTGCGACGGCATCGGGTTGGTCGGCGTTCTGCTGGGTCAGAGCCGCGAGTTGATTGCGCAGTACCTGAAACACCAGTCGCGCATCCAGTTCCGGGTCATTGATATGGCCCGCTTGCAGGCGCCCGTCATGGTAGTGCTTGACCAGGTGGTGGTAGGGATTCCGCGGAAATGCGAGCGGATTGAGCCATAGAGTGTCTATCGGTGATCTAACAATATTCGCCAGCCTGGGCCGCACCGCGAAAAGATGAGGCAAGTCATGCCGAAGTACGTTGTGGCCGAGCAGATGCACGCCGCCAGTTGCTTCGGCTTCCAGGCGATTTAGGGCTGCCAGGAGATCGCGCTTTTTTGCCAGTATTGCGGGCCGAGCATCATCGCGCACCGCCGCAAAAGCGAAGATGCTGGCGGTTGCAGGATCAACTTCTAGGTCGATCGAAACGCAACGCTGTAGGAAGGGTTCTAAAGGTTCAGTCATACGCAACAATTTTATTCACGTGATGAAACGATTTTCGATCATGGTCGTGCGTTTGGCGAAAGGTCAACGTTCAACTTGTGCTACACAAGAACTTTGCCGGATGGCCACCTATCTAGCTCAGTTTTATAACGCAATCCTATAGCGTGGCCACTGTCGCGACCGCCCCTGATATACATCACAGAGGGCATGTGCGCCGGAGTTCTTGGCGCGGCGGTAACCAGTCGCAAAGCAATATCCGCCCAATGCAGCATCTCTCCCCCATAGTACACAGTACTTCGATGCCAAGAGATAACGCGACGGGCTGAGGACTCTAAAGGCGGGCTTGCAACCGGAGGGTTGAGTGGAGATCCGCTTTCGATCCGGCAGACACCATGTGCTCAAGATCTGCGTTGAGGGCGCGAAGCTGCCGGGCGCTATGGCCGCCTGACCGCAAACTTGAGGTGCGCACGCGGAAATTATTACCGCTCCACCGTCCTGTTAACTGATGCCCAAAGCCAGGGCACAAAGGTATGTCTGCGCCTAGCTCTGGAACTAGAAACTTCCATATGATCGAGGCCGTTGCGGAGCGGCTGGAGGGCGCGCCGCGGCAGTTTCGGCGTCGTTGGTCCGATGAGTTTAAAGAGCGGGCAGTGGCTGAGGCGATGGAGCCCGGCGCAAGCGTTTCAGCGATCGCGCATCGCATCGGCATTCATCCATCACAACTATTTGGCTGGCGTCGTGATGCTCGTGTCGGACAAGGACGCTCGTCGTTGTCTGCGGCTGTCGAGGCGGAATCTGGGCCGGTTTGCTGCGCGAGGGCGGTGATCGAGGTGGTTAAGGGACAACCCATAGTCCCGAACCAGTCGGTCCGAGACCTCCCGTGTGTGGGCGTGCCACGGCTGGATGAGGACTACCTGACCCTCTCAACGATCCACTCCGCGAAAGGACAGGAGTGGCGCTCCGTTTTCATGCTGAAAGTTGTCGACTGATGCATCCCCTCCGATCTCGGAACCGGGACGACGGACGACATCGAGAAAGAACGGCGGCTTCTCTACGTCGGCATGACGCGCGCAAAGACAGTCTGACGCTTGTCACCCCTCAGCGGTTCTTCACCGGGGGCCAGAACGCCCAGGGCGACCGCCATGTCTACGCATCAAGAATGCGATATTCCCCCACTGGAAAGTCGCGACCATCGGAAGCTTGGCGAGTTGGTCAGCCAGAGGAAGGGTTCAGGGCATATGGGCCATCTGCAAGCTCGTGACTCAGAACCAAGGAAAAACGACATGGAACCCACAAAGGATGAAATCTCACGAGCCGCAGGCTACTTTCACGAAGCCAATCAACTTCTTGCTCAGCGCTTCAACTACTCGCTTGTTGCCCATTCCATGGCGCTCACCGCCTATGCAACATGCATCGGCTTTGGTTCGGCCAACAACCCGATCGTCGCTGCGCTCGTAGCTTTCTTCGGTGCGTATTACTCAATCGTGCAATTTATCATCACCCATCCTCTTTCTAAGCGCATCGATGCCCTCAGAGCAGCCTATCTGATGAAAGACGACGTGTACCTAGTTTACAAGAATGCCGTCGGCGGTAACCGTCCGCGCGGCGTGCAGAGCGTTCACGTTCCATTCGTCTTGTTTTTCTGCTGGGCGCTGTTGTTCGTTTATGCCCTCGTCGCGTCTTTCCGCCTGGGTTTGCCTTTCTAGGTTAGAGCCCTCTATGGAACAGCCTCGGCCAATCCCACCGAGATCTGTGAGAGGATTTGCCATATCTACGCTGTCTCCAGGCCTCTGAGAGTCGAGCGCGTCATGCCCTCCAACCGTTTCGGTCGCAAGGTCTGTTTTTCGTACGCGGGCACTCGGCTGAGTGTAGTTTGATCGAGGAATCACCACCGGGGGGGGTACTGGCGGACATCAGGTATCCTAAGCAGGATGGAGAGCGTGCAAACCCAAGTGGTATTCCTGTACGGCCTAACTGGCTATCATCGGCAAGCCAATCCGGCCAAAACTCGGGCCCTCAGTCAATACGGGTCTGAAGCGGAGATAATTTCCGCTTTCGGGCTGAAATTCACGTTCCCGCGGTCGCCGAGCGGATGGCCGCTTCGCGCCCTCATCTACGACATTCCGAGCGGTCGGCCCACACCCGAAAAGCGGACGCGAGTCTACCCGAAGCTCCAGTGTTGGGAATAGGGCCCAAAGCCAGGGCACAAAGGTGACATCCACGGTCGCTCGCGATGGGAAAACAGAGGGGATTTCAACGCTTTTCCGCTAAGCTATTGAAATCATGTGAGAAGCCAGATTCCCCAGGCAGGCCGTTTTTTCGGAGCTGTTTCCTCTTTCAGTGATCCTATTCCCCACCAGAAAACGTGGCGTCTTTTCAGCTACTTGGCACGATTTCCCGTCAACTGGAATGTGACGCTCTCGAGATCTCAAAGAAGCTTAGAATTCTCAAAATGACGGCTGGGGACGCTGCTCGAGTGCTTCAAATAGTCTGTGACTAACGACCGCTTTGGGGACTGGCAGCTTTCGGGAGGCCGATTGCGTAGACAGCCATTGGCCTCGCTTCCACTTGTCCAGGTCTATGAATAATTTCGGTCGGCAGGTCCTATGATCGGCGTTAGGGGGCGTAGTCAACCGGAGCGCGGTGGTGCCGACCGCGAAGGGCAAGTGCGCAGCGCGTCTAAGGCCGCAACCGGATCTGAAGATCGTCGAAAGCGCTCGCATCGACCCCTTCGCCAACGAGCCTTACGAGGTGCGCCAAGAGATCGTCCTGTCTTGGTTGACCGAATGCGAGGCGGTAGACCGTCAAGCTCCGCTTGAGCCATTCGAGCCGTTTCTCTTCCCGACTGAAGGGTAGCATGGGCACCCGTCGCTCGACCTTTGCGGTTCCTTCATAGATCCAATATGGAATGAGTTCATCCTGACTTTTCGTCGCGCGCCGCGCCGCAGCGAACATCGTAACCCACGGGTCCTCGATCGGCTTTCTGCTGCGCCGAAGGTCATCGGCATGGGCCGCGGCGACGTTCAAGCGCACGGCGTGTCCCTTGAAGCGATGAACGCGCCCCTCTCGCTGCTCGAGGTCGACCGGATTTCCAGGCAGGTTCCAATGGTATACACGGTGGCAATACGGGTGGAAGTCCAGGCCCTCCTGCCCGATGGAGGTCGTCGCCAGCACGAACGGACGGAACGGCGAGTTGAACGCCTCTCGCACGGTGGACAGTCGGACGGAACCACCCTCGTCATCCTTCACCTCGGCGAGCCGCATGGCGAAGCGGCCGCGCATCTTGATGGGATCGCGGAAAACGATGCGTCCTTGCTCCACGCGGATGTCGTCGGCTTCGATCTGCGACGGCCGAATGGAGAGCGCGTTGACCATCGCCTGCGCCACGCGCGTCGCTCGTACGGCCGGAGGCGAACCGACGAGGCCTAAGCCTTCCAATAGGTAGTGAGCGTACTCGTCGAGGACTGCTTGCAGGTTGTGCGCGGCGCAGTGGGCGAGGACGCTTCGCCAATAATGCTCCTCGCTCTCCTGACGCAGGAGGGCCACAGCCTCATGCTGGTTGAAGAGCGTGCGAAAGCCCCAGGCGACATGAGCCGCGGCTTCGAGCAGGACTGGGTCGTCGAAGGCGAGTTCCGGAGCGATGCGTCGCAGGGCACGCACAGCGCAAACCGCCGGGCTTCCAAGCGCAACATCCACGAGGAGCTCGACGGCAGCGTCATGGAGAGGGGCAGTGTGAGCTGCCGCGGCGCGTCTCAATTCGGCGACGTGCTCGCGAAATCCGGCTTCGTTACTGGTCCAGGCAAAGGCATTGCCTTGCAGCCAATCGAGAGCGCGATTGCCTGCGGAGGCATCCACGCAGGCGACTACGGACCATTCCCAGTCCCGCGTGACCGAAGTATCCCCGACATCGCTTCGGGAGTGGCCGGTGAGTTTCGAAGCTATCCGTTCGCGTACCGCATCGCGCATTTCCTCGAGGCCGAGGCGTTCGGGGCTCGCGGCGAAGATCTGCAATGGATCCCCGGCTTCTGCCAGTAACGGCGAAGGGTAGATGAGATTGACCGAGCGCAGGGCGGTGGGTTTGCCACTCTCCACCGAGAATTGCAGAGGACGCCGCTTGGTGGCACTGCTGTAGTCGAGGTTCATCGCTTCAGCGCCCATTCGGCGCTCGACTTCGTACGAGATGAGAGCCGCCAAGGCGTCGGGCACCATTTGCCACGACGAGAAGACCAGGGCCTTGGTCGAGGCCCGGCCGCTTGGCGCGGACCCATAGTAGGGCAATGACGGTGCAATCCAGAGCTGCTGATCGAGCCCGTCTTCGAACAGGTCCGACATGAGCGCTCGAAGCCGAGCGTTGCCGGGGTCGATGGGCTGGTACTTGTCGATGGCGTCCGGCTTCAGGGAGTGGGCTTCTGCTTTGGCAACGGCCGCGACCAGCGCTGGGTCGGAGGCGTCCACTGCCTTCTTCAGCAGTTTTTTGAGAGCGTAGTCCCGCATGAAATTGAGCAAATAGGGCGCCGACTTCCAATATTCGACGATCTCCGGAGCGCCGGCGACGCGAGCCACCTCTGCCGAGACTGCCGCTTGGTGAAGATCGATGGGTGCGATCTTCGCCTGCATGGCGGGTTCGGTGAGCATCGAATCCTTTTCGCTGGTGCTGTCCACCCGCTCGGTGCGGGTCATCACCCTTTTCAGGCGCCGCTCTATGCCGGCACGCGCCCGCTTGGCCCGTTTGGTCCCCTCTGGGAACTGCTGAAGGAAACGGCGGAACTGCCTCATCTCGACGTCGAGTTCTTTGGCCACGGCAGCAGCGCGGTCATGACCATGAAGGAAGCCGACCGTTTTGAGGAAGTCTTCGTAATGGTCGCCATCGTCCGAAGCGTCGTCCGACAACGTCAGCATCTTATAGGGAGTGGCGGAAAGAAGAAGTGTTCGCGCACCGGATTCCTGGTCGCCGTATTCAAACAATGCGCGTGCAAGCTCCCCGGCATCTCCTATGCCGGACAGCAGCTCTCGAAAGCGTTGGAACTCGTCGAGGATGATCAGGTCCGGTTTCAAGGCGACGATGCAGGCCTGCGACAGCACCTTCCTCAGCTTGCCGACCAGAGCATTCCGGGCCCTAAGCGTCTCGTGCGGGTATTTCGCTCGGCGGCGGGCGAACAAATCGCATGCCGCGTCGAGTTCGGCGCGCAATACCTTGTTCTTCGAAACGATCGATCGGAAACGGCGAACGATGGTCTTGTCGATTCCATCAAGAGACATCCGATCGATCTCGCCCTTCCACTTGTCGGCGCTGGCGCCGACCTGCAGAGCATTCTTGAGCGGCGTGAAGCGAGCAAAAGGCTCGAGCAGTCTGAAGAGGAACGCGCGCTCCTCCATGACGCCAGTCGTCGAGTGGAGGTTGAAGGTGGTATCGGGCGTCAGGCTGATGAAATTGACGTCGTCGCGGGCGATGACGTCCTCCTTGTCCTTGCTGCGCATCCGCAGCGGCATGAGCGTGATGCGCGTTGGCAGAGCCATCGCCTCCTTGCCAAGCACGTTCAGCCGATTGAGGTTCTGCGCGGCTATGGCCTGATTGGAGCAGATGTAGAGGATGTCAATTCGTTTGGCCGAAGGCCAAAGCTTCTCGAACGTCTTTGCGACGATGCCGCGGGCGATCATGGTTTTGCCCAGGCCAACCTCGTCGGCCACGAGGAAGTACCGGATCGAATCTGGTCCATGCAGACGGTCGAAGACGTAATCGACCGTGCGCCGCTGGAATCGCTTGAGCTGGGCGAGCGACGCCGTCGCGTCGAACGGTTCACCGCGCATCGGAAGCCTCCAGGACGGTACGAAACACTTGCCACAGCTCCTTGAATTCGGCCGGCACGCGATCCTCCGCAACGGCCTCGGTTTCGGGCGAGAGCCGCCTGATCAGCCGATCGACTGTCGCCAGACGGCCATCACCTGCGCACAGCGCACGGACCAGGTCTTCGAACAGGGGAGCGTCGGCGGCGCCACTGCCCCAGAATCCTTTGCCCTTCCCGTTTTGGCCCAACGGCGGCAATGGTTGATCGATGAAGGAAGCCAGCAGGAGCCGCAAGTACGCCATGAACGTTTGCCTGCTGTCGATCACGTGGTTGAGGATCGCCAGGTCTCTCTCCTCCGGCATGCCTTCCACGGTCAAACCGGTGCTGAAGAGTTCGGTGCGACCAGTAGCCTGATCGGTGATCTCAAGGGCAATGAAGCTGGTCAGATCGACTAGGGCCATAGTGCCGAGATCGATCGATGACCCGCTGCGAATGCCGGCCAAGGCATCTCGAGCGTGTCCTTCGCCTAAGGTGACGGGCCAGGCACGCACCCGACCGAGCTTGTCGAGTCGCAGACCGCCTTTAGGCGGAACGAGCCACAGCTTCCAACGCTTGGTACCATCCTCCTCCTTGGCTTCGCAGCGAAGGGACAGTGCGCCGCGCGCAAGCGCTCTGCGTGCCTGCAACAGGTTCTGATCTGCCGATACATCGGCCGGATCGGGTGGTTCCACCTCGTCAGGTTGGAATGTCCGCGTCATCCGACCAAAGCCGGTTTCGCCCAGGATCTCGTCGATCCCGCCAAGGTGCTTGCGCAGACCATGGAGCGTGGCGAAGACCTCGACGTTGGACGTCGCGCGGCCTCTGGGAAGAAGTGCCGAATCCGTCGCATTTCCCGAACCCAGGGTGAGCCTTACGTCCCTGCCGTCCTCCTGAATGAAGATCTTCGCATGAAGGCCTTGCTGCTCGTTGCGATAGGGCTCCTCGCCGTCTTCGGTCTCTGCCATTTCGTCGAGCACCGCCACCTCCTTGAATCGGTCAAGGACGTCTGCGGGCAAGCAGACGAGTTGGTCGGGGCGACTGATCAGCTTTGGAGCCTGATCAGCGAGATCCGCCAAGTACTTGAGCGCTCCGGGCTCGACGAATGGCGACATGATCGCGATCCGCTTGCTGAGGGTCGGCTTCCATCCATGCGAGCCGACGCCATTGACATGGAATTCCATGGCGTCGCAACCGGGCGGCCGATCCCAGTTCACGTAACGGAGGTCGTTGGCGATGGCCAAGGTCAGGGCGCGGCGAGCATCTTGGATTTTGCCCACCGCCAGTCCGGGCAAGGCCGCGATGAGGTCGTGCAGCGGCTTGTTGGAGGCAAACGGCTTCGTGCCACGTTCACCATCGAGGCACATGGCTGCATCCCAGGATCTGTCGCGAGTCAGATTGCGGGACAGGATCAGCAGGCGCATGCGTATTGGCAGATCGCGGTCGAGAGGCTTGAAGCGCAGCGCCCACAGCTTGGGGTGGAAGCTGCCTTCGTTCGGCGCCTTCACCTCGACGACCGCCTTCTCGAGCAGGGAGGCGAGCCTCGAGCCTTGACGAACGTCGGCGTGGATCTGACCAGCGTCCACGTAGACGACCAGCTTCTCGGCCGTACGTTCCGCGGATTCGAGAAGCGTCACTGGATCTTCGAGGATCTCGTCGCGGCTCTTGGACGAGAAGAACGCCAGACTGACCGGCACGGCCAGGGCTGTCTCGAAATCCATCGAGAACGTCGTGGCGATCCCGCCATCGAACTCGTAGCCGAATGGGGCCTTGAGGCTGTCGCCGTAGAGGAGCCGGTTTTCAGGATCGAGAGTGCTCTTAGCCACGGGCGAGATCCTCGAGGTGCCGGTTGGCCTGGGACCAACGGAACTGCAGTCGATAGGCGCCGGAGGAGCCCTGCCACCGATCGCGGGCAGCTCGGTTGGTGAACCGCGATTGCGCCTTCTTCAGGCGGCGCTCACGATCCTTCACCAGTGACTGGGCCTTGGCGGCGTCGCGCTTGAGTGCGCCGCTGGTTCGGACCAAGTCCATCCATTCGATGACGAAGCGCCTGGTCGGATCCTGCACGCGGTGGGCCGGGTGGCGGATCTCTTCCCAGAAGTCCTCGATGGGCCAGCCCTTGAGGCGTGCCAGATCGAGGTCCTGCTGCCACTTCTTGATCGCTTTGCTGTAATCCTCGATCCACTGCTCATTTTCGCGCAACTGGCTGAGCAGCAGATTGTATTGCAGGGCGGCCCCGTACATCACGTCAGAGAAGATCGACGCGTGCTCCACCAGCCCACGTGCCCGTTTGGGGAACATGGAAAGGTGCGGGTGCGACCAGATATGCTCTGAATCAGCCTGAAGATCGTTCTTGGCGAGGAAGGCCAACAGACTGTCCGGATTGCTGTCCACCAGGCGGTCGACCACGAAACCTGCCTCTTCGTCGGTCAGCGCGAAGCTCGTCTTTTCGAGCATGTCCTTGGGAGGTTTAGGCAGGCGCGGATGCCAGGGCGTCGGAACGGTTCGCCCCGCACTATGGTCGTCATCGTCATGATCCTTGCCGATATTCGTTGGCCAGGACGGTAGCGACGCCGCATATGCATCGATCGAGCCGGAGAAGCGACGAATGCCCCATGTCTCAAGCCCAGCCCAATAGACGCTTGCTGGCAGCCTCTTCAATTTCGCACCGGCGTTGACGCCGATCACACCGCTTTTTTCTTCGCCGGCGACCAAGGCATCGCGAAGGCGAAGCTGGTCGTTCCTTATCTGATCGGCAATCTCCTTGCTGATCCGCTCTCGCGGAAGGCGCGAAAAGATGTACGGAACGAACAGCATGTAGCGCAGACGGGTCTGCACCGTGCTGGTGCCAGGGAAGAGGTGGTCGGCAATGGAATCGCGTATCGCGCCTAGTCCCAGTTCGTCTCGAGCTTCCTGTTCAGTGAAGAGCTGCATCAGGCGCTGAGCCCGCTCGCGCTCCTGTTCATCGAAGTCGATCCAGCCGATTGATGACAAGTAGATACCCCGCGCCTAGGGGGGCTTCGATTAAATCGTTGTGCCTGAATCGCTTTGGTGCGCCCCCTTCACCAGCAACGCTGAACGTGCCTGAATCGAAAGTCTTGAGCAACCCAGCTTCGCATATTTGTCGAGCCCCAAAGAAGCTGAGTCAGTCAGTCGACGGCTTAATCTCGTTTCGTTGCTTAGCGCGGAATGGTCCGCGGCCGGAACCGTCTGGAGCAGAAGGTCCTTAACCGGATGTAGAAGGACTTCGTCCTCGTCTGCATCTCCGAGAGCGTATGGATGCCGTCGGCCGCCGCTCCTTTCGCCGAGATCTCCGGGTCACGTCGCGCTGGCCCGTGAATCAAACTGTGTCTCTCGAACGTAAACTGAAGACTATGTCGGAGCTCGTACTAGCGGGCTTCTACACGCCGGAGTATTTCTTCATGGACTACCCGCGGACTACAAAGAGCACTCGCGCCGTTGGATGAAAAACGTCGCCAAGGCGAAGTTCCGGGGATCGACGGTCTAGGTTTTCGCGATCGACGAAGAGGAAGGCGGTGTCGCGGCCGACTACATGACCGTGGCGGGCGAGAAAGAAGCGTACGAGCGCGAATTGGCACGGTCCCGACGCCTCGACAGGTCGGTGCTCAAGCGCCCGGCCGTCTAGGCCGTCTTGCCGCTCCATCGTCAGCTTCCTCGGCATCGACTTCCGCATCTTGCGGTGTGGGTAAGATCTGATCTTCTGGATCGTGTCCCCTCTCGTAGTGGCGGATCAATCCCTGCATCGTCTCCTTCGACATGGAGCGGTGCGGCTCGGGCCACTGGTCGACCTTGGCGATCACGGCTTCATAGACCTTCCGGGCCCAAGGGATCTCGGTCATGAGCGGCTCGCCATGCCTCCCATGATGGTAACGGTAAGCCAGAAGTCTCGAGCCCACGTTCAGTGCGGGAACGTCGCTCGCTATCAAGTTTGCCATCCTGTCGACGTCGATGCCGAGTAGTACCGGGTTCCTCGACAGATCGTCGTTCATCATGTTGAGCTTATGGAGTGCGTCAAATTCGCCGGCCTCGGCTTCCTTGACGATCTCGTCGGCGCGATTCTCCAGGTCAACCTTTTCAACATCCGCCTGCTTGTCGGTCAGGTATCGGTAAATTTCCTCGAACTCCGGAGTGTCCTTTGAGTTGAACCCCAGCCCAGCAGCCGACTCGTATTCGATTAGCAGGGGGTCGGTACGGTTTGCTTCAAGTGATCCGTTTGCGACCAAATCATCAATGTAAGATTTGAAGAACGGGACCACCTCCGCACCATTCGTCAGACGAGTGTCCCCCGCCTTGCCGTGTTTGATGGCCAGACCGGCGGCATGAAGGATCTGCCCCCGTTTCGTATGCGTCCGCTTGGCAAGCTCCTCCGTCAGTTCCTCTGCGGCTTCGTCGGTGTGAGCCATTGGTCTCTCGTAGCTGTGCCACAACCGCCGCCAAGAGGGTTCCGACCGTCCTTTGCCGAAGCCGAACTGAGACTTGGTCCACGTCGTGAACTCAGCGTCGTCCAGGATGCCGCTGGCTTCGAAGTCGATGATGCGTCGATATTCCAAGGGCGGTGACTCGACGGCCAGATCGGCGAAGGTTTCCGAGAACTGTTTCGCGACAGTGGTCTCCGGATTCTCTTCCTCCCTCTGATCATGTCGTCCGATCGACCGGACCGCGAGCGTCATGGAAAGGCTTGGCAATCTACCCAAAGCCCCCTTGCTCAGTTTGTTGGATCGATACCATAGCGTCGTCGCTACCACGACGAGCATAGTTCGGGCGACATGGTCTGGATGACCTTCGCGAATCTCCCCGTCCGTCAGTAGGCTGCGGACGAACCGCGCACCGTTGACGATGGCCCAGGACAGATTGCGCAGGTTCTCGACATGAGAGCGGTTGGCCAGATCGATCAGGACGTCAACACGATCCGTCATGAACGACTTCGTAGGGCCGTCAGATACCTCCTCGACCGAACGTCGGACCACGCTTTCGACGTCTGCCTCTATACGGGCCCGTCGACCTACGATCTTCTCGTTCTGTTCGTCCCAGTTCGCATCTTTGTGGATCTCAAGCAGCTTTGCTTCGTCTCCAACTAGGATGACACGGCGTTCTCCCATCGTGATCAGCGAGTTTACGAGACCCATGATCTCGCCTAAAGCACCCTTCTCGACGCGTTCAAGATCGTCGAAGACGAGGATGTAATCGACGTGTCGACGTGCAGCACGCTTCTCGATGGCGTCGAAAGTCGTCTTGGTAGCGTCCTTTATCTTGAGGAATTCCAAACCGCCTGAGATAAGTGTCCCAACAGTCTTGCCGACCGCGACCTCGCCAGGGCTCGCGGCGCGGTGCATCCGCTTCTCGACGTCGGCGGCCGTCTTCACGCCGAAGAGGCTCACGAAGAGAAAGGGCGTCTTATAGAACCGCTTGGCTTTGGCCTTTGCCTGTCGGTCGGGTTCGTAGATCTTCTCGAGGAAGTAGGTCTTGCCGCTTCCCCAGGAACCTTCGACCAGTATCGCATGGGGAACAGGGTGGACATCCGCTTCAAGGTAGGCGTCGATGACTGCGGTTGCGTGTTCGTTCGTCAAGTCGGGGGTCTCCTTCTCCCTCAATCGTTGCTCTGACCAAACGGAAGACAGCCCGCCGCTCGCCCAAAGCCGTCCCGCTAACCCTCGATTCTTTTTCCGTGAACATCTCACCTAGCCTCGGCTCGGATAACTCGCGCAGGCCCGCCTCACTTTTTGCGGTTGGCGTCCGTGATGCGAATCCTGTAGTCACGCTCCAGCATTTCGACAACTTTGACCAGCGCCCGAAAGATGCCCAGCTCGTTGCTGCCGAACTGATAGCGTCCCGTCATTAGCACCTCCGGGGAGATATCCGCAGGGACGTATCGGCGCTTTAAGCTTTCGTCGCCCTTGTCGAATTTCACGGGATAGCGGAACGACCGCCCTTCACCTTCCCAGATGCCTCCCGGTCCGTAGTTCTGGATATTGGCGTTGTAGCATTCGTCTCCGATGATGCCTTCCATGTCGATCAGGAGATTCTTAATCGGCTCGATCCTCGCCCGAAGATCCCTGACGCAAATAAATCGCCGAGCTCCCGCCACGACATGATCGCGCTGCCCCGTGAAGTCATCGGGGAATGACTGCTCGGCTTCCTTTCTCAGTCGGGAGATTTCTTTGGCGGGCACACCGTCGAACTTAGCGGCATGCAGTTCTTGAAAGGCTTCGATTTCGAGTTTGGCCATGGACAGCCGCTCGTCCCAGCCCTCGGAAATTTCAGAAACAGCGGCAATGATGCTTTCACGAAAGCTGGCAGCAGTCCCGAAGTCCAGGGCATCAAGCTCAAGATAGGCGGCTGTTTCGGTTTCGATGGTGTAGGCAACGATATCGGCATCACCGTCCCAGCCATCGATTGCCGACTCCTTGATGGCGGCGGCAATATCGCTGGGTATTTCCTTAGTCTTCATTTGCAACCTCCTCGGCACATTGGCATTTCTGCATACCTACCGCAGAACAAGCCACCGATTTCTTCACGCGTCTTTCCCGAATCGGCATTTGATAGCATTGCAGTTCTGACAGTCCCTACCTTGCCCTCTCGAAATCATCCTACCGCCCACGACGGACCTAACGCTCGCTGCTCCTTTCGGTGACCGCTACGACAGCTGAATGGCGTGTCCGCTTTCCTCACGGTTTGAAAGCGGACATCAATGTGGTTTGTCACCTGCTCGCGAATTCGCCGCTAGAGCGGAAATTATTGCCGCTCGCTCGGTCCTGTTGACTGATGCCCAAAGGCAGGGCACAAAGGTGTCATCCACGGTCGCTCGCGGCGGAAAAACAGAGGGAATTTCACGGCTTTTCCGATAAGCCATTGAAATCATGTGGGAATCCAAGGTCCCCAGGCAAGCCATTTTTGGCCTATTCCCTCCGTTTAATAGCTGCCATTCCCCACCAGAAAAAGTGACGTCTTTCCAGCTACTTGGCGCGATTTGGCCTCAAAAACCATGTGACGTCCTCCAGATCCCGAGGATGCCTTCAGCTCTTTAAAAGACCGCTGCGGGACCTTGTTCGAATGCCTAAACCGTGACCAACAACAGTGTTGGAGCCGCATGTAGACAGCACCAATTGGCAGTGCGGGAATATTTGAGCTGCCATATGTTTGGTTCCGAAACGAGAATATGCTCGAACTCTACATTGGGTCCCTAGAGTTTGGTACGATGGTTTGTGGTAGAAGAGTGGAAGCTAACTTGGTTAGCGAAGGACGCCGGTAAGTAAAGATTGAAGCGCTCCCACGGAGTAAAACCACTCACATTCGAACCCGGCGAAACTTTCCAGTCCGATTGGTCGGAGGACTGCACGATCATCGGCAATGAGCGCTTTGATATTAGACTCGCACCATCCATCAATCATTCGCGCCGTCCGACGGGCTGGCAACTGAGTATCGCCGTTAAAAACGGAGGACTGACTTTGACAATTGCAAGCAAGAATGCTTAATTCAACTTACGCGCGACGAGTGGGGAGTGTCTAGTATGGCAGGCCTTGAAAAGTTTGATGCTGATACTCGTGAAGAAAAAGCGAAACGTGATAAAGTAGCGCTTGTCTATCCCCCTTTCGACGACAAACGGGATCGATCAGCGTACTACGTGGCGCCGCCCCTGGGGCTACTTTATATCGCAAGTTACCTGGAGCATGAGAACTTTTGTGTCGAAGTACACGACCAAATTTATGAGCTCAAGTCCGGAATCCTGAAAGAGGGGCCAGACCTTTATAAGTCCGCTGCGGAACGAATCCTAGCCGGCAGCCCCGATATTGTATGTTTTAGTACGCAATGCACTACCAGCCCTGGCTCAGTGAACATCGCCAAACGGGTGAAGGCGCTCAGCCCGCGCACACCGGTTATCTTAGGTGGGCATGATGTGTCTTTTATTGCAGAAGATTACCTTCACGCGTTTGCTGAGATTGACTATGTGCTAGCCGGCGAAGCAGAGGAGACGCTACCAAAGCTCATCCGTTGCATTCTGGACGGCGGGGACACCTCGAGTATAAGTGGCACCTTCAGCAGAAAGTCTGACGGTTCTGTGCTTGCATCACATGGCACCGCGACGCGGATTAGAGTGCTTGATCATCTGCTTCCGCCTGCCTACCATCTGGTGCCGGATTTAAGCTCGTACTTTGCTCTGAGCAGAAGACCGACCATTCTTATCGATAGTGGACGAGGGTGCGCCTTTGCGTGCGAGTTCTGCCAGACCACTTTATTGAATGGAACGAAAATTCGCTATCGAACGGTTTCGTCCCTGGTCGATGAACTACGCGTTTACAAGGACGTATATGGCAGTTTCGAAGCATATTTTGTCCACGATCTCTTCACCGCCCGTCGCGGATTTGTGGAAGAATTATGCGACGCCTTAATTGAGGCTGATCTCGGCATCTCCTGGCAGTGTCGATGCAGGATCGATCAGGTAGACGAAATCCTACTTGTAAGGATGGCCCAAGCTGGGTGTCGCATGCTGCTCTACGGGATCGAATCTGGATCGGCCGAGACACTCTCTCGGATGAACAAACGTGCGAAGGTCAGCGACCCGCAAACCATCGTCGAGCTTGTCAAGAAAACGGTTGATGCCGGAATCTTTCCTTCATTGTCGATGGTGGTCGGAACGCCGGAAGAAAGCCTCGCCGACCTCAACGCTACGATGGCGTTAGCTTTCCGATTTCAGCAACTCGGTTCTGTCAACGCGTTCATTCAGTTGATGAGCCCACTTCCTGGCACCCCCCTTGCGAAACGGTTGATTGGGCGATTTACCTATCAAGGGCAGGGTGTTCCGACCGCCTTCTCTCAGGGGATAGAATTCGACAACGGCAAAAGGCTGCAGGAAGACGAAGCGCTCATCTCGTCTCATCCGCACATCTTTCAATCGTTCCAGTCAGTCGTACCCGACCATGGAGACTTTGAGCTATGTGTCGACGTCTCGACCACCTATTGCAAACTGCTGGAGATTTATCGCCGCACGTTTGGACGGCTGCGGGAACTACGAGGATTAAGCTATTTGGCAATGTTCTCCGAATGGCGAACGTATAGCATGAAAGCCAAGCATGTTTCAGTGCTTGGTGGCTTGAAAGATTTCGAAATTTGGAACCTATTCGAGCAATACTTGCGAGACGAATGTGGTTCAGCGCTCTCGCGCGATCAAGCGCTGGCTGAATTTTTCAACTTCGAGCATCTCTTGCGCCAGGTCTCGGAAAGCCCCCCGATCAAAGCAAGCCAAGCGATTAGCGCAACTGAAGGGCGAATTGCCCTTGCCGATGGAGCCAAGCTCTATCGTGCCGATTGCGAGATTGAAGGTTTTCCAGACAGCCGCAACGCCCTTATTGTCGCGACGCAAGATCGACTGCATCTGCTTGCACTAACCGAAGAACAAGCGGAAGCGATCGCGCTGTCTCTTGATCAGCAGGTCTATCAGCAGCTTTCTGGACGAGCAAAGGAGGCGATATCGAAGTTGACGCAGCCTCTGTTGGAGAATGGGATCTTGGTCCCCGCGGCGGACAGTTGCTCCCATTCGTCTTCCGAGCTCGTCGCGTAATGTGGAGCGGTCGCGTCGGCCTGGTTAATCCACCATCGGCCGTTATTGGCGGGGCCTACCTTGCGCCTCCGCTTGGCCTCGTGAACCTGGCGTCACATCTCACTTCCAGGCGCTCGGTGGAGACGATAGAGATTTTAGACCTTGCTCTCGAGCTTAACGAGGGTACGCTTCCGTTCGGCGACAACCTAGTGGATGCTGCGACCCAACGGATTCTCGCGTGCAATTTCGATGTTTGCGCAATTTCGGTCCAATGTTTCAATTTTCCGCTTGTGGAAGCCATCGTCGCTCAAGTGAAGCGCGGCAAAAACGCACCCAAGATTATCTATGGCGGCCACCACGTCGCGTTGTTGAGCGACGAACTCAAAGCGCTTTGTCTCGCCGACCACGTGTCTTCGAAAACAGTAGAAGAGGAACTTGAGGTTGAAGGAGACCCTCTCAGATCACCGGAAAGCTGGCTAGCACCGTCACCTCGGCGATATGCTGCCGTTAGCAAAGTTCCGACCGGCTTAATTGAGATTGGTCGAGGATGTCCGTTTGACTGCGCATACTGCTCAATTCCTAGAGTCTTCGGGCGGCGGCTGGCGTTCAAGTCAGCTCAAGATATTTCGAGGGAAGTGCAGTTTTGGCTGTCGCACGGCATTCATAATTTACACCTCGTGGACGACACTTTCACAGCCGACCGACGCCATGCGAACGACGTGCTGGAAATTCTTAGTTCATTTTCTGAGGTCGTGACGTGGAGTGCTATGACCCGCGCCGATCTTGTCGACTCCGAATTGTTGAAGAAGATGGCCGCTGCCGGCTGCGTCAGCATTCTCTACGGCGTCGACGCGGGAAATGTCTCAACGAGACGAAGGATGTCAAAGCGGGCACCAAAATATCCGGACCTGGGTGATTTAGCCCGTTGGAACGTGGAGGCGGGTATCAGTCCCAGTTTCTATTTCATTATAGACTATGTGTCTGACACTGTTGAAGATTTTCACGAGAGTCTTCTCCAAGCGGCTCGTATGTCTCTTGTCGACCCCGGCTCCGTGCGACTAAATTTGACTCGGATTAACCCAGGGACATCTCTTGGCAAGACGACCGAAAAATTGCTCCCGAATTTTGAGGCTCCATATGCTGACACGTTGAAAGCAACGGTTGGGATCGGCTGTGATGAGGTCTGGACGCTGATCCGAGACAAACCCGCACTTTTTTCGACTTACTTCTGTTCTCCGAGCGCCATTCATAGAGCAACTCTGAACGCGCTGGCACGGTATGGAAACTTGCTCATTGCTGAATTTCCCATGACATTTTTGGTGCTCATACAGTCCGAGAACCTCATCGAAGTTTTCTCCGATCTGGCTAACGTGCCTGAACATAAAATGGCGACGGAGGAGCAGGTAAAGTCCGCCTTTTCATCGGCCGTGGACCGCTTTTCAGAATCTGGCCTTGAATTTTTAGAATTCGAGCGTTGGTTGACGGCTGGGGACACGAAGGAAATCCTCACACGTGTTGATGCGGCTTTCGTCCGAGATTGCGGGCAGTCCAAGTATCTCCCATCTCTGAATTCCGCGCTCTTGCGGAAGCCGCGGTATTACCGGCACGCCGCGAACTGAAAGTGCCGATCTTTGAAATGGAGGTATCAATATGGTTACGGATCAGGACAAAAGCGGCCGAGGCTCGGTCGACGAGCGGGTAAAAAAACTTGAAGAGCGCCTCGACAAGCTGCTTTCCGGAAAAATAGACTTGGAGGTTGTTGAGCTCGGAGCATTGCAAGTATCTCCGAAATCCAAACTACGGGTTGCCTGTGAGTAAGAAACAAAGTTTTCTTGATGGCATCCCCAGGTTATGATTGCCCGCGCGTCTACGCGTTGGACATTGTGGTTCCGGCCGTCGAAACTGAACCGTCGGAACCACTCGTCGTAGATGTGAACGGAGGCCGGTCCGGATTGAGCGCCTGCTTTCTCAAAACCGGCGATCGAAGATTAGAGCGAAGAGTGTTGTCGCGGCTCGCGGAAGCGGGTGCCGGGAAAATTTACTCACCTATCCTGCGTGGTATCCCGGAGCTTCGCTCCGAACTATCGCTGGGAGAGATGCTTGGTACAATCACTCACCCAGTAGGGATAAACCGTTTGAATGACGCCTACATGCCCATCGGTGAAAGTTTTGAGCATGGCAACGATCAACGGACACGAGAATTCGCACGCGATCTCGGAATAAACTTCGAGACGGTCATTTTCGACTGGTCGCCGGCACAACGCACTTTCGTTACCGATTTGGGCTCGATCCCCCTCTCGGATTGTTTCGGATGCTCAGCGGTGGTTTGGCCTTACTCTTGGGACTGGCGCGCTGTTTCATTTCCCAGTCGCGCGAAGCTCATTAATCCAACCGTTATTCAGCTTCTCACGTCTAATAAGCTCTACACAGCCGCTGTCGCTGACAGAAGTGCCGGTTTAGCCTCGCCCATCATGCCTCCGACAATTGCCTTCGGCTTCATTGGCCAGGAAGAAAAATACCGCGAGTGGATTGCCTCCCTGGATTGGGGGCCGATAGACAGGTGGGTCGTGAAGCCAGCTCAAGGCAGGCGAGGATATGGCGTCGTAATGCTCAATGACGAAGAACTTCTTGAGTATGCCCAACTGGCGGGGCTAACGGCTGATGGCGTGCAACTGCTTCAGGGTGGGAAGATGCTAGCAGCGGCGTCGCTTATGGGCGATTTGCCGGAAGCGTTCACGATCCTGCAGCCCTTTATCGACCCGTCAGCTAGAAGAAATCCCCATAGCGGTGAGCTTCATAACAGCATGCAGCGCGTAACCGTTATCTCAGATGCGAATGGCGTCGAGGTTCTCGATGTGACAACTGTTTTGATGCGTCAACCCCGTGATGGTCGTCCCGACGGCGATCCACGCGCCCCCTTTATCCTGACGCCGGATAAAAGAGCGATTTGTATTGAGCCTCGTCCAAAAGAGTATGAGGCCATAAAACACGCGGCGCTCGCTTGCATCGAATGTCTCGAGGATTATGCTCTCAGCACACCGCTCGATCATCGGGGAGCCGTGATGTGGGAAGCGTTAGAATGTGCCCATTTCGCCGAGCGGACCTTCGATCGCTCATGTCTTAACGACGTGGCCGCTGCGTGGCGAGATGGCGTTCCGTTGTTGGACGTCTTTGCGGCCGTCCCGTCAAACTTGGTTTGATTCTTGTAATCGCTTTCTCAGCTACGTCGCCAGATCAGAAGATGCGCGCGACGCGAGGAGCGCCAACAGGGCATCATCGCTCAATTGAGTATCGAGGAGATGCCTAAGTTCTGGAGCAGGCGCAAGGTGCGCTACCACATCACCGGAAATAGCGTTGTCGTGAGAGGCTTAACCAACAAGACGGCGCAGCCGCGAACCAACCGTCAAACCGCCGCCGGAAAACTGTCCGGGATTTAGAGCAGATCCTGTGATCGATGAATCGATTGTGAGGTGACGGGGCGCGTCGAAGCTGATTCAACATCCACAGCGAAGAGGTGGATGATGGCACAAGCACTGAGCGACGATCTTCGATTGCGCGTATTGAAGGCGTCTGCGGCGGGCATGTCAGCAAGGCAGGCCGCAGCCCGGTTCGGGGTTGGAATTTCGACGGCAATCCGGTGGATCGCAAGAGCGAAAGCCGGCGAGCCGACCTCCCGGCCGCAAGGTTGGAGACGGCCGTCGGCGCTGGATGCACACGAGGGATTCGTTGTCGAGCTGATCGAAGACCGCAAGGACGTGGCGCTCGATGAGATGGTTGAGCGCTTGTCCGTTGATCGGCAAGTGAGGATCGGCCGGAGTGCTCTTGGTGCCTGGCGCGAGGCCGCGGATGGACCTTTAAAAAAAGTCCGCATATGCACTGGAGCAAGACCGGCCGGATGTTCTAAAGCGGCGACCTGCCTGGTTTGATAATCAACTCGACCTCGATCCGGAGAAGCTGATCTTCATCGATGAGACCGGCCTCTCGACGAAGATGGCACGTCTACGCGGGCGTGCAATTCGGGGCGAGCGTTGCCGAGCCGGCGTGCCGCACGGCCATTGGAAAACAACGACGTTTACCGGCGCGTTGCGCCTCACCAGAATGACCGCACCGTTTGTCTACGATGGAGCGATGAACGGTAACGTCTTCCTGGCCTACGTCGAGCAAGTGTTGCTGCCGACCCTTCGCGTCGGTGACGTTGTGGTTATGGACAACCTGCCGGCCCACAAGACGTCCGGCGTGCGCGATGCTATCGAACGTGCCGGCGCCAAACTCATGTTCCTGCCGCCCTATAGTCCCGACTTCAATCCCATCGAGAACGCATTCTCCAAACTGAAGGCTATGCTGCGCGCTCAAGTGGAGCGAAAGATCGATGCCCTGTGGGACGCAGTCGGTATCTTGATCCCGCGGTTCACTCCGACGGAATGCGCAAACTACTTCAAGGCCGCCGGATATGACCCGGATTGAACAGGATCTGCTCTAGCGGAATCACTGTCCGGGAATTACTGAAAACTGTGTCCGGAGATTGCTGGCGATCAAAGGATTCGAAAGCAATCGCTCGCTGTCCGGAATGGGCAGAGAGCGGAAATAATTACCAGAATAGCCCTCCTGTTGACTGAGGCCCAAAGCCAGGACACAAAGGTGGCATCCACGGTCGCTCGCGATGGGAAAACAGAGGGGATTTCAATGGCTTTCTTCTAAGTCATTGAAATCATGTGAGAATCCAAGGTCCCCAGACAGGCATTTTTTTGGACCTAATCCTTCTTTCATTAGTTTCCATTCCCCACTAGAAAACTTGACGTCTTTTCAGCTACTTGGCGCGATTTTCCGTCAATTGGAATGTGACGTTTCCCAGATCCCAAAGTTGCTTAGGACCCTCAAAAATGACGGCTGGGGACCCTGCTCGAGTTCCTGTACCGCCAGTTAGGCAACTAGACTAGCCGTCTGCGACTTGCAGAAAATCGATCCCGGACTATCAGGCCATCAGGCAACGACCTCATCGGGTTCGAGTGAGCTTTAAGCGGCCGGAGCGCAAACGCCTGTGTCTATCCGCGTTCGCGATCTCGTAGCGGCCGCGCGGTTCTGATAATTAGCTTTGACCACAGGAGGATCGCATGCCGGGCCGCATAGTCGACTACGGACGCAGCTTTTCCGATATCGAAGTTTTCGACGCATCGATGACGACACTTTAGAAGTGCAGCGGCGCGAACTTGCGGCTATCTAGGAAGGTTACATTTGGGCCGCCGCGTACCATCAGATGAACGATCCGATGGAAGGGACTTTCTATGCACGGCGCCAGGGTCCCGGCGACTTCTACTTCCAGACGATTCTCGATAAATTCACGTCGCGAACTTTAATTGTAAGGCCACCCGAACGGATTATAGCGGGGATCCGCGCGCGAATCGTACCTTGTGTCCTCTTTGAAATGTTCAATCTTGGGATCTACCCACCGGCCGAAGGCTTCGCCGGCCTCCCGACCAGGTGTTTCAAACATTCCCACCGCCGTTGAAAGGAGGCCCGCTGAAAGACCTGCCACAGTTGCCCCGCTTGCTGGGGCGAGTTGCCAGCCCGCAGCACCGACAAGAACCGCGCCCACAACCCTGCCCGTTGCAGCGCCTGCCCCTCCGAAGAATACCTCCGCACGACCTTCATTCGGTTTTTGCGTTTGCGCAGTTGCGCCCGCGGCCACGAAGGCTGACAATATCGCTTTTTCTTCACTGGAGAGCCGCGTCGTTGAATTTCTGCTGCCACTGCGTGTTCGCAGCGCGCTACCAAGGGGACTTTCGCTACTCGACGTAAGCTTACGATTAAAGCCGTTGGAAAAATAATTTCCGGCATCGACCTCGCGCCTGTCGGGCTCCTCCGACGTACCAGTTGCATCACGCTGGTGTTTGGTGAGCGTTTGAATACTTGACGATCGGCCTCGAAACTCGCTTCCCAAAAGGCTCTTTATGTCGTTGAATTTGAAGACTTCCTCGCTTTGTTCCGCCTGAGAAGTACTGTCCGTCCTATTAACCGTTTGTTGCTGCCGTTCTGAAGTTGATCTGTCTTCAGACGCTCCGCCGGTGTTCCCGCCCGCGTTCTCCGCAGCCGCTTGCGCCAAGTCATCTAAATTTGCGAGAAAAGCTACTCCTGCCGCCGCGGTGGCGATTATCTGCCGTCGTGTCAGTTCTAAGAAGCGGTTCGATTGAAGCTGATCGAACTCCAACAATTTGGCATCCTCCCTCTTCACACCCTGTCGCTTCGTCATGCGGAAACAACCCAGAGATACATGATGATTTGATCGACCGACCCAGAGCTTGATGTTAGGCTCCCGAGCACCTTCCAATCGCCTTTTGGCGACCCATTCCACAATAGATCCGCCTGTTGGGGTCTCAGTTCTAAGTTTGGAGCTACCGGACAGACACGTCCCAGCCGCAAAGGGGCGGCATTCCCAGCTAGAACCACTCCCGCGGGAGGCGTCACGCTTACCGATATTGGCGCTTTTCCGTCTCCGATGAACTCAATATTCATACCTCGAAGCAAAGCGTTTGAGTTTGGAAGATTTAAGTCATTCACTGTAAAGGTGGCATCGAAAGTCTTGCGATCAGAAGCGATCATTATTTTTTCTGCAATTTGAACTATCGTCAGGCGTTGTGTCCGCTTCCACGTGGCTATTGTATCAGAGGCTTTAACCAACCAAGCCGAGATTTGATCCAGGATACCACCTTTGGCTAGGTCTCCCAATGGAAGGTCGATTCCATAGACTTGCTTTAAGCCATCATTCACGACAGTTGCACGTTCAATAAGAGGTCGAAGATTCTCATCAAAAAGTGATTTCGTTGCCCTTAGCCGCTCGTCGTAATTCAACTCCGATCCAGATCTACAGTGTTCGGAGATCTGCAACCACGCAAGTTGCCTGCTTATAAATGCTCGCTGAAGTTTGAACCCTTCATCCTTGCGTAGGTAATCCTCTTTCCTTCTTGCGACTTTCAGCTTTGTGCTCAACTGGGCCACGGTCGCTTTGGCGGCCGCTAGCGTTTCCTGCCACGTGGCGTATTCCATATTTGCTCTGTATGTAGCAGTAGAATTTGCGAGCGTCTCAACCTTATCTTTCTCGGTATTGGCGACACTTCTCGTTATGAACGCATTTTGCGTAATCTGATCGGACATCATTTGGTCAGATAGTAGTTTCGCAAATTTTTGGCCATTAGCGACATCACCGGTCATCACCTCGGGGATATTTTGCTGTATCGTTGCCTGCGTGAGCGCCAACTCTAAGCCTTCAACCTCGTCAGCCGCTTCCTTCCAAGGCAGTTTGTAAAGTCCTTCGTCAACTTCATGTAGATGCACAGCATCCAGGCGCACAAATTCCTCACCTTTAAACCGCGTATCGTTCCGATGCCTCGCAAGTTCTCCATATTGCAACCGTAGTTGCAGACAAGCTTGGGAATACTTTGCAGCATCGTCTAAATTCGCCTCTATGTGGCGAATGCTCAATCTTGGATCGGGCACTACCTGCGAGGGATCGATCGTTTCGAGATCAGGAATAAAGGCTTGCGTGCCGTTATATGTATAGAAGGTCGCTGCGCCATTATTGTTGATTGGCCCTGCCACGGCCTCCCGAAGGCTAGCGGCATCTTGGCGTATTCCAAGAAGATCTAAGTCGTATTGACGCGCAAAAGCGGTTTCTATCCGCGCGACCTCATCGTTATCTGGCATGCCGCTCCTCCGTGAAAGTCCTCAGAAGTTCAACCGCAATGCGAGACGGTGCGACCCGTTTATTGACAGGTGATCACATAGTGTGCGTAGCCGCATTTGTTGCCGCAAATGCTCCCTGTTTGAACTACCGTTGGAGTGCCGCTCGACCCTTCCTGCCGGCATATTGCTGATGCCTTGACCTTCGGGTCGACATAGCAGTAGTCGTACACTTGGTTTCCTCCAGGCGCCGGACATACAGGTCCACAGCGGCTAGCATTGTTGTGTCTCCCATCCTGCCAATACTCACCCAAGCAAAGGCTATAAGTGCCTGCGGTGGCTGCCGTCACGGATAATATCGCTCCGAGAAATGCGAACAGGAATACTCGATATTTAATCATCGGTTGCCCCCGGTAACTATTGGTAGAGTAATTTCATATTACGCGCATTTTGAGTTGAAGCAATGGGTCACGCCGGGAAGAGCTCATTGGACAACTGGATCGAGCGCTTCTTTGATCTGATAAGCAATTCCATCGGGTGTGCATGTTTCAACAAGCTGACCGTCGATTAACGCCCGCTTGTCCAATTCGCCGCGTTTATCGCCGCAGCCGGCTCCCACGCTGCGCAAGATGAAAGCTTCGCGTTTCGCCGGTTGCTCCCACCACGCCATTTGGCGTATTTAAAGCCGCCGAGACTCTAGTCGCAGCCGGATGAAACCTCCGTGGGGGTTGCCGATAGGCATAAGTGGGCCCAGCATGCGTCCGAGCACCCGATTTTCAGCTTCTTCACCCCAGAATTGCCGATTGCTGAGCCTGAGCGCGCGATAGGATTGGTTCGGCGCAACTCGGTGCCGCCGAGCCGCAGAGGAACGGTCTCCCGCGGCGCATAACTCGATGATCGACGTGAGGCGTCCGCGAACGTCGGCATTCGGCATGCGCGGACGTTGTCGTAAACGCCCGGAATGGTGAAGGCGCAAAGCCGCCGTATGATTAGCGGTCGTGGGACGACGAACCTGAGTCCGAAAACGGAAATAATTGCCGCTAGCTCCTTCCTGTTGACTGATGCCCAAAGCCAGGGCACAAAGGTGGCATCCACGGTCGCTCGCGATGGAGAAACAGAGGGAATTTCAAGGCTTCTCCACTAAGCTATTGAAATCATGTGAGAATCCAAGGCCCCCAGGCAAGCACAATTTGCGCCTGTAGCGCCTCATTCTCCTCTGACGATCGTCTCCAAAAAATCTTCAGGTTTTACAGCCACATGATACCTTTTCCACGCCGGTAACCGCAGCTTCGCGCTACTCCGATGTCGCAACCTACGGTCGCACAAAAAACTGGCTGGGGACCCAATTTGTTAGGGGCAAATTCTTCCGCTTTGAGCCCAAGAGCTGTCGTCTGCAGTCCGGTCGGTGCTGGCTCGTTTCGACCCTTTAAGACCTTCCCGCGTAAAAGTTGACTGGAAAGTTCCGACCCCGATGCGGCCGTTCAGCCGGTCGTCGCATTACGATGTGCATTTTCTCAAAGGCTCGGCACTTGCGCTCAATCTTAATCTGATCGCCGAGATGTGATAGTGTGATATCTGGCTGAAACTCTGGGGACACGCTCTGTGGAACGCCGCTTGACCGCGATTCTGGCCGTCGACATGGCAGGCTATAGCCGCCTCATGGAGCAAAATGAGGAAGATATCCTTACGCGTCAGAAGGTGCACCGCAAGGAGTTGTTCGATCCGCAGATCGCAACTCGTGGAGGCCGCATCGTCAAGACCACGGGCGACGGGATGTTGGTCG
Organism: Rhizobium sp. 10PS4; assembly: GCF_032464805.1. NCBI lineage: Bacteria > Pseudomonadati > Pseudomonadota > Alphaproteobacteria > Hyphomicrobiales > Rhizobiaceae > Rhizobium > Rhizobium sp. 10PS4. The sequence continues at coordinate 30,065 of NZ_JAWDIW010000010.1, read as the reverse complement.
AATTCGTTTCAGCACAGGATGCCGTCCGCTGCGCCATCAACATCCAAGTGGCTATGGCGGACCGTGAGGGAGCGTCACCGGAAGAACACCGCATTCTCTACCGCCTCGGGATCAATCTCGGGGATGTCCTCTTCGAGGATGGAGATATCTTCGGCGATGGCGTCAACGTGGCTTCCCGCCTTGAGGGGCTGGCGAAGCCAGGCGGCATCTGCATCTCCGACATTGTACATCAAGCGGTCGCGGATAAGATCAAAGTGCCTTTTCGCGACATGGGCAACCAGCGGGTGAAGAATATCTCCCGCCCCATCCGGGTTTGGCAGTGGACACCCGACGCTTCGCTACCTAGCCCGGAGCTTCCCAAAGCTGCGCAGCAACAACAGGTACAGTTCGCCACTGCCCCAGACGGAGTGCAGATCGCGTGGGCCAGTATTGGCCAAGGGATGCCGGTGCTGAAGGCACCGAATTGGCTGAACCATCTGGAGTATGAATGGCGCAGTCCAATCTGGCACCCATGGCTGGTCAGGTTGGCGGGGCTGTGCCGGCTGGTACGATTCGACCAGCGGGGAAATGGCCTATCGGACTGGGGCGTCGAAGCTGTATCCGCGGGGGCAATGACTGGCGACATGTCGACCGTCGCAGCCGCTGCTGGACTGAGCCGGTTCGCGCTTCTCGGCATTTCGCAAGGATGCTCATTCAGTGTCCGCTACGCCGTGGAGAATCCCGAGCAGGTGACCTGCCTCGTCCTCTTGGGCGGATTTCTTCGGGGTCGGCTCAAGCGGACGCAACCGGACCAAAAGCACCTTTATAAAGTCGGGACGATGATGATCCGCGACGGCTGGGGCTCGACCAATCCAGTCTTCAGGCACTTTTTTACAACAACCTTCATGCCCGACGCTCAGCCGGAGATGGCTGCGAATTTCGACGAACTTCAGCGCATTGCTACGAGTCCGGAAGCGGCGATGCGGATCTGGAAAATGAACAGCACCGTCGATGTGACGGAGTTGGCGAAGCAGGTCAAGGTTCCGACGTTGGTCCTGCATTGCATCGGCGATCGCGTCGCGCCGATAGAGGAAGGGCGTCTCATGGCCACGCTTATTCCTAACGCGACCTTCGTTGAGCTTCCTGGAAACAATCATGTGCTCATGGAGGACACGGCTGCCTTCGAACAGTTCTTTGACGAGTACTCCAGGTTCCTGACAGCGTACAACCAGTGAAATATGGCCGCTATGGGCGCGCAAAGCGGCTTTTCAGCGGTTTCGCTTTGAACTTCTGATGTCCACCCGAACCAGACTTTCCAGTGATCGTTGTTTAAGGGCAGCCAACGCTAAAAAAAGCGGACGTCTGCAAGAACGGAAGGCCGACGCCCGGTGAGTTCGTCGTACGGCCAGACCGCTCAAAAGCGCGCTGACTTAGTTCGTGTGCAGTTTGTGTGAAACGCGCCACGTTCGATGCGTTTTCACACAAACTCGGCGTCAGGAATGCGCCCCCCTGTCCAGATCGGGTTCGATCATCCGGAAGACCGCTGCTGAGCGATGTTGAGCAAGGCTTCGAACCTGGGATCTTCGCGTAGCGACGCGAAATCGTCGTCCTGCCGTGCCCATGCTGCCATGCGCGGGTGCATACTTTGCAGGGCTCGGGCCAGCAAATCGAGGGCCTTATCGTTGGCTCCAAGCCGGGCGTGTACACAGGCGATGTTATACAGGACCTGGGTATCGTCGGGATCAAGCCACAATGCTCGTTCCGCCCATTCTTTTGCGCGTGCCAGCTGACCCAGGAAGATCAGCGCCATGGCTCCGTAGCAAGCAGCGCGCACGTTGTCGGGATGACGCTCCAACTCACGTTCTGCGCACTCAAAGCTGCGGCGTTCCGCCAAAAGCGCGTCGCGTTCACGCCCAAGAGCGTGGTATTCTTGGGCCAGATGGCCCATCGCCTGGAAGTCTTCCGGAGCAACTTCGGCAGCGCGCTCGTAGTGTTTGGCAGCTTCCGCGTGCTTGCCCTGCAACACGCAGCTTCGCGCGTAAAAATAGTGGCCCTCATATAATCCCGGATCAAGGTAAATTGCCCGTTCGAACTCAGATGACGCCAGTTCATACTCTGCACCGAGTGACAGGGCGAGACCACGCGAGGCGTGCGCTTCAGCCAACTCTGGATCGAGATCCAGGGCTTTGCTGCTGGTCGCAATTATATGTTCTAGCGATATCTCGCGGTGCATGAGGCAGCGAAACGCGTCGCAATCGGCGACGCCTGCATAGGCCTGCGCATAGTCGGAATCGAGCTCGATCGCCCTCAGGAACATGCGACGGGCGAGCTCGTACGACTTCGTCGAGTGACGGCTTAAGTACTGACGCCCTCGTAAATAAAACTGATACGCCTCGATGTTGCTGGTCTTGATCTTGCGGATAGCCTGACTTTCCTGCGGCAGCAACCGCACCTTTAGGGCATCTACAATGCTGTGGGCGATTTCGTCCTGGATTGCGAAGATGTCAGTCAGGTCGCGATCATAACGGTCGGCCCAGAGATGCATTCCGTCCTTGGCGTTGATGAGCTGTGCGCTGATGCGGACGCGCTGCCCGGCTTTTCGAACGCTTCCTTCCAGAATCGTCGTGACGTTGAACCGCTTGCCGACCTCTCCGGCCTCGACCGACCTGCCCTTGTAGGTGAAGACCGAGTTTCGGGCGACTACCGAGAGACCCGAAACCTTTGACAGGTCGGTGATAATGTCCTCGGTGATGCCGTCGGCGAAATAGTCCTGCTCAGGATCGCCGCCCAAATAGTTGAAGGGGAGCACAGCGATCGATGGTTTCCCGCGTATGGGACGCCCCGGAACGGTCCCTTCGACTGCCGTAGCACGAGTTGGCTCCGACGGCACAAACGCGACGCGATAGACCCGAACCGGACGCTCGATGTTTCTAAGGGTGTGTTCGCCAACGTCCTCGAAAACGATGTCCAGTCGGTTGCCGATGTGCTCGTGAACTGACGCGGACACGGAGATGCCCCCTGGACTGGCAATGCTTTCGAGGCGTGCAGCCACGTTTACGCCGTCGCCATAGATGTCGTTTTCGTCTACGATGATATCGCCGACGTTGATGCCCATTCGAAACTCGATCCGCAGTTCCTCCGGCACACCAGCATTGCGCTCGCGCATCTGGCTTTGTATCTCGGCAGCGCAGGCGACCGCGTTCACGACGCTCGTAAACTCTACCAGCATGCCGTCGCCGATAAGCTTGACAATGCGGCCTTGGTGCTCGGCGATCTTCAAGTCCACCAATTCCTTGCGATGGGCTTTGAGCGCAGCCAGTGTAGCGGTCTCGTCAGCGCCCATAAGGCGGCTATAACCGACCACATCGACGGCCAGTATGGCGGAAAGCCGGCGTTGGACGCGTTCCTTAGCCATGTGGCCTGATTGCTTTCGCAAAAAATGCTGTACGGCAGATTCTATTAGGGCTCTGCTGAGGAGTCCATCCCTTGGACTTCCGGAGCACGTCGCTTCCAGTCCCTGCTCGCGATTACCAAATGGCCGCTACTGGGCGCACACGTGCCGTCCGGTACCTCCGCATTGAACTTCGGCTCACCACCCGATTCGGACCTTAACACCCTGACGTGCGAGGTCCGCTTTAGGCCCCAAGAGCGGAAATTATTACCGTTTTGCACACCGGTTGACTGAGGCCCAAAGCCAGGGCACAAAGGTGGCATCCACGGTCGCTCACGACGGAAAAATATTGGGAATTCAAAGGCATTTTTGCTAAGCCATTGAAATTATGTGAGAATCCAGGTTCCCCAGCCAATATTTCACACTGAGCGATTGATTTTATGGCAAAAACGGGTTTGCTTTTATCTGCCCTCCCGTCCCTTCCGATGCCTGCTTCCTTTTCGCTGCCCCTGATCGCTTAGATCGACGGGCGCAGGATGTCAGCGAATCCGACATCGTGTCTTGGGTGAGCATCTTGCAGCATCTACGCATTACCCGCGCCATTTCGATTTTTGTTGATTTCGGACGCGCCGTGGCGGGCAGCGATGGTAGGCGCTATTGGCGTCGGACTGACGTCTTCTCGCTTCTGGAACGGCCGATAGACAAAATTAGTCAGCGACTGGGAGAACAAATGAGGGTTCCGGAATGCTGATTTACAACAGCACTGAAAATAAAGACTGAAATCGGCCGCGCCCGCAAATCTTTTATCAGGCCATACTATTCTCCTCCAAGATCTCTGTGTTAGGCAGCCCACAAGCGCCAACCTTGCGCGCGACAACGTTACGCTCTCGATATCGAAGGCAGGCGCTAACATTGAAGGTTTACAGACCAGAGATCGATGGCTTAAGGGCCATCTCGGTGATCGCGGTTATTCTGTATCACGCCGAGTTCACGGTTGCCGGCCACACGTTGCTGCGAGGCGGATACATCGGCGTCGATGTGTTTTTTGTGATCAGTGGCTTTCTGATTTCCCAAATGTTGTTGACAGAAATCGAAGCAACCGGGCGTATTGATTTCCTTAAATTCTACGCTCGGCGTGCGCGAAGAATTCTTCCTGCGTTGTTCACAGTCATTTTCGCGACAATTCCTTTCGCATATTACCTTTTATTACCATCGGAACTACTGGATTACACGAATTCCATAGGTTCGACGCTCCTATTTGGATCGAATATCTATTTTTATTTTACTGCGGCTCAGTACGGGGAGCCCAATACCCTTCTCAAGCCTTTTCTTCACACCTGGTCGTTGAGCGTCGAAGAGCAGTTCTATATTGGGTTTCCGCTCTTATTGTTGATCACACGCCGATACCTGAAATCAAGGTTTTTGCCGTGCGTGTTGCTCGTGGCGTCCCTCAGCTTTGTATTGTGTGTGGTGACGGTACGGTATGATCAGCAGCAGGCGTTCTACTCGCCACTCACCCGGACCTGGGAACTGTTGGCCGGGACACTTCTCGCCTATTACGAGGTGAGGCGTGGACGAACTCGCCCTCGGCCGTTACTCGCGGCGGCCGGGCTTGTCCTCGTTGTTGGTTCGCTCATCTTGTTCAGGAAGGACACGGTTCATCCTGGCGTGTTGACTGTGATCCCAGTCATCGGGACCTGTCTGGTGCTCGCATTTGCCGGTCATCAGGACGCAGTCGGGCGCCTGTTGGCTTCTCGACCGGCGGCGCTCACCGGACTGGTATCCTACTCTTTATATTTGTGGCATTACCCGGTCTTCGCCTTCTTGCGGCTGACAAGCTTGAATCTCAACAACGGCGATAAGCTCCTCGCCATCGCAGCGACGGTCTTGGTCGCGGTCGTGAGCTTTGTCGTTATCGAAAAGCCCCTTCGCCACACCAGGAGAAGCCGCGCTCTCTGGATCACCCTGAGCTCATCAGTTGCAACCATCACGGCTGCAGTTGTGTCAGCAATCTCTATGGCCGGTTTTCCTCACAGGTTGGATCAAATTTATCCACCTCTCGCGCAGGCGAACGAAGCACGGCTCGAAAGCACTTTTCTAAGCTTGAACAACAACATTCAAGCCGGGAAGCCCATTATCTTCATAATTGGGGACTCGCACGCCAGAAACTGGTCGATCGCGCTGAAAAATTACATCGACACCGACCGATATCAAGTCGTGGCAGTCAGCTACTTAAACTGCATGGTAGAGATCAAGAACGATATTGTCAGGGCCCCCTCTCGCGCCAGCATTTACGATAAATACTGCATTCCCTTTGAAAAATTTATCAACGACAAGTCATTGCTCAGCCGAACGAAAGCGATCTTCCTCACGAGCCTTCGGCCTTTTGAGTACACCGTCAACCCCTTCAGGTTTGAGCTTCTTTCCTGGATGAAAAGCCACTCGGATGACGCGCGAATTTTCGTTTTCGGAAATTATTTCCAGCTCGACGAATTACACTCGTGCCTTGGGCTCATGTTTCAGAGAAAATCCGATGCCTCTATATGCCTGCGGGAAGCGACCTATCCGCCGGCCAACCAGCCTTTAGAGCAACTGCCATTTTTCCCATCCAATCTAGCGTTCACCTACCTCGATATCGTCAAGCTTCACTGCGATTACGACAAGGAGAAATGCCTCACGACCAGCAGGGGTGTTCCGTTCATCACAGACTGGAACCATCTGACAGCAGAATTTCTGACGACCCTGATTGGTGACATTCTGGAAAAGAGAACCGCCGATCTACGGGGCGACGGTCTCCTCGATTTCCTGGTACCGCCGCACGCCAGGCAATCCGAACGAACTGCAAATTCTCAGCCGAACGCTGGTCGAACGTCTTCCGCTTCTCCATGAGATTGAGCGGACAGACGCCGGGAACGACGGTGAACTTGGTGTTCAAGTCCGGACTTTCGGCATACCCCATCGTCTCGATCAAGGGTAGCAGCCACGTCGGCTACAGCTGACGGCTCACACGTCACGCCAATCGCCGCCCTTTGGAGTTCTGGATGCCCGACAGCTATTGTCGCGCCACGGCGGCGTTTCCTTCGAACTGCAGAAACCAATCATACACTGCGTGGATACCTTCCTCCAGCGAGATGCGTGGCTTCCAGCCCATATTCTTCAGCTTGTCGGTGCTCATGAGCTTACGCGGCGTCCCGTCAGGCTTGGAGAGGTCGTGGGCAATTTTTCCTTCGTAACCGACAACACGGCAAACCAACCGCGCGAGCTCGATGATTTCAATGTCCTCTCCCGAACCGACATTGACGTGCTGCGCGTCCGAATAGTTCTTCAACAGGAAAACCAGCGCATCCGCGCAATCGTCAACGTGGAGGAATTCCCGTCGTGGCTTTCCGGTTCCCCAGATGGCAATTTCGGATGCCCCCGTCACCTTTGCGAGGTGCGCCTTGTGAATTAGCGCCGGCAGAACGTGACTTGATTGCAGATCGAAATTATCGCCCGGACCATAGAGATTGGTGGGCATGGCAGAAATATAATCGCGTCCGTGCTGCTTGCGGTAGGCGTCGGCCAGCTTGATTCCGGCAATCTTGGCGACAGCATACCACTCGTTGGTCGGCTCAAGCGGTCCGGTCAGAAGCGCATCTTCAGAAATCGGCTGCGGCGCGAATTTAGGATAAATGCAGCTTGAGCCCAGAAACAGAAGCCTGTCGACGCCGTTACGATGCGCGGCTTCGAAAATATTGGCCTCAATAATCAGGTTATCGTAGAGGAAATCGGCCGGGAAGGTATCGTTCGCAAGAATACCGCCAACCTTTGCAGCAGCGAGGATGATCGCATCCGGTCTGTTCGTCTGGACGAATCTCTCGACCTCGTCCTGCCGTTTGAGATCAAGCTCCTGTCGCGTTGCCGTGATGACAGTACAGTTTTCTGAGTGAAGCCTGCGCACAAGCGCGCTGCCGACCATGCCGCGATGACCGGCGACCCAGATTTTCTTGTTGGACAGGTCGGACACTCAGATCTCTCTCCGGCTGTTTTGAGCCTTCCAGTGCTTGACATCCTCCCGCACCATTTCGGCGGCGAGTTCGCGAACCGGGGTCTTGTGGTGCCAGCCCAATTTCTGACGTGCCTTGGTCGGGTCGCCAAGCAAAAGGTCGACTTCCGTCGGGCGGAAATACCGCGGGTCGATTTCCACAAGGCAGGCACCGGACGCGGCGTCATAACCCTTTTCGTCGACGCCGGACCCCTTCCATTCCAAAGCAATGCCCACGTCGGCAAAAGCCCACTCCACAAACTGGCGGACACTCGTCGTCTCACCGGTCGCCAAGACGTAGTCATCCGGCTTGTCCTGCTGCAGCATGCGCCACATGCCCTCGACATATTCACGCGCGTGGCCCCAGTCACGTTTGGCGTCGAGATTGCCGAGGAAAAGCTTATCCTGCCGCCCCAGATGGATGGCAGCCACCGCCATGGTGATCTTGCGCGTGACGAAGGTTTCGCCGCGAAGCGGGCTTTCGTGATTGAAAAGTATGCCGTTCGACGCATGCATGCCGTAGGCCTCGCGATAATTCACGACGATCCAGTAGGCATAGAGCTTGGCTGCGGCATAGGGAGAACGCGGGTAAAAGGGCGTCTTCTCGTTCTGCGGCACTTCCTGCACAAGACCGTAGAGTTCCGAGGTCGATGCCTGGTAGAATCTAGTCTTTTCCTCGAGACGCAGGATCCGGATGGCTTCGAGCAACCTGAGGGTACCGATTCCATCTGCGTCGGCCGTATATTCCGGCGTCTCGAAACTTACGCCGACATGGCTTTGTGCGGCCAGATTGTAGATTTCATCCGGCTGCGTCTGCTGCACGATCCGAAGGAGATTGGTCGCGTCGATCATATCTCCATAATGCAGGATGAAGCGCGGATGCGCTTCATGCGGATCCTGATAGATATGCTCGATACGGCCGGTGTTAAAAGACGAGGATCGCCGCTTGATACCATGCACCGTATAGCCTTTGCTCAGTAGCAATTCGGCCAGATAGGCACCATCCTGACCGGTCACCCCAGTGATAAGCGCGGTTTTCGTCATTTTCTACGTCGTCTTTCGATGCAATCTTCGGGATGTGTTTATGGAAACGGCCGAACTAGCGCAACCCCCATGTAACCGAGCCAGGCAAGCGAAATGGCCATTGCAGATCTCTGCGGTTGACGTGGGGCTGGCACAATGAGACTAGAGTTTTCCAAATTATCAGATCTCCAAGGGGGAAAATATGATCCTGGTGACGGGGGGAGCCGGTTTCATCGGTGCGAATTTCGTACTCGATTGGCTTGCGCTTCATGATGAACCGATCGTCAACCTCGATGTGCTGACCTATGCCGGCAACCTGGAGAACCTCGCCTCCGTCTGGGAGGACCCGCGCCATCTGTTCGTCAAAGGCAGCATCGCGGACTATGATCTTATTGAAGAATTGCTCCGCTCTCATCAGCCTCGCGCGATCCTGAATTTCGCTGCCGAAAGTCATGTCGATCGATCGATCCACGGGCCTGAGGAATTTATCCAGACGAATATCGTCGGCACTTTTCGCCTGTTGGAGGCTATCCGCGGATTTCTTGCCTCACAGGATGAAGCCTTCCGAGAGAGCTTCCGTTTTCTTCACGTGTCGACGGACGAAGTCTACGGTTCGCTTGCCCCGGCGGAGGCGGCTTTCAGCGAACATCGCAAATACGAACCCAACAGCCCTTATTCCGCAAGCAAGGCAGCGAGCGATCATCTGGTTCGCGCCTATCATCACACCTACGGGTTACCGGTTCTGACGACGAACTGTTCGAACAATTATGGTCCCTATCATTTTCCCGAGAAGCTTATTCCCCTGGTCATTCATAATGCTCTCTCGGGAAAGCAGATCCCAATCTACGGCGACGGGATGCAGGTGCGCGACTGGCTGTTCGTCAAGGACCATTGCAGCGCGATCCGGTGCGTTATGGAGAATGGAAAAGTTGGGGAGACCTATAATGTCGGCGGCAGAAACGAGCTGACCAATCTATCGGTGGTCAATACGCTCTGCGAGATCCTCGATGAATTGAGGCCCCTGCCACAAGGGGCGAGCTACAAGGCCCAGATCTCCTTTGTGCGCGATCGGCCTGGTCATGATCGCCGTTACGCCATCGATGCGACCAAGATCGAGCGGGAGCTGGACTGGCGCCCGAGCGAGACCTTCGAGACAGGCATTCGTAAGACCGTCGAATGGTATCTCGCCAACCAAGCATGGGTCGAAAACGTCACAAGCGGCGGCTACCGCCAATGGATCGAGCGCCAGTATCAATAACGGGTCGGAGGAGGAAAGGCTCCTCCTCGCGAGCGTGACGTCAATACCTGATGAAATTGTGCAGGAAGCGTTTGACCGACAGGGGCACATGACGTTGCACCCATCTGCGCGCCATGACCTTGAAAAAGGGGCGAAGGCCGCCGGAAAAGCCTGGGGAAATCGTCCTGATCACCTTCAGGGCTCGCATCAGAGCGCGCTCGTAAGTCTCGTAGACAGCCACCGGCTCTTCGCAAACGGCGGTGTAGAAAGTCGACAACCGATCGAACATGCCATTGGTCAGCAACTGAAACTGGTGAAAGTGATAAAAAATCAGAGGCGAACCATCGACCTCGATCTTGCCTGATGCATCCTGCGTAAAATGCAGCTTTTCGTAATTCCAGGGAGCAACCCCAGCTCCCGGATGCTCGATGATATGGCAATTCGGATAGAGATCCGGCCATTCGTCCAGATATTTCTGGTCACCCATTTTGCCGTCTTCCAGGCGATAGTAGCACCATTCGATGCACTGCTCGCGCCAGCGCGCAAGGCAGCGCATTCCCTCTTCATCGCGTCGGAAACTCACCCATTCCACACAGAAGCGGCCGTTTACTTCCCTGTTTTGCAGCCGCGGGGCAAAGCGGTGTTCGATAATGGCAATGGAACTATTGCCGATCTCATCAAAAATTGGACGAAGCGGTGAATAGAACAGCAGATCGGAGTCGAGATACGTGATGAAATCGATTTCCGGATGCTGCTCCAGCACGAAACTCGGCAGACACGGGGACAAGGTCCAGCAATATTCAGCGACGCCGCGCGATTTCTTAGCTTCGAGGAGTTCCGGCGTCTCGATATCAGCAAGTGCAATGCAAGTGATGTAGGACCTCTTGGAGGCGATCAGAATATCCTGCGTCTGCTGGTCCATGCAAAGCACAAAGACATGCGCGTCGGGGCACCACTGGACGAGGCTCTCCATCATGGCCATCCCCTTGATGAGATAGCCGCTGTCGAAAAGGGTACAAAAGTAGTTCGTCATGACTGGGATTTTTTCCTGCACAAATAAGTGCGGCTTGCAGTGCCCTTGCTACTCTCACGTGGATCGGCGCTCTCGTTCAGCGTGAAGGTCGCCTGGACTTCCAGGCGATGAACGTGAAACATATCCAATAGCTGCGGCTCGGAAAAATGGATCTCTATGGTCTCGACCCCATAGGCTTGCTTGCGGAAATACTTGGTCGGTTCTCCATAGACAACAGGCGTGCGGTGAAAAATCACGTATTTCTTGGCAACGCGGGCGCTCTCTGCGATTGCCGCTTCATAGTCGGGAATATGCAGCAGGCAGCATCCCGAGACCACGACATCGAAAGCTTCATCCTGGTAGCTGAGCCGAGTCGCATCCTCCACGTCGAATGACAGTCCCGGGTAGATGCTGCGCGCCATATCGATGAAAGCGTCGGAATAATCACAGCCCCGATAGCGCAAAGGCAAGCCATTCACCTCAAGCACTTCGGAGTAATATCCGCTGGAACAGCCGATTTCGAGCAGCGAGCCATTCGCAGGCAGGTTTTCGATTCTGCGCAACGCGGCGGTAAAAACATCGAATACATCGATGGAAGCGCCGCTGCGATATTCCTTCAGCTGGCGCTCGACGAGGGTCCTCTGACGTGCTGGTAGATCACTCGCTTTCCAAGATGCAGCAAGCCGCGAACTTTCACTGTCTCTACGAGCCGCGTCTATCTCGACATAGCGTGATGATACGGATGTCGCGGGCAACAGATGTTCACGCAATCGCTTCAACTGGTTCTTCACTCCCGGAAAGCGATTGAGACTCGCGCGCAGAAACGACATCAGCCCTGTCCCCCCAGATACCGCTCAAGGATCGGCACCAGTTCTTCCATTCTCGACTTGTAGGTGTGGTCCTTCAGCGTCCTTGCCTGACCAGCCTTTGCGATCGCGTCGGCCTCGTCGGGGTGGTCTATATAGTGGCGGACAAGTTCAGCCGCTTCCTCAGGGCTGGAATAGGCAACCACCTCCTTGCCGACCTCGAAGATCTCACCGAGATTATCCTTCCTGTCGGTTATGAGCAGCGATCCGACACCGGTCGCCTCGTAGAGCCGCATGTTGTTGGCATTGTTCTCGGCAACGTTGATATGCCGATTGACGGTGATCCGGCTGCGCGCCAGAGCACGATACATATCCGGACCCCAGACTTCGCCATTGTGGCGTTTTCGAATCGGAGAGGAGCGCGGAAGCGTCATGGCACCGTAGCCGAAAAATTGTATCGGCGTCGTGTTGGCAAGATGTTCGAGCAAGGGGATCGCCTTGCCATGATGGCGGCTTATGCCGCCGACAAAGCTCACCGGCACATCGCGCGCGATATCGCCAAGGATATCGAGCACCCGCGTATCAAATCCAATCCTGAAATATTCGGATTTTATCCCCATCTCGCGAAAACGCGGGACGAAATGGGGGAAGGATGTCAGAATGAGGTCATAGGGCCGCAGAAAGCCGTCGGGCGGCAATGGACAAGCGATCTGCCCCACGATCAATGGTACAGTCTTTTTCAGCTCTGTCAGGGCGTGAGGCGGAAAGAAGCTGAGATCCTGGCAATAGAGTACATCCGGCTTGAATGCGCGGACCCGCGCCATCGCGACCTCGAGCAAACCAGGGAGGGCCGCAAGACGCGCGCCGATATAAGGCAGCCTGAAAAACCGATGCGGCAACTTCATCGCCCAAGGGCTGAATGGTTCGCTGTTCTCTCGCGCCCAAGCCGATTGAAGCGGAACACAATTGCCGACGATATCGATGACGTCGCACCCAAGTTGCTTCAGGTGGCGCGAATAAAAATCGGACGTGCCGAACGCTGCCTCAAGCAGAGCGTCGGTCTGCCTTTGGGAAGAGGCCGACCTCAGATCACGATTGCGACGATAATGCATCGTCAGAAATCGGGAATAGTAGGTATCGAATACGGCGATCCGCATGACGCTAAATCCTAGTTCTTTGTCGCGGAGAGTCGCAGTTCTACTAGGAGACTATCGCCCTGCCCCATGGCGTCCAGAGTTCGGTTTCCAAAGCCCATCATCACGCCGGCAAGGCGTGCGCCCCGCGAGACTGCGACGTTGCGGACCTTTTGAATAAAGCTCGGCGGCTTCTGAGAGTCGCCGCTTTCCGACCAGGTATTGGACGCCTTGCCCTCCTGTCGCTGCTCCCGAGACATTCTAAGCTGAAGCACCGACCAAAGATTGGGCGTAATCGTCCTGATGCGCTCGACGTCATAACCGGATTTTCGAGCAAGTAGAGCAAAGGACGTTCGATTGAAATGGTTCTGGTGGTATGGAATGTGCCAGTTTATCCAACGTTCTTTCCAGAGCTTGCGATGAAAGGAACCGGTATTCGGGAAAGCCAGTACGACGCGTCCGCCTCTATTGAGACGATCCTTGAGTGCCACCAGCATTGCAAGCGGATCGGGCACATGTTCGATGACCTGGTTCAGCACGATGAGGTCGAATTTCTGATCGGCGAACGGCACGTCATAGATGTTGCCTATATGAACGCGTAGAGCATATTTCTCGGCGATCGTACGAACGTTCGGATCAGCCTCGACACCCCAGCATTCCACGCCGAGCCTGCGCATCTCCAGAAGGGACAGGCACGAACCGCAGCCGATATCCAGTACCTTCTGTCCCGGCTTGGCCAGATAGTGTCCTTGGTTGTCGGTACCAGCAATCCATCGGCGGAACCCGGCGAGAGGTTTCTCGACGAGAGCAGCCTCTCTTTCCAGCGCACCAAAATCGATCTCTCGGCGGGGATAGTAATTGCTGTAGAGCGCGGGCAGATCCTCTTCCGTCAACCGCGGCGTCGTCGACATGTGACCACAGGAAACGCATCGGTCTATCGCATAGACGCCTGGGCAACCGTATCGATCATCGCTGATGCGCTCGATAAAAGTTTCCATCTTCGATCCGCATGCGATGCACTGCTGATACTGGCCGCCGCTCATATTGTTCCTTCCTTTCGTTTCGCCAATGATCTCCACGTCGAAAACGCGCGGCTGCACGAGAAATACGCCATTCGGATCGGTGCGGTCATGCGTTGCACCGGTGAGCCGACAAGCGAATAGAAAATGAGGCGCTGAAACACGTTGTGAGGCGAACGCCTGCCAAATAACTGCTTCCACCAGGAAAGTCTGGATGTGTCATTTCCATATATCGGAGGCGAATAAACGATTGCATTGCTGCTGACAACCAGGGGCACTCCCGCGCGCGCGAAACGCATGGCGATTTCGTAATCAGCCATGTAGTGCGGCAGAAGGGACGGCCGCATACCGCCATATTTCCTGAACAGGGGTGCAGGATAGAGCGTTCCTCGACCACTCAACGCATCGACGCGATACTGGCTTTTGGGCGATCGTTTTTCCGTTTCGCTCAATTCCGAGAGCAGATCCCAGACGGCAAGCCTGTTGATGTTGACCTTGGCCCCGATACTAACAAGGGGCGGATCCCGGCCCTCTTCGTGGAGGACGCTTCCGACCGCGGCCTCGCCATTTTTCCTGGATGTCTGCACTAAGGTGTCAACATAATGCTCGTCGAACCAGGTATCGTTATTGAGAAACAGGACATAGTCTTCCGCCTGGCAGGCGGGAAGGGCGTGTTTTAGCCCTTCCTCGATGGCCCCACCCCACCAGAGATTGCCATCCCCCTGGATTGCAATCACATCACTCTGCGATTGCAGGTATCCTGCGGTTCCATCGGTCGAACCATCGTTGACGATGACAATCGTCAAGGCATCAAAGATGGTCTGTCTCCTGAGAGCTTCCAACACCTTACGGGTGTGTTCCAGACGATTGAAGACAGGGATAATGACGTTCACGCGCATTCGCTAGATTTCCAGCTTCTCGAGAAACCAGCCAACATACGGCCATTCGTGCTGATGAGGTGCTGGTGTCACGCCAATGCCCCAACTCTTCAATTCTTGCAAGGGCGGCGGCGTCACTAAGCCAAATGTTCCAGCTGGCTGGAAACGGTCCACAACCTCATAGTCATGCCTGGCAAAACTGTCGTGCAGTTCATCCGCATTTAAGAACCATACCGGGTAGCTCGCGCTGTAGATCCACGCCGGCACATGCTGCACAAAGGGTGCGGCTGCGACATCGAATTGCGCTGTTGTCCTGTCGATAAGTATGAACTTGACGCCTCGCGACAGAAGATCCTCGAGATATTCATGAGGATGTTCAAGATATTGAAGAACACCGGAGAGCAGAACGACGTTAGGCCTCACACGATCGACCGCCTCATCCAGGCTTTCGGAAAAGCTCAATCCTCCGTCTTCAAATTCGGCTCGGCCCGCGCTCACAAAATGAGGCTGCTCGACAACGCACCAATTCAGTTCCGCAAGATGCGCCAAGGCCGAACGGTGTTGGAAATAAGAACTTCCCAACGCGCCCCCAAAATCGACCACCCTCAAACGAAGATCGGATCGGGACGCGACATAGAGAAGCCAGGCGAGCAGAGGGTGCGAGTAGCTTCTTTCCGTGAAAACGACGGTGTCTCGCTCGTAGGAGGCACGTCCCTGAGCAACTGCGCGTGTCGCGGCAAGAGCCCTGGCAAGAATAGCAGGCGCATCATATCCCTCTGAAGCAGCCATAGCCGAGTGCCAATCATTGTGCGGCCCGTCGAAAAAGACGTTATGACGCCGAAACTCGCTCCAGATGTCCTGTTGACGGGCCTGCGGCGAATCCCGCGTCACCTCCAGCAAACAGTGAAGGCCCGGTAGCGAAAAACTAATGTGCCTCATTTCTCGAACCAGGCTTCAAACGGCCGTCGCTCAAATTCGTCCAGTGCTCCGCCGGGTGTGGAATTGAAGATGCGGATATCACTCGCTCTCGCGATATTTGCGATGGCTCGATATTGTCGCCACAGCCGCGCCAACTGCTGAAACTCGTCGTGACGGCCCCTCGTCAGGGTGCCGTCCGCATTTACGGTGAAATCTTTTCCCTTTTGCACCTTGAGGTCAAATGCGTATCCGTAGCTTGACGACAGGAAACGATCGTGGTCGACGCCGAGCAGGATAATCTCTTTGAAACCGAGATACATCGCTATCATCAAGGCCATCACTGGCACCGACTCGACACGAGGGACCGGTCGAGAGATATCGACGATTTCCTCTGATGTTCTTTCGTCGAAACTTTCACCGAGCACGAGATACCGAACCGTCCGCCCTGAAAACAGATTGTTTTTTCGAACGAGCTCCGCTTCAGTGGAACTGAGAAACAGTTCCGCGGCGCCCAGGTGCGAATGCATCTCGTCGAACCAGCGGACCACGTCCTCCGATGTCATCGTCACGTAGGTAATCTGCGGGACACAATGATAACGTGACTGGAACTTGCCAAAATCGGAGTGCAAATAGCCGTTGGAAACGGTTATAACGGCTTCGCCTTGAAGTCGCGACAGATCCAAGCCCTTGACGCTCGGGCCGTTTCCTAAAATAAAACAGCGGCCACCCTCGTGCTGACCAGCAAGCTGTCTATTTTCTGCCAGTGATCTCGCGACATCAGCAGAGAATTTGTGGCGAGTACTTAGCCTGCGCCTTAACTCATGCACACCATAGGGGAGCAGCATCGAGCCAAAGGTCAAAATCTTTCTCAAAGCTGCAGCCACTTTACGACCTCAAAAACCTCCGCGTATTTAACACCGATGCGCTGGCCGGCGTTCTCCGCTTCATTGCGGAAGAAGCTCACCCATTTCCGTCCTGTGCGCTCCATCTCGGATTCATGGGCAAGGATCGCTTTTTCCTTCTGGTCCCAATGGGAGGTGATGTCGACGTAGAAATTCCCCCTGAAATCGACCGTCGAATGGTACCAGTTGCTGCGGTACATCAGCAGACGAGGCACATGGCGGCAGCTGTGCAGCGATGCGCGCGATAAGGCCAGATGGTCATGGTGGATGTCTCCGACCCAGTGGGTGTAGACCATATCGATCTTCAGATCCTGCACGAGCTTGAGGATCTCGATATTCAGCGGGTCGACGAATTCGATCTGAAGCGTTTTGAACTCGCCGCAAAACATCTTGTGAACGCCGAGAATGTCCATCGCAGCATCCGCTTCCGCCCTGGCGACCTGGCTGCTGCGCACGGACTGGTCATATTGATTGGAAAAGCCGGATACGGTCGCGACATAGACGTAAACCGTGTCTCCGTTTGCCGCATGGCGCGCCAATGCACCGCCACAGCCCAGTTCCACGTCGTCAAAATGGGCACCGATCGCGAGAATATTCATTTGCAACTCCAGAGCAGGTCACGCGTGCCTGCAATACCACAATTGAGCAGTGTGTCGAGGATACTGAGATAGGGCATGAATTCGCCGAAAGGCTGTGGATAAACGGGATGGACGAAATGCTGCCATTCGATTTCGATTCCGGCTGCCTCAAACACTTCCGGCCGCATATAGTCGCGCGCGCCGAGACCCGAGAGATAATGTGTTGCTCCCACTTTGCGCAGCAGTTCGACAAGCAATTCGTTCCTATGACCCTCCGGGTTTAACGTGCTCGACCACACCGTTGGCATCGTGATTTCTAGCAAATCCAGGATGCCCTCCAGGAAATGCATATTAAAATCGACCAACAGGTCAAACCGCTTGCCGTAGAGGGCCTCGATGTGGGGAGAGACCTCGCTCCAACCGGCAGACTTGCGATAATTTTCGCGAAGCAGGGAAAGGTTTTGGTCTATCCAGCCGGTGCCGGGCGCCAGTTCCACGGCGTTGATCGGGGTGCCGAGCCTCGGCTTTCTAATTCCGATGGTGAGCCACCGATCGCCCTGTGCCGTCTTTATTTTGTCACGGTGCGTCCAGCTCTTGCTTGTACCATGGACAAACTGAACATGATCGAGAACGATATAGAGATTGGCATTCAGAAAACGCTGAAAAAAGCCGAGATATGAGGCGAAATCCGGCTGATGGATAACAGCTGTAATGGTCATGCAGCCAATCTTTCCAGCAAGTCGGCAACGCGGCCGACCCCGCCAAGGTCAACCTTGGCCATGGCAGTCTCGCTCATGCTCTTAATGGGAATCGCCTTTTCCAAGATGCCGAGATCGAATGCCGAGTGATGCCCGGCGAAGAACGCTGCTCCAAGCTCCTCGAGCGCACGCCCGACCGGGATTTCAAAAGGTTCGTTGGCGATCACCACACACGGTAAGCCAGCCGCACAGGCTTCGAATGGGGTGACACCGCCGCCGGTAATCGCCAGATCGTGCCCATGCATCTCTGCCGCAAGCGACGGCACCTGGTTGAGCAGTTTGAACCGATCCGGTGCGGCGGTTGCGACGACCTCTTCAAGCTCCGCCATGTGCTGGAAGCTCGGGCCCGTGACGATCGTGACAGGAAAAGGCTTGTTGCTCAGCCATTTGGCGACGCGGACGGTCACGCCGTAGGTATCGGCGCCGCCGAGCGTGACAAGGATCGATGCAAGGCTTTGCCGAAGTCTGCGAAACGCCGCGATTTCAGGATTGAGGATCATGTACTCCACCCCCAGCCGAACATCTTTGCCCTTCAGATCCTCCGTTTTTTCGAAAAGGAGAGCGCAGATGTTCATGTCGGCAAGTTCCGCGCCATCGCCACGATCATCAAAGGTAACGAGCTTGGCGCCCAAACGCTTGATCGCTTCACTGTGGGATCGCTGCGTATTAAGGCGGTCATTGATCCAGACCGAGGATGTTACATCGGGTTCGATAAAGCCATTCTCCCATCCGGTCACGGCGGCGAGATCATAAAGCGCCACGTCGAAGCCGCGCTCTTGGATGATTCGCAACGAATTCGGATGATCATTCGCCAGGAAACGGATTGAATGACCGCGCGAACGCAGTTCGGTGGCAAGCGTCAACGACCGAAACAGATGCCCCATGCCGCGTGCATGCGAACTCTCTATGCAGAAGACGAACATAGCTTGATCGCTTCTTCCGTCCCGAGCCAGTTCCCACCTCCGCGCGCTGCCAGAGCACAAGCCCGTCTCCAGTCCTCTTCTGTATCTACCGTCAGGCGCAGTTCGGGGGATATTTTGGCCGGCGACACCTCAAGCTGGCCGATCTTGAACAGTTCCGGCCGATCGGTGAAGTATTCATTCACGTGCTCTCGATGGTGCGGCAGCTTTCCCTCGCGATGACTGCGCGCCAAAGCTTCGAACGTAAATATCTCGGCGCCAACGCCGATCGGCAACTGGCCGAACGCATGCGTGTAGTCGAATCCTTGCTTTTGGTGCAGATCGATCAGCCTTTCGAGCTCCTCGATGTCAGTGAAGGGATTATCTGCGGTCAATCGAACAATGTCGGACATCCCGAGCGATTTTGCGCATTGAAAATAACGATCGAGAACATCTGCTTCGTTGCCACGAAAGCAGCTTACGCCGTGCTCAAGACACCAGGCTTCGATCATATCGTTCTCGCCGGCCGATGATGTTGCAACGACAACCCTAGCAGGCCGCCTCAACATTTGAAGCCTACCTAGGACATGTTCGAGAAGCGGCTTGCCGGAAATGTCGCGAAGCACTTTTCCCGGCAATCGGGTCGATCCCATCCGCGCCTGGATAATGATCCCAAGCGTCACGCCAGATCGCTCCACTGGAGAACGGCGTCCGCATCAAGATCCTTTACGAGCCGTCGCCCCGCAAGAGTGTCGAGATGCTTAGGTTCAATCCCTGTCCCAGGTCGCTTCACCGAGACATCGCCGACAGAGATGACATGGCCGGCATTGAGCGGTCGATTGACGACAATGCTCTTGCGGTTGTTCAATCTTGTCGTCGCCTCGCTGGCTGCCGGTTCCTTGCGACCATTGCCTTTCATGACCTCGAACGCACGTATCGCATCCACAAGCCATTTCATTTCTGCCGGATCGGCCGAGAGCATGTGGTCGGGACCGTCGGCGGTTTTGTCATAGGTGAAATGCCGCTCTATAACCCGTGCGCCCATCGCGGCGGCACAAAGGCTGGCGACCGGGGTCAACGTATGGTCGGAATAGCCAACGTCGAGATCCGGAAACGCTTCCATCATCGTTTGCATGGCGCGCAGGTTCACATTTTCCGGATGCGTCGGATAGCTTGTGATGGCGTGCAACAGGATGAGCTTCTGATTACCCGCCTCCTTGATTGAGGCAACGGATTCCCGAACTTCGTCGAGCGTCGACATCCCGGTCGAGAGGATTATCGGCTTACCCGTTTTTGCCAGATAGCGGAGAAAGGGAATGTTCACCGCATCGTCCGAGCCCACCTTGTGGGCACCAACCCCGCACTTCTCCAGCAGATCGACATCCGTCTCGTGTGACGGCGACGAAAACCAGTCCAGCCCGTGCTCCTCGGCATAGCGGAAAACCGCTTCGTGAAGCTCGTGACCGATTTCATACTTACGGAAAAGCTCGAATTGCGAGGTAACGCCGGTGTTTTCCATATCGAACATGGCGTTGCGGCTCGACAGGGTCGCTGCGCGATAAGTCTGGAGCTTGACAGCATCCACGCCGGACACCTTCGCCTCGTCGATCAGCCGTCTTGCCTGGTCAAAAGTGGTAAAATTCCCGCCGATTTCGGCGATGATATAACACCGGTCAGGTCGGTAGTTCCGGAACATCTGCTACTCCTGCAATTCACTATACAGCCGGCGCTCCAATAGCGATAGCACAGCGATGTCATCCCGCACACGACCGGTATACGACGCCGGATGCTTCTCTATTTTCCGATTTCCTGAGCCCGATCCACGTAATTTCGGACAATCACTTTCCGGCCGCAGATTTCGGTCGGCTCATCATCCGTCAGGCGAGGCAGATAGCATCGGCGGCATACTTCGCTTTTCAAGAAGCCCTGCGGTTCTTTGTGCAAGGCGCGGACTGCATTCATTTTTTCACCGTGCCAAATCTGGTGTACCGTCTCCGTCGTCGCGTCACCAATGACTTCGCGATTTTCCTCGTCGTTCGAGCACTTCATCACAAGCCCGTCGGCGCCGATAACCAGGCGCTGGTATTGCTGTGGGCAGGTGAAGTTATCCAGATATTGAACGTCGGAATCGTTTCCGAGATAGTCGATCAGCGGATTGAAGGCGACAAGATCCACGTGAGGCGCAAAGGTTTCATAATAGAGATCCGGATTTTCCCTGATCGCCGGCCAAATGCCTTGCACCTTGATGACCGGACGATGGAGCCCGCGCTCGTCTTTGTACTTCTTGATGTCCTTGATCTTATCGAGTAGCGCCTCGAACTTGATCGGCTTGCGTATCTTCTCGTAGGTCTCACCGGTGCCATCGATCGAAACGGTGATCCAGTCGATGCCGGCATCGACGAGCTGAGCGAAATAGTCTCTGTTGAGCTTGAAGCCGTGCGTGAGGGTCGAGACTTCCTTGATCCCATGGTCCTTGGCATAGCGCACGCAGTCTGCGAAGCGCTTGTGCAGCGTAGCCTCGCCACGCAACGACAGACGGATCGCGGGAACCTTGCCGCCGATCTCATCGATGATGCGGCAGTAGAGATCCCAGTCCATCCGCGTCGTGTTCACACTTTTCTTAAACTCGTCGCTGATCGTATAGCACATCGGGCAGCGCAGATTGCAGATCGATGCCAGCTCGAGATCGACGAGCAGCGGATAATCCGAAACCTGCTGGTTCAGGGCATATTCTGACCACTTGCGACGGTAATCTGCGTATTCGGCTTCCCACCCTTCGCCCCGGAATTTGTCGAACGCGGCTTCGCGCTCGACCGTGTCCATCGAGTAGTTGCCCTTGTTGATCGGAACGTAACGTTCGTTCAATTTACGACTCCTTCATCATCGCGCGGATTCCGGCCGGCAGATCCCATTCCGGTCGCCATCCGAGAACGGCGCGAGCCCGCGTGATATCGGCCCGCACGTCAGGTATTTCATTCCGCCGAACTGTGCAAGATGACACTACAGGTAGAGCAGTGCCGGCAGCTTCTTGCAAGATGTCGATTATTTCCTGCACCGAATACGACATTCCGGAGCCGATATTGATGCAATGGTAGCCTTCCGCGAGGTCCATGGCCTTGGCAAAGGCGCTCAGGACATCTTCAACGAAGATATAGTCACGCCGGGGACTGAGATCCAGGACCTGTATTTCCTGCTTGGTCCGTATCTGGTTCAGAAGCGTCGGTATCAGAAATTCGGGTCGCTGCCCTGCGCCATATATATTGAAAAGACGCAATACCACCACCGGTATCTGCTCGTGCGTGGCGGCGAACTCACAAAGCTGTTCCGCAAGATGTTTGGAAAGAGCATAAGGGTTGTTCGGCCTGACCGGATCGCTTTCATGGATCGGCAGACGCTCGGGCACTCCGTAAACATAGGCGCTTGCGAACCCGAGTTTGGCCTTGTGTCGCTTGCACCAGTTCAAAGCGTGTTGCGTTCCGAGGACGTTGGCGGCCGTGAAACTCGGTCCTTGGCTCCAGCTATCTGGAACGAATGTCCTGCCGGCAAGGTGAAACAGCGTGCGTGCGGCGGGAAGCTCCTGCCAAACCTTTTCTTCACTTATATCACCATGCGTTCGGTCAAGCGCGAGCACGTCAAAACCAGCCTGCTCGAGCCGTCTGACCAGACGCCTCCCAAGAAAACCGCCAGCACCGGTAACGATGGCATCAACCATTCAAGAACCTGGACCGCATGGATTCGAACTGCTCGATCGCCAAGGCGTAATCGTCAGGCCGTCCGATATCGAGCCAATAGCCCGCAAAATCTCGAACTGTGGCCGGCTTGCCGGCCGCAAGAAGATCAAGCATCAACTGATCGAAGCCGTAGGCACCACGCTGCGGTATGTGCTCGACGGCCCTTGAAGACACCATGTAGACACCCATGCTGACTTTGTATTCGGCCGTTGGTTTCTCTCGAAAGCCGGTTAGCAGTCCGGCCTCGCCGGTGTCAAGAACGCCATAGTCTATGCGATGCTGACGCGTCTTGGACGAGATCGTGAATATATTCCCGTCGCGGACGTGAGCATCATGAAAATCGGCATAGTTGAGATCCGTCAGAATGTCGCCGTTCATCACCAAGAAATTCTCCGGCAGATCCTTTATCAGCCGCAGCGGCCCCATGGTGCCAAGAGGCTCGTCCTCGAGCGAATAGTCGATGCGTACACCCCACCTGTCGCCATCCTGGAAAAAAGCCTTGATCAGCTCGGCCTGATGGTTGACGGCAAGCGTTATATGCTGAAATCCGCCCGATATCAGCTGACGAATGATCACCTCAAGAATAGGATAATCGCCGATCGGCATCAGTGGCTTGGGAAGCACGACAGTATAGGGCCGCAACCGCGTTCCCATTCCGCCCGCCAGTATGACTGCACGCCTAGACATTGAAGATATCCGCCTTGTATCTCGCCAGATTCTGCGGCTGACGCAGCCAGTCGATCGTCGCTTTCAGACCATCTTCCAAGCTGTAACGCGGCGAAAATCCTGTCAGAGACTTAATCAGGCTGTTGTCGCAGCACAAACGTTCCACTTCGCTGTTTGCCGGACGCAAACGCTGTTCGTCGCATTCGATCTCCACGCCGACGCCGATGATGTCGGCGATCAGCTGAACGGTATCGCCGATCGATATTTCGCTGCCGGAGCCGATATTGACCGTCTGGCCGATGGCTTCGTCGCAGGCTGCGAGCGCCAGAAAGCCGTCGCATGTATCCTGCACGAAATTGAAATCCCGCGTGGGTGACAGCGCACCAAGTTTCAGCGTCGTCCGTCCGCTCAGAAGCTGCGAAATCACAGTCGGAATAACCGCCCTTGCAGATTGTCGCGGGCCGAAAGTGTTGAAAGGCCGTGCGATCGTCACCGGTAGGTCAAAACTCGAATGATAACTGTATGCCATCGCATCGGCACCGATTTTTGACGCCGAATAGGGCGACTGGGCCTGCAGGGGATGGCTTTCGCTGATCGGCACAAAACGCGCCGTGCCGTAGACTTCGCTCGTCGAGGTCTGGATGACACGGCCAACGCCGGCATCGAGAGCGCCCTGAAGCACATTCAACGTGCCATGCACATTGGTATCAACGTAACTTGACGGTGCCTGATAGGAGTAGGGAATGGCGATAAGCGCGGCCAGGTGAAATATCGTATCCACGTCTTTGGCAACGGTGCGCATCTGAGCTGGATCGCGGACGTCGCCGAGGATTACCTCAAATTTGCCCCGGTATTCAGACTGGTCAAGCCAGCCCCAGCTGGAAAACGAATTGTACTGGCAGAGGGCACGAACTTCAACACCCGACCTGACCAGCGTCTCGACAAGATGAGAGCCGATAAACCCATCCGCCCCGGTGACAAGCGCTTTCTTCATTTCAAAATACCCTCAGAATCGCGCAGGAAGAGCTTCTCCACTTCCCAAGGCAATTGGATCGCCGAAATCGATGGCTTCCGTTGCTGACCAAGCATCTGGATAATTCCTACATTATCCTCCACGTCAAATCGGATGCCCTCGGCGACCGAATAGATCGAGAACCGGCTCGATATGCCAAGTCGCAGGTAGAAGGTTCCCGTGTTGAGGAGATATCCCGGAAATTTGACGCGAGCTCTATAGTAACCGGCTGGCCGGGTATCCAAGCGACCGACGTCGAGTTCGGGATCGGATAGGCTGACGAGCGTGGTGTAGCCGTCTTCCATCTTGATCTGCATCCCGACCGATAAGCCGGAAAGAGGCTCCCTCAATTCGTATTCGACCTCGACCGAGAATCCCTTCGAAAGCTCCAGTGTTCCAGAAACTTCATCCTTGTCGTTCAGTACCGCGACACGGCAGATGATCGCCTTTCCGTCGACGTCCTCGGGATTGACCGAGTAGCTTGCTGTACCACCGAATTCCGGGCGATCGAGATAAGCCTTTATCACATCTGCGGTATCGCCCATCGCGGCGACCTTGCCATCGGCCATTAGAATCGATTTCGGGCAGATGCTGCTGATCGCAGTCATATTGTGGCTGACAAAGAGAATCGTTCGACCGGTCTTCGTGACTTCCTGCATGCGCCCCATGCATTTGTTCTGGAAGTTGACGTCTCCGACCGCCAGCACCTCGTCAACCAGAAGAATCTCCGGCTCAAGATGCGCGGCGACGGAGAAAGCCAGACGCACATACATCCCAGATGAATATCGCTTCACCGGCGTGTCGATAAATTCGCCGATTTCGGCAAATTCGACGATCTCCTCGAATTTAGATCTGACTTCGGCGCGGCTCATGCCAAGGATGGCGCCGTTGAGATAGACGTTCTCTCGACCGGTGAGCTCAGGATGAAATCCGGTGCCGACCTCAAGCAAGCTGGCAATTCTGCCCCGGATACCGATGAAACCCGAATTGGGCATTGTGATACGTGACATTACTTTCAGCAGCGTAGATTTTCCGGCGCCGTTTCTGCCGATAATTCCGACGATCTCGCCGTGCCCGACCTCGAAGGAGACATCATCAAGCGCATGAAAGATGTCGCCCTTCAATCGCGACTGCTTTCTCGTGTCGGAGGCATAGTCGGATACAGAAACATTCGGATCCGGAAGATTGCGCCACCTAGCCCACCAACTCTGAAGGTCGCGATAAAGCGTGCCGTGATTGATCACGCCGAGGCGATACAGCTTGCTGACGTGCTCCGCTCGAATAACAACATCGTTCATCAGACGGTATCCATCGCGTTAGCTTCCGCCCGTGAGAAAAGTGCCAGCCCGCATACCGTGATCGCAACGGTCACCGCTAGATTGGCAAGACAGAGAGTGACGGGCAAAGCTGAAGCGTCAAAGAGCGCCCAACGGAAAATCTGAACCGGTGTCGTCATTGGATTGATGTAGTAGAACCAATGATACCGTTCCGGGATCTGACTGAATGGATACACGATCGGCGTAGCGTACATCCAGAGTTGCGTCATAAATCCGACGGCATAGACGAGATCGCGAAAACGCACCGTCAGAGCGGAAACGACCAGTCCAGCACCAATACCCAGCACTGCAATGTAGAGCAGGACCAATGGCGTCAAAAACAGGAAACGATAGCTCAATGCCAGATCGGGGTTCGCAATCTTGATCCCAAAGGCAACCGTGAGCAGTAGCAGGAATTGGATGGCAAAGGCGACAACACCACTCATCGCAACGGACAGTGGCACCACAAGCCTGGGGAAATAGACTTTTCCGAACAGATTGGCGTTCTTCGAAAAGACTTCGGAGTTATTGGTCAGACACGCAGCAAAATAGCTCCAGACGATCGTACCCGACATGTAAAATAGGAAGGGCGGAAGACCATCCGTGGAAAGATTGGCTATTTTTCCGAACACGACATAATAGGTCATCGCCGTCAGCGACGGTTGGATGATGTACCAGACAGGGCCCAAAATGGTTTGTTTGTAGAATGTCGTGAAATCTCGCTTGAAGAACATCCAGATGAGATTGCGATATCGCCAGACAAGGCCAAGATCCGGCGCACTGCCCTTCGAGGGCCTGATAATGATATCCCAATCTTCCTCGCGTGCGGAGGTCGATTCCTTCAGGTGCTCTGTCATGCGGTCAACTTCAACTTTTCGGGGAGCGCTGCAAACAGGCTGCAGACTCGCTCGATCTCAACGCTGCTATGCCCCGCCGAAATAGGCAGGCTCAGTTCGGTGGCGTGCAGTTCATCGGCGATGGGATAATTGCCGGATAAAATTCCTTGCATTGCCTTCTGCCGATGCGGCGCAATCGGGTAATGGATCTCGGTTTTCACCCCGTTATCGAGCAGCCACTGACGCAATTCGTCACGGTCTGGGTGACGTATTCCGAAGATATGAAATACATCATACTCGGAAGAACGGCGAAGCGGTTGCGTCAGCCATTCAGGCAGATTGGCGAAATAGAGGTTCGCCAGCGCGCGCTTATGTTCAGTGACTTGATCGAGGTGACGCAGTTTAACCCGCAGGAATGCCGCCTGCATCTCATCAAGCCTGGAATTCATGCCGATATAAAGGTTTTCATATTTTTTCTTCGAGCCGTAATTGCGCATATGCCTAAGGCGATCCGCAAACTCATCATCGTCCGTGACGATCGCACCGGCATCTCCCAGAGCACCAAGATTCTTGGTCGGATAAAAGCTGAAGCAGCCGGCGATTCCAAAGGTTCCCGTCAGCCTGCCATCATAGCGCGCGCCATGCGACTGAGCGCAATCCTCGATCACCCGCAAACCATACTCGCTCGCAAACGCGGCGATCTCGGTCATCCGGCAGGCTTTCCCGAAAAGATGCGTCACACATATTGCGCGGGTGTTGTGTGTCAGCGCCGCATGAAGACAGTCTGGATCTATATTGAAAGTATCTCGCTCGGGCTCCACCAGGACCGGAATGTGACCCGCGCGGAGAATTGCCAGGATCGTCGCAATATAGGTATTGGATGCGACCATGATCTCGCTGCCCTTGGGCAGATCGAGCGCTTCGATTGACAGGATCAAAGCATCCAGCCCATTGGCCACGCTAATGCAATGTTTGCTTTCGGCGAAAGTCGCAAATTCGGATTCGAATGAGGAGACCTCGTTCCCAAGAATGTACCATCCGGAACGAATGACACGGGAAGCGACTGCCTCCAACTCTTCCATCAGTGCACGGTTGGCCTGCGCAAGACTTTCATACTCGATCATTTCAAAGCCGCTCATAGGGAGTGTGGATGTAGTCGTCCTTGTCGTATCCGTGAGAGGCAAAAACGAGCAGGATTGAATCCTGACCGAAGGTCATTTCGTGCCAGTCCTTTGGCTCTACCAGCAAGCATTGGTCTGGCGATGACAAGGTGATGTCTTCCCGGGTTTGACCATCGTCCATCGATACCACCACGGATCCCGAAAGCGCCACTAACGCCTGCCGGGTCTCGTGATGACGATGCCCACCCCGCTTATGCCCGTCAGCCCCATAGATCCAGAAACTTCTGATGATCGGAAAGGGCAGTATTCCGTCCATGACGGTCAGCATGCCGCGTGTGTCGGACATCGTCTTTAGCGTAAGCAAGGTAAAAGCAGACAAGATTGGTTTCCAGTTGGCGCCTCAGCCGGTCGGGAAATGCGGAGCTGGCTCCCTGACCAGGCTGATCAGGTATCGACCGTAGGAGCTCTTTTCAAGTGGAGCCGCAAGCCTTTCCAATTGCTCGGCGTCGATATAACCCAAATGATAGGCGATTTCTTCGGGACAGGCGATCTTCAGCCCCTGACGCCTCTCGATGGTGGCAATGAATTGACTGGCTTCCAGCAGGGAATCGTGGGTGCCGGTGTCGAGCCAGGCATGCCCTCTGCCGAGGACAGCGACGTTCAACCGGCCCGCCGATAAATAGTGTCGGTTGATATCGGTAATTTCGGTCTCACCGCGGGGCGAGGGTTTCAAACCCGCCGCAATATCAACAACGTCATTATCGTAGAAATACAATCCGGTCACAGCATAGGCGGAGCGAGGCTTGGATGGCTTTTCTTCCAAGCTCAGCACCTTGCCTTGGCTGTCAAATTCCACCACACCATATCGCTCGGGATCGTGAACCTGATACGCGAAAATGGTTGCTTCGTCTGACCGTTCCGAAGCCGCGGACAAGTCATGCGTCAGGAGATTGCCGTAGAAGATATTGTCTCCGAGCACGAGGGCGGTTGCCTCTCGCCCGATGAATTCCCTGCCGATCGAGAATGCCTGGGGAATTCCTTCCGGCGCGGCCTGAACGGCGTATTGAAGATTCAATCCCCACTGCGCGCCATCACCAAGCAGTTGTTCAAAGCGCGGCGTGTCCTGCGGCGTCGAGATAATCAAGATATCCCGGATTCCCGCAAGCATGAGCGTCGACAGGGGATAATAGATCATCGGTTTGTCAAAAACCGGAAGAAGTTGCTTCGAAATGGCGAGGGTCGCGGGATGGAGCCGAGTGCCTGAGCCCCCCGCGAGCAATATGCCCTTGCGCAGTTTTTTCTTCGAAGACAAGAGACCTCCTGCAACCGGTAAATCCGCGCGCATTCGCGAGGTTGTCGTTATGACGATCGCTATTTGACAGTGCTCACTACAGATAGATTGATGCGCATGCAATGCACTTAGCGAGATGAGGAGCCGCCACCGCTCATCAATCAGGCGTTGATCCAGGATAACTTGCAGTACTCGATTGCGGTACTGCCTTTCCGTCTGATACGGGTCGGCTTACTATCGCCTTTTGAAATATGAGCAAGATACCGTTAGATGGCTGCAGATACTGCCAATCCAAGCTCCCCCCGGATAAGTCTCATCACCGTTTGCTGGAACGCCGAGGGGACCATTGCCGATACGTTGCGGTCCATCGACACGCAAACCTACCGCGATTTCGAACACATCATCATCGACGGCGGCTCACAAGATTCTACGCTCGCCATCATCGCTTCGGCGCCGGCGGAGAACCGCCGTGTGCTTTCGGGACCGGATGGAGGTATCTATGAGGCGATGAACAAAGGAATCGGTCTAGCAACCGGCGATATTATCGGGTTCCTGAATGCGGACGATATTTTCGAGAGCAGCGACTCCCTCGGAACTGTGGCGGCTGCGTTGGAAGATGAAGCATATGACGGCTGCTACGGCGACCTCGTCTATGTCTCCAACCGACATACTGATCGCAAGATCCGCTACTGGAAATCGCGTGCGTTCAGATCCGGTTCTTTCGCCCGTGGCTGGTGTCCACCACATCCGACATTCTATGTTCGCCGTAGCACTTATGATCAGTTCGGGCGGTTTGATCTGCGTTATCGGCTTGCAGCCGACGTCGAGCTTATGATGCGATTTTTGGAAGTCGCGCGGATCAGAACAATCTATATCCCGCGAGTCCTGGTCAGAATGCGCTTAGGGGGCGCCACGAACAAGAACGTTCAAAATATATCGCGTCAGAACAAGGAGGTGCTGTCCGCCCTTGCCGACAACGGCCTGAAGGTCTCAACATCGATGTTCTGGGCCTTTAAGATCGTGAACCGGTTGGGCCAGTTCCTGATGCGCAATCGATCGCAGGATTTATCAGAGTAAATCCACGCGGCCGCCGATAGCCGGTTTCACACCGCCACCCTCCCCGAACCCGTCCGCAATCGCCGTCATCCTCTCCGCCACAGCATTCCCGATCTCCCCCGGGCGTTTACCAGGAGGTCCGATTGGGTTCACGCAAAAAGAAAATCCCCCGAGTCTAGGCTCGTCAAGGCTACGTTCCTCAACACTATGGTGTTGTCGATGTCGGCTGTAACGATTGTATCGTTGCCATACTGACTGGATGCAGCAAAAAGCGATTCCCAGTCGGCGAAAATGTTGTGATCGATTCTGATCGTGTCGTGCGCCGTGCCGGTTGCCATGAAGTCTATGATCGTGTCGTGGCCCCAGTTCAGCAAATAAACGAACAAGTCTGCCGCGTCGCCACCAACGAGGATATCATTGCCGGCGCCACCGGCAATGGTGTCGGCCCCGCTACCGCCGACGATTAGGTTGTCCAGCGA
>NZ_JAWDIW010000009.1:0-334046 GCF_032464805.1 Rhizobium sp. 10PS4 | reverse complement strand
GAGGTCAGCGACTTGTAGATGCATTCGCGTAAATGCGATGAGGCTTTCGATGTGTTGGGCGACAGCTCGGCGCGTTTCCTCGACGTCGCCCCGGTCGATCGCCTCGATGATAACGAGGTGCTCCGTGGAGTCCGGCTTCAGGCGATCTTTCAGGCGGTCGATTTCGAAGAGACGCGTGGTCGCCCGAAGCTCCCGCAGTACCTTTGCCATGACCGCGTTGCCGCAATGATCAATGATCATATTATGGAGATTGTCGTCCGAGAACCAGTGCGCGTCTGTGTGATACGCCGTCGCGCCCAGAAGGTCGTGGATTTCCTGCCGGACGCTGATCAAAAGCCGCCGCGGAATGGCGTTGATCGACAATACCGCCGCTTCAGGTTCGATCAACAACCTCAGTTTCAAGCTTTGAAGATACTCGCCGACATCCACCTGTCGCACGACGTAGTTTCGGCCATCGCCCTTGCGAACAAGCCCTTCGCCTTCTAGCCTCTGCAGCGCTTCGCGCAGCGGCGTCCTCGAAATCCCGAGCGTCGCTGCAAGCCTTGCCTCAACGATGACATGCCCGCCTTTCAGCCGGCGATGCCGGATCATGTCGGACACGGCCTTGTAGGTCAGCGATGCAAGATTGTGCTGCCCTTTCTCCGCAATTTTCCGACCCGGGGCCGCTAAGGCGTCTGTCACCGTTTGCTATTTCCTTGTTCTTCAGGGCGTTGGCCGCTCGGCGAGGCACCGCGCTTTCCTTACGCGATCACTTGTTACATATGATAGCCGATTTGGAAAAGGACTGGAACGAGTGCAGATGGACGATGGCCTGAATGAAGTTGGCGACTCCAGCCTTGCTGACGAAACCTACCGTTCCCTGCTTGCCGATATTCTATCAGCCAGGCTCGCGGGGGGATCGGTCGTCCAGCAACGCCGCCTGGCGACGAAACATGCTGTTTCGCGTTCTCCCATGCGCCACGCGCTGGGACGTCTTGAAGGAGAGGGACTACTTGTCAGAAACGAAAAAGGCGTTCTCTCGGTCAGGGTCATCAGTCTCAAGGACTACCTTGACAGTCTCACCATGAGGATGCTGCTCGAACCAACGGCAGCCGCGCTCGCCAGTCCCCATGTTTCGCGACTTGAACTGGACGCTTTGACAAGGATGCTGGACGAGATCGAGACCGACCCCGAACCTGACCCTGAGGTGGTCTGGGCGTTTGACGATGCGCTTCACAACTATATCGCAAGCGAAAGCCGCAACCCCTTTATGGCAACCACTATCGGGGAGATGCGGCGCTACACAACGATCTTCGAGCGGCAGCTGCCTGTGGTGCGGGCAAAGCCGGGCGTGCGGGAACATCGAGCGATCCTGCTTGCCTTAGCCGCCAACGATGCCGAGGCGGCTCGCCGAGCCATGACCGACCATCTCGAAGTCGTCCGTCAGGGCGTGCTTGCGAACTACTGAATCAATGAGTTGAGAATGCACTTGCATCTACGGTGAACTTTTGTATAAAAGTGGGATCCCACTTGAATGCACGGTCGGGATCCAACGATAAAGAACCGAACTCCAGAGGCTCTCCATGCTCCGTTCACACTTCTCTCGCAGCGTTTTTGCCGCGTCCTTCCTGTCGGTCACAGCGTCTTTTGCCTTCGCTCAATCCTGCGAACCCAAAGTGGCGGCAGGCGAGCTGATCAAGCCCGGCACGCTCGTCATGTCGACCAATCCAACACTTCCTCCGCTCCAGTTCATCGATTCCACGGGCGATCTGAAGGGCATGCGCATCGACCTCGGCAAAGAGATCGCCAAGCGCCTTTGCCTTGAGCCCGAATATGTCCGCATCGAATTCTCCGCGATGGTTCCGGGTCTGCAAGCTGGCCGCTGGGACATGATCAATACGGGCATTTTCTTCACCGAGGAACGTGCCAAGATCATGCAGATGATCCCCTATGAAGATCAGGCCATCAGCATCTCCGTGGCGCCGGATTCGAAGAAAAACGTCGCTGCAAAAGATGATCTGGCCGGCATGACGATCGGTGTCGAAATTGGTGGTTTCGAGGAAACAAAGACACGCCTTCTCGACAAGGAACTGCGTGACGCGGGCAAAGAAGGCCTGACCATCCAGACGTTCGATAATTTCGCCTTGGCCTTCCAGGCTCTGCGGGCGGGCCAGGTCCAGGGTGTCGTGTCGATCGACGCCGTCGCCAAGGAGTACGATTCTCGCGGCGACTTCAAACGGGCAATCAGCGGCCTCTACCCCGCTCCGGTTTCTGTCGCATTCAAAAGCCCGGCTTTGGCTGATGCCGTGTCTGCAACGTTGAAAGACATGAAGGCGGATGGATCTCTGAAGGCGCTCTTTGACAAATACGGCCTGCCGATGGTCGCGGGTGACTATTCGGTCAAAGGCCCCG
This sequence comes from Rhizobium sp. 10PS4, assembly GCF_032464805.1. Classification (NCBI taxonomy): domain Bacteria; kingdom Pseudomonadati; phylum Pseudomonadota; class Alphaproteobacteria; order Hyphomicrobiales; family Rhizobiaceae; genus Rhizobium; species Rhizobium sp. 10PS4. The sequence continues at coordinate 331,655 of NZ_JAWDIW010000009.1, read as the reverse complement.
GCCGCTGAACTGATTTCAAAGATCGTTTAGAGATGAGGCGGGGCGCGACCACGTCGCGCCAGCCCTCTTGCAGAAGGTCGTCTTCATGTCGCTTTGGAACTGGTCTGGCTTCTTCGGTTACCTGTTCAACCCCTTTATACTTGGCGGGGTGTTCACGACCGTCTGGCTCACCGTCGTCTCGTTGGTTGCGGGGCTAATTCTTGGTTTTGCCCTTGCATTGATGCGGCGATCGTCGCGGCGGGTGCCATACTCCCTTGCCAAGGCGTATATCTGGCTTTTTCGTGGCACGCCGCTTCTTGTACAGTTGATTGCGATCTACACGGCGCTTCCGCTGTTCGGCATCAAGTTCACCGTCATAGAGGCGGCGTTGCTCGGATTGGCTCTCAACGAGGCGGCTTATCTCGCGGAGATCATTCGCGCCGGTATCGAAGCCGTACCGGAAGGCCAGACAAGGGCGGCGCGCGCGCTCGGCATGACGGAGCGTCAGATCATGCGCTACATCGTGATGCCGCAAGCCTTCAAAGTTATCGTTCCGCCTCTCGGCAATTCGGTGAACGGTCTATTGAAAACGACCTCCGTCACCTCCGTCATCTCGGTCGAAGAACTCCTTCGCCGGACCCAGGTTCTCATCCAGGAGCGGTTCATGGTGCTCGAACTGTTTGCGGTCGCGGCGATTTATTACCTCCTCCTCACAACACTCTGGGACTTCTTCCAGAGCCTTATCGAAAAGCGTCTCGGTCAAGCCGGATCTCGGCTTTCCATTAACGAGAAGCGCTAGAACCAGGATTTTCAAATGCAGAAGACGTTCCGCGGTGTCTACACCGTGATGATTACTCCGTTGGATCCCAGCGGCGCGGTCGATCTGAAGGGGCTGGCTGCCTTTACCGACTGGCAGGTCAAGGAAGGTATACATGGCCTGATCCCTCTTGGATCGACGGGTGAATTTCTGTCGCTCAGCGAGGAAGAGCGCGATGGTGTGGCGAGGACCGTCATCGAAACCGTCGCGGGACGGGTGCCTGTTCTGATCGGCACGGGAGCGGAAGATACGCGGGAGTCCGTTCGCCTTAGCGTCAAGGCCGAGGCAATGGGAGCTGACGGCGTCATGATTATTCCGCCGTTCTATTCGACCCCAACGGATGACGAACTCGTTCACCACTACAAGAGCGTTGCGTCTGCCGTGGCCATCCCGATTATGGTCTACAACAATCCCGCGACCGCAAATGTCGACCTGACGCCGGAGTTGGTCAAGCGCATCGCCGAAATCGACGGCTGCGACTATATCAAGGAGTCCACCCTCGAAGTGACGCGCGTGCGCGATATCATCCGGCTGGCCGGCGACGATATGACTGTGTTCGGAGGTATTCTCGGGTTCGAGTCTTTCGTTATGGGTGCGCAGGGCTGGGTGGCAGTGGCTTCAAATATTGCGCCAGGACCGATGGCGCGGATCTTCGAACTTGTCGCAAATGAGAAAAAGTTCGATGAGGCAAGAGAGCTTTACCTCAAATGGCTGCCTGTCATTCAGGCGGTCGGGGGCCAGGCCTATGTCGCAGGAACGAAGTCACTGCTGACCCATATGGGATTTGGCGCAGGCCTGCCGCGTCCGCCGCGCCTGCCGTTGCCACCCGCGCAGGACGCCGCCATGAAGAGGCTGGTGGCCGATTTCGGTCTGACGTTCAGCGTCTGAGGAATTCCATGATGCCCGTCGCTTCCATAAACCAGAGTTTGAGGCCCGACGATGCGCGGGTCAGGCTCTCGGTCGACGGTCTGCAGATATTTGCCGAAAAAGGCATGTCTGTTGCCGCCGCCATCGAGGCGACGGGGCGGCATGAATTTTCCCGAGGCATCAAAGGCGACGGCCGTGGCCTCTTCTGCGGAATGGGTGTCTGTCACGACTGTCTCGTGACGATCGACGGAAAAGTCAGCCAGCGGGCCTGCATGACCACTGTCGACAATGACATGCAGGTCCTGCGCCCTGCTGCGCGGCCAGATCTTGCCACTGGTCAGATTGCCGATCTCTGCGGTGTGCCGCAGTCCTTGACGACAAGGACGATGGACGTTCTCATCGTAGGAGCGGGGCCTGCGGGGCTTGCCGCCGCGCAGATCCTTGCCGCGGCCGGCGCCAAGGTGACTGTCATTGATGAACGGCCGTCTGCCGGCGGGCAGTATTTCAAACAACCCTCGACACGGAGCGCCGCCGAGCGATTGAGTGGCGACGAGCAGGCTTTATCCGGCGCAGCGCTTATAGGGCAAGTGCGCGATCACGGCGTGATATTTCTAACCGCTACGGTGGTGTGGGGTGCCGCACGTGACGACGACGGTTCGCTTATTATCGCCTGCTATGGCCCCGGCCATGCGTTTTACTGCAAGCCGAAAATACTCATCATCGCGACGGGGGCCTACGAACGCCCAACGCCGGTGAGGGGTTGGACACTTCCTGGTGCGATGACAACAGGAGCCGCCCAGACGTTGCTGAGGAGCTACGGAACCGTGCCCGGCCGAAGGATCGTTATTGCCGGAAACGGTCCTTTGAATATGCAGGTCGCAAACGAACTTCGAAAGGCAGGAGCCTCCATAGTCGCTTTGCTGGAAGCAGCGCCGCCACCCTGGTCTCGCCCTGCAGCAGCCCTCGGCCTTCTGACAACGGATCCCGCTCTCGCCCGTCACGGATTGCACCAGATATCGTCGCTTGGATCCGCGGGCGTCAAGATAGGCTGGAATAGCGTACTCACCTCGATCGACGGTTCGCAGCGTGTGGAGAGCGTCACGTTCGCCGGACCAGGCGGCGAGACCAGTCTCGATGCTGACACGGTCCTTATCGGCGGCAATTTCACATCCTCCAATGAGCTGTCCCGGCTACTCGGATGCGGCCATGAGGTCACTGACGGCGATCTGCGGGCAATGCGGGATCTCGACGGTCAGACAACGCTTGCCAACGTGCATATTGTCGGTGAAGCGGCGCGTTTCGGCGGCGCGCATGTTGCAATGGCAGAAGGGCAGATCGCCGCCGCCGCGATTGCGCGAAGATTGGGCTTCCTTGTCCAAACCGACGAAAGCGTGGTGAAAAGACTTGCCCGCCATAGACGGTTTCAGAGGGCGCTTTGGCAGGTCTTTGCGCCGAAGGACGATGCAAAGACAAAGACGGCAATTCCGCCAGATGATGCATTGATCTGCCGTTGCGAAGGGGTGACTTACGGTGTCTTGAGGACGCTCAGCGCAAATAGTGCGCAGGACGTTTCGACATTAAAGCGCCTGTCGCGTGCAGGCATGGGGCGGTGTCAGAGCCGCTACTGCAGCAAAGCGATCGCTGACGTCGCGAAGGAACGGCACCTCACCGGCGAGACAAGCGGTTTTCTCGCGCCGCAAATGCCACTTCGCCCTATTCCGCTGGCGGCGCTTGCGGTCGAGAAGCCGGAATGGGGCGGCCACAAGCGCGCACTTTTGCCGGAAAAGCCCCCATTGGCGAGCCCTCAAGCTTTGCCGGTGAAAGAAACGTCCACGCTGGTAATCGGCGCAGGCATTGCAGGCCTTTCGACGGCGCTTTTCCTTGCCCGGGAAGGCGAGGACGTTGTGGTAGTGGAGCGTGCTTTTGCGAACTCGCTGGCATCAGGAGGGAATGCAGGAAGCCTTCATGCCCAGTTGCTTTCCTTCGACCATGGTGCCCGTGCCGAAGGTGGCGGCGGAGCGGCCGCACAAACACTTCCCCTCCAGCGCGATTCAATCGCTCTTTGGGCCGCGCTGCAAAGCGAGCTCGGACAGGATTTCGAGATGAAGGTCACGGGCGGCCTCATGGTGGCCGAAACCGATGACCACATGCGTTTTCTGGCAGAAAAGGTCGGGGTGGAGCGCGCGGCCGGGATCGATTGCCGCTTGATCGGGCAAGAGGAACTGCGCTCCCTGGAGCCTGCCCTGTCTTCTCACTTCGTCGGTGCTGCCTACTGCTCCCAGGAGGGCAAGATCAATCCTCTCGTCGCTACGCAATATATATCGGAGGCGGCACGGCGAGACGGCGCTCAAGTCTTCGAAAATTGCGAGGTCACCGGAATAAGGACCTCGGACGACGGGTTCGAGGTCAAGACATCGAGGGGCATATTACGGGCAAAACGGATCGTCAATGCAGCCGGAGCCTTCGCTTCAAGGATCGGCGCGATGCTCGGTATCGACGTGCCCGTATTCGGTGCTCCGCTGCAGATGGTGGTTACCGAGGCCGCCGCACCTTTGATTTCGTGTCTCGTCGCCCATGCCGACCGCCATTTGACCCTGAAGCAGGCGGCAAACGGGAACTTCATCATCGGCGGCGGCTGGACCGCAGGCCTCGATCCGGTCCATCAACATCCACGCCCGCTCCTGTCGAGCCTTGAGGGGAACCTTTGGGTTGCCCAGCACGTCGTTCCCGCTCTGCGCAAACTTCACGTCATCCGAAGCTGGGCGGCGATGAACATCAACATCGATGGTGCGCCGATCCTTGGCGAACATCCGTCAATGCCCGGGTTCTTCAACGCCGTCACTTCAAACGGCTATACGCTCGGCCCGATCGTCGGCCAGTTAACATCTCGGCTCGTTCTCGGTCGCGAGACCGATAGAGCCTTGCAACCCTTTTCCATCTCGCGTTTCCAGAAAGGCCGGGCATGATTGAGATCGCTGGCGTTACCAAATATTATGGTCAGTTCGCTGTCCTTAAGAACTGCTCGGTGAACGTCGAGCGCGGTGAGGTCGTGGTTGTCTGCGGTCCCTCGGGGTCGGGCAAATCGACGTTGATCAAATGCGTCAACGGGCTCGAGCAGTTTCAGGAAGGTTCGATCCGGGTGCACGGTATCGAAGTCGGCGACCCGAAGACCGACCTGCCGAACCTTCGCACACGGGTAGGCATGGTCTTCCAGAACTTCGAATTGTTTCCGCATCTGACGATCATCGGCAATATCATGCTGGCGCAGAAGATTGTCATCGGCCGCAGCGAAACCGCGGCCCACGCGAAGGCGATGGCGCTTCTTGATCGCGTCGGGCTGACGGACCACGCGCAAAAATATCCAAGCCAACTCTCCGGCGGGCAGCAGCAGCGCGTGGCGATCGCGCGGGCGCTGGCGATGGATCCGCTCGCCATGCTCTTCGACGAGCCGACATCCGCGCTTGATCCGGAAATGATTTCCGAAGTGCTCGACGTCATGACCGGATTGGCAAAGGACGGCATGACGATGATGGTCGTCACCCATGAGATGGGATTTGCCCGCCGAGTGGCGACGCGCGTTATTTTCATCGATCAGGGCGAGATCCTCGAGGATCGTCCGAGCGAGGAGTTTTTCGCGGGCAAACACAATCCGCGGACCGAAGCTTTCCTTGGCAAAATCCTGCAGCACTGAAGGTCAGGCTTGTGAGCAACTAGCGCAGACTATTCGCCCTACGAGGGGATCGAGATCACCGGCTGGCCGATAACGACAATTGTCGCCGGAAAGCCTGTCGTCGAAAACGGCGTCCTGGTGGGTACTAAGGGCCACGGGCAATATCGGAAAGCCGCGGCCAGACAAATCAACAAACAGTCAAATCTAACAAGAGCGACATCATGAAACTGAAAATTACAGCAGGGCCATTCATCTTCGACGCTGTCCTGGAAACTGCCAGAGCGCCCAAAACCTGTGAAGCATTCATCAAGCAGATGCCGTTCGATGGTAAAATCGTGCACGTTCGCTGGTCTGGCGAGGGCGTTTGGATCCCGCTTGGCGACCATGATTTCGGCGTCGGTTATGAGAACCATACAAGCCATCCGGCCCCCGGTCACATCATCCTTTACCCGGGAGGCATTAGCGAAACGGAAATCCTGCTTGCCTACGGAGGCGTCGATTTTTCATCGAAAATGGGCCAACTGGCTGGCAATCATTTCATCACAATCACATCCAATCTCGACCAACTCGCCGAGATAGGGCGCCTCACGCTGTGGGAAGGCGCGCAATCCATTCGATTTGAGGCCGTATCCTAACGCATAACCCCGAAAATCGGAATCGGTTTTCGGAAAATTATGCGCAAATTCAAAGTGCTATAGCGTCCTTTGCGCGTCTGAAAAGGCGCGCGGCGCTCTAGAGCATGATGCCGAAAAGTGTGGGCGGTTTTCGGATGCCATCATGCTCTAACTATTTAATTTAAAACAGGATTCAGATTTTAGGCCGACCCGGCCTAAAATCATCCAGCGCGAGGCGACAGGGCTGACGCCGCCGCGCCAGCAGCGGTTGGCACGTTTCCTGCGTTCTGGTTTTGGAGATTCTCTTCGAGATTTCCAAATGGTGGATGAGGCCCGAAATGTCTTTTGATTTTGACTTCGAACTTGCGAAAAGAGCGGCGCAAGAACTGCCTCCGTCGCAGAAGCAGCCAAAAGCGCGTAAGATGTCTCTTCTACAGAGGCTCATGGCTTCGCCGCCAATTCCTCCTCGTCCGTCTCTCAGTATTCTGCGCACATATAGAGATGGTGATGCGCAATGACGCTGTGATAGCCCTGTCGAACAGGTAAGGCGGTGCTGTGCCGACGGTTCCCGTCGAGGTGGCGTCATGTCTACAGATGCGGTGCGTGCGACACTTGACGAACTGTGTCGCCGGATAGTCCAGCGCGGACGTCCAACGATGAGATCACTCGCTACAAGGCGGTCGGAACGGCGTTGGCTGATCTTGCCGCCGCGACGCGCTTTAGGGAGCGAACCGCCACACTGTCGTCTTCTTGATTTCGCTGTCCTCCAGTGCCCGCGTCACCGGCACCTCATAAACCGCGCAGAATTCCAGCCGCTCTCTCGGCAGGTAACTGCGTCCGGGATCGCCGACCAGCACCCGCTTGCCGTCGGCTGCTAGCTTGGCGAACCAGGGAACGAGCGCGTCGGCAAAAGCGCGGTCGTAGAAGACGTCGCCGGCAAGCACGACATCCGCATCGACGCCCTGCCCGATCAGATCGGCGCCGGTAAATCCGAGCGAAACGCGGTTGGCCTCGGCATTCAGCCGGACTGCTGCTTCCGTCCAGGGATCGATATCGGCGGCCGTGACTTCCCGGGCACCGGCCATCATCGCCGCAATGCCGACAAGGCCGGAACCGCTGGCGAAATCGAGCACGCGCTTGCCGCGCACCGTTTCCGGATGATCGAGAACGTAGCGCGCCAGTCCCTGCCCGCCTGCCCAGGCGAAAGCCCAGAAGGGCGGCGGCAGGCCGATCGCCTCCAGCTCCTCCTCGGTCTTCAGCCAGAGCTCATGCGCCTCGCTCGCCAGATAGAGCGAAACCTCCGGCACATGCGGCGGCGACATCAGGCTGGTATTGGCGCGGATGAAGGCTTGCGGGTCGGTCTTCAACGCGGCGGATTGTCCAATCCGCCCATCCGGCAGACTTCGAGATATTCTTCCTCCGTCACCGGCTGCACCGAAAGCCGCATCGAGGTGACGAGCGCCATCTTGGCGAGCTTCTCGCTCGCCTTGACATCCTTCAGCGTCACCGGCTTCGGGACGTCCATGACGGCGCGGATATCGACGCAATCCCACTTCGGATCGCCCTTGGCGGAAGAATCGGGGTGCGACAGGGCGCAGACTTCGACGATGCCGACGATCTCCAACCCGTCATTGGAATGATAGAAGAAGCCTTTGTCGCCGATCTGCATCGCCCGCATGTTGTTGCGCGCCAGATAGTTGCGGACGCCGGTCCATTCCGTGCCCTTTTCGCCGGCAGCCTTCTGCTGCTCCCAGGACCAGGAGGCAGGTTCGGATTTATAGAGCCAGTGCGCCATGCTCACGCCTCCGGTTTGTTGAAGACCCAGTTGTAGGCCTTGACGTCGACGCTTTCGAATAGTCCGGCCTTGGCATAGGGATCGGCATCGGCAAGCGCACGCGCCGCCTCTTTCGATTCCGCTTCGACGATGATCAGGCTGCCGCAGGGCTTGCCGTCGTCATCGAGAAATGGGCCGGCGATCTTCAGCGTGCCCTCGGCATTCAGCTTGTTGAGATGCTCGATATGTGTCGGACGCGTATCCATGCGCACGTTCAGGTGTCCCGGTTTGTCCTTGCAGAGAAGGGCGAAAAGCATGTCTGTCTCCTATTCGGTGGTGATCGGACGCGTCATCAGCTGCTCTATCGCCTCTGATATATCGAGCCTGCCGTCGATGATGGCGGAAATGGCATCGGTGATCGGCATGCTGACCTTCAACTCCGCCGCAAGCCGCGAGGCGACGGAAGCGGCAAACGCGCCTTCCACCAGCGCACCCTGCAGGGGATCGGTCTTTTCGCCGCGCCCGAGCGCGATGCCGAAGCGCAGGTTTCGCGATTGATGGCTCGTTGCCGTCAGCACCAGATCGCCGAGGCCGGAAAGTCCGCGCACCGTATCCGCCTGCCCACCCTTGGCGACGACGAAACGCGACATTTCGGCAAGCCCGCGCGCAATCAGCGCCGCACGTGCGGAATCGCCGATGCCGCGGCCTTCGACGATGCCGCAGGCGATCGCCAGCACATTCTTCAGCGCGCCGCCGAGCTGCACGCCGATCCGGTCATTGGAAGCGTAGAGCCGGAAGGTCCGCCCGGAAATCGCCAGAGCGAGCCGCTCGGCGATTTCCATGTCGGCTGCAGCAATCGCCATCGCCGTCGGCAGGCCCTTGGCGATATCGGCGGCAAAACCCGGGCCGGAGAGCACGGCGATGGGATGGTCCGGAAGTTCCCGTTCCAGCATGTCGGTCAAAAGATTGCCGGTCGCCCGTTCGATACCCTTGGCACAGGTAACGACGACAGCATCCTTGGAAAGATAAGGTCCGTATTGCCGCGCCGCATCAGCCTGCGCCTGCGACGGCATCGCAAACAGCACGATGGAGGCACCAGTGATCGCATCCGCCTCGGCGGAGAATTCCAGCGTATCGGGCAGGAGAATGCCGGGCAGCACCGCATCATGCAGCCGTTCGGCCTTCAGATCGGCGATCAGGGACGGATCGCGCCCGACGAGTGTCACGGCGCTGCGGCCGGCAAGCGCGATGACGGCGGCAAGCGCCGTGCCGAAAGCCCCCGATCCGACGACGGCGATGTTTTCGCTCATGCCTTGGCCCCTCGTCTTCCGAAGCCGATCAGCGTCTCCGCATTGGAATCGAGCGGCCAGCGCGAACGCGGCTGCACGTCGAGCGGATCCGGCGCAGCGCCGGTCGCCATCCGCTCCAGTCCCGCCCAGGCGATCATCACCGCATTGTCGGTGCAGAGCCTGAGCGGCGGCGCGACGAAACGGAAGGCGTTCTTGTCGCACAACGCCTGCAGCGTGCCGCGCAGTTCGAGATTGGCGGCGACACCGCCGGCAACGACGAGCGCCGGCTTTTCACCGGTCGTCGGAAATTCGGTCTTGAACCGCTGCAGGCCGCGGCCGATACGGTCCTTCAGCGTCCGCGAAACCGCCTTCTGGAACGAGGCGCAGATATCCGCGACGTCCTGATCGCTAAGCGGCGCGATATCCTGCGCCGCCTGCCGCACCGCCGTCTTCAGGCCGGAAAAGGAAAAATCGAGCCTTGCTTCGCCGACCAGCGGCCGCGGAAAGTCGAAGCAATCGGGATTGCCGTCCCGCGCCATCCGCTCCACCGCCGGGCCGCCGGGATAGGGCAGACCGAGCAGCTTTGCCGTCTTGTCGAAGGCTTCGCCCAGCGCATCGTCGATCGTCGTGCCCCAGCGTTCGTACTGTCCGACACCACGCACCAGAATGAGCTGGGTATGGCCGCCGGAGACGAGCAGCATCAGATAGGGAAAGGAAAGCCCGTCCGTCAGCCGCGCCGTCAGCGCATGGCCTTCGAGATGGTTGATCGCATAGAGCGGCTTGCCGGCGGCTCTGGCGATCGCCTTGCCGGTCATCAACCCCACCAGCAGCCCGCCGATCAGCCCCGGCCCCGACGTGGCGGCGATGGCATCGACATCGTTGAGCGACACATTGGCGCGCGTTAGCGCTTCCTCGATCAGCTCGTCCAGCGCTTCGACATGGGCGCGTGCGGCGATCTCGGGCACCACGCCGCCATAGGCGCTATGTTCGTCGAGCTGGGAAAGCACCACGTCCGACAGCACATTGGAATGCCCCTCCTCATCGCGCTCGACGACCGCGGCGGCGGTCTCGTCGCAGCTCGTTTCGATGCCAAGGATGCGCAGAAAGGGAACCATGAAGCCTGTTCGTTCATTGCGATGGGATGGAAACCCGTTTACGAGAACTCCGGTAACAACGGAATAGAACGGATGCAAACAAAACCTTTCCGGATCGGCACGCGGGGCAGCCCGCTGGCGCTTGCCCAGGCGCATGAGGCCCGCGACAGGCTGATGGCGGCGCATCATCTGCCCGAGGACATGTTCGAGATCGTCGTGCTGACGACCAAGGGCGACCGCATCACCGACCGGTCGCTGGCCGAGATCGGCGGCAAGGGCCTGTTCACCGAGGAGCTCGAACAGAAGCTTGCAGCCGGCGAGCTCGATTTCGCCGTGCATTCCGCCAAGGACATGGCGACGAAGCTGCCCGAGGGGCTTTATCTCTCCGCCTACCTGCCGCGCGAGGATATCCGCGACGCCGTCATCGGCCGCACCGCCCGAAAGCTGATCGACCTGCCGCGTGGCGCCACCGTCGGTTCCTCGTCGCTCCGCCGCCAGGCGCTGATCCGCCGCATGCGGCCGGATATCAACGTCGTCACCTTCCGCGGCCTGGTCGAAACCCGCCTGCGCAAGCTCGAACAGGGCGAGGTGGACGCGACCCTGCTGGCGCTTGCCGGCCTGAAGCGTCTCGGCAAGGTCGACGTGCTGACCGACATCCTCGACCCCGACACCTTCCCGCCGGCGCCGGCGCAGGGAGCGATCTGCATCGAAAGCCGCATCGGCGATGCCAGGGTCGACGATCTGCTGGCACCTGTTAACGATGGCCCGACCTTCGACACCGTCTCCTGCGAACGCGCCTTCCTCGCCGCACTCGACGGCTCCTGCCGCACGCCGATCGGCGGTTACGCCGTCTGCGAAGGCGACCTGATCCGGTTCTCCGGCCTCATCATCACTCCCGACGGCCGCAGCCAGCATGCGGTGACGACCGACGGCCACCGCCGCGATGCGGCGGCACTCGGCACCCGCGCCGGCCAGGACGTGCGCGCCAGGGCCGGCAGCGCCTTTTTCGACGACTGGCACTGAAGCGGCCATGCGCGTGCTCGTCACCCGCCCCGCGCATTCGGCGACGAGAACTGCACAACGTCTGCGCGATATGGGCCACGAGCCGCTGCTGCTGCCGCTGCGTCAGCCGCTGCACGACAGCGATGCCGCCGCAGACGCGCTTGCAACCACCAGCGGCGCAATCGCGGTGACCAGCGCCGAAGCCATCAGGGTCCTCTCCGCGCTCGGCGAGCAACTTCACCCGCATCTTGCCCGCCCGCTTTTTGCGGTCGGCGAAACGACGGCCGAAGAAGCGCGCAACCTTGGTTTCCGATCCATCGCCTCATCCCAGGGCAACGGCCGCGATCTCGCCGATCTCGTCGCGGCGGAGAAACCGGTGACGCTGCTCTACCTCGCCGGCACCCCGCGCGCCGAGAATTTTGAAGGAAGATTGCGAGAACTCGGCATCCGTTTTTCCGTCGCCGAATGCTACCGCATGCAGCCCGCCGTCCCCGATCCCGCCGAGATCGACGCGATCTTCGCTAACGGTTACCCGGACGCCATTCTCTTCTATTCCCGGCAGACGGCCGAGGATTTCTTCCAAGTGCCCGCCCTGCCGGAACACTGTGCAGCCCGCCTTCTATGCCTCAGCGAAGCGGTGGCGCAAGCCATTCCGGCGGCTCTGAAAAAAAGCGTCGAGATTTCACCGATGGCGGATGAGAAAAGCCTTTTGTCGCTGCTTTGAAGGCTCTAGCTGCCCAAATTTGATCTAACCTCTTCCCTTAACTGGCATCACTGTCTAGTTTCGTTGCAATGCAGGATAAAGAGGACCTCATGGTATCGGGAAACCCGCCACGCCATTCGAAGAGCGCCGACGAACCGGTCACGATCGACCTCGATGCACAGGAATTCGCCGCTGCAGCCGATACCGAAAAACCGGTAGACAATGAAACCGGCGAGGCCGACAGCACTACCGCCGATGCCGGCCTGGCGCCCGAAACCGAGACTGCGTCGCATGCCGAAGATGAAGAGAAGCCCGTGATGGATGCGCCGGAGGAGGAACCGGCAGCTCCAGAACCTTCCTTCACCCCTCCTCCTGAACAGCCCGCGCCGAAGAGCGCCGGCACCTCCGGCCTGATTGCCGCCGGCATCTTCGGCGGCCTCGTGGCGCTGCTTGGCGCCGGCGCCATCCAGTATGCGGGTTACCTCCCGGGCTCCTCCACGCCGCAGACGACATCGCCGGAGACGGCCGATCTTGCCGGCGAGATCGACGGCCTGAAACAGACCGTTGCCAACCTTGCCGCCAATCCGGTGAGCACAGATGACGGCGAGCTTGCGAAACGTGTCGCTGCGCTGGAAGCGGCTGCCAAGGCCCCCGCGGCCGGCGCGCCGGCCGATTCTGGTAACGTCGAGGCACTCAACCAGAAGATTGCGGAACTGACCGGTCAGGTCGACCAGTTGCGCTCGACGCTTGCCCAGTCTTCCGAGCAGCAGACGACGAACGGCGCCGATATCGCCAAGCGCCTCGAAGAGGCCGAAAAGAAGCTGAACGAGCCGCGCGAGGACGTCGCCGTTGCCCGGGCGATCGCGGCCGCCGCCCTGAAGGCGGCGATCGATCGCGGTGGCCCGTTCCTGGCCGAGCTCGACACCTTCGCCGGCGTTGCCCCCGACGATCCAGCCGTCGCTGACCTCAGAGCCTTTGCCCAAACCGGCGTTCCCTCACGCACCGAGCTGGTGGGCGAGGTTCCCGATGTCGCCACCGCGATCGTCGAAGCCGTCAACCAGCCGGATTCGAACCAGAGCTGGTCGGACCGGCTGATGTCGAGCGCCAAATCGCTGGTGAGCGTTCGTCCCGTCGGCAATATCGAGGGTGAAAGCGTCGAAGCCATCGCCGCCCGCATGGAGGAGAAGGTGAAGAACGGCGACCTGCCCGGCGCTTCCGCCGAATGGAACAGCCTGCCCGCCCTCGGCAAACAGGCGTCCGCCGCCTTCAAGCAGTCGCTCGAAGCGCGCATACGCGTCGAGGAACTGGTCGGCGGGGCGCTGTCGAAGGCGGTCTCAGGCACCGGCAAGGAGGGATGAGACCATGCTGATCCGTCTTGTCGTCTTCGCCCTCTTCGTGCTGCTTCTTGCCTATGGCTTCTCCTGGCTCGCCGATCGTCCCGGTGACCTCTCGCTGATCTGGGAGGGCCAGATCTACCAGACAAAGCTGATCGTCGCCGCCAGCGCAATCATCGCGCTGGTCGCCGCCGTGATGATCGCCTGGTGGTTCGTCCGGCTGGTCTGGACCTCGCCGCATTCGGTGACGCGTTATTTCCGCGCCCGCAAGCGGGACCGTGGGTATCAGGCGCTATCGACCGGCCTGATCGCCGCCGGCGCCGGCAATGCGCTGCTCGCCCGCAAGATGGCCGCCCGCTCGCGCGGCCTGATCCGCGCCGATCAGGAACCGCTGATCAACCTGCTCGAGGCCCAGGCCGCCCTGATCGAAGGTCGCCATGATGAGGCGCGCGCCAAGTTCGAGGCCATGGCCAACGATCCCGAGACACGCGAACTCGGTCTGCGCGGCCTCTATCTGGAAGCCCGCCGTCTCGGCGCCAACGAGGCCGCCCGCCAATATGCCGAAAAGGCCGCCGACAACGCGCCATATCTGCCCTGGGCCGCACAGGCGACGCTCGAATATCGCAGTCAGGCCGGCCGCTGGGATGATGCGATCCGCCTGCTCGAACAGCAAAAGGCCGCCCGCGTCGTCGAAAAGGCCGAAGCCAACCGTCTGCACGCCGTCCTCCTGACAGCGCGCGCCGGCGAGAAGCTGGAAAGCAACCCGACGGGTGCCCGCGACGACGCTCTGCAGGCGTTAAAGCTTGCCGCCGATTTCATTCCGGCAGCCCTCATCGCCGCAAAAGCACTGTTTCGCGAAGGCGGCGTCCGCAAGGCCGCCTCGATCCTCGAACAGGCATGGAAATCGGCACCTCATCCCGAGATCGGCCAAGCCTATGTCAGGGCCCGCAGCGGCGATTCGACACTCGACCGGCTGAAGCGCGCCGAGCGGCTGGAAGGGCAGCGCCCGAACAACGTCGAATCCCTTCTCGTCGTCGCCCAGGCAGCCCTCGACGCGCAGGAATTCGCCAAGGCTCGCGCCAAAGCGGAAGCAGCGGCGCGCATGCAGCCGCGTGAAGCCGCCTATCTGCTGTTGGCCGACATCGAAGAAGCCGAGACCGGAGACCAGGGCCGCGTGCGCCACTGGCTGGCCCAGGCGCTCAAGGCGCCGCGCGATCCGGCCTGGGTGGCAGACGGCTTCGTGTCGGACAAATGGCTGCCGGTATCCCCCGTGACCGGCCGCCTCGACGCCTTCGAATGGAAGGCGCCCTTCGGCCAGATCGAGGGTGCGCTCGAAGACGGTTCGACGCCTGCCTCGATCGAAACGGCTTTGAAGACATTGCCGCCGCTGCGTGACGTCAGGCCGGAAAGCCCGGTCAACGACCATCGCATCATTGAGCTGGAACGCGCCGCGACGATTGCCGAGGCTGTGCGCCCCACGCCGGCACCGGCACCGCCATCGGCAAAACCGAAACCCGCCGAACCGGCCGTGAGCGATAAAGCGCCGGCGCCAAGCGAGGCGAAACCTTTCTTTGGCGGACTGCCGGATGATCCGGGCGTTCGCGACCCCAGGGTGGAACCGGAACCCAAGACACGGCTCCGCCTTTTTTGAAATGGAACGAAAACCGCATGTTCGAACGCTTTCAGGCATTCTTCCAGAAGCTCACCGCCGACAGTCCTAAGAAAGGTTTCGCCCCTGATGATCCGCGCATCACGGTGGCAGCGCTCTGCATGCAGGTGATGGAGGCCGACGGTCAGATCAAAGCCAGCGAGAAGAAGCGGCTGCGCAAACTCCTGAAGGAGCAGTATGCGCTCGACGGCAAGCAGCTCGATGCTCTGATGGCGGCGGGTCTCGAGGCCGAAAGCTCCGCCGTCGACTATTATCGCTTCACCGCCGATCTGAAGCGTCATCTCAATACCGAGCAGCGGCTGGAGCTGATCGGCATCCTCTGGGACATCGTCTATGCCGATGGCGAGCGCAGCGAGATGGAAGACCATGTGATCTGGCGTATCGCCGATCTGCTCGGCGTCTCCTCACGCGAGCGCATCCAGAAGCGGCAGGAGGCTGCCGCCAGGGTGACCGATGTCCAGGTTGCACAAGATGATGCCGACTGAGCAAATCAAGAACCGCGACACGCGCCCGATCCTCATCGTCCTGCATCAGGAGCGGTCGAGCCCCGGCCGTGTCGGCCAATTGCTCGTCGAAAAGGGCTACCGCCTCGATATCCGTCGCCCGGTTCTGGGCCAGCCCCTTCCGACAACACTTGAAGACCATGCCGGCGCCGTCGTCTTCGGCGGACCGATGAGCGCCAATGATCCCGATGACTTCGTCAAGAAGGAGATCGACTGGCTCGACATTCCGCTCCGGGAAAAGCGCCCTTATCTCGGTATCTGCCTCGGCGCGCAGATGCTGGTCCGTCATCTCGGCGGCAAGGTGCAGTCGAATGCCGACGGCTCGACGGAGATCGGCTGGTATCCGCTGCACCCGACCGAGAAGGGCCGCCTGCTGATGCACTGGCCGAAGATGGTCTATCATTTCCATCGCGAGGGCTTCGAACTGCCGCGCGGCGCCGACCTGCTCGCCGAAGGCGATGCCTATCCGAACCAGGCCTTCCGCTACGACGGCAACGCCTGGGGCCTGCAGTTCCATGCCGAACTGACCCGGGTGATGATGCATCGCTGGGTCGTGCATGGCGCCCATCGCTTCATCCTGCCGAACGCCCAGCAGGGCCGCGAACATCTCGAAGGCCGCATGCTGTTCGACGCGCCGCTGAAGGCCTGGCTGACCGAATTCCTCGACATCGTCTTCGAGGGAAAGACGGCAAAGGCGACGTCTTCTATCGCTCTTCGCGCCTAAAGCGCGTCGCGCTTAGAGCATTTCCAGGAAAAGTGCGAAGCGGTTTCCGTCGGGAATTGCGTAAAACAAAAGCCTAGAGCGGTCCTGCGCTTCCGTTAAAAGCTGAACCGCTCGAGAGCCTGTCCTCAAACCGAATGCGAGGATGCGCTGGGCGCGTCGAGCGTATCGATCCGGCGCAGTTTGGGGAAACTCGACGCCCAGATCGCCGCCACGACAAGCGTCCCGACCCCGCCGATGACGACCGCCGGCACCGCGCCGAAGAGCGCCGCCATCGTGCCCGCCCTGAATTCCCCAAGCTCGTTCGAGGCGCCGACAAAGACCATGTTGACCGCATTGACCCGGCCGCGCAGATGATCCGGCGTCCAGAGCGCAATCAGGCTCTCGCGCACATAGACCGACACCATGTCGGCCGCCCCCATCAGCGCCAGCGCCGCGATCGAGACCTCGGTGTTGGTCGAGACGCCGAAGATGATCGTTCCGACGCCGAACAGGGCAACGCCGATGAACATGTAGATGCCGGCGCGATGTTTGAGTGGATAGGCGGCCAGGAAGATCGCCATGACGATGGCGCCAAGTCCGGGTGCGGCGCGCAGCAGTCCGAGCCCCCAGGGACCGAGGGTGAGGATATCGCGTGCGAAGATCGGCATCAGCGCCGTGGCGCCGCCGAGCAGCACTGCAAAGAGATCGAGCGAGATCGCCCCGAGCACCACCTTTTCGGCGCGGATGAAACTGAAGCCGCCGAGGATCATCGCCCAGCTCTTGGTCTCGCCGGTCGTCTTCTGCACCGGTTTTGGGATCATGTAGAGAAGGGCCGCACCGAGCACCGAAAAGACCACCGCCACCGTATACGCAGTCGGCGCACTGACGCCGTAGAGCAGACCGCCGAGCACCGGTCCGGTGATTGCCGCGAGCTGCCAGGACGACGAATTCCAGGCGATCGCATTGGAAAGATCCTGCTCCGGCACGAGATTGGGCGCCAGCGACTGCACCGCCGGCGACATGAAGGCGCGCTCGATGCCGAAGATCAAAAGCACTGCGAAAACAGGCAAGGGAGTGAAGGTCCCCATGACAGTCATAGCCAGCAGCGCCAGCGTGCAGAGCGCGCTTACCAGCGAGCAGAGGGCCGCGATCGCCCGGCGATTGTACCGGTCGGCCACCGAACCGGTGACGAGCATGAGCAGCAGCGACGGCAGGAACTGTACCAGGCCGATCAAACCGAGATAGATCGCGCTGCCCGTCTGGTCGTACATCTGCCAGCCGACCGCGACGCTGACGATCTGCTGCGAGAAGGAAAGCAGGAAGCGCGCGAAGAAGAACCGCGTGTAGGACGAATGCCGGAACGCTGCAAAACGGTCTCCGGTGGGCGAAAACGACATGGATGTTTTCCGAGGAGACGGGCGCCGGAAGAGCTGCAAAGCCGCCCGTTAAACATGATTCACCGTGTGTTTCCACACGGCACTTGCCCGTTTAGTCGCCAATGTCTACATGTCTGTCAACAACGAATTGGAGACGATGATGTTTGCGCTGTTTCAAACCATTGATTTGGCTTTGAATATTTACACCTGGATCCTGATTGCCAGTGCCATTTTTTCCTGGCTCTATGCCTTCAATGTTATCAATTCCAGCAATCAGTTCGTCAATTCGGTCGGCACATTCCTCTATAATGTCACCGAACCGGTGCTGAAGCCGATCCGCCGCCGCCTGCCGAACCTTGGCGGCATCGATATTTCGCCGATCATCCTGCTGCTGATCATCTTCTTCCTGCGCACCTTGCTTTGGACCACGCTGTACCCGCTGGTCGCTTGAGCCGTCCCTGGAGCCTTTTCGATGACCATCTGCGCCTCGCCGTCCGGCTGACGCCGAATGGCGGGCGTGACGTGCTCGACGGCGTTGAGGCCGACGGCGAGGGTGAGGCTTTCCTGAAGGCACGCGTCACCGCCGTGCCCGAGAAAGGCAAGGCCAACAAGGCGCTCATCCTTTTGATCGCAAAATCCCTGCACCTTCCCAAGTCCAGCATCAGCCTCGTCTCGGGTGAGACCGCGCGCAGAAAAATCCTCCGGATCGACGGCGATCCGGAGGATTTGGTAAAAAAGCTCGAGAAATTTTTAGGCTGAACGATCAGCCTTTCTTCTTGGCGCGCTCGACGGCTTCGAGGATGAGTTCGCCTGCTTCCTTTGAGTCGCCCCAGCCGAAGATCTTCACCCACTTGCCGGGCTCCAGATCCTTGTAGTGCTCGAAGAAATGCTCGATCTGCTTCAGCGTGATCTCGGGAAGATCGGTGTGGTTCTTCACCTTCTCATAGCGCAGCGTCAGCTTCGGCGACGGCACGGCAATGATCTTCTCGTCCTTGCCGGAATTGTCTTCCATCTTCAGGACGCCGATCGGGCGCACATTGATGACGCAGCCGGGAACCAGCGGGCGGGTGCTGGCGATCAGGACGTCGATCGGGTCGCCATCTTCCGACAGCGTGTGCGGCACGAAACCATAATTGCCCGGATAGGTCATCGGCGTATAGAGGAAACGATCGACCACCAGCGTGCCGGCTTCCTTGTCCATCTCATACTTGATGGGATGACCGCCGACCGGAACCTCAACGATGACGTTGACGTCCTCAGGTGGATTATGACCGATTGAAATAGCGTCGATGCGCATAGAAAACTCCCGCGAGGTTGAATGTGCTGGCAGCCAGATAATCAGTTTCATGCGGCAACGCAACATGGCACAGCACCAATGCTTGACTGCACCGGCGCACATTCACATCTAATGGGAGATAGCCGAACGCCGACTCCAGCGTCGCGCGTCCTTTCAGACGCCAAAGGACGTCGTGGCACTTTGAATGGCCGTTCAGCTCCAGATGAAGCCGATCTTCTTCAACTGCCTGTGGTCGAAACTTTCCATGCCTTCGCAGAAATCGACGCCGCCATGATTGCGGTAGAAGTGGCTGGCGGTCTCGTTATCCTCGAGGCACCAGACGACCAGCCCGTTGCAGCCGAGCGACTTCAAGAGACGGCGCGCTTCGCCGAACAGCATCCTGCCAAGGCCTATGCCCTGATACTCGGGCCGAAGATAAAGCTCGTAAATCTCGCCTTCCTGCGGCAGAGCGCGGGCACGGTTGAGGCCGAGTGTCGCATAGCCGGCGACTGTGCCGGCAACATCGAGAACCAGCAGCGTCGCCGGTCCGCGCGTTGCCTTGCGCCACCAGCTTTCGCCGCGCCGCTCGATCATCTGCGTCAGTGCGCGATGCGGAATGATGCCTGCATAGGTGTGTTGCCAGGCAAGCCTGTGTGTTTCCGATATGGCTCGGGCATCTTGCGGCTCGGCCCGCCGGACATCGATCGACAACGTCTTCATAACGTTTACTCTGGTCCCGCTAGAGGCAACTAACCATATGCACAGAGGCATTGTGATCGATTGCCCACAGACTTGATATGTGGACGACGATCAAAAGTTAACGCTTTTTTAACGATTGTCACAAGACGGAATCGACGCGGCGCATAATAAAAAACCCCGGCGCGAGGGCCGGGGTTTTGAAGGATTTCTCTCCAGCGCCGCGCCTCTTTTCGAGAGACCCAAAACGCTGCAGCACTTTGAATGGCGCTCAGAGCGCCGCCTTCGTCTTTTCGAAACGCTTGCGATCGTTTGCGTCGAGATACATCTTGCGCAGACGAATATTCTTCGGTGTCACTTCCATCAGCTCGTCATCCTGGATCCAGGAGAGCGCGCGATCAAGCGTCATGCGGATCGGCGGCGTCAGCTTCACGGCTTCGTCCTTGCCGGCGGCGCGAATGTTGGTGAGCTGCTTGCCCTTCAGCACGTTGACTTCAAGGTCGTTGTCGCGCGAATGGATGCCGATGATCATGCCGGCATAGACCTTTTCGCCCGGCTCGATGATCATCGGGCCACGATCTTCCAAGTTGAACATCGCATAGGCGACGGCTTCGCCGGGAGCGTTGGCGAGCAGCACGCCGTTGACGCGGCCACCGATCACACCCTTGTAGGGCTGGTAGTCGTGGAACAGGCGGTTCATGATCGCCGTGCCGCGGGTATCCGTCAGCAGCTCCGACTGGTAGCCGATCAGGCCACGGGTCGGCGCGTAGAAACGCAGGCGAAGACGGTTGCCGCCCGACGGACGCAGCTCGACCATTTCGGCCTTGCGCTCGGACATCTTCTGCACGACGACACCGGAATGCTCTTCGTCGACGTCGACGACGACCTCCTCGATCGGCTCCAGAAGCTGGCCGTTTTCATCCTTGTGCATCACGACGCGCGGACGCGACACGGCAAGCTCGAAGCCTTCGCGACGCATGGTTTCGATGAGAACGGCGAGCTGAAGTTCGCCACGGCCGGACACGTAGAACGAATCCTTGCCTTCGGCTTCTTCGATCTTCAGGGCGACGTTGCCTTCCGCTTCCTTGAAGAGACGGTCGCGGATGACGCGGCTCGTCACCTTGTCGCCTTCGGTGCCGGCCAGCGGGCTATCGTTGACGATGAAGGACATGGTGACGGTCGGCGGATCGATCGGCTGCGCCGGCAACGGTATTGTGATCGAAGGATCGCAGAAGGTGTCGGCGACCGTGCCCTTGGAAAGGCCGGCGATCGCGATAATATCGCCCTGATGCGCTTCGTCGATTGCCGTGCGCTCGATGCCGCGGAAGGCGAGGATCTTGGAAATACGGCCGGTTTCGATCGTCTTGCCGTCGGCGTGGAGAACCTTCACGGCCTGGTTCGGCTTGATGGAACCGGAATTGATACGGCCGGTGATAATGCGGCCGAGGAAGGGGTTGGCTTCGAGGATCGTGCCGATCATCGTGAACGGACCTTCGTGGACGGTCGGCTCCGGAACATGCTTGAGCACCAGGTCGAGAAGCGGCGTAAGACCCTGATCCTTCGGACCTTCCGGATTGACGTTCATCCAGCCGTCGCGGCCGGAACCGTAGAGGATCGGGAAGTCGAGCTGCTCGTCGGTCGCGTCGAGATTGGCGAAAAGATCGAAGACTTCGTTGATGACTTCTTCGTGGCGGCCATCCGGACGGTCGATCTTGTTGATCGCGACGATCGGACGAAGACCGACCTTCAACGCCTTGGAGACAACGAACTTCGTCTGCGGCATCGGGCCTTCAGAGGAGTCGACGAGAACGATCGCGCCATCCACCATCGAGAGAATGCGCTCGACTTCACCGCCAAAGTCGGCGTGGCCGGGGGTGTCGACGATGTTGATGCGGACACCCTTCCATTCCACCGAGGTCGCCTTGGCGAGAATGGTGATGCCGCGTTCCTTTTCGAGATCGTTCGAGTCCATCACGCGTTCAGCGACACGCTGATTTTCGCGGAACGAGCCGGACTGCTTGAGAAGCTCATCCACCAGGGTCGTTTTGCCATGGTCAACGTGCGCGATGATCGCGATATTGCGAAGTGACATATGTGAAATCTCTGAGGCTGGGGCGCACGCTCTAGAGGGCGCGCCTATTAGTTTGGGGCGTCCATACAGTTTTTTTTGCGTTTGCGAAAGGGGGGAACGCGCAAAAGCTGCGGCAAGGCTGTCGCCCCGCCGCATCATAGCGTGTCATCAAATTGTCTTAGGCGTCGCTGCCTGTCAATTCCTCGAAGGTCGAAAGTCCCTTTTTGACAAGCATCGCATCGGGGCTCGGCAGCTTGCCGCGGAAGGCCTTGTAGGCGTCTTCCGGATCGACCGAACCGCCGACGGAATAGATATTGTCCTTGAGCTTGCGCGCCATCTCGCCGTTGAAGGCGTCTCCCGTCTCCTCGAAGGCGGCGAAGGCGTCGGCGTCGAGCACCTCCGACCACATGTAGGAGTAATAGCCGGCCGAATAGCCGCCGGAGAAGATGTGCTGGAAGTGCGGCGTCGCATGGCGCATGACGATCGATTTCGGCATGCCAATCTCGGCCAACACCTCGGCCTGCACCGCCATCGGGTCCTCGACAGTCGTTCTCGTGTGAAACGCCATATCGACCAGCGCCGACGAGGTGAACTCGACGGTATTGAAGCCGGCATTGAAGGTGCGCGCTGCCAGCACCTTGTCGAGTAAGGCCTGCGGCATCGGCTCGCCGGTTTCGACATGCACGGCATAACGCTTCAGTATAGCGGGCACCGTCAGCCAGTGTTCATAGAGCTGCGACGGCAGCTCGACGAAATCGCGCGAAACGCCGGTGCCCGAAATCGTGGGATAGCTGACGTCTGAAAGCATGCCGTGCAGCGCATGGCCGAATTCGTGGAACAGCGTGCGGGCATCGTCGAGCGACAGCAGCGCCGGCTTGCCTTCCGCCGGCTTGGCGAAGTTGCAGACATTATAGATGATCGGCAATTCGCCGTGGCGGCCGTTCTTCAGCTCCAGCTTGTGCTGCGATTGCAGCGAGCTCATCCAGGCGCCTGACCGTTTCGAGCTGCGGGCGAAATAATCGCCGAGGAACAGCGCGACGAGCTTGTCCTCGCGGTCCCTGATTTCGAACACCCTGACGTCAGGGTGATAGGCGGCCACGCCCTTCTTCTCGACGGCCCGGATGCCGAACAGCCGGCCGGCCACGTCGAAGCAGGCTTCGATGATCTTCTCGAGCTGCAGATAAGGCTTGAGCTCGGCCTCGGAGAAATCGAACTTCCGTGCGCGAATCTTTTCGGCATAGTGGCGCCAGTCCCAGGGCATCACCTCGTGGTTCCGGCCTTCCTCGGCAATCAGTGCCGCGATATCGATCTCCTCCTCGCCGGCGCGTTTCACCGCCCGCGCCCAGACAGCCCGCAGCAGGCCGTTCACCGCATCCGCCGTCTTCGCCATCGTGTTGTCGAGCTTCAGCTCAGCGAAATTGCCGTAGCCGAGCAGCGTCGCCACCTGATGGCGGAGCGCCAGCGTTTCCTTGATGACGGCGCGGTTATCCGTCTCCCCTTCATTTTCGCCGCGCGCCACCCACGCCTTGAAAGCCTGCTCGCGCAGGTCGCGGCGCTCCGAGAAGGTGAGGAAGGGCTCGATGATCGAGCGTGACAGCGTCACCGCATATTTGCCCTCCTCGCCGCGTTCGCGCGCTGCTGCCGCCATCGCGTCGCGAAGGAATTCCGGCAGGCCCTCGAGCTCGGCGCTGTCCGAAAGGATCAGTGCCCAGGCCTTTTCGTCGGCCAGCACGTTCTGGCCGAATTGCGTCCCGAGGCCGGCAAGCTTTTCATTGATCGCGGCGAGTTTTTCCTGCTCGGCCTTGTCGAGCTTGGCGCCCGACTTGACGAAGCCTTTCCAGTGGCGTTCCAGCACGCGTGTCTGTTCGAGCGTCAGGCCAAGGCTCTCGCGGCTCTCCCAGAGCGTGTCGATGCGGGCAAAAAGCGCTGCATTCATGCCGATCTTCGAATAGTGGCGCGACATCTTCGGCGAGATCTCCCGCTCCAGCGCCTGGATCACATCATTGGTATGGGCGCCCGCCTTGTTCCAGAACAGCGACGAAACGCGCGACAGCGCGTCGCCGGCAATCTCCAGCGCCACGACCGTATTGTCGAATGTCGGCGCATCGCCGTTTCCGGCGATCTCGTCGATCTCTCTTTCATGCGCGGCAAGTGCGGCTTCGAAGGCGGCGGCGAAATCGCCGTCATCCAGGGCATCGAAACGCGGCAGGCCGTGAAGACCGTCCCAGGTTACCAGCGCCGGATTGAAATCATGTGGAGAAGGCATCGGAGAATTCCCTTTTGGCATGCAGATGGATCGTCAATATAGGAGAGCCGGCATAGAATTGGTATGTTGCCGGGAAGGACCTTTTGCCTCGCCAGCCAAATCCGGCGGGCACCTGCCAATCCGGTGGACAACAATTGATACGTGAAAATTAACCAATCGTTAACGATTGACGCGAATCACGCGCGAGCGCTAGTTTCATAGGTGATCTTCTTGTAAGGGGACATGCGCCATGGAAGTTTTTTCTGTGCGGTCTTCTCAGAGTTTGCTTTTTAAAAACAATCCTAATAACGCAAAAAGTTCGAAGACCTCTGATATTCAAATCGAGACCAGAGCTCCCGCCCCGGCCTCGTTCCAGATCGAAGATGATGTTGGCGAAGGCCCGGATTTCACCGCGGTCAGCCCTGGAGAACTGCGCAATTACGCACGCCAGGGTTTCGACAGTGGCCTGATCGATCAAAACACCTACGCCGCGATCTCCGAACCGCTGCCGATGCATGCGATCGATCCGCTCGGCAACATCGTCGATCTCTCCAGCGTCACCGACGGCACCAGCTTCAATTTCCTCGATTATTACCAGAACCAGCTGCAGATCGCCATGTCGATCGGCGATTCTGACGAGGTCCAGACGCTGAAATCGATCGTCAGCTTCCTGAATGCCTGATCTCATGCATGCCGCCCAAAATGCGCAGCGGTTTTGGGATGACGACAGGCATACATCCAAGACATGCATGATTCAAAGACAGGCGCGCCGCACGCTTCAAGTTTGGCGCGACGCGCTTTAATCAGGCCTTGCGCCAGCCGAGCAGGCCGGGCGTTGCGTGCCAGAGCGCCTGGGCGGCAAATCCCATGAAAAGCACGCCGGAGCAGCGCACGATCAGCCGCTCATGGGCACGATAGAAGCGCCGCACCGTACCGGCGCCGATGATGCCGATCAGGATGATGTCCGCAGTCACGAAACCGACGAACGACACGCCGAGCAGCACCGGCAACGCTTCGAAATCGAGCGCGCCGGCCGAGCCTGCAACGAGTGCGGTGAAGGTGGCGAGCGCCACCGGATAACCCTTCGGATTGGTGACGCCGAAGATCAGACCGCGGCGAAACGGCCGCTCGACCACAACAAGCGCCTGCCCCTCCGCCTTCGGCTTGGCATTGACGGCGCTCCAGCCGATCCAGGCGAGGTAGAAACCGCAGGCAAGGCCGAGCAGATCGAAGACCAAGGTTCCGATCGTCTTTGCGCCGACGATCGCGATCAGCGCCAGCGATGACCAGATGAGATCCCCGACCAGATGCCCCATCATGAAGAGGGCGCCGGCCTTGCGGCCCTGCCCGGCGCCGATGCCGAGCAGCTGCAGGAAGGCAGGTCCTGGAATGAGCACGTAGAAAAGCGCCGCCAGAAAGGCGCCGAAGAGCAAAGACTGCGTCATGGAAATGCTCCGGAGGATGACGACAGCAGACTAAGCGATCACGGCCATCCGTCAAGGGTGGTGCACTGCCACGAAGAGTGGGATTGGGTGGAGGGCCTTGCTCTTTGCCGGTGCCCATGCGTTTCGACGATTGGTGCTAACGCGGCCGGTGCGGTCTTCTTCGCGGATTTTACCCTGCTTGAGCTAGTTATGAGCGACAAGCGCCAGCTCGGCTCACGTCCAGCTAGTGGTCATATTGCCGGCGCGCCTCCTCGATCACATCCCGATTTGAATCTGCCCAGGTCATCAAGGCCATGACTGGGGCGAGAAGCGACCTGCCGATTGCGGTCAGCTCGTAATCCACGCGCGGAGGGATCGTTGGAAAGAGAGTTCGACTGATCAAACCGTCCCGTTCCAATTGACGAAGCGTAATCGTGAGCATCCGCTGCGAGATCCCGTCGATCTGCCGTCGCAATGCATTGAAGCGGACCGGCCCATCCTTCAGGGCCACGAAGATGTAAAGACTCCATTTATCGGCAATGCGATCGAGGATTTCCCGAACGGGACGGCAGTCGGCGTCTTCGCTTGGGGTAGGAAACTCTATGTCACTGAGTGTCATGAATGTGCCTTCTTGCGAACAGTCAAATAGTTATCTTAATAGCGTTGGTCACAATTTGATACTACTCTATTCTCCCAGGAGCCACCAATGACCAACATCCTCCTCGTTACCTCTAGCCCACGCGGTCCTCAGAGCCTTTCCACCCGATTTGCGCGTGACATCGCTGAAAGCCTCAAAGCCCGTTCTGCCGGCACAATTGTCGAACGTGATCTTGGGGCGGCACCTCTGCCGCATATTACAGCAGCCTATATCGACGGCCGCGTTGTGCCGCCCGAGACACGTACACCCGAACAGATCGAAGCCGTCGATCTCGCTCAAAGCCTCGTTGATGAGGTTCAGGCTGCCGAGGTGATTGTCATTGGCTCGGGCATGATCAACTTCGGCCCGCCGACGCAGCTCAAGGCTTGGTTTGACTACATCACCTGGCCTGGCGTCACTTTTCGCTACGACGCAACCGGTCTGATGGGATTGTTGCCCGCCAAGAAAGTCTATCTCGTGACGGCAACTGGCGGCGTCTTTTCGGAAGGCAGGAACGCCCCGTTCGACTTCCAGACCACCTATCTCGCGCATCTTCTCGGTTTTATCGGACTGACGGATATCGAAGTGGTCCGCGTGGAAGGGACACTCGTAAGCCCGGACGCGGCCAAGGCTGCGATCGCCTCCACCGAAGCACAGATCCGGGCTGCACTGGAGCGTGCCGCCTGACCCACAAACCCATCAGTCCGCTACCCGAGAAATCGGCGAATGGCCTGATGCGAGCGGGCATGGCGATGGTAGGTCCGCACCGAGTCAGCTCGCGACAACGCACGCAGAGTGTTGCAGCAATCCGGCCATCCAAAGTGCTCTAAGAATTTGTTGGCGTTTGCCACCTCACTCCACGAAAAAACCCGCCGTCGGATGTGAACTGACGGCGGGCTGACATCCGGTTCGAGGCAAACCGCAAATCACTTCACGAGGTTGCGCTTGGCGAGCGTGCGCAGGCGCAGCGCATTGAGCTTGATGAAGCCGGCCGCATCCTTCTGGTCGTAGGCGCCCTGATCGTCCTCGAAGGTGACGAGCTTGTCGGAATAGAGCGACTTTTCGCTTTCGCGGCCGATGACCATGACATTGCCCTTGTAGAGCTTCAACGTCACTTCGCCTTCGACATGCTCCTGGCTCTTGTCGATCAGCGCCTGCAGCATCTCGCGCTCCGGCGAGAACCAGAAGCCGTAATAGATCAACTCGGCGTAACGCGGCATGATGTCGTCCTTGAGATGGGCGGCACCGCGGTCGAGCGTGATCGATTCGATGGCGCGATGCGCCGTAAGCAGGATGGTGCCGCCGGGTGTCTCGTAGACGCCGCGCGACTTCATGCCGACGAAGCGGTTCTCGACGAGGTCGAGACGGCCGATGCCGTTGTCGCGGCCATAATTGTTGAGCGCAGCCAAGAGCGTCGCCGGGCTCATGCGCACGCCGTTAATCGAAACCGCATCACCCTTTTCGAAGCCGACCTTGATGGTCGTTGCCTTGTCGGGGGCGGCCTCAGGCGAAATGGTGCGCATATGCACATATTCAGGCGCCTCCTGGGAGGGGTCTTCGAGAACCTTGCCTTCGGAAGAGGAATGCAGAAGGTTGGCGTCGACGGAGAACGGCGCCTCGCCCATCTTGTCCTTGGCAACAGGGATCTGGTGCTGTTCGGCAAAGGCCAGCAGATCGGTGCGGCTCTTGAACGCCCAGTCGCGCCACGGCGCGATGATCTTGATGTCGGGGTTCAGGGCATAGGCGGAGAGTTCGAAACGGACCTGGTCGTTGCCCTTGCCGGTCGCGCCGTGGGCGATCGCATCGGCGCCGGTCTTCTTGGCGATATCGATCAGATGCTTGGAAATCAACGGACGGGCGATCGAGGTGCCGAGCAGATAGACGCCCTCGTAGACGGCATTGGCACGGAACATCGGGAAGACGAAATCGCGCACGAATTCCTCGCGCACATCCTCGATATAGATTTCCTTGATGCCGAGCATCTCGGCCTTCTTGCGCGCCGGCTCCAGCTCTTCGCCCTGGCCGAGATCGGCGGTGAAGGTGACGACTTCGGCGCCGAGCTCCGTCTGCAGCCACTTCAGGATGATCGAGGTGTCGAGGCCGCCGGAATAGGCGAGAACGACTTTCTTCACGTCTTTGTATGATGCCATGATGATGAGGTCCGTTGCATAAAAGGCCGGCAAAACCCGGTATCGCGGCACTTTTAGCGAGATTGGCGCGTGACGCAAGGCCAAGCCGGTCGACAGCGGCTGACGAAAGAACAAGCGCTTTCATTGGCGGCCGCGTCGCGCTCGCTTTCCCTCGATAAAAGCATCAAAATCAAAAGGCCGCGGTTTGCCAGATTTCTCACCTTCGATAATGGCTGCCTCGATTGCCGCAAGCTCTGCCTCGCGCTGCAGAAGCCTCAAGCCGGCGTCGATCACCTCGTCTGCGGAGCCATAGGCGCCCTGATCGAGCTGATTGCCGATAAATTCCTCCACGTGGTCATCGATTCTGATGGACACGACCTTCGCCACGCGCGGGCACCTCGCAGGTTTGACTTGCACTGCGAAACTACCATATTCGGCATCGTCCGAACATTGCTCGAGGAGAGGCTGCCCGTGACGAATATTCAAGACATTTTCAAGA
This sequence comes from Rhizobium sp. 10PS4, assembly GCF_032464805.1. Taxonomy (NCBI): domain Bacteria; kingdom Pseudomonadati; phylum Pseudomonadota; class Alphaproteobacteria; order Hyphomicrobiales; family Rhizobiaceae; genus Rhizobium; species Rhizobium sp. 10PS4. Next base: position 303,284 of record NZ_JAWDIW010000009.1, on the reverse strand, counting down.
AATCGAATGTTGCTGTCATCACCGGCGGCGCCTCCGGCATCGGCCTTGCCGCGGCGAAATATTTCGCCGGACGCGGCATGAGCGTCGCCATTGCCGATCTCGGCGGCGATCGGCTGGCCGACGCCGCCAACGAACTCAAGGCCATTGCCGGCGAGGAAAATGTGATGGCGGTCGAGACCGACGTCGCCAGCAGAGACTCGCTGGAAGCGCTCGAGCGCGCGGTGCTCCAGCGTTTCGGCCGCGTGCACGTGCTGATGAACAATGCCGGCATCGGCCCGGAAACATCGATCTTCAGCCCGCAGGCGAACTGGGACAATATCTTGGCCGTCAACCTGATGGGCGTGATCAACGGCACGCGCACCTTCGGCCCGAAGATGCTGTCGCACGGCGAGCCGGGACTGATCATCAACACCGGCTCCAAACAGGGCATCACCACGCCGCCCGGGAACCCCGCCTACAACATCTCCAAGGCTGGTGTGAAAGTCTTCACCGAAGCATTGCAGCATGAGCTTCGCAACACCGAAAGCGGAAAGATCTCCGCCCACCTTCTGATCCCCGGCTTCGTCTTCACCGGCCTCACCAAGGGCGAGCACGCGGAAAAACCAGCCGCTGCCTGGACCGCCGAGCAGACCGTCGATTTCATGGTCGAAAGCCTCGAACGCGGCGATTTCTATATCCTCTGCCCCGACAATGACGTCGCGCGTCCGGTCGACGAGCGCCGCATGCTCTGGGCAGCCGGCGATATCGTCGAGAACCGCCCGCCGCTGTCGCGCTGGCACAAGGATTATGCCGACAAGTTCAAAGCCTTCCTCGAACAGAAGTAATCGGCGCCGGAGCATGATGCCGAAAAGTGTGCGCGGTTTTCGGATGACATCATGCTCTACTTCTTTGACTTGGATTCGAATTATTTTAGGCCGATCAGGCCTAAGATCATTCGAATCTGGAAGGTTTGACTGGTAATTTTCTGAAAGCTGGGTAAGAGATCCCCAGATCCTTTCCGGCTTTCAGAGTGTGTCATGGATTTCCTGCCCAGCCTGCCGACCCTTCTCGCCTTTGCCGCCGCGACGCTGCTGCTCGCGGCGACCCCAGGGCCCGACATGACGCTGTCGATCAGCCGCGCACTCGCCCAGGGCAAGAAGGCGGCTCTCTTCGTGGTCGTCGGCACCAGCCTCGGCATCGTCGTCCACACCATGCTTGTCGCTTTCGGCATTTCGGCGCTGATCACCGCCTCGCCGACCGCCTTCCTGATCCTGAAGACCGGCGGTGCTGCCTATCTGCTCTGGCTGGCGGTGCAGGCAATCCGTTTCGGCTCGAAGCTCACCGTCGCCAAGGTCGAGGAGCAGAAGGGCACCGCCCTTTCGAACATCTCGTCAGGCTTCTGGGTCAATCTTCTGAACCCCAAGGTCATCATATTCTTCATGACCTTCCTGCCGCAATTCGTCAGCGCCGGCGATCCTGCTGTCACCCACAAGCTGCTTTTCCTCGGCTTCTGCTTCATCCTGATCGGCATGCCGGTCAATGCCAGCGTCGTCTTTGCCGCCGACTGGCTTGCCTCATGGCTGCAGAAAAACAAGAAAGTGCTGCGCGGCATGGACTACACCTTCGCCGGCGTCTTCTCGATCTTCGCCGCAAGGATCCTGCTCACCCAGGCGAGATAGCCGCGGTTGCGCAGCAATCCCGCGGTTGCGCAGCAATCCGCCCGCGGTCGGCATATCGATCCGCCCGCGGTCGGTCGATCGATCCGCCCGCGGTCGGTCGATCGATCCGCCCGCGGTCGTGAAACGATCCGCCGCCAACGACACCAATATTCGCGAGACGCCACGCCGGAGCAGGCAGTGACCGCGAATTTCATCGCCTTCCAAAATTATTCCATGCCTTTCGCGCGATTACTTGTGATCAACATATGATCGTAAGTCGACAATTGTGGCTAGGCCACGCCACCTTCGCTGCCCACATATCCTTTACGGCTCACGAAGAGCTGCCTTGAAAGGATAATTCCATGATTAGGTTCCGCAATATCATAACGGCAGGAGTTGTTGCGCTGACGTTTGCCGCCACCTCCCTGACAGCGACAACACCTGCCTTAGCGCATGGCGGCGAAGGCCATGGCGGTGGCGGCTTCTCGCGTGACGGCGGCCACTTCGGCGGTGGTGCGCATATGGGCGGCGGCAATTTCGCCGATCGCGGCTTCGGAGCGCATCATTTCGGCGGAGCCGGCCATTTTGGCGGACACCGCGACGGCCGTTTCGCCTTCCATGATAGAAATCGTCTGTTCTTCGGCGATGACGACTATGACCCGGAACAGTGCCAGCCGGAATGGTTCAACCAGTACGGCCATCGCGTGCTGGTGGAAGTCTGCTCTTGATGACGGTCCCACAGGCCTCTGAGGAGTCGTGAAACGATCAGCTGCCCGCTAACCGATCAGCAGCGCATCGTCATCCAGCGTCTGGCCGCGCATCTTGCGGAACATTGCGATCAGATCCTCGACCTGCAACGTCTTGCGGCTGTCGCCGGCGACATCGAGCACGATCTCTCCGCCATGCAGCATCACCGTTCGGTGGCCATAGTCGAGCGCCTGGCGCATTGAATGCGTCACCATCAGCGTCGTCAGCTTGCGCTCGGAAACGATCTTCTGGGTCAGGCCCATGATGAATTCCGCCATGCCAGGGTCAAGCGCCGCCGTATGTTCGTCGAGCAGCAGCACCTCCGAGCCCGCCAGCGTCGCCATGACGAGCGAGACGGCTTGGCGCTGTCCTCCGGAGAGCAGGTCCATGCGGTCCTTCATGCGGTTCTCCAGCCCGAGATTGAGCTCCGCGATCCTCTCACGAAAATGGTCGCGCCGTTTTGCGCCAAGCGCCGAAACAAGTCCGCGCCGTTCGCCACGCCGTGCCGCAAGCGCCAGGTTCTCCTCGATCGACAAGGCACCGCAGCTTCCGGTCAGCGGGTCCTGGAAGACACGGGCGACGAGCCCGGCCCGCGCCCCGGTCGTCTTGCGCGTGACGTCGGCATTGCCGATCAGCACCTGTCCTTCGCTGGCCAGCACATCGCCGGCGAGCACGCCGAGCAGCGTCGATTTGCCGGCGCCGTTCGAGCCGATGACGGTAACGAAAGAGCCTTCCTCGATCGTCAGGCTGACACCCGAGAGCGCCTGCTTCTGCAGCGGCGTGCCGCGCCCGAAGACGACCTTGATGTTCTTGAGGTTGATCACGACGCGGCACCTCCGCGCAAACGGGGAAGGATGAGCGCCACGGTCACCAGCACGGCCGTGACGAAATTGAGGTCGGACGCCTGCAGGCCGATGACGTCGCTCGAAAGCGCCAGCTGGATGGCGATGCGATAGAGGATCGAGCCGAGCACGCATCCAACAAGCGCGATCAGCAGACCGCGCCGCCCGAGCAGCGTCTCGCCGATGATGACGGCAGCCAGACCGACGACTATCGTGCCGACGCCCGAGGTAACATCGGCAAAGCCGTTCGTCTGGGCAAACAGCGCGCCGCCGAGCGCCACCAGCGCGTTGGAGATCGCCATGCCGAGATAGATCTGCCGGCTGGTATCGACACCCTGCGCCCGCGCCATCCTTGCATTGGCGCCGGTCGCCCGCATTGCCAGCCCCGCATCGCTTTCCAGGAAACGCCAGACCAGGATGAGCGCGATGACGACCAGAACGCCGACGAAGAGCGGCCGCACGTAGAAATCGCGAAGGCCATGGCCGAAGAACGGGCTGATCATCGTGTCGGCATTGATGAGGGCGACATTGGGTTTGCCCATTACGCGCAGATTGACGGAAAACAGTGCAATCATCGTCAGGATCGAGGCAAGCAGATTGAGGATCTTGAAGCGCACGTTGAGCAGCGCCGTCACCATGCCCGCAGCGGCACCCGCCGCCATGGCGATCAGCGCCGCAAGCCAGGCATTGACGCCGGCAATGATCAGCACGGCCGTCACCGCCGCGCCAAGCGGAAAGGAGCCGTCGACCGTCAGGTCGGGAAAGTCGAGAACTCGAAAGGCGAGATAGACGCCGAGAGCGACGAAAGAATAAACCAGGCCGAGCTCGACGGCCCCCCAGAATGCGATTTGGCTCAAGGCTTTCAGCCCCTTTTTGTGTCCGTTCCGCCTGTCGCGAAACGGAGCCTTTTAATACAAACAACCGCTCCCGTGCAAACGAGAGCGGCTGAATACGATGAAGGCGTTACAGCATGTCGCGCAAAAGTGTGCAGCGGTTTTGCGCCAAAGACATGCGGAAACAAAGATCTAAAGCGCGGCAAGCGAATCTGAAAGATCGCGACGCGCTTTAGAAATACCGGCCGACTATTCGATGACTTTGTTGGCGCGGGAAAGCACGCTCTGCGGCAGCGTGACACCCATTTTCTCGGCGGCCGCCTTGTTGACGACGAGGTCGCTGCCGGCGGCAGTCTTGACCGCGATGTCGCCCGGGTTCTCGCCCTTTAGCACACGCACGACGATGTCGCCGGTCTGCTTGCCGACATCATAATAGTTGAAGCCGAGGGCGGCGATCGAACCGCGCGAAACCGAATCCGTATCGGCGGTAAAGAGCGGCAGCTTGCTCTCCTCGGCAACCGCGACAGCGCCTTCAAGCGCGGAGATGATGGTGTTGTCGGTTGGAATGTAGATCACATCGGCGCGGCCGACGAGCGCACGCGCCGCACCCTGGACCTCGGCCGACTTGGTGGCAGCCGATTCGACCACCTTCAGGCCAGCCTTTTCGGCTTCAGCCTTCAACACGGCGAGCAGCGAAACGGAATTCGCTTCGCCGGAATTGTAGAGATAGCCGATGGTTTTCACATCGGGCAGGATTTCCTTGATCAGCGCAAGGTGCTCGGCGACCGGCGACATATCGGAGAGGCCGGTGACGTTACCGCCGGGCTTGTCCATGTTCTTGACGAGCTGGGCGCCGAGCGGATCGGACACGGCCGTGAAGACGACAGGAATGTCACGCGTCGAGGAAACGACGGCCTGGGCCGAGGGCGTCGAGATCGGCACGATGACATTGGGCTCGTCACCGGCGAACTGGCGGGCGATCTGGGCCGCCGTCGCCGGATTGCCCTGCGCCGATTCGAACACGAATTTCAGGTTCTCGCCTTCCTTGTAGCCCGCAGCCGTCAGCGCATCGAGAACGCCCTTGCGTGCTGCATCCAGCGCCGGATGTTCGACGATCGCCGTCACGGCGACGGTGACGTCATCAGCCTTCGCGGGCAGGGAAAGGGCCAAACTGGCAGCAAGAGCGAGTAAAATCGGGCGCATGGGGATCCTCCTGAATGATTTTGGGGGCACTTTTAGGAAAAGCGCCCCCTGAAATCAATCGCGGAGAATTGTAGCGAGGATCAAACTTGCTGATCAGTCGTCGGCGCCGTGATTGGCGATCATCATCGCCTCGAAGGCCAGGCGTTCGGTCTTGCGCATGCGTTCCGATTCCGACTTCAGCTGGCCGCAGGCGGCAAGGATGTCGCGGCCGCGCGGCGTACGGATCGGCGAGGCATAACCTGCCGAATTGATGAAATCGGCGAACTTCTCGATCTGCTCCCAGTCGGAACACTGATAATTGGTGCCGGGCCAGGGATTGAACGGAATGAGGTTGATCTTCGCCGGCACGCCCTTCAGGAGCTTGATCAGCCCCTTGGCATCTTCCAGGCTGTCGTTGACATCCTTCAGCATCACATATTCGAAGGTGATGCGCCGCGCGTTCGAAAGGCCAGGATAAGTCCGGCAGGCTTCGATCAGTTCCTTCAGCGGGTACTTCTTGTTGATCGGCACCAGAATGTCGCGCAGATCGTCGCGCACCGCATGCAGCGAAATCGCCAGCATGACGCCGATTTCCTCGCCGGTCCGGAAGATCTCCGGCACGACGCCGGAGGTGGAAAGCGTCACGCGGCGCCTGGACAGCGACAGGCCGTCACCATCCGTGGCGATCAGCAATGCCTGCTTGACGGCATCAAAGTTATAAAGCGGCTCGCCCATGCCCATCATGACGATGTTGCTGACCTTACGGCCCTCGGCAGGCATGATCGTACCCTGCGGCGCTTCACGGTCCGGGAAATCCCCAAGCCGGTCGCGAGCAAGCAGCAGCTGCGAAAGAATTTCCTCCGCCGTCAGGTTGCGCACCAGACGCTGTGTCCCGGTATGACAGAAGGAACAGGTGAGCGTGCAGCCGACCTGGCTGGAAATACAGAGCGTCCCGCGGCCCTCTTCCGGAATGTAGACGGCCTCGATCTCGACGGGACGCCCGGCGCCGCGGGCGGGAAAGCGCAGCAGCCATTTGCGCGTGCCGTCGTTGGAAACCTGCTCCTCGACGATCTCGGGACGTTCGATGGTGAAATGCTGCTTCAGCATCTCCCGCATGTCCTTGGCGACATTCGTCATATGGTCGAAGTCGGAGACGCCGCGCACATAGATCCAGTTCCAGAGCTGCGAGACGCGCATCTTGATCTGCTTCTCGGCCACACCCTTTTCCCGCAGTGCCGCCCCCATTTCCTCGCGCGACAGGCCGATCAACGACGGCTTCTCGAGGCTGGCGGACGTGTGCGCCTGCGGCTTGGTGACAACGATCGCATCCATGACGGACATAGGCATTCATCCCGATTTCAAACATGTGGCTGTTCCTCGCAACCCCGCGGACTTCAGCGGTAAGCCGGAAGACCTGCGGGCGCATGACAGCACATCGGCAGAAGTTGAATGGCGGAACGGCGACTGAAATCGCGATCTGTCCGCTGTTGGCGCCGGCTTTAGCATCATTTTGCCCGCGCGTCACCATAGATGGAAACGGCATGGGCCGGCGCAAGGCCGGCCCATGAAATTCTTCGGTCTAAAGGACCGCTTACTTGCAGGTTTCGATCTGCTTCAGCGCAGCCGAGATTCCCGAGAGCGAATAGCTGTAGGAGGTGCCGGTGCCCTTGCGCGAAACGGCATTCACGGTCATCGAATGACCGGTCTTCATCGCCGCGACGAGGGCCGGCTCCTGGGCCGCATTCTCGACCCAGCCGGCCTTGTCCTTGGTGAACATCACAAAGGTCTTGTTGTCGATGACGACGTTGATCTTCGAATTTTCCTTGACCGTGTAGCCCATCATCGCCTGCGGCTCGTAGGAGATGTTCTGGCCCGGACGCTGGGAGACGATGAAGAAATTGTCGCCATGGTCGACGCTTGCCGGCTGCTTTGCCGTCGGAACGGACAGCACGTAGCAGACGGTGCTGTTGCCCGACTTGTAGGAGTAGGCGCCCCATGCCTGGAACTGCTGGATGCGGTTCGGCGCGGCCTGCTGCGCTGTCGCAACTCCGGCCATAACAAGGGTGAGTGCGAGAGCGGGTACGATACTTTTTACAAACATGGATTCCTGCCGGTTCTTGCGATTCAAGGCCCGAAGCGATCATAGCGGGCGCCGCATAATCACGATCTGCTTTATTTTGACTTAATTCAGGTTACCAAATGGTCAACAATAGCTGCGATTTGTATCTGCCTGTGTCATTTCAGCTCGGGTGTCAATTTTCGTCCCTTTGACGGTATCGGCCGCGACACCGTGCCCCAATGGCACTGGCCGTCCGTTCGGCTGAATTTAAGACACAAAGATTCAGGCAAGAGTTTGACCTTTCCCAAATCCGTTGTACCTCAGTAAGACTTGGAAATCCGGGACGAAATTATTGTCGCAGGGGGCTGGTGAGGGGATATGGATGCCGAGGAAAGACAGCGTTTCGCTGCCCTCGCGAAGGCCGTCGCGGACGATCGCGACCAGCAGGCCTTTTCCATCCTGTTCGACTATTTCGCACCCCGCCTGAAGGCCTGGCTGATGCGCCAGAGGATGACATCAGGCGAGGCCGAAGAACTGGTCCAGGAGATCATGATCGTGCTTTGGCACAAGGCAGAGCTCTACGATGCCACGCGATCTTCCCTCTCGACCTGGCTTTTCCGCATTGCCCGCAACCGCCGCATCGACATGCAGCGCCGCGCCAACACCCGCATCTTCGATGAGACTGATCCGGCTCTGCAGCCGCCGGCCGATATCGGCGCGGAAGAAATCATCGCCAATGACGATCGCGACGCCAAGATACGCGCCGCCGTCGGCCAATTGCCGGAGGAACAGCGCGACATGCTGCGCGCCGCCTTCTTCCTTGGTCAATCGCATTCGGAGATCGCCGAAGCGACCGGTCTCCCGCTCGGCACGATAAAATCGCGTATCCGGCTTGCCTTCGGCAAGCTTCGCAAGGTGCTGGAACGCGAAATCGCCTGATGCAATGTTGCCCAAAAGGAAGCAGCGCTTTGGGGATGACGACACGCATGAAACAAGCTGTCGCATCCCGGTTGGACGGGCACGCGTTAAATCGTCTTCATCGCTTCTTCCGGTCGATCGGCGAGAACGCGGTCGGCTGCTTCGTAGTGGCCCGGCCGGATGTGACCGCGCACCATGGCGAAGGCCGCCGAAAGCACGGCGATGTCGTCGGAAAAGCCGATGACGGCAAAAATATCCGGGATCATATCGACCGGCATGACGAAATAGGCGAGTGCTGCAAGCAACACGCCGCGCACCTTCGTCGGCGTCTTCGGATCGAGCGCGCAATAGAAACCGGCGACCACATCGCGCGAGAACGGGATCTGCCGCACCGCCCGCCGAAACGTCGGCCAGAATTTCTGCCTGACGGTTTTCTCGCGCCGACTTTGGGTATCCTCGTCGCCCGGCAACAGGATTTCCCCGAATTTGACCTCGTCCATCCCTGCATCCCTTTCGTCCAAGCGAACATATGGTGACGGCGCCCAGTCTTTCAATCGGCCCCTTTCAATCGGCCCAGCTTTCAAACAACACGGCGCGCCGCAGCCTTCTCCATGGCTTTGGCGAGCTTGAAATCCAACTCCGTCAGTCCGCCGGCATCATGCGTGTTCAGCGTCACATCCACCTTGGAATAGACATTGAACCATTCGGGATGATGGTTGAGCTTCTCGGCCGCAAGCGCTGCCTCGGTCATGAAGCCGAAAGCCTCGACGAAATTTGCGAACTTGAACGTCTTCGATATCGAAGAGCCCGCATCATTGAGCGCCCAGCCCGAAAGCTCGGTCAGCTCAGCCTCAACCGCCGTCCGTTCCAGTCTTTCCATTTTCATGCCATGCTCCTCTTCTCTGTCGACAGGTTACCGATGAACCGCATCAGCATCCTCTTCGTTTGCATGGGCAATATATGCCGTTCTCCACTCGCGGAGGGAATTTTTGGCCATCTCGTGGCCGAGGCAGGCTTGACCCGCGATTATGCGATCGATTCCGCCGGCACCGGCGGCTGGCATGAAGGCGAGCCGCCCGACCGGCGTTCGATCGCCACCGCGAAAAGCCACGGCATCGACATATCGGGACAGCGCGCCCGGCGCATTCAGCCGAGAGATTTCAGGGATTTCGATCTGATTCTCGCCATGGACCGCCACAATCTGGCGGTGCTCGAAAAGAGCGCGCCGCATGGGGCGAATATCCACCTTTTCGGTGATATCGCGCTGGGAACGGGAGAGTATATCCCCGATCCCTATTATGGCGGCCCTGAAGGTTTCGAGCTGGTCTACACCAGGCTCTTGACCGGCTGCTGCAGGCTGCTCGAAACGCTGGGCGCCGAGCGCACCTCGTGCAGCGGGAACACTTCCTCGGTGAGGTAAGGCCCGCCGCCAACTGATTCGCGCGACGAAAGCAGCACGAAGCGCGGTGCGGTGAAGGTTGCGGTGTGGAAGTTGCCGCGTCCCGCCAGATATTGCACGACATCGTCGAGCCGCGAGGATTTGAGCCGCGCCAGCGTTACATGCGGCATGAATTTGCGGGGATCCGGCGGCAGGCCGATGCGCTGGCAGATGCGCTCTATCTCGCCCTGCAGGGCATACATCTCAGGCGATTGCGAGACGCCGGCCCAGACCGAATGCGGTTTCTTCGAGCCGAACGAACCGATGCCTTCAAGCCGGAACTGGAATTCCGGCCGGTCGATGCGGTCGAGGCGTTCAACGATTTCATCGGCCGTCCGGCCATCGACATCACCGATGAAGCGCAGAGTGATGTGGTAATTTTCCACATCGATCCATCGTGCTCCGGGGAGGCCACCGCGCAGCAATGAAAGACTCATCGCCGCATTGCGCGGAATTTCGAGGGCGGTAAACAGTCTCGGCATCACGAGCACTCCCCGAATCTTTTGCAGGTGCTCACACGGAATCATGCAATCAACAACCGCGCAAGCCCCTAATTCTTCACAGAAGAAATCGCTTCGACGAAATTTGTGACAGTAGGCTCCATCTTTTCGACCATGACGTCGACCCCTCTCGCATTCGGATGCATGCCGTCGTCGAGCTTCAACCCCGCCTCCAGCGCAACGCCGTCGAGGAAGAAGGCATAGAGTGGAAGCCCATGTTTTTCCGAGAGTTTCTGATAGATTGGGTTGAATCGTCCGGCATAATCCGCCCCCATGTTCGGCGGCGCCATCATGCCGGCGAGCAGTACGGCAATGCCGCGTTCCTTCAGCCGGATAATCATCTGGTCGAGATTCTTCTCGCTCTCCTCCGGCGGAATACCGCGCAACGCATCATTGGCGCCAAGCTCCAGAATGACCCCATCGGTGCCGTCGGGTACCGACCAGTCGATGCGCGCAAGACCCCCTGTCGTCGTGTCTCCGGAAACCCCGGCATTGGCGATAGTGACGTCGAGGCCCTTCGCCTTCAGGGCCGCCTGCAGCTTTTCGGGAAAGCCGTCGCCGGGCGGCAGCTGATAGCCCGCCATCAAACTGTCCCCAAAACCGACGAGATTGATCGTCCGGGCATTGGCTGCAGTGGCAAAGATCAGCGAGACGGCGATGACGGTGAATTGAAGGGCGGCAACTTTAAATCTCATCGTGTCTTCCCTAGATTGGCGAAGTGCTGTCATGCGGCCATTCGATTACGAACTTTATATAGGGCGATTCCTGTTGGCAAAAACCATTATCGAGTTGAAGAGCGCCGATCTGACCCTTGGCAGCGCAGCCGCTTCCGTCCATGTGCTGAAGGGCATTGATCTCGATATCGCGGCCGGCGAATCCGTCGGCATCGTAGGCCCTTCCGGTTCCGGCAAATCCACCCTGCTGATGGTGCTTGCCGGGCTGGAGAAACTCGACAGCGGTGAGATCAACATCAACGATACGCCGCTCCATAGCCTCAGCGAGGACCAGGTCGCCGATTTCCGCGGCCGCAACATCGGCATCGTCTTCCAATCCTTCCACCTGATCGCCAACATGACGGCGCTGGAAAACGTCGCCGTGCCGCTCGAGCTCGCCAATGTCGGCAACGCCTTCGAGATCGCCCATCGCGAGCTGAAATCGGTCGGCCTCGGCGAACGGCTGAACCACTATCCCGGCCAGCTTTCCGGCGGCGAACAGCAGCGCGTGGCGATCGCCAGGGCGCTCGCCCCCTCGCCCGCCCTGCTGATCGCCGACGAGCCGACGGGCAATCTCGACACCGAGACCGGCCGCCAGATCGCCGATCTTCTGTTCTCCAAGCAGGCGGAGCGTGGCACGACCCTGCTTCTCGTCACCCATGACGTCTCGCTTGCAAACCGCTGCTCGCGCCAGATTCGCGTCCGCTCCGGCCGGATCGAAGGCGACAGCGCTGCCCGCCGCAGCGAAGCGGCGATCGCATGAGGATCATCACGCCACGTGTCTCGCTGGCTTTTCGCTTGGCGCTGCGCGAGCTGCGCGGCGGCATCCGCGGCTTCTACATCTTCCTTGCCTGCATTGCGCTCGGCACCGGCGCGATTGCCGCCGTCAATTCCGTTTCGCAGTCGATCACCGACACGATTGCCTCGCAGGGGCAGGGACTGCTGGCCGGCGACGTCCGCTTCGAACTCAACAACCGGGAAGCCACGCCTCGGGAAATAGGTTTCCTCGAAGGCCTCGGGACCGTTTCGGTGTCGACAGGCCTGCGCTCGATGGCCCGCAAGCCTGACGGTTCCGATCAGGCGCTGGTCGAGGTCAAGGCCGTCGACGACGCCTACCCGCTCTACGGCAAGTTCGTGGCCGAGCCGGACTATCCGCTTGCGAGACTGCTTTCGGGCCAAGGCGGCACCTATGGCGCGGTCGCAGCGCCCCTCCTTCTCGATCGGCTTGGGCTTGCGGTCGGCGACGAATTGCTGCTCGGCAACGTCAAGCTCAGCATAACCGGTACGGTGAAAACCGAGCCGGATGCGCTGTCGGAAGGTTTTGGCTTTGCGCCGCGTCTGCTCGTCAGCCGCCAGGCGCTCCAAGCCTCCGGGCTGATCCAGACTGGGAGCCTGGTCGAGCATGCCTACAAGATCCGGCTGGACGACAAGGGCGCGATGTCGGGCATCCAGGCGCGCGCCTCCAAGGAGTTCCCCTCCGCCGGCTGGGCGATCCGCACAAGCGACCGCGCCGCGCCCTCGCTCACCGAAAACATCACCCGCTTCTCGCAGTTCCTGACGCTGGTCGGCCTCACGGCGCTGATCGTCGGTGGCGTCGGTGTCGCCAATGCCGTGCGCGCCTTCCTCGATTCCAAACGCACCACCATCGCCACCTTCAAATGTCTCGGCGCGCCGGCGCAGGTCGTCGTTCTGATCTATCTCTTCCAGATCGCCATCATCGCTCTCGGCGGCATCCTGATCGGCCTCGTCATCGGCGCCCTGTCGCCGGTGCTTGCCGCGCAGTTCCTGGCGCAATTCCTGCCGGTCTCGACGGCGCCGGCCCTCTATCCCGGCGCGCTGCTGCTCGCCACGCTCTTCGGCATTCTGACGACGCTCGCCTTCGCCATCCTGCCGCTCGGCCATGCCCGCGAAGTGCCGGCGACGGCACTCTTCCGCGAGCAGGGCTTCGAAGCCCGCCGCCTGCCCTCCTGGCCCTACATCCTGCTTGCCGCCCTGTTCATGGCCGGCCTTGCCGGGCTTGCCATTCTCACCGCCTATGACCGCTTTATCGCCGTCGTCTTCGTCGGGGCGATCGTCTTCGCCTTCGTCGTCCTGCGCCTGGTCGCCGCGCTGATTGCCTGGCTCGCGCGCCGCAGCCCACGCGTCAATTCGCCGGCGCTGCGGCTTGCGATCGGCAACATCCATCGTCCCGGCGCACTGACGCCCTCAGTCGTGCTCTCGCTCGGCCTTGGCCTGGCATTGCTGGTGACGCTGACCCTGATCGACGGGAACCTGCGCCAGCAGCTGACCGGCCGCATGAACGAGGGTGCGCCGAACTTCTTCTTCGTCGATATCCAGAGCGTCGAGGTCGGCGCCTTCCGCGATCTCGTCCAAGGCCAGGCACCGAAGGGCAAACTCGTCGAAGTGCCGATGCTGCGCGGCCGGATCATCGCCTTCAACGGCGAGGACGTCACCAAGATGAACGTGCCGGCGGCCGGCCGCTGGGTGCTGAACGGCGATCGCGGCATCACCTATGCCGAAACCCTGCCGGAGAACGCCGCCCTCACCGAAGGCAAATGGTGGGACAAGGATTACAGCGGCGAGCCGCTCGTCTCCTTCTCCTCGGAAGAGGCGCATGAACTCGGCCTCAAGCTCGGCGATAAGGTGACCGTCAACGTGCTCGGCCGCAACATCACGGCGAAGATCGCCAATCTGCGCCGCGTCGAGTGGGAATCACTGTCGATCAATTTCGTCATGGTTTTCTCGCCGAATACCTTCCGCGGCGCCCCGCATGCGTGGCTGGCGACGCTGACCGATCCCTCCTCGACACCGGCCGAAGATGCGGCGATCCTGAAATCGGTCACCAACACCTATCCGACGATCACCAGTGTGCGCGTCAAGGACGCGATCGATATCGTCAACCAGCTGGTCGCACAGCTGGCGACCGCAATCCGCGCTGCGGCCTCGGTCGCCCTGATCGCCTCGATCCTCGTCCTTGCCGGCGCGCTTGCCGCCGGAAACCGGGCGCGCACCCACGACGCGGTGGTGCTGAAGATGCTCGGTGCCACGCGCGCCATGCTGATCCGCGCCTTCAGCTACGAATATCTGATCCTCGGCCTCGCGACTGCGATCTTCGCGCTGATCGCCGGCAGCGCCGCCGCTTGGTTCATCGTCGCCCGCATCATGCGTCTGCCCTCGGCCTTTCTGCCCGACGTGGCGGGACTGACGCTGGTGACCGCGCTCGTCCTGACCGTCGGCATCGGCCTCATCGGCACCTGGCGCATCCTCGGACAGAAGGCAGCCCCCGTCTTGCGCGAGCTTTGACCGGGCAACGGCACCCAAACCCTTCACCTTACGGCGATTTAACCGACCGAGCCTATGCAAGCCTCTTGTTTGCAAAGGGCGAAAGCCTCATATTATCCGCAGGCATGCTGGAGCTCCGCAGCGGCGCCCGGGTCGAAAACCCCGACACCGTATTTCCCTCGGAGCTTGTAAGAGGAAACTATGGCTGATCTTCGTAACTATCAAAGCCGCGCTCAGACCGGCGAGATGATTGATCAAGGCCTGCGCGCTTATATGCTCAAGGTCTACAATCTGATGGCGCTGGGTCTGGCGATCACCGGCGTGGCCGCATATCTGTCGTTCCAATTCGCCTTCGCCAATGGTGAGCTGACCGCTTTCGGTCAGGCGATCTATGTGAGCCCACTGAAGTGGGTGGTCATTCTGGCGCCGCTGGCTCTGGTGTTCTTCCTGAGCTTCCGGATCCATAGCATGACGGTGGCCGCCGCGCAGACGACCTTTGCGGTCTACGCCGCGCTCGTCGGCCTGTCGCTCTCGTCGATCTTCCTGATCTACACGGGCCAGAGCGTCGTTCAGACCTTCTTCGTCACCGCCGCCTCCTTCGGCGCGCTGTCGCTTTACGGCTACACGACGAAGCGTGACCTGTCGGCGATGGGCTCGTTCCTGATGATGGGTCTTTTCGGCCTGATCATCGCTTCGCTGGTCAACATCTTCCTGGCGTCGTCCGCCGTACAGTTCGCGATCTCGGTACTCGGCGTGCTGATCTTCGCAGGCCTCACCGCCTACGATACGCAGCGGATCAAGGAATTGTACCTGGAAGCCGATGACGTCGCCGTCGCCGGCCGCAAGGCGATCATGGGTGCGCTGACGCTCTATCTCGACTTCATCAACCTCTTCATGTTCCTGCTGCAGTTCATGGGCAACCGTAAATAAGCAGGACCGAGTGAGATCGAAAAGGCGGCTTCGGCCGCCTTTTTTGTTGCGCAGGCTTTCACGGGATGGTTTTAGAAAGCCCTTGCCGCCCTTATGGATATGCTGCTGAAATGTCCTTCCTCCTGCGCGATGCTTCGAATGCCGATATCCCCGCCATTGCCGATATCTATCGCGAATCGGTCCTGAACGGCGTCGCGAGCTATGAGATCGT
Organism: Rhizobium sp. 10PS4; assembly: GCF_032464805.1. Classification (NCBI taxonomy): domain Bacteria; kingdom Pseudomonadati; phylum Pseudomonadota; class Alphaproteobacteria; order Hyphomicrobiales; family Rhizobiaceae; genus Rhizobium; species Rhizobium sp. 10PS4. The sequence continues at coordinate 287,992 of NZ_JAWDIW010000009.1, read as the reverse complement.
CCCGCCCTCCGAGGCCGAGATGGCAGTGCGTTTTTCGGCGATCGTCGGCCAGCAATATCCCTATATTGCAGCCATCGGCACGGACGGGACGCTTCTCGGCTACGCCTACGCCTCGGCGTTTCGCGCGCGTCCCGCCTATCGCTGGCTGGTCGAGGACTCGATTTATCTGGCGCCTGAGGCCCGCGGCCGGGGCATCGGCAAGGCGCTGCTCGCCGAACTGATCATCCGCTGCACCACCCTCGGCTTTCGGCAGATGGCTGCCGTCATCGGCGGCGCCAGCCCCGCATCGATCGCGCTCCATCGCGCGGCCGGCTTCGCGGAGGTCGGCCTGATGAAGGGCACCGGCTATAAACACGGCCGCTGGCTGGATACGATGTTCATGCAGCGCGCGCTCGGCGAAGGCATGAGCACCGATCCGGACCCGTCCGTCTATCCCGGCACGCTGTTTAACGGCTGATATGGCTTAATGCATGTCGCCCAAAAGTGTGCAACGGTTTTGGGATAACGACATGCATAAATCAAAGACTTAAAGCGCGACGCGCTTTAATTGTCGACGAGCTTCAGGGCCTTGTCGAAGACCTTCAGCACTTGGTTCAGCTCGTGACCGCGCTTCAGGATCGTGCCGTTGACGCTGATTACGGAATAGGCGCCCTGCTTGGCGGCAAGCTTCGGGTTTTTCTCGATGCGGAAGAGCGGCATTTCGCCGGAACGCTTGAAAACGGAAAAGACGGCCCTGTCCTTCAGGTGATCGATGGCGTAGTCGCGCCATTCACCATCACCGACCATCCGGCCGTAGATCCAGAGGATCGCGTCCAGTTCGCGCCGGTGGAAGGTCACCGGAAGCGGGTCCTTGCTTTGTTTGTATTCCCTGAGATCGACGACGACTGAGGAACTATTGTCGACGGAGCGGCTCTCGCCGTGTCGCAAATCCGGCTGATCTGTCATCAGTCTCCCGAGGCCTCCGCTTGTGACAGGAGGGTGACAGTTTGCCCGAGCCGCCGCAAATTGCAAGAGTGCCAGCCGTCACATTCAGCCGCACGACAACACCGCACGTCTCTCGCGCAAGGACGCTGTAGCACTTTGAGTCAGTGCATCATGCCTTCCGAAAGTTGCGTTCGATTTCGGAAAGCATGATGCGCTGGACAGGTCAACGCTTTCTCTGCAGCGCCGCATTTCAGTCAAAACAGCGCCTCATTTGCAGGAGATTTATGAATTCCGGTTTGGCGCCAGCGCGCCAAAGGGCCCGGCGGAGCGTATCGACCTTAACCCCAGCCCCGAATACGCTCGGCCGGGCCGCCCGGAACTTCGTCCGTAACCGGACGAAGTGTCAGATATTTTTACCAGCCATCACTACGGTCGCGCCAAGGATCGCAGCCGGATCGCCGTCTGCGGTCGCCGATTGCAGCAGGATGGCGCAGCCCTCGAGCTGCGGCCGCTGCAGGACGCTGGCAGGCAGCGTCAGGCTGGTTGCCTTGCCGTCCCACATGCCGACGGTTTCGACATTGGTGACGCTGTGCAGATAAGAAATCTTCTTGCCGCTGTTCTCGCCTTTTTCGACGTCGATCGTCTTTTCCTTATCGAAATAGACCATCACGACATTGGCTTTGCCCTGTCCCGCGCCGATCTTGATCTCCAGCTCGTCGCCGCGCATCGCGGCGCTGATTGGAACGGTCAGCCCATTGCCCTCGCTGCTATAGGTATCGATCTTGCTGTTGATGCCATTCAGATCGGCGCCGGCCAAATGGTCGCGTCCGTTGACGATGGCTTGCGGCGTGTAGACGTTGCTGCGGCCCATCGTCTTGGCATAACCATACTGCCGCTCGGTATTTTCCTTGGAGCTCAACGTATCGGCCCAGCCGAGATAGTTCCAGTAATCGACATGATAGGCGAGCGCGATGACATCGCCCTGGTTCACCAGCTTGCGAAAAGCGGCATCAGCGGGAGGACAGGAGGAGCAGCCCTGCGACGTGAAGAGTTCGACGACACCTTTCGGCGTGCCGTCTTCGGCCTGCAGCGGGCCTGAGAGAACAACGCCGGCGATTAGCGGAAGCAAAAAACGGGGGGACATTCACCTGCACCTCTTTTTCAGCGCCGACGGCATGTTTGAACCGGCGGCCCTGACATATGAACGTACGAATAATCCTTCCGGGTCCAAACGAAAAGTCACGAACGGGTGAGACGAAGCTCGACAGGAACTTGCGCAAAACAAATCATCGTGAGTGCCGTTTGAATACTGCCGCCGCAAAGAAAAAGCCGCCGGAAACTGCTCTCCGGCGGCCATTATCATGCGAGTTTCTTAAAAATCAGGCAGCGAGATCGCGCAGAACCGTCTGCAGGATGCCGCCATTGTTGAGATAGATCACCTCGTCGAGCGTATCGACGCGCGACAGCAGCGGAACCTCCTTCACGGTGCCGTCGCCATAGGTGATCCTGGCGATCTTCTTCTCGCGCGGCTTGATCTTTTCGAGGCCTTCGATGGTGACGAGTTCATCGCCCTTGAGGCCGAGGCTCTGCCAGGTCGTGCCCTCTTCGAAGACGAAGGGGATGATGCCCATGCCGACCAAGTTCGAGCGATGGATGCGCTCGAAGGACTGGGCGATCACCGCCTTGACGCCGAGCAGGTTGGTGCCCTTGGCAGCCCAGTCGCGCGAGGAGCCGTTGCCGTATTCGACACCGGCGAAGATGACGAGCGGCACGCCTTCCTGCTTGTACTGCATCGCGGCGTCGTAGATCGAGGTCTCTTCCTTCGAAGGGTAGTGGATGGTGTAGCCGCCTTCCTTGCCGTTCGGGCCGAGCATGTGGTTGCGGATGCGGATATTGGCGAAGGTGCCGCGCATCATCACTTCATGGTTGCCGCGGCGCGTGCCGTACTGGTTGAAGTCGGCAACGGCGACGTCATGGCCGATGAGGTAGGCGCCGGCCGGCGATGCCGCCTTGATCGAACCGGCCGGCGAGATGTGGTCGGTGGTGATCTTGTCGCCGAACAGGCCGAGAACGCGGGCGCCCTTGATATCGGAGACGCCGGTGCCCTTCTTGCCCATGCCAACGAAGTAGGGCGGGTTCTGCACATAGGTCGAATTGTCGTCCCAGGCATAGGTCTGACCCGGCGGGACCTGGACGGCCTGCCAGTTGACGTCCCCCTTGAAGACATCGGCATATTTGCTTTCGTAGAGTTCGCGGGTCACGTATTTCAGGATGAATTCCTGGACTTCCTTCGAGGTCGGCCAGATGTCCTTGAGATAGACCGGATTGCCGCTCTGGTCCTCGCCGATCGGCTCCTTGGTCAGATCCATCTGCACCGTACCGGCAAGCGCATAAGCGACGACGAGCGGCGGAGATGCGAGGTAGTTCGCCTGCACGTCGGGCGAGATGCGGCCTTCGAAGTTACGGTTGCCGGAGAGAACGCCGGAAACGATAAGGCCCTTGTCGTTGATCGTCTTCGAGATCGGTGCCGGCAGCGGGCCGGAATTGCCGATGCAGGTGGTGCAGCCGAAGCCGACGAGGTTGAAGCCGAGTTTGTCGAGATCGGCCTGCAGGCCCGATTTGGCGAGATATTCGCCGACGACCTGCGATCCCGGTGCCAGCGAGGTCTTCACCCACGGCTTCGTCTTCAGGCCCTTGGCAACGGCGTTGCGGGCAAGAAGGCCGGCGGCGATCAGCACTGACGGGTTGGAGGTGTTGGTGCACGACGTGATGGCAGCGATCGCCACGTCGCCGTGGCCGAGATCGAAGTCGGTGCCTTCAACGGCATAACGATTGTTCAACTGGCCGGGCTTCTTGTAGTCGGCATCCATGGAGCCGGCAAAACCGGTCGCGATGTTCTCGAGCGAAATGCGGCCTTCCGGACGCTTCGGGCCGGCCATCGACGGCACGACGTCGCTAAGATCGAGTTCCAGCGTATCGGTGAAGACGAGCTCGGAGCCGTCGCCCTCACGCCACATGCCTTGCGCCTTCGAATAGGCTTCGACGAGGGCGATCCGGTCATGCGTGCGGCCGGACATGGTGAGATAGTTGATGGTTTCGCCGTCGACCGGGAAGAAGCCGCAGGTGGCGCCATATTCCGGACCCATGTTGCCGATCGTCGCGCGGTCGGCGAGCGGCATGTTATCCATACCGGGGCCGAAGAATTCGACGAACTTCGAAACGACGCCCTTCTTGCGCAGCATCTGCACGACGGTGAGAACGAGGTCGGTCGCCGTGACGCCTTCCTTGAGCTTGCCGGTCAGCTTGAAGCCGATGACTTCGGGCAGCAGCATCGAGACCGGCTGGCCGAGCATCGCAGCTTCCGCTTCGATACCGCCCACACCCCAGCCGAGAACGCCGAGACCGTTGATCATCGTCGTGTGGCTGTCGGTGCCGACGCAGGTATCGGGATAGGCGATCGTCTCGCCGTCCTCTTCCTTGGTCCAGACGGTCTGGCCGAGATATTCGAGATTGACCTGATGACAGATGCCGGTGCCGGGAGGCACGACGCGGAAATTCTTGAAGGCCTGCTGGCCCCACTTCAGGAAGCGGTAGCGCTCGCCGTTGCGCTGGTATTCCAGCTCGACATTCTTGGCGAAAGCCTGCGGCGTGCCGAATTCGTCGACGATGACGGAGTGGTCGATGACGAGATCGACGGGAACGAGCGGGTTGATCTTCTCGGGATCGCCGCCGAGCGACACCATCGCGTCGCGCATCGCGGCAAGATCGACGACGGCGGGAACGCCTGTGAAGTCCTGCATCAGCACGCGCGCCGGGCGATAGGCGATTTCGTTTTCGACCGCACCCTTGTTGTTCAGCCATTCGGCAACGGCCAGGATGTGCTCCTTGGTAACCGACTGGCCGTCCTCGAAGCGCAACAGGTTTTCGAGCAGCACCTTCATCGAATAGGGAAGCTTCGACACGCCGGCCAGACCGTTTGCCTCAGCCTTGGGCAGGCTGTAATAGACATAGTCCTTCCCGTTCACGGAAAGCGTGGAACGACAATTGAAACTGTCAAGAGATTTAGACACGAGATACCCCGTTTCTGATAGCCAACACAGTCGTGCGAACGCCTATGCACTTAATGCACATCAGGATGCGGGTACGGCCATTTCCGCTGTCCGCACGTGGAACAGACGCTCCAAGTTCGGCGCAAGGATGAAATTCACGCCGACCGCTGGCGTGGTTGCAGGTCTTATAGATAATTTCCTAAAAACTTGCCATACCCGAGCACAGTCAAAATCGGACATTTTTTGACCCCGCCGCAAGCCGAAACCAAGAAAGAGCCGACGCATGCATCTCACCGCCGACAATCTGGCTGCAAGGCGCGGTGAGGATCTCATTTTCGTTAACATTTCCTTTCACTTGGCAGCCGGCGAGGCGCTTGTGCTGACGGGAAAAAATGGATCGGGAAAGTCCACTTTGCTTCGTGTCGTCGCCGGCCTCCTCAGGCCGGAAAAAGGCACTGTCATATTTCACGGCGAAGAGAGCCCGGGAGGCAGGCATCCCGGTGAGGTCAGCCACTACCTCGGCCATCGAAATGCGATGAAGAATGAACTTACGGTTGCAGAAAACCTCGATTTCTGGCGCACCTTTCTCGGCAATACAGACTCAGCCGCCGCCCTCTCCGTCGAAGACGCCACTGACGCCGTCGGTCTTTCCGGCATCACTCACCTTCCCTTCGGTTATCTCTCCGCCGGCCAGCAACGCCGGATAGCCTTCGCCAAACTGCTCGTCGCCCACCGCCCCGTCTGGATACTCGACGAACCGACCGCCGCCCTCGATGCCAGCGCCGACCGGCTGTTTGCCGATTTGATCACGGCGCATCTGACAAAGGGCGGCATCGTGCTGGCGGCAACGCATCAGCCGCTGGGGCTGGAGAATACGCAGGAATTGAAGATGGCGGGCTTTGCCGGCGTGGATCATGGGGTATGGGGTTGAGCTTGTCAGCGCATGACGTCAAGACCCCTCCCCAACCCCTCCCCACAAGGGGGAGGGGCTACGGTGCCGCGCTGTCTCGCACAAACCTCATCGTAGCAGTCGGCAGAACCGTAACAGCCGGCGAAACCTTTGCTTTCGGCCACCGGCGCGGACCACAGCTTAGCCCCTCCCCCTTGTGGGGAGGGGTTGGGGAGGGGTCTTCCTCACATCCCCGCAACGAGTGCCCCGCATGACCGCCCTCTTCCTCCGCGACCTGAAACTTTCCATCCGCGCCGGCGGCGGTGCGCTGATCGGCGTGCTGTTCTTCCTGACCATCGTCGCCGTCATCCCCTTCGGCGTCGGCCCCGATCTCAAGCTGCTGTCGCGCATCGGCCCCGCCATCGTCTGGATCGGGGCGCTGCTTGCCGCCCTTCTCGGCCTCGACCGCCTGTTCCAGGCCGAGCGCGACGACGGATCGCTCGACTTGATGCTGATGCAGGAAACGCCGCTGGTCCTCACCGTGCTGGTCAAATGCTTCGCCCATTGGACGGCCACCAGCCTGCCGCTGGTCATCGCCTCGCCGCTGCTCGGCCTCTTCATGAACATGGACGAAACGGCGATTGCTGCCACCATGCTGACGCTGCTGGTCGGCTCGCCCGCCATCACCTTCATCGGCGCCGTCGGTGCTGCCGTTGCCGTGGCGTTGCCCCGCGGCGGCCTGCTGGTCTCGATCCTCGTGCTGCCGCTGACCATTCCGGTGCTGATCTTCGGCGTCAGCGCCACCTATGCCGCAGTCGAGGATCCCGCCCCCTTCCTGCCGCCCTTTCTGATCCTCCTTGCGCTGACACTCTTCTTCGCCGTCATCGGCCCGGCAGCTGCGGCGCTTGCGCTACGAAACACAGCGGATTGATGGGCCATTCGATTGCGGGAAAAGCCGGATCAAGGTAAGGAAGCGGATATGAGCGAAGCCAGCCTTGCCATCAGCAAATTCAGTGATCTCGCCAACCCGACGCGGTTTCTGGCGCTGGCGGCGCGCGCCATTCCGTGGCTGGCCGGCATCACCGCCCTCTGTTTCGCGGTCGGCCTCTATCTGAGCTTCGCCACCGAAGGCGATTATCAGCAGGGCGAGACCGTGCGCATCATGTATGTGCATGTGCCCTCGGCCTGGCTTTCGATGATGTGCTATACGATCATGAGCCTCTCGGCGATCGGTACGCTGGTCTGGCGCCATCCGCTGGCCGATGTTTCCGCCAAGGCCGCAGCGCCGCTCGGCGCCGCCTTTACCCTGCTTGCACTCGTCACCGGTTCGCTCTGGGGCAAGCCGATGTGGGGCACCTGGTGGGTCTGGGATGCGCGGCTCACCTCCGTCTTCGTTCTCTTCCTGATGTATCTCGGGCTGATTGCGCTCGGCCGCGCCATCGACGATCCGTCGAAGGCCGCACGCGTCAGCGCCGTGCTCATCCTCGTCGGCTTCGTCAACATCCCGATCATCAAATTCTCGGTCGAGTGGTGGAACACGCTGCACCAATCGGCAAGCGTGCTGCGCCTCGACGGCCCGGCGATCGATCCGGAATTCCTGCGGCCGCTCTTCGTCATGGCGATCGCCTTCACCCTGCTCTTCTTCACGCTGCACATCATGGCGATGAGGAATGAGATCTGGCGCCGCCGCATTGCCGCTCAGCGCCGTCTTGCCGCCCGCATGGCGAGCCGGGAGGATTAATCGTGACGCATGCCTTCTACGTCTACGCTTCCTATGGTTTTGCAGCCCTGGTGACGGTCGCCGTCACGGTCTGGACCTGGGCCGACGGCCACGCCCGCCGCACGGAACTCGCCGCCCTTGAGGCTGCCGGCATTCGCCGCCGTTCGGCGCGCCCTAAGGACAGTGTGGGGGATGGCGAATGAACGACACGCCGGAAAACACCGTCGCCAAGCCGCGCGGGCTGAGCCGTTACGCATTGGCGCTGCTGCCGCTCGTCGTCTTCGGCGGCATTGCGGCCACGGCCGCAAAGATGCTCTACGACCAGGATTTCCATGGCAAGAACATCGCCGAAATTCCCTCCGCCCTGATCGGCACCAAAGCGCCGGCGCTGAACCTGCCGCCGCTCGACGGCTCCAACCTGCCGGCGCTGACCGATGCCGCAATCAAGGGCAAGCTGACCCTCGTCAACGTCTTCGCCTCATGGTGCCTCCCCTGCCGGGACGAACATCCGATATTGAAAGAACTGGCAAAAGACGGACGGCTGAACATCGTCGCCATCAATTACAAGGACCAGAACGACAACGCCCTGCGTTTCCTCGGCGAACTCGGCAACCCCTTTCGGGCGATTGGCATCGATCCGAACGGCAAGGCGGCGATCGACTGGGGTGTCTACGGCATTCCGGAAAGCTATCTGGTCGCGCCTGACGGCACGATCCTCTACAAGCGCGTCGGACCCTTCGACGATATCAGCCTCAAGGAAGGGCTTTTTCCTGCGATGGAAAAGGCGCTCGGGAAGCCGGCTTCGTAACGATCGCGCCCACAAAGACCCCTCCCCACAAGGGGGAGGGGCTAAGTTGTGGCACCCGCCTCACAAACAAATAGCCAACCGCACAGTCGATGTTCAATAGGGCTCACGACGAGAGCCGCCTGTTAAGCCCCTCCCCCTTGTGGGGAGGGGTTGGGGAGGGGTCTTGTTAGAACAAAGAAGCCCTACACCCCACCCTGCCAGACCTTGATCGCCTCCACCGGCCAGATCAGCATCACAACGTTGAGCGTCAGGTTGTCGCGGATTATGTAGCCGGTGAAAATCTCGAAGAAGATGGCGATCGCCACCGTGAGCGCCACCGGTGCGCGCCGCGCGAAGAAGAAGCCGACGCACATGAAGACGGTGTCCATCGCCGAATTCAGGATGCTGTCGCCGTAATAATCGAGCGCGATCGTCGCCGTGCGGTAACGGTCGATGATGAGAGGGGAGTTTTCGAGCAGTTCCCAGCCGGATTCAATCACCAGCGCCAGCAGCAGCCTTGCCGCCAGCGGCTTGCCGCGCAGGATGAGATGCGCGAGGCCGTAAAACAGGAAGCCGTGGATGATGTGTGACGGCGTGTACCAATCCGACAGGTGCTGCGAGTTGCCACTGGTATTGACCCCGCCCTCCCACAGCTTCACATAACCGCAGGCGCAGATCGGCACGCGGCCCATCATATATTCGGCGGCGATCTGAATGACCAGGATCGCAAGGCAGGCGACAAACCAGAAGTTCTGGTGTCTTACGCGAGATTCTACGTCGACAGCGCTCACTTCTCGCCTTCCGTTTCCAGGTTGACGCTATGTTTCAGCACCAGCGGCATCTGCGCCAGCGTGAAGATAATGGTGATCGGCATCGTGCCCCAGACCTTGAAGGCGACCCAGGTACCGTCGGAAAAATTGCGCCAGACGACTTCGTTCAGCACGGCAAGGAAGAGAAAGAAGATACCCCAGCGGATGGTGAGCTTGCGCCAGCCCTCGGCATCGAGCTGGAAGGCGGCGTTGAAGACATAGCCGAGCAACGACTTGCCGAAGGCCAGCCCGCCGAGCAGCGCCACGCCGAAGAGCGCGTTGACGATCGTCGGCTTCATCTTGATGAAGGTCTCGTTCTGCAGCCAGATCGACAACGAGCCGAAGATGACGACGACGATCCCGGATACAAAAGGCATGATCGGCAGATGGCCGAGCACGATCTTCGAAACGATCAACGAGATGATCGTCGCCGCCATGAAGAGGCCGGTCGCGACGAACAGCGGCCCGCCCAGCTCGGAAAGACCAGGAAATTTCTCCACCAGCCACTGGCCGCGCAGATTGGCGAAGAAGAAGATCATCAGCGGCCCGAGTTCCAGCGCCAGTTTCAGCAGCGGGTGATGCCGGTCGGCAGCAGACGGGGTGATATCGCTCTCGGTGCTCATGCGTTCTTAAACCTGTTTTCCTGGAAACTGTTTCCGGCCGTGCCCTGCAGGCTTTCGGCGGCATATCTGTGGCATCATTGTCCAAGTCCGGCAATGGCATGGGCAAAATCCTCGGCCTCGAACGGCTCCAGGTCCTCGACGCCCTCGCCGACACCGATGAAATAGACCGGCAGCTTGTGCTTGGCGGAGATGGCGACGAGAATGCCGCCACGCGCCGTGCCGTCGAGCTTGGTCATGATCAGCCCATTGACGCCGGCGACGTTGCGGAAGATCTCGACCTGGCTCAGCGCATTCTGCCCCGTCGTGGCATCGAGCGTCTGCAGCACGGTATGCGGCGCGTCGGGATCGAGTTTTCCGAGCACGCGCACGATCTTCTCAAGCTCGGCCATCAGCTCTGCCTTGTTCTGCAGGCGGCCGGCGGTATCGACGATCAGCACGTCGCATTTTTTCGCCTTTGCCTGTTCGAAGGCATCATAGGCAAGGCCGGCGGCATCGGCGCCGAGCTTGGTGCCGATGAATTCGGAATTTGTCCGATCGGCCCAGATTTTCAGCTGCTCGATTGCCGCTGCCCGGAACGTATCGCCGGCAGCCAGCATCACCTTCAACCCGGCGCCGGAAAGCTTTGCCGCAAGCTTGCCGATCGTCGTCGTCTTGCCGGTGCCGTTGACGCCGACGACGAGGATGACATGCGGCTTGTGCGAGAGGTCGAGCTGCAGCGGCTTGGCGACCGGCTTCAGCACCTTGGCGATTTCCGACGCCATGATCCGGCTGACATCCTCGCCGGTGACATCCTTGCCATAGCGCTCGGAAGAAAGCGTGTCGGTGACGCGCATGGCGGTCTCGACGCCGAGATCGGCCTGGATCAGCAGGTCTTCGAGATCCTGCAGCGTCTCGTCATCGAGCTTGCGCTTGGTGAAGAGCGCAGTGATCTGGCCGGTCAGTTGCGAAGAGGTGCGTGCAAGGCCGTTGCGCAGACGCTGGAACCAGCTGAGTTTCGGCTGCAAAACAAGCGGCGCCGGCTCGACGACCTTCGGGCCGGTGGCAAAGCCCCTGGGGAGGATGGGAGAGCCGGTCTCCGGTTCTGCTGCGGTCGTTTCGGAGGGCTCGCCGGGTGCGATACCCCCCTCTGCCCTGCCGGGCATCTCCCCCACAGGTGGGGAGATTGGCTGGGAGGGCGAATCCAACCCCGCATCATCCTCAGTCGGAATCTCTTCCGGAAGCTTTTCAACGATCTCTTCGAGGTCAGTCGGCTGTTCTAGCGCTCCGGTCTCCAGAGGACCTCCCGCCTCGTCGGGGAGATGTTCCAGAGGGACAGAAGCGGGTCTTTCCGTAACGGGTTCGGCGACCGTCTGGCTTTCAGCCTCCACCTCCGCTGCCGCCTCGGCTTCCAGCAATGAGAGCGGCACAACACTCATGTCGCTCAACTGGTCGGCGGCGGGCAGGATTGCGGATTCGACATCATCGTCAGCAACCGGTGCTTCGACTCCGCCGTCGTCAATATCGGCAGCCGGCCCGCCGGCCGTATCCATTTCCTCGGCCAGCACCGGATCGTCGGCAACCGGCAGATCTTCGTCGCGCGAACGCGGCTCCAGCTCCCTTTCCACGGCCGCAGGCACAGGTTCTTCAGCCGGCTTGCCGAAGGTGAAGACCTTTTTGATGAAACTGAGCGCCATGGGGATTCCGTGAAAGTCAGGCCGCTGCTGCAGCCGTCAATTGCATGTCGAGATGTTTGCCATTGTGGCCGGTGATCGTGACCGGCACAAGTTCGCCGGGACGAAGGCCGGGGGCCGCGACCAGCGTGAAGTTCTCCGTATGCGCCAGGCCGTTGTTTTCAACAAGCAGCCATTGCCGGGTTCCGATCATCCCATCGAGATGGGATTGATGCAGCATATGTCCAGCGGCGCGCAGCCTTGCGGCGCGATCCTTGACCAGCGACCGGTCGAGCTGCGGCATGCGGGCGGCCGGCGTGCCGGGACGCGGACTGTAGGGGAAGACATGCAGATGAGCGATGCCAGCCTCTTCGGCCAGCCTCACGGCATTCTCGAACATCTCTTCGGTTTCGGTGGGAAAGCCGGCAATCATATCGGCGCCGAAGCTCATCTCGGGGCGGAGGCGGCGCGCATCCTCGATGAAACGCAGCGCATCGGCGCGCAAATGCCGGCGCTTCATGCGCTTCAGGATCATGTCGTCGCCATGCTGCAGCGACAGATGCAGATGCGGCATGAAACGTGGCTCTCCGGCGATGAGATCCATCAGGTGGGCATCGGCCTCGATGCTGTCGATCGAGGAAAGCCTGAGCCGGTGGATATCGGGGATCTGTTTCAGCAGCGTCTTCGCCAGAAGCCCGAGCGTCGGGGCGCCCGGCAGATCGCCGCCATAGCTGGTGGCATCGACGCCGGTCAGTACGATCTCGCGATAACCGCCGTCGACGAGCTTGCGGGCCTGGTCGACGACGGCTCCCATCGGTACGGAGCGGGAATTGCCGCGGCCATAGGGAATGATGCAGAAAGTGCAGCGATGGTCGCAGCCATTCTGCACCTGGATGAAGGCGCGCACATGGCCGTCGATGTGCCTGACCATCTGCGGCGCCGTCGCCTCGACGCTCATGATGTCGTTGACCCGGAGCTTCTCTTCGGCCGAAACGCCGAAATCCGGCAGGCTGCGATAGGAGGCGCTCGTCAGCTTCTCCTCGTTGCCGAGCACAGCATCGACCTCCGCCATCGCGGCGAAGGTCTGCTTTTCCGTCTGCGCGGCGCAGCCGGTGACGATGATGCGGGCATGCGGATTGTCGCGCCGTGCCCGGCGGATCGCCTGGCGGGCCTGGCGCACGGCCTCGCCGGTCACGGCACAGGTGTTGACCAAGATGGCGTTGTTGACCCCGGCCTTTTCAGCCTGCGCCTTCATCACTTCGGATTCATATGTGTTGAGGCGGCAGCCGAAGGTAATGACCTCGATGCCGCTCACTGCGCCTCCGCCTCTCGGGTACCATCGCGCGACCAGAGACCGGTCGAAGGATCGACCCTGCCCGACCATTCCCATTCGGCCGGGCCGGTCATGATGACATGATCGTCGTGCTCGCGCCATTCGATGGAAAGCGTGGCCGGCGGCTTGGCGCTTGCCACATTGATCGTCACCTTGCGGCCGGTGCGGCCGGTGCGCGCAGCACTGACGGCAGCAGAACAGGCAGCCGAACCGCAGGCAAGCGTCAGTCCCGCGCCGCGCTCCCAGGTGCGCGTCGTCACCGATGTCGGTGACGTCACTTGCGCCAGCGTGATATTGGCGCGCTCGGGAAACATCGGATGGTTTTCGAGCAGCGGTCCGAAGCGGGCGAGATCATAGGACATCACATCCCTGTCCACCCAGAAGATCGCATGCGGATTGCCCATCGACACCACTGAGGGCGAATGCAGCACCGGCTTGTCGATCGGGCCGATCTGCAACTCGATGCGGCTGGTGTCGTGGAATTCTTCCGCCAGCGGAATCCTGTCCCAATCGAACACCGGCCGGCCCATATCGACCGAGATCGTCCCGTCCTCGTGCTCGACGGCGTTGAGGATGCCGGCGACCGTCTGGAAGGTAAAGACCTTCCTGCCGGTCTCGGCGGCAAGCGCCTGCACCACGCAGCGCGTGCCGTTGCCGCAGGCCTGCGCCTTCGAGCCATCGGAATTCAGGATATCGATGAAGGCATCGGTGCCTTGGGCCTTCGGATCATGGACCGCCATGATCTGATCGAATTCAGTCTGCGGATCGGCATTGAGCGCGACCGCCGCCGCCGGCGTCACCTTGTCCGGCCGGCCGCGCATGTCGACGACCAGGATCTTGTTGCCAAGCCCGTTCATCCTCACAAATTCGACCGTTGCGCTCATGGGTATCATTCCGTCTGTCTTTCCGGTGTATATGGCGGAAATGCGAAGGAATTACCAGTGGGTGAGTGCCGGGCAGGCGTTGCGGCCCGCTGACCCGTCGAGGCAGCGGTTCGGCTTTTACCGCTGCGCACCGTCGGGATCGAAGGACGCAGCATGGGCTTCGACAATAGCTGCGGTGATGACCTTTCTCAGCTCGTAGACCAGCGAACGGGACCGCTTGCGATCCAGATCCTGTGCCGCCTTCGCAAGATTCAGGCCTTCGTTCAGGACAATATGATGGGCCCGCGCCAGCGCCCAGCTCTCAATATCAGCATTTAGCATTCGATATCTCCGCCGATTCATTCGGCATCAAGGATATTCACGAATCATTTTACAGGACGCACTTAAGTAGAAAGTAGAATCATAAGCAGAATAATTTGCAACTGGCATTGACAGCGAATTCGGCCGCCGGGGTAGCAATATATATCGGCAAAACCTGAAACGCTGGCGGATTGCGCAAGCCAATACATCACTTTGTTTGAGTATGTACTTTCGCTGCAACCATTGGATGAAACACTGCCGCCCTCTCGTCAAACGGCTTCCGAGAAGTCGGTCATGCGGTCATTTGTCCGCATCGCCTTGACTTTCGCGCGGCTTTCCTGTTTATCGCGCCCAATCCGCGACGAGCCACACGACTCCGAGCCGCCGACCGGGACTTAGAGATCCCGGAGGTCAACACCCGACAGCGCGACGCGCCCTCGGGTGCTTTTTGGCTTTGCGTCTTGTTTTCGTCAAGGAAAAGCACGACGTTTCCGGGCATATCCCAACCTGCCCGAAACGTATCAAGGAAGAGCCGATGTTTGAAAACCTCCAGGACCGTCTTGGATCCATTCTGAATGGACTGACAGGCCGTGGCGCGCTTTCGGAAGCCGATGTTTCCGCAGCGCTGCGCGAGGTTCGCCGTGCGTTGCTGGAGGCCGATGTCGCGCTCGACGTCGTGCGTTCCTTCACCGACCGCGTGCGTGAGAAGGCCGTCGGTGCCGAGATCCTGAAGTCGATCAAGCCCGGCCAGATGGTCGTCAAGATCGTGCATGACGAACTGATCGAGATGCTGGGCGGCGAAGGCGTTGGCGTCGACCTTCATGCCGCTGCCCCTGTCGTCATCATGATGGTCGGCCTGCAGGGCTCCGGCAAGACGACGACGTCGGCGAAGATCGCCCATCGCCTGTCGACGCGCGAGAAGAAGAAGGTGCTGATGGCGTCGCTCGACACGCGCCGTCCGGCAGCCCAGGAGCAGCTTCGCCAGCTCGGCGCGCAGGCCAATATCGACACGCTGCCTGTTATATCAGGCCAGTCGCCGACCGATATCGCCGCCCGCGCCGTGCAGGCGGCCAAGCTCGGCGGCCATGACGTCGTCATCCTCGACACCGCCGGCCGCACGCATATCGACGAGCCCTTGATGGTCGAGATGGCCGACATCAAGAAGCGGTCGAACCCGCATGAAATCCTGCTGGTCGCCGACAGCCTCACCGGCCAGGACGCTGTCAATCTCGCCCGCAGTTTCGACGAACGCGTCGGCATCACCGGTCTGGTGCTGACCCGCATGGACGGCGATGGCCGCGGCGGTGCCGCCCTTTCGATGCGCGCCGTCACCGGCAAGCCGATCAAGCTGATCGGCGTCGGCGAGAAAATGAGCGAGCTGGAGGAGTTCCATCCACGCCGCATCGCCGACCGCATCCTCGGCATGGGCGACATCGTCTCGCTCGTCGAGCGTGCGTCCGAAAACATCGACGCCGAGAAGGCGGCCGCCATGGCCGCCAAGATGGCCAAGGGCAAGTTCGACCTCGACGATCTCGCCGACCAGCTGCGCCAGATGCAGAAGATGGGCGGCATGGGCGGTATCATGGGCATGATGCCCGGCATGGCCGGCATGAAGGACAAGATGGCCGCAGCCGGCCTCGACGACAAGCTTTTCGGCCGACAGATCGCCATCATCCAGTCGATGACCAAGGCCGAGCGCACCAATCCCGACCTGCTCAAGCATTCGCGCAAGAAGCGCATCGCCGCCGGTTCCGGCACCGATGCCGCCGCCATCAACAAGCTTCTGAAGATGCACCGCCAGATGGCGGACATGATGAAGATGATGGGCGGCAAGGGCAAAGGCGGCATGATGAAGCAGATGATGGGCGGCCTAGCCGGCAAGATGGGGCTCGGCGGCGGCATGGGTGGCGGCATGCCCGATCTTTCGAATATCGATCCCCGGCAGCTCGAGGCCTTGCAGAAGCAGGCGGAAGCGGCGGGGCTTGGAAAACCGGGTGGGGGCATGCCCGGTCTCGGCGGTCTGCCGGGTGGTTTGTCGGGCCTCGGCGGTGCCAAGCTGCCGGGCCTTGGCGGTGGTTTCCCGGGATTGCCCGGATTGCCGAAGAAGAAGTGAAAGGATCGCTTGCCCCATGATTGATCCAGACGTCAAAGCCCAGCTCGCGAGCTATCGTCAGTCGATCGACAATATCGATGCCGCTCTCGTGCACATGCTGGCCGAACGCTTCCGCTGCACCAAAGAGGTCGGCGTGCTGAAGGCCAAATACAATTTGCCGCCGGCCGACCCGGCGCGCGAGGAATACCAGATCGAACGCCTTCGCCAGCTGGCGAAAGCCGCCAATCTGGACCCGGATTTCGCCGAGAAGTTCCTGAACTTCGTCATCAAGGAAGTCATCCGGCATCATGAGCAGATCGCTGCGGATCACGCTGAACAGAGCGCTGCAGCCCGATAACCGTACCGCTCAAGAAAGCGGTCAAGAAAAGCCCAAGGAGTAAACAACATGGCACTGAAAATTCGTCTCGCCCGCGGTGGTTCCAAGAAGCGCCCGTACTACCACGTCGTTCTCGCCGATGCGCGCAGCCCGCGTGACGGCCGCTTCCTCGAAAACCTCGGTTCCTGGAACCCGATGCTTGCCAAGGGTGATGAGAAGCGCGTTCAGCTGAACGCCGAGCGCATCAAGCACTGGATCGAACACGGCGCCCAGCCGACCGACCGCGTTCTGCGCTTCCTCGACGAGGCAGGCGTTGCCAAGCGCGAAGCCAAGAACAACCCGGTCAAGGCAAAGCCCGGCAAGCGCGCCCAGGAACGCACCGCCGAAAAGGCTCAGAAGGTCGCCGACGCCGCCGCTGCTGCAGCAGACGCCGCGGAATAATCGCGACATTCCCTTCGAGCGGGCGGCATGGCGACATGCCGCCCGTTTTCGTTTCCAATCGCACGCACTTCGTTTATGAGAAACCTGTCTTTCGGCTTCACATGAAGGAACCCATGACAAAGCTTGAAAACCCCGTTCTGATGGCGACGATCGGTGGCGCGCAAGGCCTCCGGGGCGAGGTGCGCGCCAAGGCCTATACGGCCGATCCCGGCGCGCTTGGCGACTACGGCCATCTGCACAGCATGGACGGCCGCAGCTTCGAAGTCCTCGAAATCCGCGAGATGAAGAATGTCGTCGTCGTCCGTTTCCGCGGCGTCAACGACCGCAATGCCGCCGAGGCCCTGAACGGGCTTGAACTCTATATCGAGCGGGACAACCTGCCGGACGAGGAGCTGGAGGACGACGAGTTCTACTATGCCGATCTCGAAGGGCTCGAGGCGCGCGACGACAAGGGTGTCAGCTATGGCACGGTTACCGGCGTCTTCGATTTCGGCGCTGGCGACCTGCTCGAGCTCAAAGGTCCGGGCAAGCGCCCGGTGCTGATCCCCTTCTCCGAAGCCTCGGTGCTGGAGATCGACCTGGAGGCCGGCACGCTGCTGATCGATCCGCTGGCGGCGGGGCTGGTCGACGATCCCGAAGAGCTTTCGAAATTCACTCCCGACAAGCCGAAAAAGAAGAAGTAATGGCTTTCCGGGCGAGCGTGCTGACACTTTATCCGGAAATGTTTCCGGGGCATCTGGGCTTCTCGCTCGCCGGCAAGGCGATGGAGCGGGGGCAATGGTCGCTGGACACGGTGCAGATTCGCGACTTCGCCACCGACAGACACCGCACCGTCGACGACACCCCGGCAGGCGGCGGCGCCGGCATGGTGCTGAAACCAGACATTCTCGCCCGCGCGATCGACAGCGCCTCAGAAAACGATACCCGCCCGCGCCTGCTGATGAGCCCGCGCGGCAAGCCGCTGACGCAGGAGCGTGTGCGCGCGCTCGCGGCGGGCGACGGCGTCATCATCGTCTGCGGCCGCTTCGAGGGCGTCGACCAGCGGGTGATCGAGGCGCGCGGACTGGAAGAGGTCTCGATCGGCGACTACGTGCTGTCAGGCGGCGAGCCGGCGGCGCTGATCGTGCTCGATGCCATCATCCGCATCCTGCCCGGCGTCATGGGCAACGATCTTTCCGGCCTGCACGAAAGCTTTGAAGGCGGACTGCTGGAACATCCGCATTATACCCGGCCGCAGGAGTGGGAAGGCCGGGAAATCCCCGCGATCCTCACCTCGGGCAACCACGGCGCGATCGAGAAATGGCGGCATCAGGAAGCGGTGCGGCTGACGCAGGAGCGGCGGCCGGATCTGCTGGAAAAGGCCGGCGCATCGCCCGGAAAATCGGGATCGAATTTCGGAAAGCACGATGCGTAGATTCAAAATGCTACAGCGTCCTTTGCGCGTCTGAAAACACGCGGCTGCGCTATAAAGTGAGAAAAACGGCTGATTTCGCAGCCCTTTTCACAAAAATGCCGTCCAAGGGATGACAAGCCCTGGCCTTTCGTGTATTGGCGCACGCGGAAATGGGGTTTATCCCCGTCTGCCAGCAAACAAAGAATGGCGAATCCGCTCCCGCCCTTGACGGGCAAAGTCCTGAGGCCAGTTCCAAGGGATCAGTGTCGAGCGCTCTGGCTGTTTCAGAAGAACCAAAGGTTAAGACGATGAACATCATTCAGCAGCTTGAGGCCGAACAGGCCGCCAAGATCGAAGCCAAGCGCACGCTTCCCGAATTTTCCCCCGGCGACACCGTCCGCGTCAACGTCAAGGTCACGGAAGGCACCCGTACCCGCGTTCAGGCCTATGAAGGCGTCTGCATCGCCCGCTCCGGCGGCGGCCTGCAGGAAAACTTCACGGTCCGCAAGATCTCCTACGGCGAAGGCGTCGAGCGCGTATTCCCGGTCTACTCGCCGATGATCGAAAGCGTCGACGTCGTTCGCCGCGGTAAGGTCCGTCGCGCCAAGCTCTATTACCTGCGCGACCGTCGCGGCAAGTCTGCCCGTATCGTTGAAGACACCGGCGTCCGCGCCCGCAAGCTCAACGACGCCGAGCGCGCCGCCATTGCCGAGGAAAAGGCACGTATCGAAGCTGAAAAGGTTGCAGCAGCTCAGGCGCTCGCCGCCGAGAAGGCAGCAGCCGAAGCTGCGGAAGCCAAGGCCGCTGCCGAAAAGGCCGCCGCAGAAGCAGCCGCCGCTGCAGCGGAACCGGCCGCAGAATAAGATCTGCGCTACGCAAAATTCTTTGCTTGGAAAGGCGGCCTTCGGGTCGCCTTTTCTATTTTTTGCTTCGGTGCGCAGCCGGCGGCCTTGCCTCAGACCTATCTTCCGTGACAGTTTTTGCCGTTCAATTTGGGGGACCGTTCAATGTTGTTTCGTCGTACCGTTCTTGCGAGCTTCGCCGCCCTTGCTCTCGCACCCCTCGCCGCATTAGCCGCCGAGCTGCCCGATCTCGGCGGTAAGAGCGTCGTCGTCGTCACCGAGAATGCCTATCCGCCGCTGCAATTCGTCGATCCGAAATCCGGCAAGGCGATCGGCTGGGAATATGATGCGATGAACGAGATCGCCAAGCGGCTTAATTTCAAGGTCGAATACCAGAACATCAGCTGGGACGCGATGATCCAGGCGGTGTCCGACGGCCAGTACAACATCGGCATGACCGGCATCACCATCAAGGAAGACCGCAAGCAGAAGGTGGACTTCTCCGATCCCTATATGCGCTCGCAGCAGTTCATGCTGGTGCGCGGCGATGAGAAGCGCTTCACCGATGCCAAGTCCTTCGGCGAATTCAAGGATGGCCTGGTCGGCGCACAGCCCGGCACCACGCCCTTCTACACCGCCGTCTATGAAGTGCTTGATGGCAACGAGCAGAACCCGCGCATCAAGCTCTTCGAAACCTTCGGCGCCACCGTCCAGGCCCTGAAGGCCGGCGACGTCGACGTCGTGCTGACCGACGGCACCGCCGGCAAGGGCTATGTCGACGCCTCGAACGGCGCCTTGAAGCTGATCGGCGAGCCGCTCGGCACCGAAGATTTCGGCTTCATCTTCCCGAAAGGGTCCGACCTCGTCGCCCCTGTCAACGCCGCCATCGCCGCACTCAAGGCCGACGGCACGCTCGATGGGCTGAACAAGAAGTGGTTCCTCGACTACAAGATGGGCGAATGACGCCGAGCAGCCGCTGATGGCGTCGCGACCATCTCCCGACAGACACGTCAAGGACGACTATCCCTGGTGGCTGGTCGCCCTCCTCACGATCGGCATCGTCCTTGCCGCCGTCATCGTCGCCAACGATATCTATGCCCAGGTCTTCCGCACCGTCGTCAACGGTGTCGGCGTCACCGTCTTCGTCACGCTGGTCGCCTTCGTGCTCGCCACCGTGCTCGGCCTCGGCATCTGCCTGCTCGGCATGGCCGACAGTCAGGTGTTGCGTCAGATTGCGCGGTTCTACATCGAGATCATCCGCGGCATACCGATCCTCGTGCTGCTGTTCTACGTCGCCTTCGTCGGCGCGCCGGCTCTGGTCGTAGCCTATAATTTCCTGATTTCGCCGCTGGTGATTTCAGGCATGGCCGAGCCCATCCTGGTGCGCGACCTGTCGCTGATGTGGCGGGCGATCATCGCGCTGACGATCGGTTATTCCTCCTTCATCGCCGAAATCTTCCGGGCCGGTTTCCAGTCAGTCGATCTCGGTCAGATCGAGGCGGCCAAGGCGCTCGGCCTGTCGCGCTACCGGCGCTTCCGCTCCGTCGTCTTCCCGCAGGCGATCCGGGTGATCTTCCCGCCGCTCTCCAACGATTTCGTCTCGATGGTGAAGGACAGTTCGCTCGTCTCCGTGCTCGGCGTCGCCGACATCACCCAGATGGGTAAGGTCTATGCCGCCGGCTCTTTCCGCTTCTTCGAGACCTATTCGATCGTCACCTATATCTATCTGATCCTGACGATCGGCCTGTCGCTGGCGCTGCGGCGGACGGAGAAGTGGATGAAGTCGCGGTAAGCGATCAATAGCCGCCGCGCCGCTGAGAGGCCGGAGAGCGTCTGCTGATGATTCAAATTGAAGCCGCCGCGAAAAATCGCTATATGCAGGCCATGGAATCCAAGTTCAGATGCATTGGCGCGCATATTTTCGTGCTGCAGGATCATTATCGCCTGCCGGCGCGGTTTTTTGCGTGCGTGTCCGGCGCGCCCAACAGCCGACTTCGTTGATCGAATGACGGCCGGCGGAGCCTGATCCGCCATGTCTCGATTTTCCAAAGCTTCCAAAAAACGGACTTAACGCCATGAGCGCACCGCGTACCCTCTACGACAAGATCTGGGACGATCATCTGGTCGACGAACAGGCAGACGGCACCTGTCTTCTCTACATCGACCGCCACCTGGTCCACGAAGTGACCTCGCCGCAGGCGTTCGAAGGCCTGCGCATGACCGGCCGCAAGGTTCGCGCGCCGGAAAAGACGCTCGCCGTCGTCGACCATAACGTTCCGACCTCGCCTGATCGCCATCTCGGCATCAAGAACGAGGAAAGCCGAATCCAGGTGGAAGCGCTGGCGACCAATGCCGCCGAATTCGGCGTCGAATATTATTCGGCAAGCGACAAGCGCCAGGGCATCGTCCACATCGTCGGTCCGGAACAGGGCTTCACCCTGCCCGGCATGACCATCGTCTGCGGCGACAGCCACACCTCGACGCACGGCGCCTTCGGCGCGCTGGCGCACGGCATCGGCACCTCCGAGGTCGAGCATGTGCTGGCGACCCAGACGCTGATCCAGAAGAAGGCAAAGAACATGCTGGTGCGGGTCGACGGCGTGCTTCCGCCGCATGTCACCGCCAAGGACATCATCCTTGCCATCATCGGCGAGATCGGCACGGCCGGCGGCACCGGCCACGTCATCGAATTTGCCGGCGAAGCAATCCGCGCGCTGTCGATGGAAGGCCGCATGACCATCTGCAACATGACGATCGAGGGCGGCGCCCGCGCCGGCCTGATCGCCCCTGACGAAAAGACCTTCGAATATATCAAAGGCAAGCCACGCGCGCCGAAGGGCGAGGCGCTGGAACAGGCGATCGCCTACTGGAAGACCCTGCAGACCGACGAGGGCGCTCATTACGACCGCGTCGTCGTGCTCGACGCCGCCAGCCTGCCGCCGATCGTTTCCTGGGGCTCGTCGCCTGAGGATGTCATCTCCGTCCAGGGCATCGTTCCGAACCCGGATGACATTCCGGACGAAACCAAGCGCACCTCCAAGTGGCGCGCGCTCGACTATATGGGCCTGAAGCCGGGCACGAAGATGACCGACATCACGCTCGACCGCGTCTTCATCGGCTCCTGCACCAACGGCCGCATCGAGGATCTGCGCGAAGTCGCCAAGGTCGTCGAAGGCAAGACGGTTGCCCCAACCGTCGATGCGATGATCGTGCCGGGTTCCGGCCTCGTCAAGGAACAGGCGGAAGCCGAAGGCCTCGACAAGATCTTCAAGGCCGCCGGTTTCGACTGGCGCGAGCCGGGCTGCTCCATGTGTCTTGCGATGAACGACGACCGCCTAAAGCCGGGCGAACGCTGCGCTTCGACCTCGAACCGCAACTTCGAAGGCCGCCAGGGCTTCAAGGGCCGCACGCACCTCGTCTCGCCGGCGATGGCCGCCGCAGCCGCGATCGCCGGTCACTTCGTCGATATCCGCGAGTGGAACTGATCCGTCAAAACGGATGACGATCAAAAAGCCCACCGATGCCGCTGCGCATCGGTGGGCTTCACATTTTATGCCGCCCTGCCTCGGTCGCCTTATAAAACAGCTACCGCATGCGGTCTTTTGCGGGACGACCCTTGCCTGGCGATAATCGAGACGACGATCAGAAGGTTGCCGTCATCGGATCCGGCCCCATGCGGGCACCGGCGCTGTCGAGCCTGGCGATCGCGGCCATATCGTCGGCATCGAGCTTGAAGTCGAACACCTGGAAATTCTCCTCGATACGCGACGGCGTCACCGATTTTGGGATAACGACGAGGCCGGTGTCGATGTGCCAGCGAATGATGACCTGAGCCGGCGTCTTCTGATGTTTTTTGGCGATCTCGCCGATATCGGCGTTCGAGATGAACTTGCCCTGGCCGAGCGGGCTCCAGGATTCGGTGACGATACCAAGCTTCTTGTGAACCTCCTGCGCCGCCTTCTGCTGGAAATCGGGATGCAGCTCGATCTGGTTGATGACGGGAACGACGCCGGTTTCGCCGATGATGCGCTCGAGATGTTCAGGATTGAAATTCGACACGCCGATCGAGCGGGCACGGCCCTCTTCCCGGATGCGGGCGAAAGCCTTCCAGGTCTCCGTATAAAGGCCGCGATGCGGCGACGGCCAGTGAATGAGGTAGAGGTCGACATATGCGGAACCGAGCTTCTTCAGGCTGCCGTCGAAGGCCCGCAGCGCATTGTCGTAGCCCTGGTCGTCGTTCCTGAGCTTGGTGGTGACGAAGATATCCTTGCGGTCGAGGCCGGCAGAGCGGATGCCTTCGCCGACGCCCTCTTCGTTGTCGTAACCGGAAGCCGTATCGATATGACGATAGCCGGCGGCGATTGCCGTGCGCACGGTGGGAGCGGCAATGTCCTGCGGCGTCTGCCAGACGCCGAGGCCGACTTGCGGAATGGAATGTCCGTCATGGAAAGTGATGATGGGTTGAGCGGTCACAATATATCTCCGGGAGTTTGAAGAATTGGACGAGGCATGAATTGCGCCCGCACCTACGGGGCGTCCCAGAACGCATTTCAGCCGGAGCGTTCGGTCACCGCAAGCATATAGGTGACCGCATCCGGAAGACAATCAGACGATGCGGACAATCGTTCCCTTCCGAAGGTAAGGCAGCAGTCGGCGCATGTCGCGCAGGCTCACCGCCACGCAGCCCGCCGTCGGCTCGTAGCCCGGCCTGATGAGATGGAAGAAGATCGCCGAGCCGCGATTGCGCGCACGCGAGGAGATGTTCCAGTCCATCACCAGGCAGATATCGTAGAGCCCGTCGCTGCGCCGCATTTCCTCGTGACTTGCACTGAACGGCGCCCTGACGAGGCGGTTGTAGCTGGCACTGTCAGACTGATCGCACCAGAGCATGTCGGGGCGGATGCGGCGGATGGAAAGTGGAGTGACGAGCCGGCCGTTCCGCTCGCCGCGCCGGAAGCCTGATATCAGCTTCATCGAAGCGATCGGCGTGGCGCCGTCGCCCTCTCGTTTCATCACGGTGCGGCCGGAGCGGCCGATCGCAGCAGGCACGGTGATGGCGCCGAGCCGGACGATCGCCCGGCTCTTGCGCCCCGGCGCAGGACGCACCACGATCGTCGGCCGCTTTATCCCCCGCCTCTGCCTTGCTTTTTCCATTTTTCTCGCATGTCGTGCCTTGTCTGGGGCTTCGATTGAAATCATATCGAAACCGACCCGGCAACAGCCCGCTGCCCGATCCTTGCCAAACCAGGAATTTGGCGTAGGACTAGGGGACTTAACACGAGGACGCAAACGGCATGACCGCACGCACCATTCTTCTGGTGGATGACGACGATGACCTTCGACAGACGCTGACGGAGCAATTGTCGCTGTATGAGGAATTCACGGTTCTGCAGGAAGCCAACGCCGGCAAAGGTGTCGCGACCGCCCGTGCGACGCCGATCGACCTGCTGATCATGGATGTCGGCCTGCCCGATATGGACGGCCGCGAGGCAGTGAAGCTGCTGCGCAAGGGCGGTTTCAAGGCGCCGATCATCATGCTGACCGGCCACGATACCGACTCGGATACGATCCTCGGCCTCGAAGCCGGCGCCAACGACTATGTCACCAAGCCTTTCCGCTTCGCCGTGCTGCTCGCCCGCATCCGCGTGCAGCTGCGCCAGCATGAGCAGAGCGAGGACGCGACCTTCACCGTCGGCCCCTACCTTTTCAAGCCGAGCCAGAAGCTTCTGACCACCGATAACGGCCAGAAGATCCGGCTGACGGAAAAGGAAGCGGCAATCATCCGCTATCTCTACCGCGCCGAACAGAAGGTCGTTACCCGCGACGTACTACTCGAAGAGGTCTGGGGCTATAATTCCGGGGTGACGACGCATACGCTGGAAACCCACGTCTATCGCCTGCGCCAGAAGATCGAGCGCGATCCCTCCAATGCCGAAATCCTCGTCACGGAAAACGGCGGCTACAAGATCATACCCTAGAGCAGTTCCGTTTTCCTCCGAATCGCGGGAATGCTCTATCTCTTTGTTTTCACTCAATTTCGGACGCAGAACCGCGACGCGGTTTTGCTGGAATTGCTCTAAGGCGAAAAGCCCGCATGGCGCTGACCGACGACATCCACATGCTCGCGCAGCTTCCTCTGTTCAAGGACATGAGCGAGGATCAGCTGCGGTTGATCGCCTTCGGCGCCGACCGGCGCATGATCGCTGCCGGCCAGATGCTGTTTCGCCAGGGCTCGCCCGCCGAGAGCGCCTATGTCATCCTCAGCGGCAGCCTGGAGCTGAGCGCGACGAGCAGTGACGGCATGCAGAGGACAGAGGGAATCGCTGGCCCCGGTACCCTGGTTTCCGAGCTGGCGCTGGTGACGCTGGTGGAGCGCAAATTCACCGCGGTAGCGCGCGAGGATACCAGCATCATCCGCATCACCCGCGCCCTCTTCCACCGGCTGATCGAAGAATATCCGGACGCAGCCCGGCTGATCGAGAACCGCATTCGCGACAATCTCGCCGAGCTTGCGGCAAAGGCCGCAAGCCAGTTCTACCGCTTCAGCTGATCCCTGTTAGCGATAAGAATCCCTGCGCTTCCACGAAGCTGCACCGCTTAGAAATCGAAATGCGCCGTCACCGGCACGTGGTCGGAGGGACGATCCCAGCCGCGCGCCTCCTTCAGGATTTCTATCCGCTTGAGATGCGGCCCGAGATCCGACGACGACCAGATATGGTCGAGACGACGGCCGCGATCGGCGGCCTCCCAGTCCTTGGCGCGATAGCTCCACCAGGTGTAGAGCTTCTCGCTTTCAGGCACATGCTGGCGCATCAGATCGAGCCAGGCGCCGCGTTTCATCACCTCGAGCAGTCCGTCGGTTTCGACGGGCGTATGGCTGACGATCTTCAGAAGCTGCTTGTGCGACCAGACATCGTGCTCCAGCGGCGCGATATTGAGGTCACCGACGAGGATGGCTGAGGTGTCGGCCTCGCCATTGGCTTTCAGCAGCTTCATCTCCTCGATGAAATCGAGCTTGTGGCCGAATTTCGGATTGATCGTGCGATCCGGCTCGTCGCCGCCGGCCGGGACATAGAAATTATGCAGCCGAACGCGGCGATTGCCGTGCTCGAAGATCGCCGAGATGTGGCGCGCATCGCCGACACCGCAATAATCCTGCCGGTGATCCTCGGTTAGCGGAATGCGCGAGGCGATCGCCACGCCGTGATAGCCCTTCTGGCCATGGATGATGATGTGATTGTAGCCCATCGCCCTGAGTGGTGCCGCGGGAAACAGGTCGTTCGTCACCTTGGTTTCCTGCAGGCAGAGGATATCGGGCCTGTGCTTGAGAACGAGCTGCTCGACGATGGGCATGCGCAGCCGCACCGAATTGATGTTCCACGTGGTGATCGAAAAACCCATGCCCATACCCCTTCACGCTTTCATGAAAGGGCTTTAAAACAAAGGCGGACGCGAGGGAACCGGCCGCTTGTAAAAGGAGCGGCCGATCAACCGAAAAGGTTCAATCGCGCGACTGAGGCGTGCCTGGAATGGTCTCATAGGGCACACGGAAGACGCGATCCTCGAACTGCATGCCGGTTTTGACATTGAAGATCATCACCGAGGTGTCCTTGCCCTGATTGTCGGTGATCGTCCACTGCCGCAGATCGTAGGTCTTCGGGTCGAACATCATGGTAATGGTCGAGTTTCCGAACACCGTATTGTTGCCGAGTGCGATCGTCGTCAGGTCAGACTCTTCCTTCACGCCCTTCACCATGCCGGCCGACAGATCTATGCGCTGCGCCAGGAGCAGGCTGAGCGGGGTCTTGGAGAGCGGATAGAGATCCCAGGTTTTGAGCTTCATATTGCCGATGGCGACGTTCTTGCCGTCGGCGATCACCCGCATCGGCGACGGATCGTCATAGTTGAAGCGCAGCTTGCCGGGGCGCTGGATGAAGAACTTGCCGCCGGTCTGTTCGCCGCGCGGGCCGAACTGCACGAATTCGCCCTGCATCGTCGTAACGCCGGAAAAATGATCGGCGATCGCCTGCGCCGTGCCGGAGGCGGGAGCGGCCGCCTGCGCATAAGCGCCAAGGGGAATGGCGCTCGCTATCGCAGCGACGACAAAGGCGCCGAGAAGGTCGCGGCGCGTTACCGTCAGGCCGGAGAGGAAGGTATCGGAGTGACTCATCTAAATCTCCTTTATGCGATCTGCATGCTGCCGAAAGGCGGCGTCTTCAAGGCGTTGCGATCGGCCTGCGAGAGGTAACGGCTTCGATGCTATCAGGTTTCCGCAAAAGCGGCTGTATTGGAAATATATGCCTGTTATGTCAGCGGTCGAGGATGTCGCCTTCGGTCGGAACCAAAATTTCGCGTTTGCCGGCGTGGTTGGCTGGTCCGATGATACCCTCCTTCTCCATGCGCTCGACGAGCGAGGCGGCACGGTTGTAGCCGATACCCAGCCGGCGCTGCACGTAGGAGGTCGACGCCTTGCCGTCGCGCAGCACGATGGCGACCGCCTGATCGTAGGGATCTTCCGATTCGGAAAGATTGGACGTGCCGGCCGGACCGCCTCCACCACCGCCGTAATCGCCGTCTTCATCGTCATCGGCGGTAATCGCGTCGAGATATTGCGGCGAGCCCTGGGTCTTCAGGTAGGAGACGATCTCTTCCACCTCGACATCAGAAACGAACGGGCCGTGCACGCGCTGGATACGCCCGCCACCCGCCATGTAGAGCATGTCGCCCATGCCGAGCAGTTGCTCGGCGCCCTGTTCGCCGAGAATGGTGCGGCTGTCGATCTTCGAGGTCACCTGGAAGGAGATGCGGGTCGGGAAGTTCGCCTTGATCGTGCCGGTGATGACGTCGACCGACGGACGCTGTGTCGCCATGATCACGTGGATGCCGGCCGCACGCGCCATCTGCGCCAGACGCTGGACGGCGCCTTCGATATCCTTGCCGGCGACCATCATCAGGTCGGCCATTTCGTCGATGATCACGACGATATAGGGCATCGGCCGCAGATCGAATTCCTCGGTCTCGTACATCGCTTCGCCGGTATGGCGGTCGAATCCGGTCTGCACCGTGCGCGAGATCGCCTCGCCCTTCGACAGCGCCTGCTCGACGCGGGTGTTGAAGCCATCGATGTTGCGCACGCCGATCTTCGACATCTTCTTGTAGCGCTCTTCCATCTCGCGCACGGTCCATTTGAGCGCGACGACGGCCTTCTTCGGATCAGTGACGACAGGCGAAAGCAGGTGCGGGATGCCGTCATAGACGGAGAGTTCCAGCATCTTCGGGTCGATCATGATCAGCCGGCACTGTTCCGGCGTCATGCGGTAGAGCAGCGACAGGATCATCGTGTTGATGGCGACCGACTTGCCGGAACCGGTGGTGCCGGCGACGAGCAGATGCGGCATCTTGGCGAGATCGGCGATCACGGCTTCGCCGCCGATCGTTTTGCCGAGCGCCATGGCGAGCTTCGCCTTGCTGCCTTCGAAATCCCGGGAGGCGATGAGTTCACGCAGATAGACGGTCTCGCGCGTCTGGTTCGGCAATTCGATGCCGATCGCGTTGCGGCCGGGCACGACGGCCACGCGGGCGGCAATCGCGCTCATCGAGCGGGCGATATCGTCGGCAAGGCCGATGACGCGCGACGACTTGATACCGGGCGCCGGCTCCAGTTCGTAGAGCGTGACGACGGGACCGGGACGGACATGGATGATCTCGCCCTTGACGCCGAAATCCTCAAGCACGCCTTCGAGCATGCGGGCGTTCTGCTCCAGCGCATCGGCCGAAAGCGTGGAATCGCGCACCACGTTCTTCGGTTCGGCGAGCAGATGCATCGAGGGAAGCTGGAAACCCTCGGGACGGATGAACGAGCCCTGCGCCTCCCGCTCGATGCGGGCGCTGGGCTTCGGACGCGCAACGACGGGGACGACGCGCGGCTCCGGCTTGCCGGCCGCCTTTGCCGGTGCTCGAATCATCCAGTCGTCGTCATCGTCGTCGGGCAGGATATCGGCCGGGCGTGGCGGCATGTCGTTATCGAAGGGCAGGTCGTCGTCATTATCGTCGTCGTCATCGACGGACAGCGACGGTGCGGAGACGATACGCCGCGGCGAAGCCATCCTTGCCCCCATCGATGGTTCCATCGACGGCTCCATGCGCTCGCCTCGGACGGTCGGCGCCTTTGCGCGGACGGGTTCGTTCAGCGTGCCGAACTCGTCATCGTTGAAATCATAAGGTGATTCGTAATCGCCCTGGCGCCGCTTGCGCGGACCCATGCCGAACAGCCGCCGCAGTCGGCCCTGGCTCATGTACCAGGCATGCGTCACGGCGCCGCTGAGAGCGACCCAGCGGGACTCGTCTTCCTCCTCGTCCTCGTCTCCGACAACGCGGGCCTTGCTACTGCGTGTATCGACGTAGTCTTCCTCGATCTCCTCGTCGGCGTCGCTGCGGCCGACAAGGCCTGATGCAAACAGCATCAGCCAGGCGGTCGGCGCGGCAAAGATGCAGCCGATGACCATGGCGAAGGTGCCCGTCGGATAAGCGCCGACGAAGAGTGCGGGAAAACGCAGGATCATGTCGCCGATGACACCGCCGATACCGTTCGGGATCGGCCAGGTGAGCGGCGGCGGAAAGCAGCCGAGGACGGCGCAGGAAAGCACCGAACCGCCGAACCAGGCGCCGGCACGGGCAGGAATACGGCTGAATCGGCGGCCCGAGATCAGCGTCAGCGCCCAAGCGACGATCGGCAGCATCGAAACGACGCTGGCAAGCCCGAGGAACTGCATGACGATATCGGCAAAGGCAGCCCCGCTGTAGCCGAGAATATTCGTCGGCAGGTTGGCGGTCGCATAGGAGTAGCTCGGATCCGCAACATTCCATGTCGCCAGCGCCGCGACGCAGAACGCCAGCAGCAGAAAGATCGCAAAGCCGATGAGCGCCTGGATCTGCCGCAGCATGAATGCCGAGAAGGAGAACCGATCCGGACGGCCATCCATTGCCGGCGACGTGCTTCTTGCCATGTGTCTAACCCGTCCAATGCCTGAGGACACGCGAATCGCTGAAGCTTCGGTGCCAAAATGCGTCCGCTCTACCTAATCAGAGCCGGGTTAAAGCGATGTTAACCATGCATGCCTGGACGTGCATTCCGAACCGGGAAATGAAAAAAGCCCGAACCTTGAAAGGTCCGGGCCAAGTGCGGTCTATAGTTAGATAGGCCGCGACGGGCTGTGAAGCGGCGCCCTCATGCCAGGCGCCGCAAACCCTGTGATCAGGAAGCGTGGTAGGCGGCTTCGCCGTGGGTCGAAAGGTCGAGACCTTCGCGTTCGGCTTCAACGGTGACACGCAAGCCGATGACGACGTCGACGATCTTGTAGAGGATCGCCGAGCCGATACCGGACCACAGCAGCGTTGTCAGCACGCCCTTGGCCTGGTTCCAGACCTGGGTTGCCGTGCCAGCATAGGAGGCTGCGAAATCGGCGGTCGAGTAATCGACGATGCCTGCACCGCCGAGTGCCGGGTTGACGAGGATACCGGTGCCGAGAGCGCCGATGATGCCGCCGATGCAATGAACTCCGAAGACATCGAGGCTGTCGTCGTAGTTGAACTTGTTCTTCACGACGTCGACGAAGAAGTAGCAGACCGGCGAAACGATCAGGCCGAGAACGATCGAGCCCATCGGGCCGGCAAAGCCTGCCGCCGGGGTAATGGCGACGAGACCGGCAACCGCGCCGGAAGCGCCACCGAGCATGGAAGCCTTGCCGCGGCTGAGGGTTTCGACGATGCACCAGGACACAGCGGCAGCAGCCGCTGCGACGAAGGTGTTGATAAAGGCAAGCGAGGCGTAGGAATTGGCTTCGAGGTTGGAGCCGGCATTGAAGCCGAACCAGCCGACCCAGAGCAGCGAGGCGCCGACCATGGTCAGCGTCATCGAATGCGGAGCCATGATTTCCTTCTTATAGCCCGTGCGCTTGCCGAGCATGATGGCGCCGACGAGGCCCGCGATACCGGCATTGATGTGAACGACCGTGCCGCCGGCAAAGTCGATTGCGCCGTAGGAGAAGATCAGGCCGGCCGGCGAGGTGTAGGAGCTCGGACCGCCCCAGAACCAGACCATGTGTGCCATCGGGAAATAGATGAAGGTGACCCAGAGCACGACGAAGAGCATGACGGCCGAGAACTTGATGCGCTCGGCGAATGCGCCGACGATCAGGCCGGGCGTGATGCAGGCAAACGTCATCTGGAACACGATGAAGGTGTATTCCGGAATGGCGACGCCCTTCGAGAAGGTTTCTACGAGCGACGAGGTGTTGACGCCGGCGAGGAAGGCCTTGGAGAAGCCGCCGACGAAGCTGTTCAGCGAACCGCCGTCGGTGAAGGCGAGCGAATAGCCGTAGGTCACCCAGATCAGCGCCACGACGGCCGTGATCATGAAGACCTGCATCAGCACCGAGAGCATGTTCTTGGCGCGCACGAGACCGCCGTAGAAAAGCGCAAGGCCGGGGATGGTCATCAGCAGGACGAGCGCCGAGGAGACGAGCATCCAGGTATTATCACCCTTATCCATCGTGAGAGCAGGAGCAGCAGCGGCAGTGGCGGCTGGCGCAGCCTCCTGCGCGAAAGCGACGGCCGGCGCGAGAAGGGCGGCCGAAGCTGCGCAAATCCGCGCAAAGGTGGAAGAAAACTTCGAAATTGACATTGGAAAAAGCTCCTTGATCTGCCGTGCTTACAGCGCTTCTGAATCGGTTTCGCCCGTACGGATGCGCACGGCATGGTCGATCGAATAGACGAAGATCTTGCCGTCACCGATCTGACCGGTCTTGGCCGCTGCCGCGATGGCCTCGACTGCCCTGTCGACGAGTTCCGATGCAACCGCGATTTCGATCTTGAGCTTCGGCAGGAAGCTGACTGCATATTCGGTGCCGCGATAGATTTCGGTGTGCCCCTTCTGGCGCCCGTAGCCCTTCACCTCGGTTACGGTCAGCCCCTGAATACCGATCGCCGTAAGGGCTTCGCGGACCTCATCGAGCTTGAACGGCTTGATAATGGCCATCACAATTTTCATCTGGTTTCCCATCCTTCGTTATCCTCGGCGCGGAGCCGACTCTCCTTGCCGCTGACATTCCTGAACAGCGACCGGCCAATACACATTCAAGGGACGTGCCAGATTCGAAGCAAGACGTAAGTTATTGAAAAGTAAAGCTTATAATAAAGAGCGCCAATAAACAGGCAAATGATTGGCCAATAAGCGCACAAATAACGCGCAAATTTATAAAGTTGCACATTATTTATTCATTTGCCTTTTTCCGAATCAGGCCTTCCTGCGCGACCGATGCGATCAGGCTACCGGATCGTGTAAATAGGCTACCCCGGGTTAATCCTCTGGTGCCTGAAGCCGACGGACTGTCCTGCGTATAAAGCAGCCAGTCGTCGAGCTTGCAGGGCTTGTGGAACCACATCGAGTGATCGAGGCTCGCCACCTGCAGGCTCTGGTCGAAGATGGACGTTCCGTGCGCATAGAGCGACGTATCGAGCAGCGTCATGTCCGAAAGATAGGCAAGCACCGCCGCCTGATAGAGCCGGTCGTCGGGAACCGGGCCGGTGGCGCGCACCCAGACGTCCTGTTTGGGATCGAGCTTCCTGTCGGAAAAATAATGCGTCAGCGAGACGGGGCGGATCTCGATCGGCCGCTCACGCTGCCAGTATTTTCGGATCGCTTCCGGCGCGTGCGCCAGATACTGTTCCTTGATCTGCTGCTCGCCGAGCAGCGCCTCCGGCATCTCGACCTCGGGCATCGCGATCTGGTGCTCGAAGCCCGGCTCCTCCACCTGGAAGGAGGCCGACAGCGCGAAGATCGCCTTGCCGTGCTGAATGGCGACGACACGCCGCGTGTTGAAGCTCGATCCGTCGCGGATGCGCTCCGCCTGGTAGATGATCGGCACCGAGGGATCGCCGGGACGCATGAAATAAGCATGCAGCGAATGAACGAAACGTTCGCCGTCGATGGTCCGCTGCGCCGCCATCAACGCCTGGCCGATCACCTGGCCGCCGAAGACCCGCTGCCAGCCGACCTTGGGGCTGCGGCCGCGGAAGATATCGACCTCGATCGGCTCGAGGTCGAGCGTCGAAAGCAGCGTCTCCATCGCCGAAGGCCCTGATGTCTCGCCCGTCATTTCTATGTCTCCCAGCGGTAGGAAGTGAAGTTGCGATGATCTATATAGGTCACATCTGAGGCATAAGGTACGGGAGCGGCGCGATGCTTGATATGCTGGTTGTGGGCGGGGGTTATGTCGGCCTTTCCGCCGCTGTCGCGGTCAAGCAGGCAGCGCCGCATCTGAATGTCGCCGTCGTCGAGGCGGCCCCCGAACATGTCTGGAAAAACGATACGCGCGCTTCCGCCATCATCGCCGCGGCAGCGAAGATGCTCGAAGTCTTCGGCATCTGGAAGGAGATTGAGCCGGAGGCCCAGCCGATCACCAAGATGATCGTCACCGACTCCAAGACCTCCGATCCGGTGCGTCCGGTGTTTCTGACCTTCGACGGCGAAGTGGCCGACGGCCGGCCGTTCGCCCACATGATCCCGAATGTCGCGATGGTCGCCGCCCTGCGCGGTGCCTGCGAACGGCTCGGCATCGACATCCGCCACGGGCTTGGCGCGACGGAGCTGAAGACCCACGACACCCATGCCACCGTCACGCTCTCGGACGGCAGCGCGCTGGAAACCCGGCTGCTGGTTGCCTGCGACGGCGTGCGCTCGACGTTGCGCGATCTCGCCGGCATCAGGACCGTCACCTGGGACTACGGCCAGTCCGGCATCGTTGCGACGGTCGAGCATGAGCGGCCGCATGACGGCTGTGCCGAGGAACATTTTCTGCCGGCCGGCCCCTTCGCCATCCTGCCGCTTAAGAACAACCGCTCCTCGCTCGTCTGGACGGAGCGGACGCCGGATGCCAACCGGCTGGTCGCCGCCGACGACCTGATCTTCGAGGAAGAACTCGAGCGCCGCTTCGGCCACAAGCTTGGGAGCCTGAAAGTGATCGGCGACAAGCGTGCCTTCCCGCTCGGCCTGACGCTCGCCCGCTCCTTCGTCGCGCCGCGTTTCGCGCTGGCCGGCGACGCCGCCCACGGCATCCACCCGATTTCGGGTCAGGGGCTCAATCTCGGCTTCAAGGATGTGGCGGCACTTGCCGAAACCATCGTGGAGGCCGACCGCCTCGGCCTCGATATCGGCTCGATCAACATTCTCGAGCGCTACCAGACCTGGCGGCGCTTCGACACTTTCCGCATGGGGGTGACGACCGACGTGCTGAACCGGCTCTTCTCCAACGACGCGACGCCGATCCGCATCGCCCGCGACGTCGGCCTCGGCATCGTCGACCGGCTGCCGCGTCTCAAATCCTTCTTCATCGGCCAGGCGGCCGGAACGACGGCAAAGGACAATCCCCGCCTGCTTGCCGGCCAGACGATTTAACCTTTTACGCAATTTCCGGCAAAAGCGCCTCGCGCTTTGCCGGGGAAAAGCGCTTCCTGGAATTGCTTTAGTCGTCGAGGCGGCGGGCTTCGGACACCAGCATGATTGGAATGCCGTCGCGGATCGGATAGGCAAGCCGCGCCTTTTCCGAGACGAGTTCATTGTGCTCGCGATCGTAGGAAAGCCGGCCCTTGGAGAGCGGGCAGACCAAGAGATCGAGCAGCTTTGGATCGACGCGGCTGAGTTTTTCGTCCATGGCTGAAGTCTACTGCAGAACCGTGTCGGAGTCACCGAAGACGCGCGCCAGCACGATTTCGGTAATGGCGATCAGCGTCTCGGCCCGCGTCTTCAGGTCGGGCGCCTCCAGCAGCGCCTGTTTTTCCGCCGGCCCGAAGGGCGACATCATCGCCAGCGAATTGACGAGCGTCAGATTGCTCGCCCGCTCGACGCTCTCCCAGTCCGCCTCCAGTTTGTTGGCATCGAGATAGGCTTTAAAGGCGGTCAGAAGCGCTGCGCGGTCGACGGCCTCCTCCTCATTCTCGGCCGAGAGGTCGGCGATAAAAGGGGCGATACGGAAGGTGCGGAAGGGATCGCTGGTCGCTTTCTCCTCCAGTAGCCGGAAGCGGCAAACGCCGGTCAGCGACACGATATAGCGCCCGTCGCCGGTCTCGGCGAAGGAGGTGATGCGGCCGAGGCAACCGACAGCAGCAAGGTTGGGCTCGCCGCCCTTGTCCTCATGTTCGCCGAGCGCCGGCTGCACCATGCCGATCAGCCGGTTTCCGGTCAGCGCGGCATCCAGCATCGCCAGATAGCGCGGCTCGAAAATGTTGAGGGGAAGCTGCCCGGCCGGCAGGAGGAGGGCGCCGGTCAGGGGAAAGACAGCAATCACATCAGGCAGATCGCCCGGCTTCAGGTATCTGGCATTCCCGACTTGCATGAAACCGTCCCGCATTCTTGTAACGGGCATGCCCGTCTTGACGAGAATGTGGTGCCCTCGTCCGAAAACGCAAGGGCAGATGCTCGAAACTTACAGCGCCGCGCGTCTTTTTAGACGCGCGGCGCTGTAACACTTTGAATCGCTGCATAATTTAATCGCTAAATCGATTCCGATTTAACGAATTATGCAGTGGCGAATACCCGAAAATCGGAATCGATTTTCGGAAAAGATCACGCACGGATTCAATGCGATAGACCGTCCGTGACGTGTCCTGTCGGACGCGCGGCGCCCTACGAGAACAGCATCGCCGAAAGCTTGCGGCGCGCTGCGACCGTCGCCGGATCCTTGAAGCCCCAGACCTCGAAGAACTGCAGCAGCTGGCGGCGGGCGCCGTCATCGTCGAAGGCACGGTCCTTGCGCATGACCAGCAGCAGATGGTCGGCCGCCTCGTCGCGCCGGCCTTCGACATTGCGGATCTTCGCAAGCTTGATCCGCGCCTCGTGGTCATCGGGATTGGCGGCCAGTTCACGCTCGAGCGCAACGGGGTCGCCGAGCTTGCGGGCTTCCTCGATCTGCTCGAGCTTCATCAGCACGGCCTGGATGCCGGCATCTTTTGCCAGCTCTTCCGGCAATTCTGTCAGTACTTCGCGCGCCCGCTGATGCTGGTTGGCGGCGATCATGCATTCGGCCATGCCGGCAAGCGCCTTGGCATTCTCGGGATCGGCCTGCATCACGGCGCCATAGAGCTGAGCGGCCTCGTTGATATTGCCGGCGGCAAGCAGTTCCGCCGCTTCCGCAAGCACCGCTTCGATTTCGGCCGCCTCATCGGCGCCGGCCGGACCGGCGATCCGGTCGATGAACTGCTGGATCTGGCTTTCCGGCACCGCGCCCATGAAACCGTCGGCAGGACGGCCGTTGACGAAGGCGATGACGGCGGGGATCGACTGGATGCCGAGCTGACCGGCGATCGACGGATGGTCGTCGATGTTCATCTTGACCAGCCGGACACGGCCCTTGGCTTCGTTGACCACCTTTTCCAATACTGGCGTCAGCTGCTTGCACGGACCGCACCAGGGCGCCCAGAAATCGACCAGCACCGGCTGGCTACGCGATGCCTCGATGACATCCTTGGAAAAATTCGCGGTCGTCGTCTCCGTGATGTAGCTGCCGGCCGCAGCCGCGGGTTCCGGCGTAGCACCGAAGCTTGTCGTCGCAGTCATCTGATTTCCGAAGGAACCGTTATAGGGGTTGTCGCTGCCGCTCATAGGTATCTCCCGCCGCGCCGATCCTGCCGGCGTCTTTGCTAAAGCATCTCGCGCAAAACTGTGGTGCGGTTTTGCGATAAAGACATGCACAAAACCAAAGACTAAAGCGCGGCAAGCGAATCTAAAAGATCGCGACGCGCTTTAGCGCTAAAATCGTATGTCAGGACGTCACTTTCAAGACAAGCGGCTTATGTCCCGTCGCTTCCATGAAACGGATGAGATCGCTGCCCGCAATCGATGTCGTCGCATCGTTGGATAGCGGATGGCAGTTGACGATCTCGTGCGCCATCAGCTCGGCATCGAGCACGAAGGTGACATTCTCGGCAGTATCGTTGATCGCGCCGAAGGCGGTCACCGAACCCGGAGCGACGCCGAGATACTCCATCAGCTTCTCCGGTCTGCCGAAGGAGACCCGGCCGGAGCCGCCGATGGCATTATGCACCTGCTTGAGGTCGACGGCAGCATTTTCCTCCACGGTCAGCAGAAAATACCTGTCCTTCTTGTCTTTGACGAACAGGTTCTTGGTGTGGCCGCCGGGAATTTCATCGCGCAGGGCGACCGATTCCGCCACGGTGAAGACCGGCGCATGGTCGACCGTCTTATGGGCGATGCCGAGCCCATCGAGAAAGGCAAACAATTCTTCTCTTGTCTTCGGGGCATTTTCGGACATCGGGCAATCCATTGGGCAGGAAGGGAAAAAAGCGAGGCGTCCTGATTAAGTCGGTCCACATCGTTTGGCAATCTTTGTGACCGACGCTTTGCCCCGCATTTGCGGCCTTTCCGCCGGGCGTCTGCGAACACCACAATTTTTCTTCGCCTCTCCGTCATTTCCCTGTTGCATTTGAAAACCCGTTAGGCCATATAGCGCCGGTCGCCGCGAGGCGGCGCCCACGGTCCAACAACTACCCCGGACCGATGCGGATTGAGCGGGTGTAGCTCAGGGGTAGAGCACAACCTTGCCAAGGTTGGGGTCGAGGGTTCGAATCCCTTCGCCCGCTCCAGTTTTCCAATTGTCCATACCGAAGACAAAGGTAACAGATTGTCCCTCGGACAGGGGTGACAACCTCGTGCCGAACGGGTGGCCTCCTTCCTCAACGTCAGATGCATGCGCTCGTGGCGACCGTTCTGCTGCGGATGGTTTGATGCGTTCGATACCTGCCGAACCTCAGCCACCAGACCAGCTTCGACAGGTTGCAGAGCCCGTTGGGGCTGGCAAAGGGCAGGCCTTTTAAGCCAGGGTCATACCACCATCGACATGAAGCTCGATTCCGTTGACAAAGCTTCCTGCATCGGAGGCGAGGAAAAGTGCGGCGCGCGCCAACTCTTCCGGTCGGCCGAGACGGCCGGCGGGGATCAGGGAAGCCATGTAATCTTCGAATGCCGGCCGCTCGGCCTCCGATACGCCCAGCTTGGCGAGGATTTCCGTCTCGACCGGTCCCGGGCTCAGGATGTTGACGCGGATCCGCCGCGACTTGAATTCGATCGCCCAGTTTTTCGCAAAGGCGGCGGTTGCTGCCTTTGAACCGGCATAGACGGTATGGTCCGGGAGGACCTTCGTGGCCGCGAGCGAGCTCGTAACGATGATGTTTCCGCCGTCGCGGATCAGAGGGGCGATCGTCTGCACGCCGAAGAACACGCCGCGCGTATTGATTGCGAAATGCCGGTCATAGTCTGCCGGATTCACCTCGGCGGAGGTGGTGAGATTGATGATCCCAGCATTGGCCATGTAGATGTCGAGCCCGCCGAAGCGGCTCTTCACGGTGTCCGCCAGCCTGCGATGAGCTTCTAGGTCGGCGGCATCACCCACGAAGCCGATGGCCGACGGACCGATTTCTTGCACGGCGCGGTCGACAGCATCCTGCCGGCGCCCGGAAATGATGACCTGCGCTCCTTCTTCCGCGAACAGCCGAGCGGTCGCCTTGCCGATGCCGCTATTGCCGCCGGTGATGACGGCGACCTTGTCTTTGAGGTGTTGCATTGTTTATCTCCTTTCAACGAGAAATTAGATAAACGCTGCCACCCTTCGTCATTAGATCATGGGCGGGCACATGATCTGTGCCGCGGAGGTGCAAATGCCGAATCTGCTCAACGAGATGCCCGGTTTGATGGCTTTTGTGCGGACGGTAGAAGCCGGCTCGTTCAGCGCCGCGGCCCGCGATCTGGCAACGACACCGTCAGCGGTGTCGAAGAGCGTGGCGCGGCTGGAAAAGAAGATTGGCGCCCGGCTGTTCCTGCGCTCCACGCGCGCCCTGACGCTTACCCAGGACGGGCAACTTTTCTTCGACCGCGTTGCGCCGCTGTTGCGGGACCTGGATGCAAGTGAAGAGGCGATCAGGTCCGACGTTGCGCCCTCGGGTCGCTTGCGCATCAGCATGCCCAGCGAAATGGCGCCTCTACTGCTGCCGCGCCTCTTCGGAAGCTTTGCAGCAGACTATCCGAACCTGCATCTCGAAGTCGGACTTACGGATCGGTTCGTCGATCTGATCCGGGAGGACTACGACGTTGTGCTGCGCGTTGGGAATCCCGCACCGGGAGACCTCATGGTTCGTCACCTGGCCGACCTGCCGATGACGATCGTCGGGTCTCCGACCTTTCTGAAGACCTGGGGCAATCCTGCAACTGCCGAAGCGCTGGCGGCTCTGCCCTTTGCCCGCTATGCACTGGGTGGCATCACGCAG
This sequence comes from Rhizobium sp. 10PS4, assembly GCF_032464805.1. Lineage (NCBI taxonomy): Bacteria > Pseudomonadati > Pseudomonadota > Alphaproteobacteria > Hyphomicrobiales > Rhizobiaceae > Rhizobium > Rhizobium sp. 10PS4. Next base: position 248,586 of record NZ_JAWDIW010000009.1, on the reverse strand, counting down.
CCTCTGCGCCTGCCGGACGGGACGAGCTTTATTCCCTTCGGGCGCGTCGATTGCGACTCAGGGGCCGCACTCATTCAGGCTGCGCTGAGTGGGCTGGGAGCGGCCTATCTTCTGCGATGTCTGGTCGCGAAAGACCTGGCAGACGGCACGCTTGTTACACTCGCGGCGGGGTTTGCGTTCCCGAGCGCTCCCTTTAATGCACTGCACGCCTTTGGCCGCACCGTACCGTTGCGCGTAAAACTGGTCTGCGATTTCATCGCCCGCGAGGCAAAAGCCCTCGAAGCCATCTGAGCACCTGATGTTGGGGTTGGTCAGAATTCAGGTCCGTCGGTCTCGCGCATTGTCGGGGGTAAGGTCTCCCATGCCCCGATCAGCTCACCGACGGAGCGGACCTCCATCTTGCGCATGACATTGGCACGGCGCAGCGCGTCACCACCTCGCGTAGGATCTCGGGCTCGCGATGCGTCAGCGTCCCTAAACGTTCAAGATTGCGCTTGACGATGACCGCCTCCGTGCGCCGGGGCCATCCAAAGCGATACCGGCTATCACCGCATCGAGCAGCGCCGGGTCTGACACCGGCTTGGTGAGGAGATCCACAGCGCCGCCTTCATCGTTTTGGCAGCGTTCCGCCACTTGGGAAAAGGCGGCGAGCTTCAATCAACGGCCGGCGAACCTGTCGAGCGCTTGGCTGACTTCATCGGTCAGCCAGGCCCCCACCATAATCTATATAGCACTTCGGAATCCCGAAATTGGTTGGGGTGTTGAAATCATTGGATGTTTCCCCACGGCGACACCGCCCAAAACGCGACGAATTTCGGAATCCCGAAGCGGGGGAATTTCGGGATCCCGAAGTGGGATTTTTTCTTTATGGCGATGCTGACGCGTATGTCGGCAGCAATCGGCGCGGCATCCGACGGAAGAAACCGAGTCGGTCGGAGGCTCAGCGATTACAGCGCCTTCCACCTCGACGCCGGTTTAGAAGATCAAGATTGTAATTTATTTTGGTTGATTGGTTCGTTTGTGAACCTATTGTCGAGGCAAAAGGACGCGTCTTCGGATCCCGAATGTTCAGTTTATCGCAGCACAAACTTCGTCGACCGACACAGATCCGCACCCGGCGCGTCGATACCGGCGCTGCAGCCGGGTTGCCAGCATCGCCCATGACTTCCTGATTGCTCCCAACACCAACTGAGGTTTCCCATGCGCATCGCCGTCGGTGGCATTCATACCGAGTGCAGCACATACAATCCCGTCCTGAACGAGGAGAAGGATTTTCGAGTCTTGCGCGGCGAGGCGCTGCTGGCCGCGCCCTATTTCGCCTTCCTCAGGGATTACGATGCCGAGTTCCTGCCGACGATCCATGCCCGGGCCATTGCCGGCGGCCCGGTTTCACGTGCCACCTACGAGGCCTTCAAGGGCGAGTTCCTCGAGCGGCTGAAGCCGATGCTGCCGCTTGACGGTCTCTACCTCGCCATGCACGGCGCCGTGTATGTCGAGGGCATGGAGGATGCCGAAGGCGATTGGATCAGTGCAGCCCGCGCGCTGGTCGGCAAGGATTGCACGGTCTCGGCGAGCTACGACCTGCACGGCAACGTCACGCAGCGCATCATCGATGCGCTCGACATCTATTCTACCTATCGCACTGCGCCGCATATCGATGTCGAGGAGACGATACGCCGCTCCGTCTCCATGCTGGTCAAGAGCCTAAAAACCGGCGAGCGGCCGCTCGTTCTCTGGGCGCCGATCCCGGTGGTGCTGCCCGGCGAGCGCACCAGCACCGTCGATGAGCCGGCAAAGAGCCTCTATGACATGCTACCCGGGATCGATGCGCTTGATGGCGTTTGGGATGCATCGCTGATGGTCGGCTATGTCTGGGCCGATGAACCGCGCGCCACCGCCGCCGCCATCATGACCGGCACCGACCGCACTGTGCTGGAGCGCGAGGCGAAACGCCTCGCAAGGGCTTATTGGGATGCGCGCGAGGACTTTGTCTTCGGCTGCGAGACCGGCTCGCTCGAAGAATGCGTCGCCAAGGCGATCGCAAGCCCGACCGCCCCTGTTGTGCTTGCCGAATCCGGCGACAACCCCACCGGCGGCGGTGTCGGGGACCGGGCCGATGTTTTGGCGGAACTGATCGCCAAGGGGGCCACCGGCGTCGTCTTTGCCGGCATTGCCGATAAGGCGGCGACCGAGGCCTGTTATGCCGCAGGCATCGGCGCCGAGCTGGAGCTCAGCGTCGGCGCCTCGCTCGATACCAAAGGCAGCAAGCCGGTTGTCGCCCGTTTCACGGTCAAGTTCCTGCACGAAACTTCTGATCCGACCGACCGCCAGGCGGTCGTTTCGACCGGCGGCATCGATCTGGTGCTTTCCGCCAAGCGCCGGCCCTATCACAACATCGTTGATTTCACCCGGCTCGGCCTCGACCCGCACCGAGCGAAAATCATCGTCGTCAAATCGGGCTATCTCTCACCGGAACTGGCACCGATTGCCAATCCCAACCTGATGGCGCTGTCGACAGGTGTCGTCGACCAGTTCGTCGAGCGCCTGCCGCGGCTGCGCAAGCAGCATCCGACCTACCCCTTCGACAAGGATTTTGCCTTCGAGCCGCAGGTCTTCCTCTCCGCACGCTCGACGCCGGCCTGAGTTTCACCTGAACCAATTGCATTTTTTGAGATGATATTGTCGATCGCGGCGGCGCCCTGCCGTCGCGATCAACCGTTTCCCGTATCGCAGCAGCAGGATTTGAGCAAAAAACGAGCAGATTTTCATTTGCACAAAAAAGCGCTTGACGGTCGGCACGATTTGGTTTGCACTGAACCAATAGAAAATTGGTACGGACCATTTAAGCCAATGCCGATGGATGAGACGCGGGGCAATTCGAATTATGCGCTGGAGAGGCTGAGGGCTCTCCTGCGGTCCGACAGTCTCGACGCCGACGGCAAGCTGCCGACCGAACGCACCCTTTCGGAAATGCTTGGCGTCGGCCGCCGTGCCGTGCGTCGCGCCCTCGAAGTGCTGGAGGCCGAGGGTCGCATCTGGCGCCGCCAAGGCTCCGGCACCTATGCCGGCCCGCGCCCCGACGGCTGGAGCGATCATGTCGGCTCGATCGTTGCCGGCACCGATCTCATGGAAGTCATGGAAGTGCGCCTGCGCATCGAGCCGCAGCTCGCCCAGCTTGCCGCCATGCGCGCCAACGCCGCCGATATCGAGCGCATGTACGAACTGGCGAAGAAGATCTACGAAAGCACCGATGCCGACGGGCGCGAACTCTGGGACGGGGCGCTGCACCGCCAGATTGCCCAATGCGCCGGCAACGGTTTCTTCCTCACCATCTTCGACGTCATCAACCGGGTGCGCCAGGACGAGGCTTGGCAGACGATCCGCGAGCGCGCTCGCAGCGCCAGCCGGACGCGGCCCGTCACCTTTAACCAGCACACGGCGATCGTCGATGCGATCGCCGCCCGCGATCCGGCCAGGGCGGGCGAAGCGATGCGCCGGCATCTGCTGACGCTGCAGGAAAGCCTCGTCCGTATCACCTCGCTCGACCACAGCGAAATGGAGGTCGACAAGACCCTCGCCTGAGCCGGGAAGTGAACCGGGAGAAAAAATAAGGGCGGGCCATAACCGCCGGAATGGAAGCAAAAACCAAACAAAAATAGACAGAGGAGAATGGAATGAAGATCGCCAAATTGCTGACCACCGCCGTTGCCGGCGCACTGTTTGCCCTTCCTGCCTTCGCCGTCGATCTGAAGATCGGCCTGCAGGACGATGCCGACGTGCTCGATCCCGCGCAGTCGCGCACCTTCGTCGGCCGCATCGTCTATACCGCGATGTGCGACAAGCTGGTCGACGTCTCACCGGACCTGAAGATCGTACCGCAGCTTGCCACCGAATGGAGTTGGTCGGCCGATGGCAAAGAGCTCACCATGAAGCTTCGCCAAGGCGTCAAGTTCCATGACGAGACCCCCTTCAACGCCGAAGCCGTCGTCGCCACCATCGAGCGCAACATCACCCTGCCGGAATCACGTCGCAAGAGCGAGCTGACCTCGGTCGCAAAGGTCGAGGCGGCAAGCGAATACGAGGTCAAGTTCACCCTCAAGGCGCCTGATGTCACCCTTCTTGCCCAGCTTTCCGACCGCGCCGGCATGATCGTCTCGCCGAAGGCCGCCAAGGAACTCGGCGCCAAGTTCGGCGATCACCCGGTCTGCGCCGGTCCGTTCAAGTTTGTCGAGCGCGTCCAGCAAGACCGCATCGTGCTCGAAAAGTTCCAGGACTACTGGAACAGGGACAAGATCTTCATCGACAAGCTCACCTATCTGCCAATCCCGGATACGACGGTGCGCCTCGCCAATCTGCGGTCCGGCGATCTCGACATGATCGAGCGCCTGGCCGCGACCGACGCGGAAGCCGTGAAGTCCGATTCGAGCCTCGTCTATGCCGATGCCGTCGGCACCGGCTACATGGCGCTCTACACCAATATCGGCAATGGTGCGCGGGCCGACAATCCTTTCGGCAAGGACAAGCGCCTGCGCCAGGCCTTCTCGCTGGCGATCGACCGCGATGCCGTCAACCAGATCGTCTATGAGGGCACGGCGGTTTCCGGCAACCAGCCCTTCCCGCCAAGCAGTCCGTGGTTCGACAAGGATATTCCCGTCCCCGCCCGCGATCTCGACAAGGCCAAGGCGCTGATCAAGGAAGCTGGCTTCGACCGCGTGCCGATCGAACTGCAGATCCCGAACAATCCTGTTGCCATGCAGATGATGCAGATCATCCAGTCGATGGTCGGCGAAGCCGGTTTCGACGTCAGCCTGAAATCGACGGAATTCGCCACGCTGCTGAGCGAGCAGACGGCCGGCAACTATCAGCTCAGCCGTTCCGACTGGTCCGGCCGCGTCGATCCCGATGGCAACATCCATCAGTTCATCACCTGCAAGGGCGGCATCAACGACACGAAATACTGCAACGCCGAGGTGGACAAGCTGCTGAACGAAGCCCGTGCATCGACCGACGAGGCCGTGCGCAAGCAGAAGTATGATGCCGCCGCCGTCATCCTGAACGGCGATCTGCCGATCATCTATCTCGGCCATCAGTCCTGGATCTGGGCGCTGCACAAGAACATCACCGGCTTCGTTCCGTCGCCGGATGGCATGATCCGCCTCGTCGGCGTCAAGAAAGCCGGCTGATCAGAAGCCGTTCATGCGGCGGACTCCGCCGCATGATCCCAGTCGTGTCAGGATCGCCCATGTACACCTACGTCGCCAAACGGCTCTTGGTCGCCATACCGACGCTTTTGATCATTTCGGTCTTCGTCTTCTCGCTGCAGAAGCTGCTGCCCGGCGACCCGATCCTCGCCATGGCCGGCGAGGAACGCGACCCGCAGGTTCTCGAATTCCTGCGCGAGAAATATCGGCTGAACGATCCCGTGCCCTATCAATATGTCCGCTGGCTGGGTGCGGCACTGCAGGGCGACCTCGGCATCTCGCTACGCACCAACCAGCCGGTTCTGCAGCTCATCGGCGAAAAGCTGCCGGTCACCATCCAGCTTGCCATCATGTCGATGGTCTTCGCCTTTGTCATCGGCGTGCCGATGGGCATCCTGGCGGCCGTCAAGAAGAACACGATGATCGACTATCTCGCCAACATCATCGCGCTGACCGGTCTGTCGATCCCGAATTTCTGGCTCGGCATCATGCTGATCCTGCTGGTTTCGGTCAATCTCGGCTGGTTGCCGGCATCAGGCTACGAACCCTTCTTCAGCAATCCGCTGCGTTCGCTGGAAACCATGCTGATGCCATCCTTCGTGCTCGGCAATGCGCTGGCGGCGACGCTGATGCGGCATACCCGTTCGGCAATGCTCAGCGTGCTGAGCGCCGATTACATCCGCACCGCGCGCGCCAAGGGACTGCCGGAAAGCACTGTCGTGCTCGAACACAGCTTCCGCAACGCGATGCTACCGATCGTGACGTTGACCGCGCTGCTCTTCGGCGAACTGCTTGCCGGCGCCGTGCTGACCGAGCAGATCTTCACCATTCCGGGTTTCGGAAAGCTCATCGTCGACGCCGTCTTCAACCGTGACTACGCCGTCGTCCAGGGTGTGGTGATCTGCACGGCGATCGGCTTCATCCTGATGAACCTCTTGGCCGACATTCTCTATGTCCTGCTCAATCCACGCATGAGGGCCGCCCTATGACCGCGATCGGTGAGATCGGCATTCCCTCCGCGATCGACCGCACGCCGAGCCGTGCCTGGCGCAAGCTGAAGGCCAACAAGGGCGCCCTCGTCGGCCTTGCGATCATCGCCTTCTTCGCCATCCTCGCCATGGCCGCCCCCCTTCTTCCGATTCCCGATCCGAACGCCACAAGCTGGTCGGCGATCCGCAAGGCGCCCTCCGCTGCCCATTGGCTCGGCACCGACGACATCGGCCGCGACATTCTTTCCCGGATGATCTGGGGTGCGCAGGCGTCGCTGATGGCCGGCGTCTTCTCGGTCGCCATTGCCGTTGTCATCGGCGTGCCCTTCGGCCTCGTCTCCGGTTATTTCGGCGGCTGGATCGACATGGTGATCTCCCGCATCACCGAAGCCTTTCTGGCCATGCCTTTCCTCATCACCGCCATCGCGCTTGCAGCCTTTCTCGGCCCGAGCCTGACCAATGCGATGATCGCGATCGGCCTTTCAGCCATGCCCGTCTTCGTGCGGCTGACGCGCGGCCAGGTGCTCTCGGTCAAGACCGAGGAATATGTCGAGGGCGCCCGCTCGATCGGCCTCCGGTCCTCGAGCATCATCACCCGCTACATCCTGCCGAATGTTTTTGCCCCGATCCTCGTCCAGGCGACGCTGACCGTCGCAACGGCGATCATCGCCGAAGCGAGCCTCTCCTTCCTCGGCCTCGGACAGCAACCGCCGGCGCCGAGCTGGGGCTCGATGCTGAACGTCGCCAAGAATTTCCTCTCCCAGGCGCCATGGATGGCGATGTGGCCGGGTGCCGCGATCTTCCTCGTCGTCATCGGTTTCAATCTCTTAGGCGACGGCCTGCGCGATGCGCTCGATCCGCGCGAAGCATGATTTCTAGAAAGGACATTTGACATGACCGCTTTCACGACCCGTCCAGAAATCCTCGGCACCTTCGGCGTCGTCACCTCCACGCACTGGATCGCTTCGGCCGTCGGCATGAGCATTCTCGAAAAGGGCGGCAACGCTTTCGACGCGGCAGTGGCGACGGGTTTCGTGCTGCAGATCGTCGAGCCGCATCTTTGCGGTCCGGGCGGCGACCTGCCGGCGGTGATCTATTCGAAGAAGAAGGACAAGGTCGAGGTCATCTGCGCGCAGGGCCCCGCCCCCGCCGGTGCGACGATCGAACACTATACGGCGGAAGGCCTGAGCCTGATCCCTGGCGACGGGCTGCTTGCGACCGTCATCCCCGGCTCCTTCGATGGCTGGATGCTGATGCTGCGCGACTATGGCTCGATGAGCGTGCGCGATGTGCTGGAACCGGCGATCTATTACGCCGAGCACGGCCATCCGATGCTGCCGCGCGTCTCCGCCACCATCAAGGGGCTCGCCGCCTTCTTCGAGAAGGAATGGCCGACCTCCCATGAGACCTGGCTGCCAGGCGGCCGTGCCCCCGAAGCGCATGCGAATTTCAGGAACCCAGTGCTTGCCGAAACCTGGAAGCGCATCCTCGCCGAGGCGGAAGTGAAAAGCGGCCGGGAAGCGCAGGTCGAGGCGGCCCGCGACGCCTTCTATCGCGGCTTCGTCGCCGAGAAGATCGACGACTATCTGAAGACCGCAGAGGTGATGGATGCAAGCGGCAACCGCCACAAGGGCGTTTTGACCGCCAACGACATGGCGAACTGGTCGGCGACGATCGAGGAGCCGCTGACCTATGATTATCATGGCTGGACCATCGCCAAGATCGGCCCCTGGGGCCAGGGTCCGGTCTTCCTGCAGACCCTGTCGATCCTCAAAGGCTTCGATCTCGCCGCGATGGATCCCGCCGGCGCCGATTTCGTCCATACCGTCGTCGAAGCGATGAAGCTCGCCTTCGCCGACCGCGAAGTCTATTACGGCGATCCTGACTTTTCGGAGGTTCCCATCGCGCATCTGCTGTCGGAGACCTATGCCGCCGAGCGCCGCAAGCTGGTCGGCGCGAACGCCTCCTTCGATCTTCGCCCCGGCATCGTGCCAGGCTTCGAAGCGCAGCATGATCTGACGATGAAGATGCTCGGCGCGGATTCGAAGACCGGTGCCGTCTACGAGCCGACCATGGCGCATCTTTCCGAAAAGCGCGGCGACACCGTGCATATCGACGTCATCGACCGCGACGGCAACATGGTCTCCGTCACGCCATCAGGCGGCTGGCTGCAATCCTCCCCGACCGTGCCCGGCCTCGGCTTCTGCCTCAATTCCCGCGCCCAGATGTTCTGGCTGAAATCAGGCCTGCCGACGTCGCTTGCGCCCGGCAAGCGGCCGCGCACGACGCTGACGCCGTCGCTCGGCCTCTATGAGGGTCGCCCGACGCTCGCCTTCGGCACGCCTGGCGGCGATCAGCAGGAGCAGTGGCAGCTTTCCTTCTTCCTGCGGTATGCGCACCACAAGCTGAACCTGCAGGCGGCGATCGACCAGCCGCTGTTCCACACTTCGCATTTTCCGGGCTCCTTCTATCCGCGCACCCGAGAGCCCGGCAGCCTGATGGCGGAAGCGAATTTCGGCCCTGAAGTCCTCGATGCCCTGCGCCGCAAGGGCCACACGCTGACGGTCGCCGATGTCTGGACGATCGGCCGGCTGACCGCCGCGAGACGCGATGCCGATGGACTGCTGCGCGCCGCAGCCACCCCGCGCCTGATGCAGGCCTATGCGATCGGGAGATAGCCATGACCTGGTCCATCGTCGCCCGTGATCCCTTGACCGGCCATCTCGGCATCGCCGTCGCGAGCCGCTTCTTTGCCGTCGGCGCCCTTGTGCCGCATATTCGCGGCGGCATCGGCGCCGTTGCTACCCAGGCCTTCGTCAGCCCGCTTTACGGCGTCGACGGCCTGTCGCTGCTGGCTGCAGGCAGGGCGCCGGAGGAGATCATCGCCGGGCTGACCACGCGTGACGCCGGCCGCAATCAGCGGCAGTTGCATCTCATCGATGCGAAGGGGCGCAACGCCGCCTTCACCGGTCCGGCATGCATCGACTGGGCGGGGCATCTGATCGACGAAAACGTCTCGGTCGCCGGCAACATGCTCGCGGGGCCTGAGGTCATCACTAAGACGCTTGCCACCTACAACAAGGCGGTGGACAAGCCGCTGGCCGAACGCCTACTCCTGGCGATGCAGGCAGGCGAGGATGCCGGCGGCGACAAGCGCGGCAGGCAGTCCGCCGCCCTCGTCATCCATCGCGACCAGGATTATCCCTGGCTGAGCCTCCGCGCCGACGACCATCCCGATCCGCTCGCCGAACTTGTTCGTCTGCATGCGGTGGCGGGTGAACGTTATCTGCATGTCGCCGAGACGATGGCGACGCGGCAAAATCCGAACGGCATGGCCGACAGGCGCGAGATCGATGAAAAGATCGCGGCGCTGGAAGCGGCCCGCATCGCTGAAGGCAGGCCATCCGCCTCCTTTGCCACACCTTTGAAGACGTGACCCCAGACAAGAACAAGGGAACGACATGAGTGATGTTTCTTCGGCCCCCGCCTCTCCGGTTCTTTCCGTCCGGAACCTGACGACCTCCTTCCTCGTCGATGGCGACTGGAAACCGGTAGTGCGCGATGTCTCCTTCGAGGTCATGCCAGGAGAGACGGTGGCGATCGTCGGCGAAAGCGGCTCGGGCAAGAGCGTCACCTCCCTTTCGATCATGCGATTGCTCGCCAAGGGATCGAGCCGCATCGATGGCGCCATCACCTTGAACGGCAAGGATGTTCTCGCTCTTTCGGAAAAGGAGATGCGGCGAGTGCGCGGCAACGACGCCGCCATGATCTTCCAGGAGCCGATGACATCCCTCAACCCGATCTTCACCATCGGCCGCCAGATCTCCGAAGCGCTGACCTGCCACGGCGATATCGGCAAGGCCGAGGCGCGGGCCGAGACGATCAGGTTGCTGGAAAAGGTCCGCATCCCGAACGCCGCCTCGCGCTTCGATGAATATCCGCACCAGTTCTCAGGCGGCATGCGCCAGCGCGTGATGATCGCCATGGCGCTCGCCAGCCGGCCGAAATTGCTGATCGCCGATGAGCCGACGACGGCGCTCGACGTGACGATCCAGGGCCAGATCCTCGACCTGATCAAGATGCTGCAGGAAGAGGAGGGCATGTCCGTTCTCTTTATCACCCACGACATGGGCGTCGTCGCCGAAATCGCCGACCGCACCATCGTCATGTATCGCGGCGAGGCGGTGGAAACCGGCACGACCGACGACATCTTCCATCGCGGCAGGCATCCCTATACCCGCGCTCTGCTCTCGGCCGTGCCGCGCCTCGGCTCGATGGCCGACCGGAAATGGCCGCTGCGTTTCCCGGTCGTCGATACCACGACCGGCGAACGCCGCGAGCCGATCGAGGTGGCCGATACCGTCGACCGCCGCCGGACGCCAATCCTCGAAGTCAAGAACCTCGTTACCCGTTTCGATATCCGCGGCGGACTGCTCGGCCGCAAGACCGGCGCGATCCATGCGGTCGAGGACGTCTCCTTTGATCTCTTCCAGGGCGAGACTCTGTCGCTCGTCGGCGAATCCGGTTGCGGCAAGTCGACCACCGGCCGCTCGATCACCCGCCTCGTCCAGCCGAACGGCGGCAGCGTCAGCCTCGACGGCTATGACGTGCTGAGCCTTGACGCGGCCAGTCTCAGACGGATGCGCCGCAGCATCCAGATGATCTTTCAGGATCCCTTCGCCAGCCTCAACCCGCGCATGACCGTCGGCGCCGCCGTTGCCGAACCGATTACGGAGCACGGCCTCGGTACTGGCGCCCAGGCCCGCGACAAGGCGGCCGATCTTCTCGAACGCGTCGGGCTGAAACCGGACATGATGAAACGGTATCCGCACGAATTCTCCGGCGGTCAGCGCCAGCGCATCTGCATTGCCCGCGCGCTCGCACTCGATCCGAAGGTGATCGTCGCCGACGAAAGCGTTTCGGCACTCGACGTGTCGATCAAGGCGCAGGTCTGCAATCTGCTGATGGACCTGCAGCAAAGCCTCAACCTCGCTTTCCTGTTCATTTCCCACGACATGGCGGTGGTCGAGCGCGTCAGTCATCGGGTCGCGGTGATGTATCTCGGCGAAATCGTCGAGATCGGCCCGCGCGCGCAACTGTTCAGCAACCCGCAGCACGCTTACACGAAGAAGCTGATGGCAGCCGTGCCTGTTCCCGATCCCTCACGGCGCGGCATCAAGCGCAACCTCGGAACCGACGAGCTCAAGAGCCCTGTCCGCCCGGTTGGGTACGTCGCGCCGCCGCGCCGATATCGGGAAGTGTCGGCAGGTCATCTGGTGCGGCTCGATGAAGCCGCCTGAACGTGAAAACCCACTCTCCAAAGCATCAGGAAAACAAGTATTGCGGGAAAACAACCCGTGCCCGTGGCGCGCAGGCCATCTTTTTTGCTGCACCGCTTATATGACTTCTGCTAGATATTATTTTACCGATAATTATTAACGACCGATTCCACCCTTTTGTGTTCTCTTATCCTTGCGAATCAAAAAGGTTTGATTTGCCCGGGGACGGCCACCATGTTGAAGCATGGGGCGATGCAACAGTTGGGTAGGAGCCTATGCTGCAACGGATTGAAGACATTGATGCAGCGCTCGTCGACAGGCTGCAGCATTCGGCGTTCAACTACTTCCTGAAATATACCAATCCCGAAAACGGCCTTGTGGCGGATACCTCGATCGGCGGGGTTCCGTGCAGCATCGCAGCCGTCGGCTTTGCGCTTTCCTCCTATCCTGTTGGTGTCGAGCGTTTATGGATCAGCCGCGAGGAGGCAGCCGAACGCACGGTCAATACGCTGCGGTTCTTCGCCGAGGCGCGTCAGGGGGACGAACGCCACGCGACCGGCCATCGCGGCTTCTTCTACCATTTCCTGCACATGGATACCGGCCATCGCGCCTGGAACAGCGAGCTTTCGACCATCGACACGGCGCTGCTCGTCGCCGGCATCCTGACGGCTGCGCAATATTTCAATCGTGAAGACGACGAGACGGAAACCGAAATCCGTGAACTCGCCACCTTCATCTACGAGCGCGTCGACTGGCGCTGGGCGCTGAACAAGGGCGACACGATTGCCATGGGTTGGAAGCCCTCTTCCGGCTTCCTGCGCTGGCGCTATCACGGCTTCGACGAGGCGATAATCCTGTATACGTTGGCGCTTGCCTCACCGACACATCCCATTCCGCAGTCGTGCTACGACGCCTTTACGTCAAGCTATTCCTGGATGCTGCACGGCGAGCAGTCCTATCTCTATGCCGGACCACTCTTCATCCACCTCTTCTCGCATGCCTGGATCGATTTCCGCACCATTCAGGACAAGCCGATGGCGGAGCGGAACTGGGACTATTTCCGCAACACGCAGGTGATGATCAACGTCCAGCGTGACTATGCCGAGCGCAATCCCGGCCAGTTCGTCGGCTATAACAGAAATATCTGGGGTTTCTCCGCCTGTGACGGCCCGCCGCCGACACGGCGCATGCGCGGCGGCCGCCAGCCGAAGGTTCTGGGTTACGCTGCCCGCGGCGCCCCGCTCGGCCCCGATGACGGCACGATCGCACCCTGGGCAGCCCTTGCGTGCCTGCCTTACGATCGGCAGGCGGCTCTCGACGGCACCAAGGCGCTTCTGACGACCTATCCGAACCTGCTCTTGGAAGGCGGCTTTCCCGGCGGCTTCAACCCGACGGTCAAGACCAAGCGGCCGGAAGGCTGGGTGGACGACCGCACCGTCGGCATCGACCAGGGGCTTGTCGTCATGACCATCGAGAACGACCGTTCGGATTTCATCTGGAAGCTGATGCGGCAATCGCCGGTCATCCGCCTCGGCCTCGAACGCGCCGGCTTTACCGGCGGCTGGCTCGAAGGCATCGAGCCGGAAGAAGTGGTGCGCAAGTTCGGCTAAGTCTTATCAGTTCTCGAAGACATGCGCCTTGCCGGCGATGTCGAGGCGAACGAGATCGCCTCGCGCCGGAAGAGCGACGCTCGAGGTCTTGATCAGGATCGGCGGCAGCGCCACGCCGTCAAGCGAAACCGCAACGGTGCAGACCGCGCCGCCGAATTCCACCTCGACGACACGTCCGCCGTGGTTGCTATCGCTTTCATCGGCAACGACGCGGATCTGCTCGGGCCGCAGCATGATCTCCGCCTTGCCCTGACGGCTGCCTTCGACGGCGACGCGGCCGAGGGCGCAGTCTGCGAGGCCGTTCCGGATGATGGCGGGAAGCAGCACGGCATCGCCGAGAAACAGTGCCGTCTCGCGATCGCGCGGATGCAGATACAATGATTGCGGCGACCCGGCCTGGATCAGCCGTCCCTCCCTCAGAACCGCGACCTGATCGGCAAAGGTCAGCGCCTCTTCCTGGTCATGGGTGACGAGGATGGTGGTGATGCCGGCCGCCTGCAGCACGCGCGCAACGGCCTTGCGCATATTTTCCCGCAAACCGGTATCGAGGGCCGAGAAAGGTTCGTCGAGCAGCATCAGCCGCGGCTTGCGGCCGAGCGCACGGGCGAGCGCCACACGCTGTTGCTGGCCGCCGGAGAGCTGATGCGGGCGCCGCGCCAGCATGCCGCGGTCGAGCTCGACCATGTCGAGCAGCTCGAGCACGCGCTTCTCGCGATCAGCAGCCCCTCGTTCGAAGCCGAAGCCGATATTCTCGGCAACGCTTAAATGCGGAAACAGCGCGCCGTCCTGCGAAACGATTCCGATGCCGCGTTTATGCGCCGGTACTGTCGCCGGACCGTCGGCAAGCAGGTCGCCATCCAGCGTCACTCTGCCGACATCGGGTTGCTCGAAGCCGGCAATGATGCGCAGCAGCGTCGTCTTGCCCGAACCGGACGGGCCGACAACGGCGGTGCGGCTGCCCGCCTGGACGTCGAGCGAAATATCCTTCAACGCCTGGACGGGGCCATAGCGCTTGCTGATGTTCTCGATCGTAAGCAGCGTCATTGGCCGGCAGTCCGTTTCGATTGGGTATAGAGCATCAGGGTGAGCGGCAGCGACAGCACGACCATCATGAAGGCGTAGGGGGCGGCCGAGACATAGTCGATCTCGCTGGTCAGCGACCAGAATTTCGTCGCCAGCGTATCGACGCCGTTGGGCGATAGCATCAGTGTCGCCGTGAGTTCGTTGGTGATGCCGAGTGCGGCCAGCGCGACACTGGCGGCGGCTCCCGGTGCTGCAAGCCGCATGGTGATCTGCCGCACCGCCTGGCCCGGGGTGCGGCCGAGGCCCATCGCGGCGCGCTCCAGCTCTACCGGGGCCTGAGCGATGCTGGCACGCAGCCCGACCATGGCGCGCGGTAGGAAAAGCATCACATAGGCGACGAGCAGCGTTGCGAAGGTTTGGTAAAGCGGCAGCACGAGACGCACGGAAATCGTCACCAGTGCCAGCGCCACGACGACGCCCGGCAGCGAGCCGACATAATAGTGGCAGGCTTCAAGCACGCGCTGGAGGCGGCCGGGCGCACGCACGGAAAGCCAGGCCATCGGTGCTGCGGCAATCGTCGCCAACACGCCGCCGATAACGGCAAGCACGATGGTCTGCAGGAAGGCGGTGCCGACTTCGATGCGCCAGATATCGGTGCCACCGAGATAGAGCCAGCGGCCAAGCGTCACCAGCGGCACGCCGAGCGTCAGCGCTGCCAGGATGATCGGCAGCAACATGGCCGGCACCACGAACCAGCCCAGCCGGCGGCGGTCGGCCGGACGCGGCGAGCCGGAGCCGACGCGGGCATAGCGTTCATTGCCGCGCACCAGTACCTCGAGGCCGAGCAGAAAAAGACAGCAGGCGACGAGCACGCCGCCGAGCATGTTGGAGGCAGGGCTGTTGTAGGAGGACTGGAACTGATCGACGATCGCAGTCGCGAACGTATCGAACCGGATCATGACGAACAGGCCGTATTCCGAAAGCAGATGCAGCGCGATCAGCAGTGAGCCGCCGCAGATGGCAAGCCTCAGCTGCGGCAGCACGGCGCGGAAGAAGACCCGCCAGGGATTAAGACCCAGCGAGGCCGCGGCATCCTCGATGGCCGGATCGAGACGGCGCAGCGCGGCTACGACCGGCAGGTAGAGGAACGGATAATAGGCGATGACCGAGACGAAGACACCGCTTTGCAGACCACGCATGCCGGGAACGAGGCTGACCCAGGCATAGCTGTGCACGAAGGCAGGCACGGCGAGCGGGGCGATCGCAAGCCAGGCCCAGAGCCGCGCGAAAGGAATGTCCGTCCGTTCCGTCAGCCAGGCAAGCGTCACGGCAAGCGCGATCGACAGCGGGATGGTGATCGATTCCAGCAGAACCGTATTAACGAGGAGTTCGCCGACGCGCGGCCGGAAGACCAGGGCCTTTACCGTTTCCCAGCCGACATCGTAGGTGACCCAGCCGATGAAGCCGAGCGGCACGAGACTGAAGATCGCAACGAGGGTCGCAAGCAGGATCACGGAAGCGTGCGGCATGCGTCCGCGCAGCAAAACCATTCGCGCGGCCCTCGGCGCGGCCGGCGCCTCGTTGCCGAATGCGAGCAATCTGTTGTCCTGCAGCAAGGCCGATGCCTTTACACGCTGAAAAAGGAAGGCAACCGCCCTTGAAAGGCGGTTGCCGGATATCGTCATGCCCTAAGGTTTTCTTGAGCCGAAAGCAATAGTTTTGGCCGAAGGAAGCCTGCGGCAGAAAGGTTAGATCAAACCGGCGGCCGTCATCAGCTCCACGACCTTCTTGCTGTCGAGGGTCGAAGCTTCGACTTTCGGGGCGTTGAGATCGGCAAGCGGAGTGAGCTTGTCGTTGGAGGGCGCATCCTTGCCGATGGCATATTCATAAGAATCGCGGTCCTTGAGGACTGCCTGGCCAGCCTTGCTGGTGAGGAACTTCAGGAAAGCCTGCGCTTCCTTCATGTGCTGCGTGGACTTCAGGATGCCGCCGCCCGAAACGCTGACGAAAGCGCCAGGATCCTGGTTCCTGAAGTAGTGCAGGCCGACATTCTTGCTGTTCTCGCCGGTCTTGGCCTGATCGCCGAACCAATAATAGTGATAGATGATCGCGCCTTCGACTTCGCCTGAATTGACCGCTTTCATGGCAACGCTGTTGCCCTTATAGGGCGTGGCGTTTTCCTTGAGAGCCTTCAGCCAGTCGGCCGTCGACTGTTCGCCCTTGAGTTGCAGCAAGGCGGCGACGATGGCCTGGAAGTCGGCACCGGCAGGTGCTGCACCCCAGCGGCCCTTCCAGACCGGATCTGCGAGGTCGAGCATCGACTTCGGCAGCTTGTCTTCAGTCAGCTTCGTCTTGTCATAGGCAAAAACGGTGGTGCGGGCCGCGATGCCCGTCCACATGCCGTCAGCCGGGCGATACTGGTCCGGAACCTGATCCAGCGTTTCCTTTTCGATGGGGGCGAAGAGGCCCGCGCCATCGACCAGCGTCATTGCTGGCGAATTCTCGGTCAGGAAGATATCCGCGGGAGAGGCGTCGCCTTCCTGGATGATCTGGTTGGCGAATTGCATGTCGCTGCCCTGACGCATGGTGACCTTGATGCCGGTCTCCTTGGTGAAAGCAGCGATCCATTCGCGGCCTAGGCTTTCGTGCTGGGCATTGTAAACGACGAGACCTTCGTCCTGCGCATGGGCGCTGCCTGCGAGCGCGGTGGCGGAGAGAAGCGAAGCGGCAAGCGCTAGGGAAAAGCGGTTAAGAGCGATGTTCATGATGGCCTCCATGGCGATGTCACCCGAGCTCTCCAAGGGCGATGAGAGGCGTATATTTTTCCTGACTGCCGATTTCAAGTTTGGCTTGGCCGGAAAAGCCACACAATATCTTGACTACATGTTTCATATTACATGGGAATAAATCGCGATTGATCAAAATTGATCAAAAAAGGCGACGCTCCGCGAGCGCCGCCCTCTTTTGCAGCCTCTTGCAGCCGGCTTATTCGACGTCGAACTTGACGCCCTGCGCAAGCGGCAGCGTCCTGCCGTAATTAATCGTGTTGGTGGAGCGGCGCATATAGGCCTTCCAGGCATCCGAGCCGGATTCGCGCCCGCCGCCGGTCTCCTTCTCGCCGCCGAAGGCGCCGCCTATCTCGGCGCCCGATGGTCCGAGGTTGACGTTGGCGATGCCGCAATCCGAACCGCGGGCGGAGACGAAGGTTTCGGCCTCGCGCATGTCGTTGGTGAAGATCGATGACGACAGCCCTTGCGGCACGGCATTGTGCAGCGCCAGAACGTCGTCGAAGTCACTGTATTTCATCACATAAAGGATCGGCGCGAAGGTCTCGTGCTCGACGGGGCCGGTCTGATCCGGCATTTCGACAAGCGCCGGACGAACGTAGAAGGCGTCAACCGAGCCATTGTCGACGCGCTCGCCGCCGGTCACAATGCCGCCAGCCGATTTCGCCTCGCCAAGCGCTGCCTGCATCTTCTTAAAAGCCTGGCCGTCGATCAGCGGTCCCACAAGCGTACCGCTTTCCAACGGATTGCCGATGGTGACGGAGCCATAGGCCTTCTGCAGGCGCGGCACCAGCTGGTCGTAGACGCTGTCATGCACGAAGAGACGGCGCAGCGTCGTGCAGCGCTGGCCGGCCGTACCCATGGCGGAGAAGGCGACGCCGCGCAGCGTCAGGTCGAGATCGGCGCTCGGGCAGACGATCGCCGCATTGTTGCCGCCGAGTTCGAGAATGGCGCGGGCGAAACGCTGCGACAGGCGCGGACCGACGGCGCGGCCCATGGCCGTCGAGCCCGTGGCGGAGACGAGTGGGATCTTCGGATGATCGACCAGCACTTCGCCGACCTCGCGGCCACCGATGATCAGCGTCGACAGATTGGCCGGTGCGCTACCGCCCTCGGCGACGAAACGCTTCAGCGCCTTTTCGAACAGCGCCTGCACGGCAAGCGCCGTCAACGGCGTCTTTTCCGAGGGCTTCCAGACGGTGGAATTGCCGCAGACCATCGCGAGCGCCGCATTCCACGACCAGACGGCAACCGGAAAGTTGAAGGCAGAGATGATGCCGATCACGCCGAGCGGATGCCAGCTTTCCATCATCCGGTGCTCGGAGCGCTCGGTGGCGATCGTCAGGCCGTAGAGCTGACGGGAAAGGCCGACGGCGAAATCGCAGATGTCGATCATCTCCTGCACTTCGCCCAGGCCTTCCGAGGTGATCTTGCCGACCTCGATCGAAACGAGACGGCCGAGCGCCGCCTTGGAGGCGCGCAGCTCCTCGCCCAGCAAGCGGACCAGTTCGCCGCGCTTCGGCGCCGGCACGGCACGCCATTCGAGGAAGGCCTGGTGCGCCTCTTCGATCGCCGTCTTCGTCTCGGAAACGGAATGTTCCCTGAGTTTGCCGATTTCCTTGCCGGTGACCGGCGAGGTGACGGAAAGCGTGCCGCCGTGATAGCGGCCGGCATCGACGCCGAGTTCGGCAAGCAGCTTGGCGGTTTCGGAGGCGAGATCGAGGACGGCGATGGTCATTGTCGTGTTTCCAATCTTATTATTCTCAGAAGCGGGCATCGGCGAAATGGGCGACCTGAGCGCCGGCTTCGTACCATATTTCCTTGAGTGCACGGAAGCTTGGCTCGGCGGGCGAAGTCAGCGGCAACGGCAGATCGGCTTCCGGAAGCCGGCCGAGGATATGCTCCGCCAGCGTACGGCCGAAGACCGTACCGGGGGCAATGCCGCGGCCGTTGTAGCCCGAAAAGCCGACGACACCAGGTGCGAATTTGTGGAAGCGCGGCAACGCATTATCGGTCATGCCGATCCGGCCATACCATTCGCACTCGAATTCGACGTTGCCGATAACAGGGAAGAGCCGCTTCAATGCGCGCTTGGCCCAGCCCTTGTGTACGGCCAGTCCGGTATTGCGCAGCGCCCCGACACTGCCGAAAACGAGACGGCCGGCCTGGTCCATACGGAAGGAGGAGAGGATTTCTTTGGTATCCCATGCGCCTTCCCGCCCCGGCAGGATCGACTGACGCAGATTGTGGCCGAGCGGCACAGTGGCGAAATTGAAATAGGGCAGATGCACCTGTTCGCTGCGCACCTGCTCCCACGGGCCGGTGCTGTAGGCATCAGTCGCAACGATGATCCACTCCGCGCTGACTTCACCCTTGGCTGTCTTCACCATCCAGCGGCTGCCATTACGCTCCGTCGCGATGACCGGGCTGGATGTATGAATGGCGACGCCCGCCTTGACGGCGGCATGGGCAAGGCCGCGCGCATAGGCAAGCGGCTGCAGCGTGCCGGCGCGTTTGTCGAGCAGCGAGCCTGTATAGCCATCGCTGCCGATACGTTTTGCCGTTTCGGCCGCATCGAGCAGCCTCACGGCTGCGCCGCGCGCGGCCCATTGCGCCGCGCGTGCCTCGATCTCCTTCAGCCCATCAGCGCCGACCGCGCAATGCAGCGTGCCGTTCCGTTCGAGTTCGCAGGCAATCTGATGTTTGTCGATCAGCTCCATGACGAGCTTCGGCGCATTGCCGAGCAGATCGAGAAGACGTTCGCCATGCACCGGACCGAGCACGCCGGGCAGATCGTTCGGCATCACCCACATGCCGGCATTGATCAGCCCGACATTGCGCCCGGCACCGCCGAAGCCGATCTCCTTCGCCTCCAACAGCACCACCTTCGACCCGGCTTCGGCAAGATGCAGGGCGGAAGAGAGGCCGGTGTAGCCACCGCCGACGATGACGACATCGGCCGACATCGCGCCGTCGAGAGGCGACGTCGTCGGCGGTTCGGGCGCTGTATTTTCCCAGAGGCCGTGGGAGCGCGGATCATTCAGCATGGCTCAGTCCGATCAGAGCGAAATCGCGGGATACTCTAATGCATAAAAGAAAGTGTTGAACCTGCCATTTCACGCAACCGTCTTCAACGGCAAGCCCACAAGGCCGAGCGCCTCCAGCGCCGAATCCAGCGATGCCGCCTGGCGTTCGGCGTAGAGCGCCAGCTCGTCCTGGACGGTGGCGCCAAGTGCTGCCTCGAAGGCGTCGCGGTTCGAGCGGGTCGCGTAGTTCTGCTGCTGGTCGGTGCCGAGGTTCGACTGGAAGATGCCGGCCGCGCTGACGGGCAGGAAGTCTTCGTAGACGATCGGGGTGAAGGTGAGGTAACCCGAGGCGATCAGTGCCTCCGGATCACCGGGCAGCGTGCTGCCGGCCGCGGCGGCAATGCCCGCAGGCGTCGCGGAATAGCGGAAGAAGGCCAGATTCTCTCTGCGCAGCTCATCCCAGCTGTCCGGCAGTGCCTTGAAACGTGCGGCGAGTTCGTCGTCGTAGGCACCGGCTTTGGCGCCGCCGGCGCCGACCTGCACCTCGCCGCGAACGGAGGCGAGCAGCTGGTCATAGAGCGTCCGGCCCTTCGCCGTCAGCGCCACGCCGCGCTGTTCGATCTCCCCGAAGCGGGCGGTATGCGTCCCTTGCATCGCGCCGTCATCACCGGAAAAGGCGATCATTTCCTCCAGCGCCTTGAAACTCGTCTGCCGCAGCAGGATATCGCAATGACGACGCGGCGGCCCTTCGATGACCGCCTTTGGCGTAATGCCGCGTTCCGGCATGCGGGCCTGGACTGCGTCGATATCGAGCGTGCGCGGCGTCAGATGGTTGATATGCGGCCCCTTGAAGCTGACGACGTCGGCGATCAGCCGATGGGCGTCATGCAGCCGCTTGTAGGTGTCGGCGCTGACTGTCGCTTCGCTATGCCAGCGGAAGGTTTCAAGCGCCTCGGCGACGAATTCCATCGCTTCTGCCTTGGTCAGGCCGCCGTTCTGCTCATGGCGCTCGATCAGCGTGACGGCGCGCGGCGTATAAATCCGTCGTTTCGCCAGAATGGCTTCGGCTTCGCCGCGCAACCCCTCGTCCTCGATCAGCTCCAATCGCAGCAGCGAGGTGAAGACCCGGAATGGATTAACGTTGAGCGCGGCCTCGTCGATTGGCCGGAAGCTGGTGGAATGAACCGGCACGCCGGCGACCGAAAGATCGTAATAGCCGACAGGCTGCATGCCCATGACCGCAAACAGCCGCCGAATGGTGAAGAGCTCGTCGGCCGTACCGAGCCGGATGGCGCCGTGGCGCTCGACATCGATACGCTCCAGCTCGCCGGCGCGGGCCAGGCGATCGCGCAGGTCAGGATCCTTTTCGAGGCAGCCGGCATTCACATCCGCCACCAGTTCGATCAGCGTGCCGTATTGCGGCACCTCCGCCCGGTACATCTGCGACATCGCCTCGGTAAACAGCGATCGGATGCGGTCTGGGGAAACGAAGGCTTGCGGCATTGGGAAACTCCGGCTCATTCCGTTTTTGCAGGATGAACCTCTTTACACGCGCGACAAAGGCGCAAATATCGCTATTTCGGAAATAGCCCATTCTGAAATGGAATGACCGTGCTGACATCTAGACGTTTTCTGCCGTCGATTTCGCATCTCGCCGCCTTCGAGGCGGTCGCCCGCACCGGCAGCGTGACGGCAGCGGCGCGCGAACTCGATCTGACGCAGAGCGCCGTCAGCCGCCAGGTGAGCGCGCTGGAGGAGCAGCTTGGCGTCGAGCTCTTCCTGCGCGAACGCCAGACTATGCGGCTGACGCTTGCCGGCGACGGCTATGCCCGCGAGATTCGCGAGGCGCTGCGGCGGATATCGAGCGCCTCGCTGAACCTGCGCGCCAATCCCCATGGCGGCACGCTCAATCTCGCCATACTGCCGACTTTCGGCACGCGCTGGCTGGCGCCGCGCCTGGGACGCTTTCTCGCCGCCAATGCCGGCGTGACCATCAATCTGGTGACCCGGCTTTCGCCCTTCGATTTCCGCCTCGATTCGATCGACGCCGCCATCCATTTCGGCCACCCGCACTGGCCGGGCGCCGAACTCGCGCTTCTGATGTCGGAGCGCACGGTGCCGGCCTGCAGTCCGGATTTTCTGAAGCGATACGCGATCAAAACACCGGAGGATCTGCTCGCCGTTCCGCTGCTGCACCTGACGACGCGTCCTGACGCCTGGGAGCAATGGTTCGCCGGCAATGGCGTTTCCTTCGAAAATGTGCACGGCATGCTCTTCGACCAGTTCGCTACCGCCGCGCAGGCCGCAATCGCCGGCCTCGGCGTTGCCCTGCTGCCGACATTCCTGATGCAGGAGGAGATCAGGCGCGGCGATCTCGTCGCCGCTGTCGACCGTGAAATGGAAAGTCGCGAGCGCTATTATCTCGCCTTTCCGCCCGAGCGCGCCGATTATGCGCCGCTTGCCGCCTTTCGTGACTGGATCGCCGCAGAAGCCACCGCCAATCCGACTGCGTGACGAACGGCTTGCATCGGCATGGCGCTTTCGACCATTATGCGCGCCAAACAACTTTGCAGGAAATTTCCATGAAGCCGATCTTCGTCCAGCTCCAATGCGCACCCGGCAAGACCTATGAGGTCGCCGACGCTATCTACCAGACCGAACTGGTCTCGGAGCTCTATTCGACCAGCGGCGACTACGATCTGTTGCTGAAGGTCTATATCGAGGAAGGCCAGGATATCGGCAAATTCATCAACGACAACATCGCCAATATTCCCGGCATCGTCCGTTCGCTGACGACGCTGGCCTTCAAGGCCTTCTGAATTCCCGTCAGACGCGGTTAACCTTTTTGACGAAGATTGGCCTTCGCAAGCGGTCTCTTAAACCGTGCCTTAACGCCGGACATATCTGGTCGTTGCTGTGTTAAGAGCCCGCATCAATACGGGCCGGCGTGCAGCGATAGGTGGAAAATGTCGATTATCGAGGCAGATAGGGTACGCGAAAGCCCGCAGTTGGGAACAGGCCCCCTGATCGTCCATGTCGTGCGCCAGTTCCTGCCCAACCGCGGCGGATTGGAAGACGTCGTCGCCAATCTCGCCCGCCAGACCGTGCGCCGCGGTTACCGCGTGCGCGTCGTCACGCTGGATTCGCTCTTCACCGCGCCTGAAGACAAGCTGCCGCTTCGCGAAGATATCGACGGCATCGAGGTGGTGCGCATTCCCTGGTTGGGCACCAGCCGCTATCCTCTGGCACCGCAGGTTTTCCGCCATCTCGCCGATGCCGATCTCGTGCATGTCCATGCCATCGACTTTTTCTTCGACGCGCTCGCCTGGGGCCGGCTGCTGCACGGCAAGCCGATGATCGTCACCACCCATGGCGGCTTCTTCCACACGCGGAAATACGCGACGATCAAGAAGATCTGGTTCCGGACATTGACCCGTGCTTCGGCGATGGCCTACCGCCGCGTCGTCTGCTGCAGCGCCTCCGACCTCAAGCAGTTTTCCGAGATCGTGCCCGACAGCCTGCTGATCGAAAACGGCGCCGATATCGGCAAATTCGCCGACACCGCTTCGCGCCGGGCAAAACGCCGCATCGTCACGATCGGCCGGTTTTCGGTGAACAAGCGGCTGGACCACCTGCTCGATGCGATGGCCATGCTGAAGACCCGCGATCCGGAATGGCATCTCGACATCGTCGGCGCCGAATCCGACCTGAACCGGGCGGATGTCGAAGGCGCAATCGAAAGCCGTGATCTCTCCGGGCGCGTCACCCTGCATGTGTCGCCCGAGAACGACACCATCCGGCGCATCATCGCAGAAGCCTCGATTTTCGCCTCCGCTTCGGAATATGAAGGCTTCGGCCTGGTGGCGCTGGAGGCGATGAGCGCCGGTCTGCTGCCGGTGCTGAACGCCAACGATGCCTTTTCGACGCTCGCCGACCGGCATCCTGTTCTCCTGCTTGCCGATTTCACCAATCCCGAGAGCGCCGCCACGGCGATCGAAGCCGCCCACCAAGCTCTTTCGCGCCAGCCGGACGCCGTTCGCGCCGGGCTTCTCGACGCCGCCCGCGGCTATTCCTGGGATATCGTCGCCGGACGCTACATCGATCTCTACAGATCGCTTGATGTCGTCGCCGCGAAAAGCATCTGATCCTGTCTTCCTGCCGCATAAGCTACGGGGTTGCGCGTGTGAAAAGACGCGGCGCTGTAAAATCGCCGGTTATGCTCTCGCCAGACGAATGATCTCGTCGAGTACGAATTTGCGCGATTGCGGCGGCGTCAGATTGTGGTCGGCATCCGGCAGCATCAGCAGCCGCACGTTCGGATAGCGCGACAGCCTGGCGCCGCGCGGCCCAAAGTGGAAATAGACGTGGTCGAGCCCGACATCGGCCTCGCTGTAGATCAGCGTCAGCGGTACCTTACGCTTGCCGAACAGCGCGAATGAGTGCCGGACCTCGCGGGCGATATGGCGCCGGTCGGGAAGTAACTCGAGCAGCGGCGCGATCCACGGCGACAACCGGCGGCCGGCGGCGATGACGATGTTCCGCAGCGCCGCAACCACGTCGACCTGGCCGCGCAGCAGCCGCTTCAGCGTGTCGAGTCGCGCGAGGCGCTGGCTATAATCATCGAGGCTACGGGGAACGGAGACGACATGCTCCCGTCGCACCGGCATGTCGGGATCCCAATAATAGACGAACGGATTGATCGACACGACCGCCTTCAGCCGTTCGTCGGCGACGCCGGCGCGGAAGGCGACATAGCCGCCGCTGCATCGGCCGGCGACCATGACGGGCCCGGCGACGACGCTTTCGAGCAGATCGAGCGCGGCGACCGCATCCGTGGTCTGCGAATCCGAATAAAGCACCTGTTCCGGCGCATCCGGCCGCGGCGGGCTGTCGCCGACATTGGCGGAATCAAAGCGCAGCGAAACGACGCCTTGGCGAGCGAGCTCGCGCGCCATATCAACCGTCGTCCGTCCCCAGCCGGCATGCCGGTCGTAGGCCGTCGACAGGAAGAGCACGGCATTACCCTTGATCTCGCCGAGCGGCCGGCTGACGACGCCGACCAGATGATTATGGCTTCCGAAACGGACCGGCGTTTCCGCAAAACCATCGCCGGCAAGCGGCAGGCTGTCGATCGCTGCCGGCGATTGGGCGGCGGATGTCTCCGTCGTCGTTGTCTCTAGCCACGTCGTCAGCAGTGCCACGACAGCCATCGGCGTCTTGGCAAACAGCGGATTGGTGGCGAGCTCGTCATAACCTTCGAAAGCCTTCTGCTCGACATCGGCGCCAAGCGCCTTCAGCGTATCGGCAAAACCGGTATCCTCGGCCTTGGCAGGACGTTCTAGGATCAAATAGCGGGGAGCTGCAAGCTCCTGCGGCGAGGCGATGCTGAGCTTGCCGAGCTCGGCAGCGATCTCTTCGGGCATGACGAGCCCGGCAATCTGCACCTTGGCAGTCTGGACATGCTCCTTGCCGAGGCCGAGATCGGCATCGATGATCTTGGACCACATGTTGAGTTCGCGCAGATAGGCCCGGCCGCTCAGCACCGGCGCCAGCATGACGAGGCTGTCGACGCCGTCGATCGAGGAACCGACGCGATGGGCAAGGGTCGCGCCGAGGCCTTGGGCGATGAGGATGACGCGGTCGCAGCCGCTCAGTGATTTCAGCTTGGCGGCGGCCGCACGGATCGAATCTTCCCAGGTTTCCAGCCTTGCCGGCAGAGCGCCGAAATCGAGCGCATCGCCGGTGCCGCGATAGTCGAAGCGCAGGCTCGCCACGCCGATATCCGAGAAATGCTCGGCCGCGACGCGGAAGAATTTCCGGCTGCACATCTCCTCGAAACCCCAGGGACTGACGAAGAGCACGGCGGCCGAACGTTTCTTGGCGAGAGGATTCTCAGGCATGAACAGCCCGATCGTGCCGTCGAAGACGACAGGCAGGGCGGCACTCCGTCCCGCGCCTTCGGCCGGCTCGAGCGAGAATTCACCAGGCGCGACCTTGGCGCGATCGGGATCGCCGGGAAGTCGTGGCGCGATGAAATTGATCGCACGGCCGACCGGCCGGCGCAGCAGGGACGGCATCTTCTCGAGAATAGAGCGCATGACTTCGACATCCTCGCCCGGCACGGCGCGCAGCACCCGCAGTGCTGCGAAATAGCAGAATGCGCCGGCGATGATCGCGCCGACCAATCCGGCCGGACCCTGGACGAATTCCAGCACGGAAATCGCGCCGCAAGCACACAGCACGGAGGCGAGCGTCACCTTCGTCAAGCTCGCGTAGAGGCCCGAAAGCTGGGATCCGAATCCTGTCTGTCTGATCATCATCACCGACATCGCAACGAATACGAGGATACGCACGAGTGCGGCACCCTCGGCTGCAAGCCTAGGTATGATGAGTAAACAACCCACTACCATCAGAAGGCCACCTATCACACTGATGTTCAGGCGGGAGCGGGCCCTGTCCATCGACAGCAGGTAGAGGCTGAGGATCTGCATGAAGGTATAGGCGGGAGCAACAAGCGCAAGCAGCGCCACCACCGTCCCGCTGCGGCGGAATGCTTCACCGAACACGACGAGCACCAGTTCACTGGAGATCGCGGCAAGCCCCAGGCTCATCGGCAGCACGATATAGGCCATGCTGCGGGTGACGGCGGCAAAGACCTCGACCGGCAACGTCGAATCGTCGCTGCTGTGCCGCCGCTCGGAATAATAGGGCAGCAGGCTGCCGGTCATCTGGATCGGCAGTTGCAGCGCGATATTCGCGATCGACAGACCGACGGCATAATAGCCGACCATCTCCACCGACCAGAACTGCTGCAGGAAGAGCAGCTCGAGCCGGTTGAGGAAAATGGAATCGATGATGAACTGGATCGACAGGATGACGGAGGAGGAGGCGAGATATTTCAGCGAGACCCCGCACCAGTCGCGCCGCGCCAGAAGGATCGGCAGCGTGGCGAAAAACAGCACCAGTTGGCCGAGCGCATAACCGACGAGAACGCCTTCGACGCCGTAAAAAACGGCGCCGACGGCAACGCCGGCAGGCTGCACGATCGAGACGGCGACCGTCAGCTTAAAGAAGGCGCCCAGTTTCTTTTCGCCGATCAGGTAGAATTTGACGAAGGAACCGATCGCCTGGACGAAGAACAGCACGCCCGTGACCAGAGCGACGGAAGGCGCGGTGTCGGCCCAGTGCATCTTTTCGGAGGTCAGGAAGAATAGGGCGTAGAGCGCCAGCAGCACGACGGTCGAGAACATCATGAAGCTGACGAGGATGGCGGCAAAACCCCGGCGGCGGCGCGCGTCGAAGCCGTCCGCCGAAAGTTGCGGCAAGGTCTTCAGCAGCGTGATGCTGGAGCCGAGCTCGGCGATCGAGGCGCCGGTCACCACCAGCCAGAGCGAAAAGGCGACGATGCCGTTGGCTTCCGGCCCGAGCAGCCGCGCGGTTATGATCGAGGAAACGAAGCCCGTCAGAAGCAGCAGCATGCCTGCCGCGCCATTCATCACCGAGTTTGCGATAATACCCTTCGACATCTGTCCATCCGTCAGGATCGGCCTACCGCCGCATACCCGCCATCTCTAATGCGAAAATGTTAAAATAAAGCGGAGTGGCACCTTAGCTGGCCTGCATCGCCGCCAGCGTCTGAAGCGCCTTCTCGTAGCTGTTCTCGGCGAGGTAACGCAGCAGGAACTCCCGCGCCTTCTCGGCCTTCTCTCGTGCACGCTCGGGTGTGCGGAAGATGTCCCGCAGGTGCGCGGCCGCCGCCTCGGGTGAGGGATCGGCCCAGACCGCGCCTTCGAGTCCGGCAAATTCGGGATGGGTATCGACCACCGGAATGAGGGGAGAGGCAACCAGCCAGCTATTGTCGGGATCGCAGAAATCCACCGTGCCCGACCAGGCCGTGGAAACGACGGGGGTACGCTGCATGATCGCCTCGGCCACCGTCAGCCCGAAACCCTCGGAACGATGCAGCGAAAGATAGGCGTCTGAACAGCGGATGAGGCCGCTGATATCGGAGTCCGACATCCTGTCGGTGACGATCCTGATCCCGGTATTGCCCGCGACCGAGCTTATCAGTTCGCGCAGGCCCTCATCCTTGTTGATATCGCCGCTGGCCTTCATCAACAGGAAGGCGCTGGGGCATTCGGCGGCAAATATCCTGAAGGCCTCGATGATGGCCTGCGGATTCTTCCGGTTGATCGAGGAGCCGGCGCTGAAGATGAAGCTGACGAGAAAGGCGTCCTCCTCGATGCCGAATTTCTGGCGCATGCCTTCCGTCGCCGGCTTCTCTGTGACGGGATGCGGAACGACGATGACCGGTGCCGCAGTGAGGGGCGCAATCGCCCGCCTGGTGAATTCCGACGGCACGAAGACGGCATTCATGTAATGCATCGCATTGCGCCACTCGGCCGGCACGACTTCGAGCTCCCAGGCGAAATAGCCGATGTTGAAGGCGCGGGTGAAATTGGCAACGCCCTTCTTCAGGATGGCGCGCGGCAGCATCGGCGGATTGAGATGCCAGATCCGGCTCCCCGCGGCTTCGGTGGAGAGATGCGACGGCATCCATCCGGCAAAGGAATTCTCGTCAGGATGCGTGCTGACGTCGGAGAGTGAAATCGCCCGCCCAGCTTCCGACAATGCGCCAGCGCAGAGCCTTGCCGATTCGCCGACGCCGACCGCCATCGAGAGATAGCCGACGATTTCCACCGGCCTGCGCGGATTGAAGGCAAGACGCGACCGCGGGATCAGCCGCTGCAGGACATGGGCGCGCAGAAGGCGGTATATCGTTCTCAAATCACGGTCTTTCCCAATGGATCGGCATCATTCTTCGCAGGGGCGTCAGCCCTCGATTGCGACGCGATGCGAACTGCCTAGACTTCTGATCTCGCCCGCAGGCGGAATATCGCTTTCCACGCCGGACAGCGCGTGGAGCCTCACACGCCGCATCGGACCGGGGGCAAGGTGGAACCAGTCGTCCTCGGCCCGATAGCCCTCGACGTCGATATGCACCGATTGCGCCAGCCGGTCGGTCCTGATGTCAACGAACCAGTCGTCGCCGTCTCTGGTGAATGATGCTTCGATACCTGCATCATGCAGCGCCTTCTCCCGTCCGCACGGGAAGTGGAAGCTCTCGGCGAGAATGGCGCCGTCCGCCAGCGAGCGCAGGCGCGCCACACTGGCATCATGCGCCGGCGGCCCGAAACGGAAGGCATAGGTCGTATCGAAGAAGGCGCCGAACAGCGCGGTGCAGGCAAGGCGCTCCGTGTCTCTTGCCGCCAGCTTGAAGGCCCTGCTACCGCTGACGACCTGCTGTTTTCCGCCGCGCAGGCACACGACTTCGAGCTCGACGTCGAGTGCTGCATCCGTCTCGTTGATGACATGCACGTCGAGACCGTTCGTTCCCTCGTCGGTGAAGATCACTTGCACCGGCCGGAATGCACGGCGCATCGCATACCAGACCGGCTTCGGCTCTCCGGTGGAGTCGATCACTCCCCAGCCCGGGCCCGGCAGCAGGTCTTGCAGCGTCCAGACGAGCGCGCCATTGCAGGCGGAGCCCTTGCGCCGCCATTCGGCAAAAGTCTCCTCGATCACCTCGCCGGTAACGGCGCGGGAGAGATCGAGATAGCGTTCCGGATCTTCGCGGCGCAGCTCAGCCGGATCGAAACCGTAGAGAAGCTGCAGGTAAAAGTCGCGAACGTCCTCGAAATCCCATGATGCGCTGCGGTCGCGGGGCACGCGGGCCTTCCACAGCGGGCTGTGGACGGCGGGCACATCGAGATGGCGCTGCAGCGTCCTTTGCTGCGGCACATGCGCGAAGGCGAGGCTTTCGGAGGCAAAACGCACATCGGCGCGGCGCGCATCGGCAATCGGCCGCATATAGGCGCCGACGCCGTAATAATGCGCGATACCGGCATTGGGCGAAAAGGGCATCGCTCCGCCATATGGCGAGTTCGGCACATAGGGCACGTCGGGGCGCATGCGCGCGACGACCGCCGGGATGATTTCATCGGTGACCGGCCCGCTCCAGAATTCCGCCGGCAGGCCGAGCATTGCCGCCTGCTGGTGAATTTCGCTGCCGCCGCAGAGCACGGCCAGCGAAGGCGACGCCTGCACGCCGTGCAGGAATTCCTCGACCTCCGCATGCACGTGGCCGAGAAAAGCCTTGTCGTTGCGCGGATAATCGAAATTGGCGAACATGAAGTCCTGCCAGACGAGCAGGCCGAGTTCGTCGCAGAGCGCGAAGAAATTAGGCGTTTCGTAGGCCATGGTGCCGCCGATGCGGATCATGTTCATGCCGGCTGCAGCGGCAAGCCGCAGGAACGGCTCATAATCCGCCCGCCCGCCCGGCAATCGCGCGATATCGGCAGTCGTCCACACCGCGCCGCGGCAGAAGATACGCTCGCCGTTGACGAGGAGCGCGAAGTCGTCGCCATCGGCACCACGGTCGACGTCGATACGCCGGAAGCCGGTCCTGCCGAGCGGATATTCAACCCCGTCGGAAACCAGCGTCAGCGCGTAGAGACGCGGAGCGCCATGCGTATGCGGCCACCAGGCCTCGATGTCGGAAAGCTTGAGGATAGCCGAGTAATGACTGTCGCCGACCTTCTCGAACGGCTGCTCCATCCCGCCGCAGCGCAGCAGCATTGCCGGATCCTCGGCATTGCTATGCAGGGAAACGCTGAGGCGGCCGACGCCACTCTCCTCCAATACGGCGCGGATGGAGACGTTGTCGATCGAGACGGGATGGCGCCGCACCATCGAAATCGGCCGCCATGGCCCGACGGCATGGATATCGGGGCACCAGCCCGGCATATGGCCGAGCAGCGTCGTGCGGAAATTCTTCAAGCCCGCCGGCGTGATCATCTGCGGCCGCCAGCGCGCGCGGGGGCCTGGCTCCGACAGACGGGGGCCGAGCGCCCGGAAGCACAGTGCCAGTTCGTCGCCGCCCGAAAGCGTCACCGGAATCTCGTGCGCCGTAAACATGCTCTCGGAAAACAGGATTTCCTGGCCGTTCAAGAAGACATGGCAAAGCGTCGCCAGCCCTTCGAAACGCAGGATCGCGTCGCCGGGCTCGGCATCGAAAAGCCGGCAGAGATACCAGGCATCCCGCGTGTTCAGCGGCTCGGGATTTTCACGGTCGAAGAGCCCGGCTTTTTCGAGCGCGGCGGCGACGGTGCCGGGAACGGGTGCTGGAATGAACTGGGCGGAGAGCGGGATGTCGTGCGGCACGGCGCAGGCGCCCGGCTCCGTCAGGATCAGGTTCCAGCCTTCGGAAAGTAGACTTTCCTCGGCACCGATACTCGCCAAACGCCCCCGCATGGTCAGATCTCCGGCCTCAGATTCGCCCCGCAAGCGACGCCATCATGGAATCCCATGCATCGGCGGCCGGATCAAGTGCTGCCTGCAACGGCTCGAACTTCCTGCGGGTGACGGCGCGGGCAAGCTGGAACTGCACCGATTTCGCCACCTCCGAAATACGCCTAGCCTGCTCGGCGGCAGCCGCGAATTCACCAGGGGAAAGCCAGGCGAGGTAATCGGCCGCCAGCTCGAAATTGGCGCCCACCTGGCGAAGTGTGTTGAAGGCGTATTTGTGGAAGAAGCCGAACGGCCGTTCCGCCACCGCTTCGACCTGGTGTGGAAAGACGCTTGCAAAGGCGCGGATCGGGTTTTCGCGGGGACGCCGGGCAAAATGAAAACCGGCAAGCCGCCGTGCGGTCGCGCGCAGATGCGTTTCATCAGCCGGCCTTTCCGGGAAACGCGCAAATTCCGTGTAGGGCAGGAACGGCAGGTCGTTTTCCGTCAGGTGCAGCTGGAACAGTCCGTCGAAATCCTCGCCTTCAAGCCGGAAATAACCGGCATTATGGAAATAATCGACGCGCTTGGCCGCAACGTCCAGCCGGTTGATCGCGACCGTCGTCTTGCCGTGCTCCTGCCGGTAGGCAGTGCCGCGCGTATCCGGCATGTAGAAGGAATCCATTTCGATCAGGCAGAGACGGGCTCGCGCGACCTGAACCTCGACATGGCGTTCGACACGGTCGTAGATGGCAAGCTCAGTCGCACGAATGCCGTAGAGCGCTTCGAGATCCTCAAGCGGCACTTTGAAGAAAGTGAACTGGTCGCCCTCGAAATCCTGCGTCAGGGTAAAACCCAGCATCGCCTCCGGCGCAACGCCTGATGTTGCCAGAACCTCGATCCAGAGATCGACATAACAATTGGTTTCCGGCCAGGTGCGCTCACCCGAATGCAGCGCATGCGCCCGGTAGGTTTCCGGGTCGATTCCCGAAAATACCCCCGAAAATACCGACGTCATCGATTTGCTCAGCCCCACAGCGCTTTCCGTACGCTGGCCGGCCATTGCTTCACATCGAGCCCGTGATGATGGAAGAGGGCAAGGGCGATGCGCTCCAGTCCAAAGCCGACGCAGGCGGTGTGTGCGACACTGCCGTCTTCGAGATTGAGACCCCACTTCGTGCCGAAGGCATCCTGATGGTAGTTGAAGCTCATGCAGGCGGTCGGATTGGCGGCCGAGGTGATCGGGATCAGCAGCTCGAACTTCAGGTTCTGGTCGCGCTGATTATTGGCGAGCATCTTGCCGGCGCGGCCGAAGAACGGATCATTAGCGACGTCGATCGTCACATCGAGGCCGACGGCCTTCATCATCTCGACGCCGCGATCCATCCAGCGCTGGCGGAAATCGGTGACGTGCAGCTCTGTGCCCATGCAGACATATTCACGCATGCGGAACAACTGCTGGCGGGCAGGGTCTTTCGACGGCTCATGGCGGAAGCAATAGGATTGCAGGTCGAAGAGGCCGCCGGTCTTCGGCAGGTTGCCGCGCTTGGCGATCGTCGGATAGAGCGGATAGCAGGCAGCCGGCGTCAACACGATGTCGGTCGCCTCCTGTCCCTTGGTCCAGTCTTCGCCGACTTCCATGCATTGCAGCAGGCTGACATGATCGAGCTCGCTGCCGCAGAAGCTGTGCACCGTGCCGGCGAGCTGCGGAAAGCTCTTCATATAGCCGCTCTTTTCGAAGAAGGCACGGTTCATGCCGGGCGGAAAGCGCATGGCTTCGGCACCATCGGCGCCGCCGAACGTGTCGATCAGGCGCTCGAAGGCAGCGATCACATCTTCGAACTGGCCGCTGCGGCCGTAGAGCCCGTCGATGCCGGTATCGATCAGCAGACCGGATTCGAAAAGCCGGTCCAGAAACGAGGTCTGCATATCCATGACTGTCACCCCAGTAGGCTAGTGTCCTGTTTATGGACAAGAAGCATGCTCGACGTGTTGCCGAGGATGCGGTCATTCGAAATCATGAGCTGTGCGGAATGCGCGTCGCGCAGATGGCGTCCGAGGCTGAAGGGCGTGCCGTTCTTGTAGCCCATGATGCCGCAGATCAGCATCGCATGGTTGACGATCTCCAGGATCGTCTCGGACGAAGCGATCTTGACGTTGTTCATCGCCACCGCAAATCCCATCGAAGACAGCCTGTCGGCATCGGCCTTGGCATCCTCATAGGCCTTGAGGCCGGCAACCACGTTGGATTTCACCATCTGCAGCAGGTTCGAAACCTCGGCGAGGCGCAGCGCGCCTGGCGGCTGGGCATCCGGCGCCCTGCGGGCTGCGGCACGCACAAAAGCCTGGGCGCGCACAACGGCGTCGACGGCGATGCCGTACCAGACGCCGCTCCACAAGAGGTGCGAGGAGGCAAGCATGGACTGCGCCGCGATCTCCGCGAAAGGCTTCGGCAGGATCTGGCAAGCCGGCGCTTCGCCCTTGAACAGGAAGCCGTCGGAACAGGTGCCGCGCATGCCGAGCGTATTCCAGACATGCGTTTTCTCGAGCGTGTACTGGTCCTTGAGGAAGGCCGTCAGCACCTGATCGGAGGAAGCCGCCTGCGCGTGGGCACGCGAGGTGATGAGAATGGCGTCGGCGTGCGAGCCGTAGGAAATGACAGTCGCATCCTTTTCGAGACGGCACGTGTCGCCATCGACCTCGACCGCACAGATGCTGTTGCGCAGATTTCCGCCGATACCGCCTTCGGTGGTGGCGGATGCGATCAGCAGCTGCTCGGCGGCGATGCGGCGCATGAAACCGCGATGCCATTCGCTGTCGGCGCCGTGTTCAACGAGGCTCGACAGTTTGATGTGGTGCATGGCGAAGACCATGGCGCTTGCAGCGCAGGCCTGGCCGAGCATCGAGCACAATTCGGCGATCTCGGTGATCGAGGCGGATTCGCCGCCGAGATGGCGCGGCACCTGGATGCCGAGCAGCCTTTCGGCCTTCATCGCATCGACGGCTTCCCGAGGGAAACGGGCTTCGGCATCAACGGTATCCGCGTGTTTCGCCGCAATTTCGGCGACGCGGGCCACCCTTGTGACAAGACCGTCCTGCATGATCTTGACAGGGAAATTCATCAGGCGACCTTCCGGCCGTCCCGGATGAGATCGACGGTCCTGGCGATGGCCGAGATGCTCGCGAAGGATTTGCGGTTCAGGAGATTGTCGGGAAATTCGATGTCGAAGGCCTCTTCGAGGCCAAGCATCAACTGCACAGAAGCAAAGGACGTCAAACCTGCCGCATAAAGATCGGCGTCGTCGGCGACCTGATCGATCGGCCCAGGAAGCTTGCCGAATTTGGCTACGAGGTCGCGGATTGCCTTATTCATCCCATCACTCCAAGATTCTCATGATCCCGATCCGGCGTTCATCGCCTTGTCATGAGCGTTCTTTTAGTGCGGAAAACAGAACATTCCGCTAATTTATTGAGTTAAATATGACTAAGGCTCATAGTTAGGATTTTAGCGATCATTCCCGCGCCGTCGTAAACAACCACCTTATATCAATGACTTAAGATAATTTCGATACTGCGACGCAGTCTGGTTTCTGGCGTGGCGAGTACAGAAATGACACGCAAAACGCCGCGTTTGTCTCAACCGGCCGGTGGATAGGAATGCTCGCCGCCGCGATAATCGGTGATGGAATAACATCCGTCGCCTGTCGCACGGATCGCACTCCCAGTGACGACGGCCTTGCCGTGACCGCCTGGGATATCGAGGATGTATGCCGGCTGGCAGAGACCGGAAATTCGCCCGCGCAGCGCCGCGACGATCTCCTGCCCCTCGTCGATCGTCACTCTGAAATGACTGGTGCCGGGCGCCAGATCCGGATGATGGAGGTAATAGGGTTTGACGCGGATTTCGACGAAGGCCTTCATCAGCTTCGCGAGCACGTCGGGATCGTCGTTGACACCCTTGAGCAGCACTGACTGGCTGACCATGGCGATGCCGGCATCGACGAGGCGGCCGCAGGCCGCCCGCGCTTCGGTCGTCAGTTCGCTGACATGGTTGGCGTGCAGCGCGATATAGACCGTCTTGCCGCTCGCCTTCAGCGCGGCGATCAGCGCCGCATTGATCTTCTCGGGATCGACGACCGGAACACGCGTATGGAACCTGATGATCTTGACGTGCGCGATGCTGGCAAGCGCCTCCATGATCTCGCCGAGCCGGCGCGAGGAAAGCACCAGCGGATCGCCGCCGGTGAGGATGACCTCCCAGATTTCCTCATGACCGCGGATATAATCGAAAGCGGCCTGCATCGCCGCGGCATCGAGCGTGCCGAGGCCCTGCGGCCCAACCATTTCGCGCCGGAAGCAGAAGCGGCAATAGACCGGGCAGACATGCACGGCCTTGAGCAACACACGATCGGGATAGCGGTGAACGATGCCTGCAACGGGGCTGTGGGCATGATCGCCGATCGGATCGGCGCGTTCTTCCGGGGCGATCGTGAGTTCGGCTGCATCGGGCACGAATTGCCGAGCGATCGGATCATCGGGATCGGCTCGATCAATGAGCTTGCTGATCGCGGGCGTCAGCGCAACCGCGTAACGCGCTGCCACCTCCTCGAGCGCTATGCGATCGGCAGGCGCGACCAGCCCCGCCTTCACAAGATCGTCGACGCTCTTGATCGGTTTGACGACATTCATCTTCCAACCTCCGCCACCGGCGCCCAGAGCACCTGGTCGATGCGTGATGCTCCCGTCGCGAGCATCACCAACCGGTCGAAGCCGAGCGCGATACCGCTTGCCTCAGGCATCAGCGACAGCGCGGCGAGGAAATCCTCGTCGATCGGATAGGTCTCGCCGTAGACCCGCGCCTTCTCGGCCATCTCGATCCCGAACCGTCGCCGCTGTTCTGCAGCGTTGGTGAGTTCGCCGAAGCCGTTCGCTAGCTCGACGCCGCAGGCATAGAGCTCGAAACGTTCGGCAACCCTCGGATCGCGTGCCGAGCGACGCGCAAGGGCTGCCTCCGAGATCGGATATTCGTCGAGGATGGTGATGCGGCCGAAACCGAGATGCGGTTCGATCTTTTCGACCAGCACCCGGCTGAAGAGATCGGCCCAGCCGTCGTCATCGGCAACCCGCATGCCGATGCGCTTCGTCTCGGCCGCCAGATGGTCGCGGTCAGTCGAACCGTCGGCGGCGACCGAGGCGAGAAGATCGATGCCGGCATGACGCTCGAACGCTTCGGCAACGCTGATCCGCTCCGGCCCGGCGAAGGGATCGCTCTCGGCGCCGCGATAGGCAAGCTTCCCGGTCTTCACCGTCTCAGTCGCCAGCGCCAGGATCCGCACGCAATCCATCATCAGGCTCTCGTAGCCTTCGCCGGCCCGATACCATTCGAGCATGGTGAACTCGGGATGGTGCAGCGGCCCGCGCTCGCGGTTGCGATAGACATGCGCAAAACACGAGATGCGCTCCTCGCCCGCCGCAAGCAGCTTCTTGCAGGCGAATTCCGGCGAGGTATGCAGGTAGAACGGCGCCTTTTGCCCATCCGTCGTCAGTGCTTCCGTCGCGAAGGCATGCAGATGCGCCTCGTTGCCGGGAGAGACCTGCAGCACCGCGGTATCCACCTCGATGAAATCCTCGCGCGCGAAAAACCCGCGCAACGCCGCTTGGATCGCATTGCGTCCGATCAGGAACGGTCGGCGGTCGGCATGCACGGACGGGGTCCACCAGGGGGACGCTTTCGCCGAAGAGTTCATTCCAAGCTTTCTTCGCCGGAGAGGCCGGTATGGGGGGTGGCTATTTCCCGGATTTTAGGTTAGTTGCGCCCCAAAGAAAAACATTTGCGTCTTCGGAGCGTCTCGACAGTCATCTACGACGCCGAAAGCCGAGTTACAAGGAAGTCTTATGGTCAAGGTCATCGCCTCTTCGGTCCGCAAGGGCAACGTTCTCGATGTCGACGGCAAGCTCTATGTCGTTCTCACCGCCCAGAACTTTCATCCGGGCAAGGGCACGCCGGTCACCCAGGTCGACATGCGCCGCATCGTCGACGGCGTGAAGGTTTCCGAGCGCTGGCGCACCACCGAACAGGTCGAGCGCGCCTTCGTCGAGGACGTGAACCATCAATTCCTCTACGAAGACGGCGAAGGCTTTCACTTCATGAACCCTCAAAACTACGATCAGGTCGTCGTCGATGTCGACACGATGGGGGACGACAAGGCTTATCTGCAGGAAGGCATGACCTGCGTTCTGTCAATGCATGAAGGCATTGCGCTGGCGATCCAGATGCCGCGTCACGTCACGCTCGAAATCATGGAGACGGAACCGGTCGTCAAGGGCCAGACGGCTTCGTCTTCCTACAAGCCGGCTATATTGTCGAACGGCGTGCGCGCCATGGTGCCGCCGCACATCAATGCCGGCACCCGCGTCGTCATCGCCACGGAAGACAATTCCTACGTCGAACGCGCCAAGGACTGATCCTGGTTTCAGCCTATAGAAGAGGCCGGCTCACGCCGGCCTTTTTTGTATCCGCCGTCTCGATTAATAATCGGAGCATGATGTCGTCCGAAAACCGCTCACACTTTTCGGCATCATGCTCTATCTTTTTGTTTTCACGCAATTCCGGACGCAAAATCGCGGCACACTTTTGCGCGACATGCTTTAGAGATGCGGGTTGCGCGGACGGTATTTCTTCACGAGCTTCTGGTTGATCTCAGCGGCGCCCGGCATGTTGGCACTGAGATAAATTGGCGCATCGCCGGATTTCGAAAGCTCCGAGGCGACTTCGGCGAAGATCGCATTGATGACCGTCACCCCGACTGCTGTCGAGACTGGCCCAACCCGAAGCCCCGTGCCTTCGAGATCGACAACAGCGTCACCCGGTGGCAGCCCGTTGTCGAGCACCACATCGGCCACGTCGGCGAGCCGCCGGCGGCCATTGGCGATCGCTGAGGAATAGGCGATCGACGTGATGGCAATCACCTTTGCGCCGATTTCGCGCGCATAGTCGGCGGCCTCGATCGGCGCGGCGTTCACCCCCGAATTGGAGGCGATGATGATGACATCGCCCGGCTGCATGCCGTAACGCTCCAGCATCGGCCGCACCAGGCCCTGCGTGCGCTCATAGACCGAACTGATGACCGCACCCTCGTGCAGCATGGCCGAGCCGACGAGTATCGGCACGGTGAAGGCGAGCCCGCCGGCACGATAATGCACCTCTTCCGCCAGCATATGCGAATGGCCGGTGCCAAAGACATAGACCCGCTTGTCGCCGCGGGCAGCATTGAGGATGACGGCTGCTGCCTGCGCCATCGGCTCGGCAAGCGTCTGCTTCAGTTCTTCCAGCCGGCCGATCAGATTGGAGAAATAGGCATCGGTGATATCAGTCATCCGGCTTATCCTTGATTTCAGGCCGTTTCGCCGCTGAGCCAGGTGGCGGTGACGGCAAGCGCATCGGTGAGATGCACGAGATCGGCACGCGCGCCCGGCGAGAGATGGCCGCGATCGGCAAGCCGAAGGAACCGGGCCGGATAAAGGGTCGCCATGCGCAAAGCCTCGGCAAGCGTCAGGTCGAGATAGGTGACGCCGTAACGGATCGTCGAGATCATGTCGACGTCGGAACCGGCCAGCGTGCCGTCGGACAGCACCAGCTTCGAGCAGAAACCGCCCGTTTCGCGCCGGACGGTGCGCCCGTTCAGCGTGAACGAGTCCTTCTCCGAGCCGACGAGCGACATCGCATCGGTGACGAAAAACAGCTTGCCTTCACCGCGTTTGGCGCGCAGCGCCGTGCGCAGGGCCTTCGGATCGACATGATGGCCGTCGGCGATAATGCCGCACCAGGTCGAGGGATGATCGATCGCTGCGCCGACGAGACCGGGCGCACGGTGTCCCAACTGGCTCATGGCATTGAAGAGATGCGTGACTCCACGAGCTCCGGCATCGAAACGTTCTTCCGCCGCCTCGCTCGAACAATCGGAATGGCCGATGCTGACGGTGACGCCGGCTTCCGCAAGCTCACGCACCTGGGCAACCGTCACCTGCTCGGCGGCCATGGTGACGAGCAGCGTGCCGATCGCCTCGCGCGCCCGGATGAAGGCCTTGACATCGCGGTCCTCTACCGGCCGCATCAGTTCGGCCAGATGCGCGCCCTTGCGCGCAGGCGCCAGATGCGGGCCTTCGAGATGCAGGCCGGCGACACCGCGGTTCATTTTCACTGCCTCCTTGGCCGCCTCGATGGCGGCAATGGAGGTCTCTGATGTATCGGTGATCAGCGTCGGCAGCAGCGACGTCGTGCCATAGGGCCGGTGCCCGCCGGCGATGATGTCCATCGAGGCAACGGAAGGCTCGTCGTTCAGCATCCGCCCGGCGCCGCCATTGACCTGCGCATCGATGAAACCGGCCGACAGAACACCGCCGGCAAGCGTCACCACCTCGCCGTCCGGCAGATCATTTCTGGCAGCGATCGCTTCGACGCGGCCGCCGACAACGATGAGGGCCTTGTCGTCATGGAGGCGCTCGCCGTCGAAGATGCGGGCGCCGAGGAAGATCTTGCGGACCATCAGACCGTCTCCGTCACCTTGAGCAGGTTTGCCGGCTTGTCGGGATCGAAGCCCTTGCGGCGCGTCACCGACTCGATCAGCCGGTAATAGACGAGCAGCGACACCAGCGGATCGACGAGGCCGTTGCCCGTCGTCCGCACGCGCAGATGGACGCCGGAAAGCAGCTGAGTCGAGAAACCGACGGTGGTGGCGCCGAGTTTCTGCAGGCGTTCCAGCGCCTGCACATTGTTGACGAAGGCCGCATCGTCGGGCGCAAAGGCGACGATCGGGAAGCCCGGCTGCACCAGGCGCATCGGGCCATGCATCAGCTCCGCCAGCGAGAAGGCCTCGGCATGCAGGCCGGAGGTCTCCTTGGCCTTCAACGCCGCTTCGAGCGCGATCGCGAAGGCCGGGCCGCGGCCGGCGGTATAGAGCGATGTCGCATTGAAGAGCACCTCCTCGGCTGCCGCCGTGTCGATACCGGCGGTTGCCGAGAGCGCCTCCGGCAGCTTGCCGAGCGCGGCCTGCAGATCGGACGCACCGCCGATGGCAGCCGTTACCCCGGAAAGGGCTGCAACCGAGGCGATGAAGGATTTTGTCGCCGCGACACTCTTTTCAGCACCTGCATTGAGACCGAGAACGATATCGGCCTGCTTCGCAAGCGGGCTGTCGGTGACGTTGACGACGGCGATCGTCGTCGCTCCGCCCTTCTTCGCCGCATCCTGCAGCGCGACGATGTCGGGGCTGGCACCCGACTGCGAGACGGTGAAATGGACACCGCCCTTCAGATGCAGCGCCGCACCATAGACCGAAGCGATCGACGGGCCGACCGAGGCGACCGGAACGCCGCAGGTGATCTCGAAGAGATATTTGAAGAAGGTAGCGGCATGGTCCGAGGAGCCGCGCGCCGCCGTCGTCACCACGCTCGGGCGGGCGGACGAAAACAGCCGGGCGATCTCGGCAAAGACCGGTTTTTCCTTTTCGAGCAGCGTGGCCACCACCTCAGGCGATTGGCCGGCTTCCTGTAGCATCAGTGACTGGTGGTCATTCATAGGTCATCTCCGATTCTCAATTCGGCAACGAAATCATAGGCATCGCCGCGATAATGCGAGCGGGTGTATTCGACGACGCGTTGGTCCTCCAGGCGCGAGACACGTTCGATCAGAAGCGCTGGCGCGCCCGATTTGACGTCCAGGATCGCCGCGGAAGACGGATCGAGCGTGACTGCGGTCAGCCGCTGCAGCGCGCGCACGGGCCTGTGGCCGCTGGCCGTCAACGCATCGTAGAGCGATCCCTCACCGCCGGCATCGTGTCCCAGGAACTTGATCGGCACCACGGCGCGTTCGATCGCCAGCGGCAGGCCGTCGGCAAGGCGCAAGCGGTCAAGTCTCAGCACCGGCTCGTCGCCGCCGAGGCCGAGCAGGAAGGATTCCTCCGGCGACGGCGTATTGACCGCCCGCGACAATATCCGTGCGGCCGGCAGACGCCCGCGTGAACGCATGTCGGCGGAGAAGGAGGAAAGCCGCCACAGCGACTGTTCCATGCGTTCCACCCTGCTCGATACGAAAGTACCGCTTCCGTGGCGCGATTCCAGTGCGCCTGACGCCATCAGGTCGCGATAGGCGGTGCGCACGGTGACACGGCCGAGCTTCAGAGCCTCGGCAAGGTCGCGCTCGCCCGGCAGCGCGGTGCCGGGCTTCAGCAGCCCTTCCTGAATGAGGCCGGTCAGCGTCTGCGCCAGCCGCTTGTAGAGCGGCCCGGTCAGCGCCTCGTCACGCAGGCCGCGGCTGTTCAGTTCCGCTATCAGACTGGTTCTATCCATGGACACACAATAGAACCTATATAGAACCAATCGGCAAGACAGAATCGAGCACGGTACGAAAAAACCCTCGCCGGCGGACCAGCAAGGGTTTCATAGCGCTCGAATTTGACGGCCGTGCGTCGACAGCGCCGCGCGTTAAAAACGTGCGGCGCTGGAGGATGCTCAACTCTTGGTGAAGATATAATCCGTCTCCTGGCGCAGCACTTCGCCGGGGCGCAGGACCGCATTCGGAAAACCTTGGTGATTGATGGCATCCGGCCAGATCTGCGTCTCCAGGCAGAAGCCGGCGAATGGGCCGTATTTGCGCCCGCCGATGCCGGGGGCCGCGACATCGAGCTTGAAGCCGGCATAGAACTGCACGCCTGGCTCCGTGCTGCGCACTTCCAGCGATACGCCGGAATACAGGCTGCGGGCGAGCGCGACGCTCCGCTTGGCGGTACGCTCGCCCGACAGGCAGAAATTATGGTCGTAAAACGCTTGTTCACTGCCGACAAAACGCTTCATCGGCGCCATCTCGCGGAAATCGAATTCCGTGCCCTCGACGGAACGGATCTCGCCGGTCGGCACCTGCTTCTCATCGGTCGGCAGATAGTGATCGGCGGCAATCATGATGTCATGGCCAAGCGCGTCTTCGCGGCCGTCGAGATTGAAATAGGCGTGCTGGCAGACATTGGCGAGCGTCGGCTGGTCGCTGGTCGATTCGTAGGTGATCGACAGTTCACCATTGCCATGCACCCAAAAAGTCGCCTGGATGGTGCAATTGCCGGGATAGCCGGCGCGGCCATCGGGATCGACGATCTTCAGCACCACGCGGTCGACGTCATGCTCGACGATCGTCCAATTGCGTTTGGCGATATTGTCGCTGCCGCCATGCAGATGCGTGACGCCGTTTTCATTCGGCTCGAGCTGATAGTCCTTGCCGTCAAGCGTGAACCTGCCGCCGCCGACGCGGTTGGCGCAGCGGCCGGGCGTCGCGCCGAAATAGGACGAATAAAGCAGATAGCTGTCGAAATCGTCGAAGCCAAGCTGCAGCGGCGCATCATGTCCCTCGAGACGCAGATCCTGGATGACCGCGCCCCAGCTGATGATCTTGGCCGTCAGCCCGCCGCCCTTGATCTCGACGCGATAGACGGTCTCGCCCGCCTGCGTCTGCCCGAAAACGTCCCGCTCCAACTTATCCGACATGATCGACCGTCCATTCTATCTCTTCTGCAAATTCCTCAATTCGGAATCGATTTGAGGAATTTGCAGCGATTCAAACTGTGCATTGCACGTCCGGCGAAGACGCGCGGTGTGGTAGGCTTCAGGACAGGAACCTGCCCGCATTTGCTTCGATCCGCAACCGGCGGATCAGAAAGAAAAGCCGCAGCAGTGACGCGGCGGCATAGGCTCGCGGCGCGATCGTCAACGAT
This sequence comes from Rhizobium sp. 10PS4, assembly GCF_032464805.1. Taxonomy (NCBI): domain Bacteria; kingdom Pseudomonadati; phylum Pseudomonadota; class Alphaproteobacteria; order Hyphomicrobiales; family Rhizobiaceae; genus Rhizobium; species Rhizobium sp. 10PS4. Next base: position 205,627 of record NZ_JAWDIW010000009.1, on the reverse strand, counting down.
CAGAGATCGGTGCCGATCTCTTCCACATCAAAGGGCGTCGTCTGGTAGATTTCGTTGATCCAGTTGCCGAACAACAGATGTGCATGGCTGCGCCAGCGGTTCTGCGGCGCAAGCGCCGGATCGTTATGCGGGAAGTAATTGTGCGGCATCTTGATTGGCACGCCGGCATTGACGTCGCGGAAATACTCGTCGGAAAGCGAGGTGGAATCATATTCGACATGGTTGAACATGTAGAGCCGCCGGCCTCTCTTCTCGTGCACGAGGCAGACGCCCATTTCGCTGGACTCCATCAGGATCTCCAGGCTTTCGGATTTCTCGATGTCAGTGCGGCGCACTTCGGTCCAGCGCGACACCGGCACTTCGAAATTGTCGGAAAAGCCGTTGAGATAGATGGAGGACGGCTTGAGGTTCCGGTGACGGTAGACGCCGAAGGCCTTCTCCTTCAGCTCGTATTTCGGAACGCCGTGAAAATGATAGACCGCCGCCATCGCGCCCCAGCAGACGTTCATCGTCGAATGGACATTTGTTTCCGTCCAGTCGAGAATCTCCTGCATCTCCGGCCAATAGGTGACGTCCTCATAGGGCAAAAGCTCGATCGGCGCCCCGGTGATGATGAAGCCGTCGAACTTGCGGTGCTTTACCTCTTCCCAAGTCTGGTAGAAGGCAAGCAGATGATCCTCGGACGTATTCTTCGCCTTGTGGCCGCCGATGCGGATAAGCGACAGTTCCACCTGCAGCGGCGAGGCGCCGACGAGACGGGCCATCTGCAGTTCGGTCTTGATCTTGTTCGGCATGAGGTTCAGCAGCCCGATCTGCAACGGTCGGATATCCTGACGGATCGCCAACGTCTCGGTCATCACCCGCACACCCTCCTGAACCAGGGTTTCGAAGGCGGGCAGCGTATCGGGGATCTTGATGGGCATTGCGGTCACTCGATCAAAAACAAAAACCGGCGGCGACAAAAATCGCTACCGGTCCGCACGCGGCCCTTTAGCGACTTTTTTAACGTGGCTGCAAGCCGGCCGGCCAAATCACCACGGAGGCCTTAATTAGACCCAGTCTGATTGCGAATCAACTGGCGAATGCATGCAGGAGAGACTCATGCAAGCATCATCACACTTTAATGACTGATAGAATCTGTTGATAGACCGGTAACGCCACCATGTTATTTATAGGGGCATGGGCGATTTGGAAAAGCGTAATGGCAGATAAGATCGAGAGGAGGCCGGGCATCCGGAGGCAGGATAGGGTAGGGTATGATCTCAGCCTGACATATCGCCTCGGCGTCATGTTCTCAGCATTCTGGAATTCGGAAGTGCGTGGCAAGGTGCTGTTTCTGGCGACCGTGCTGATCCTCGTCATCCTGGCGACATCCTACGGCCAGGTCATTTTGAACGAGTGGAATGCTCCCTTCTATGATTCGCTGGAGCGCCGCGACCTCGGCGAATTCTTCCACCAGCTCGAAATCTTCGCGATGATCGCCGGCACGCTGCTGCTGCTCAACGTGCTGCAGGCTTGGCTGAACCAGATGACCGCGCTCTATATGCGCGAAGGCTTGTCGCGCGATCTGGTCGACCAGTGGCTGAAGCGCAAGCGAGCGCTGCGGCTCGCCTCCAGCGGCTTGATCGGCGTCAATCCAGACCAGCGTCTGCACGAGGATTCCCGCAACCTTGCCGAAAGCACGACAGGACTGGTTCTCGGCCTGCTGCAGTCGACCATTCTTCTTGTGAGCTTCATCGGCGTGCTCTGGGAACTTTCCAGCGGCTTCATTTTCCGCATCAGCGGCCATAGCTTCTCCATTCCAGGCTACATGGTCTGGGCGGCGATTTTCTATGCCGCTTCCGCCTCAGTGCTGAGCCAGGTCGTCGGCCGCAAGCTGGTGAAGCTCAATGCCGATCGTTTTTCGAAAGAGGCCGAGCTTCGCTTCACGCTGATGCACGCCAACGAAAACATGCCGGCAATTACCGTCGCCCGCGGCGAGGAGAACGAGCGTCGGCGCATCAACACCGATATCAGCTCGGTCCTGACAGTCGTCAAGCGGCTTGCCATGGCCAATACCAATCTCACCTGGGTCTCGGCCGGCTATGGCTGGCTGGTGATCGTCATCCCGATCATCGTTGCCGCCCCCGCCTATTTCTCCGGCGGTCTCACCCTCGGCCAGCTGATGATGTCCGTCGGTGCCTTCAACCAGGTCAACACGGCGCTGCGCTGGTATGTGTCCAATTTCGGCCCGATCGCCGAATGGCGCGCCACACTGATGCGCGTCACCGATTTCCGCCAGGCGCTGGTCGAGATGGAAGAGGACTTCGACCTGAAGGACAGCATCGCCTATGAAAACGCCGCGCCCGACACGCTGACGCTGAAGGACGTGGTGATCGTCGCCAAGATCGGCGAAGACATCGAGGAATGCGGCGGTTTCCGCCTGCGTGAAACCGATGTCGTGATCAAGGCCGGCGAAAAAATCATGATCAACGGCGATCACAGCGTCAATCGCAAGCTGCTCTTCCAGGCGATGGCCGGCCTCTGGCCGTGCGGCAGCGGCACGATAGGCCTGCCGCCGATCGACGACATGCTCTTCGTTCCGCAGGTTGCCTATGTTCCCGGCGGCACGCTGCGCGAGGCGCTGGCCTTCCCCGAACGTCCCGAAGCCTACGAGAAAGCCGACGTCGAGGCGGCCCTCGACAAGGTTGGTCTCCATTCGCTGATCGCAAGGCTCGAAACCCGCGCCCGCTGGGACAAGCTGCTCGACAGCGACCAGCAGAAAGCGATCGGATTTGCCCGGCTGCTTCTCGTGCGCCCGCGCTGGATCATCTTCGACGAAGTGCTGGAAGGCATGGAGCCGGAATTTCAGGAAACAATGGCCAAACTGCTCACCTCGATGCCCGAAAGCGGCATGATCTATATCGGCCGCTCCGAGGCCTATCTCGAGGTGCTGAAGCCGCGCGTGCTGCATCTGCAGGCGCTGCCGTCAAAATCCGAGGAACAGCCATCTGTCGTCCAGACCGGCGCCAGCGCCAGTGCCGGCGCTGCCGCCATGCCCGCGCCGGCGCTTTGATGCCGCGCATCCGTTACATCGGCGGTATGACGCCGTTGAGACCGACGGCGATCTGGCTGGCCGAGATGCTGCCATCCGCCGCCGTCTCGCCGGTGACGACGACGCCGGCGCCGGGCTTCAGATCATCCTTGGTCGCAGGCGCCAACGTCACGATCGGCGTGCCATCGGCAATCGAGATGGTCTTTTCCTTGCCCTGATAGGTCAGCGTGATCGTGTGGCCGTCGACGGATTTGACGGCGTTGCTGACAGTCGCGTTGGTCATCTGGCTGTTCGGCTGTGCATCCCAGGGACGGTTGCCCTCACCGGTTCCCTTCATCGACGCCGGAAAGATCAGCACCTCGATCGCCCCGTCCGGGCCCGTGCCCTTCGGAAGCGAAGCGACGCCGACGAAATCGCCGGGTTTGATATCCTCGACGGAAGCTTTTTTGATGCCGTCGACCTTCCAGCCGGCTTTCAGCGCGACCGTCGCATCGTTGCCCTTGCGCGTCTTGACGACGAGCGTATCGCCGCTGAGTGTTTCGATTGCGCCCCGAACACGAATGCGCTGGGCGTCTTGCGCCTGTGCGGTTTGCGACAGGGCAAGCGCCACGAGGCTGCCGGCAGTAAGTGCTGTGAGAAAACGGGAATGAGGCTTGCGAGACATATGACTTTTCCTTGTCGCCATTGCGATCAGCAATATCCCCGGCTGCCGGACGGCACCTTATGCCGCAGGACGACACACTGACGAATCAAGGAAAAGTGAGCCTTGAGCCTCGAGAAAATCTCAGCCTTCCAGCTCTTCCCGCAGCATTTCGAGCTCCAGCCACTCCTCTTCCATGTCAGTCAGGCTGGCGCGCAGTTTTTCCATCTCGCCGGCAAGCCGGTTGAAGGCTGCGGGATCGCGCGTGAAAAGATTGGGGTCTGCCATCACCTGTTCGCGCTTGGCGATTTCGGCTTCGGCCTTCGCCATTTCCTTTGGCAGGTTTTCCAGTGCGAATTTCTGCTTGAAGGAGAGCTTGACCTTCGAGCTGCCTGAAGCTGTTGCTTGCTGGGTCTTCGGCTTCTCCGCCGCCTTCTCGGCTTTTCTGCGCTCCTCAAGCGCGCCCTTGCGCTGTATAAGCATGTCCGAGTAGCCGCCAGCATATTCGATCCAGCGACCATCAGGCGCATCCGGCACGGCGGGTGCGATCGTCGAGGTCACGGTGCGGTCGAGGAAATCGCGGTCGTGGCTGACGAGGATGACGGTGCCGGGAAAGCCGGCGACAATCTCCTGCAGGAGATCGAGCGTTTCGATATCGAGATCGTTGGTCGGCTCGTCGAGGATCAAGAGGTTCGTCGGGCGCGACAGGATGCGTGCCAGCATCAGCCGGGCGCGTTCGCCGCCGGAGAGGTTTCTGATCGGCGTACGCGCCTGTTCCGGCTGAAACAGAAATTCCTTCATGTAGCCGGTGACATGGCGCTGCTCGCCGTTGACGAGCAGGTTTTCGCCGCGCCCATCCGTCAGATAGTTGGCAAGCGTATCCTCGGGATCGAGATCTTCGCGTTTCTGGTCGAGCGTCGCAATCTCCAGATTGGTGCCGAGCTTGACGATGCCGCTATCGGGTGAAAGCTGTCCGGTCAGCATCTTCAGCAGCGTCGTCTTGCCGGCGCCGTTCGGTCCGACCAGACCAATGCAGTCGCCGCGATGCACGCGGATCGAAAACGGCGTGACGATTGCCCTCTCACCGAAGCTCTTGGTGATCTTGTCGGCCTCGATCACCAGCTTGCCGGATTCCTGCGCGTCCGAAACCGTCGCCTGCACCGTGCCCTGCGGTCCCTTGTGGCCGCGATAGTTCGAGCGCATCGTCTGCAGCTCGCCGAGACGGCGCATGTTGCGCTTACGCCGCGCCGTGACGCCATAGCGCAGCCAGTGCTCCTCGCGCTCGATCGACTTGCCGAGCTTGTGCTGCTCCAGCTCCTCGGCCTCCAGCACCTGGTCGCGCCAGGCTTCGAAATGTGCAAAGCCCCTGTCCAGCCGGCGCGAGGTGCCGCGGTCGAGCCAGACGGTTGCCGTCGAGACCTTTTCGAGGAAACGCCGGTCGTGCGAGATCAGCACCAAGGCGCTGCGCGTCTTTTGCAGCTCGCCTTCCAGCCATTCGATGGTCGGCAGGTCGAGATGGTTGGTCGGTTCGTCGAGCAGAAGAATGTCCGGCTCCGGTGCCATAACCCGGGCAAGGGCTGCGCGCCGCGATTCGCCACCGGACAGCATCCTGGGGTCCTCATCGCCTCTCAGCCCGAGATGCGACAGCAGATAGGTGACACGATAGGGGTCATCGCCCGGGCCGAGGCCGGCCTCGGCATAGGCCTGCACCGTGTTGAAGCCGGCAAAATCCGGCGCCTGTTCGAGATAACGCACCGTCGAGGACGGATGGCGGAAGACCTCGCCGGACTGCGCCTCGACCAGGCCGGCGGCAATCTTCAGCAGCGTCGATTTTCCCGAGCCGTTACGCCCGACGAGACAGATTTTGTCACCGGGCTCGATCTGCAGGCCGGCACCCGCCAGAAGCGGTGCACCGCCAAAGCTCAGGAAGATATCGTCGAGTTTCAGAATGGGAGGGGCCAAAAATCAGACTCCGGAAAGATCATAGGGCCGGGCGAGCACGATTGCCCGGCCGCTGCGGAGCGAAAAGCGAACCTTGCCTTCCGCAACATTGGAAATGGTGCGCGATGAGCCGAAAGGCAGATGGAAATCTGCCAGCGGATAACGTGCATTCTCGATGGAAAGCCCTCTCAGCTCGCTGAATCCGGGCACGGAAAACAGGCTGCCCTTGGGAAGGTCCAGTTCGATCGCACCGGCAACCAGCGGCACTGCCTCTTCCTTGCCCGAGGTCAGCAGCAGGTCGAAACCCTCTTCCGCCAGGCTGACGGCCGACAGCAGATGCTGAAGCGCGTGGTCGGAACGTTCGCCGCCGAGCGCACCGGCGAGGATCAGCCGCCGCGCGCCCCGCGCGATGGCCTCCGCCACGGCGATTTCACCGTCCGTCGCCGCCTTCGCTGCCGGATAGGGCTGTTTCGGCACATCGGGAAATGCACCCGCGAGATCATCAGGGGTCGAATCGAAATCGCCGACCCAGAGCTCCGGCGCAATACCGAGTGCTGCCGCATGCCGCATGCCGCCATCGGCCGCAATGAAGCGGCTGTCCTCGATGGCATCGCGCAGGCGCTCCGTCAGGCTGAGTTCGCCGCCAAGGAGAATGGTGAAGGTGGATTGGCTCATGGGCATTGCCCTTAGCGCAAACGAGGGGTCGAGGGGAAGGGCCGGCGAACGTCGGCGTCTGCCTCAGCCCGGCGTATCCTTGTCGCGCGACAGGAAAACCGCCTCGTAGCCGCCGATGAAGCGCTCGAAGAGCGCTGCGAAGCGCTCGACATCTTCCTGCGGCCAGTCCGAAACGATTTCGGAAATGATCGCAAGCTTCTGCGCGACGATCTCGGCAAGCAGGTCCTGGCCGACCTCGGTCATGACGACGACGATCCGCCGCGCATCGGCCTGCGAGGCCTCGCGGCGCAGCACGTTGCGCCCGACCATGTCGGCCACCACGCGGCTTGCCCGTGACGGATCGATGCGCAGCATCTCCGCGATCATGCCGACCGTGACCTCGCCGGCAGGCTGCGCCCTCCGCACGGCATCGAGCACGTCGAGATGCGATAGCTCGAGGCCCGGTGCAGCACTCTGGATCGCCAGCCGGCCGATCAGCCGCCGCCCGGTCATCAGCCGCATGCGCGCCATGCTCCGGCCGATACGCGGCACGTTTTCACGATCCGGCTTGGCCGGCTCCACAGAATGGGTCTTGGTCAGGACGTCGCTCATCACAGGACCATAACAGAGCCGATTCAAAAATTGAATATGCCGATGTCATTAATGTGCCGTTGACAACTATATGCTGTTAGCACATAAATGCACTTCAACCCGGAACGATGCCTCCCATGGACATGCACCTCGCGCCTGCGCCGCTCGTGACGGATCCTCGTCGCCGGCTTATCCTCTTCTTCTTCCTGATGACCGCCATGTTCATGGCGACGCTTGATAATCAGATCGTCTCCACGGCGCTGCCGACGATCGTCGGCGAATTCGGTCATCTCGAGCGTTTCGGCTGGATCGGCTCGGCCTATCTCCTGTCGCTGAGCGCAGTCATGCCGCTCTACGGCAAGCTCGGCGACCTGTTCGGCCGCAAATACGTGATGATGACGGCGATCATGATCTTCACCGTCGGATCGACAGTCTGCGGCCTTGCGGTCTCGATGAATACGCTGATCGCCGCCCGCGTGCTGCAGGGTCTTGGCGGCGGCGGCATCATGGTATCGATCTTCGCCGTCAACGCCGACCTGTTCGAGCCACGCGAGCGGGCGCGCTACCAGAGCTATTCCAGCCTCGTGCTGATGGCATCGGGCGCGATCGGCCCCGTGCTCGGCGGCACGATGAGCGATCTCTTCGGCTGGCGCTCGATCTTCCTCGTCAACGTGCCGATCGGCTTCATCGTGCTCGCCGGCCTTGTCTTCATGCTGCCGTACCGCAAACCGCATCGCCGCCCCAAGATCGATTATGCCGGTGCGCTTCTGCTTGCCATGACGACAACAAGCATCGTGCTTGCCACCGACAGCAGCGAACTGTTCGGTGCATTGATTTCGCCTGAAAGTATCGGCATCGTCGCCTTCGGCGTCGTCTGCGCCGTCACCTGGGTGTTCGTCGAGCGCCGCGCGCCGGAGCCGATCGTTCCCCTGCAGCTGTTTCGCAACTCGACCTTCAGCCTGCTCCTGGTGATCTCGATCATGGGCGGCGCCATCGCCATCGGCATGGTCAATTATCTCGCTCTCTTCCTGCAGACCACGACCGGCCTTTCGCCGTCTGCCGCCGGCCTGCTCTTCATCCTTCTGACCGGCGGCCTCGTCTGCGGGTCGCTTTCCGCAGGCCGCATCATCTCGAAGACGGGGCGCTACAAGCCCTTCGCCATTGCAAGCCTCACCTGCAGTGCCATCGCCTTTGCACTGATGTCGCAGATCCACGCGGGAACGCCGATCGCCTTCATCGGCGCGGTCATGATGCTGCACGGCATCGGCATCGGCCTTGCCCAGCAGGTTCCCGTCATCGGCGTACAGAATGCAGCACCCGCCCGCGATGTCGGCGCCGCAACCGGCTCGGTGACGCTGTCGCGCATGGGCGGTGCCTCGATCGCCATTTCCATCTATGGCGCCATCATCGCCTCTCAGCTCGGCAAGGTCGGCATCTCCATTCCCGGCGTCGCCGATATCGAGCAGCTGACGCCGAAAATGATGGCCGCCCTTCCCGAAGCGAGCCGCCAGGCCGTCGCCGATACCTATGCCGCCGCTTTCTCGCCGCTCTTCATGACTTCCTGCGCCATTGCGCTGATCGGCCTTGCCGCCGCCATCATGCTGAAACCCGTGCAGCTGCCTCGCGCCGGCGAGACCACGAAGCCGCAACCGGCGACGGCGGAAGCTGCCGAATAGTCGAATCGTTACTGCGAGAGGATGCTTCACCGGGAGCCCTTCCTCTCGATGCCTATATCAAGGGTTGCAATTTTCTCGCAAGACTGTCGCTATCGAGCCGGTTGCTTCAATCGTGCCGTTCTTTTTCCGCGCCGTCGACGAATCTCCGCTTTGTGACGGAACTTTCGCCATAATTTCATCCGAGCGAAAGGAAGCCTTAATGCCTGAGGCTTGCTAAAATGCAACGGCGCCACATTTAAACGAAGTCTCGCTATGCAACCGATGCGTAAATCAGCTACAGCAACGACTTGTATCGGCCGATTGTGCAGCGCGAGATCAGGGGTGCGCACCTGTTGAGTTCCCCTTGCCACGGTCGGTCCGAATCTGCGGCAAACCGGCAAAACAGCGACATGATGCGGAGAATCAGACTGGACAGCTCGACGACGTGGAAATCGCCCGCGCTTTCCAGTGATGCCATCTCCGCGCCGCGGCGCTTCGCGCGTCGCATGATGCTGCTTTCGGCCCTCGCAATGGCGCTGAATGGCTGCCAATCGCTGATCGACCAATCCTATCAGCCCAGTGTCTCGCCTTCTTCCAATCCGCAGATCGTCGACGAGGTGCAGAAGAACGATCCGCGCGCGGCAATGGGCGCCCGCGAGCATCCGCGCATCGTGGCAAGCTATGGCGGCGAATACAAGGACGCCAAAACCGAGCGCCTCGTCGCCCGCATCGCCGGCGCGCTGACGGCGGTGTCGGAAAATCCGAGCCAATCCTACCGCATCACCATTCTGAATTCGCCGGCGATCAACGCCTTCGCGCTGCCGGGCGGTTATCTCTACGTTACCCGCGGCCTGCTCGCCCTTGCCAACGACGCCTCGGAAGTCGCTGCTGTGCTGTCGCACGAAATGGGCCATGTGACGGCAAACCACGGCATCGAGCGGCAGAAGCGCGAAGAGGCTGAGGTCATCGCCAGCCGCGTCGTCGCCGAGGTCCTGTCCAGCGACATCGCCGGCAAGCAGGCGCTTGCCCGCGGCAAGCTGCGGCTCGCCGCCTTCTCCCGCCAGCAGGAGCTGCAGGCCGATGTCATCGGCGTGCGCATGCTCGGCGAAGCCGGCTACGACCCTTATGCCGCCACCCGGTTCCTCGATTCGATGGCCGCTTACAGTCGCTTCATGTCGGTTGATCCCGAAGCCGACCAGAGCCTCGACTTCCTGTCGAGCCATCCGAATTCGGCCCAGCGCATAGAACTTGCCCGCACCCACGCCCGCGCCTTCGGCCAGGAAGGCTCGGTCGGCGACAAGGGTCGCAATTATTATCTCGACGGTATAGACGGACTGCTCTACGGCGACAGCCCGGAAGAAGGCTATGTGCGCGGCCAGACTTTCCTGCATGGCGGCCTCGGCATCCGTTTCGACGTACCGCCGGATTTCCACATCGACAACAAGGTCGAAGCGGTGATGGCCACCGGCCCGAACGACATCGCCGTCCGCTTCGACGGCGTCGCCGACAATCAGAACCAGAGCCTCACTAACTATATTTCCAGCGGCTGGGTGACCGGGCTCGACCCGTCGACCATCCAGCCGATCACCATCAACGGCATGGAAGCAGCCACCGCGCGCGCTAGCGCCGACCGCTGGGATTTCGATGTGACCGTGATCCGCAACAATTCGCAGATCTTCCGTTTCCTGACCGCCGTGCCGAAAGGCAGCGGCGCCCTTGAGCCAACGGCGAATGTGCTACGGGCGAGCTTCCGCCGCATGACGCCGGCAGAGACCGCCTCGCTGAAGCCGCTGCGCATCCGCGTCGTCACGGTCCGGCCGGGTGAGAACATCTCGACGCTCGCCGCCCGCATGATGGGCACAGACCGCAAGCTCGATCTCTTCAAGCTCATCAACGCCCTGCCCACGGGGGCAGCCGTTGCAACAGGCGATCGCGTCAAGATCATCGCCGAATAAAAAAGGCCCGGTTTGCGCCGGGCCAGTCTGTGCTGCTGGAGGGGATAAGGTTCAGGCGTAGGCCGCCATATGCGGATCGGCGCTGACGAGCGCGCTGCGAAGCTTCTCCATCGCCCGGCTTTCGATCTGACGTACGCGCTCCTTGGAAATGCCGAGATCGGCACCGAGCTCTTCGAGCGTGGCACCGTCTTCCGCCAGTCGCCGGGCGCTGATGATCTTCATCTCGCGTTCGTTGAGATGTTTCAGCGCCGAGGCGAGCCAGACGCGGCGGCGCTCGCCGTCGATCATGTTCGACACCTGCTCGTCCGGCAGGGGATCGTCGCTGACGAGGAAGTCCATCTTCTCCGCACTCTCGGCATCGCCGGAGACCGAAGGCGCCTGCAGCGAGGCGTCATTGCCGGAAAGCCTGGCATCCATCGTCTGCACATCCGAGAGGCTGACGCCGAGGGCTGCGGCGATTTCCTGGTGAATGGATTGCAGCGTCAGCTGCGTGTCACCCTTGGCGAGCTTGGCGCGCAGACGGCGCAGATTGAAGAACAACGCTTTTTGCGCCGAACTGGTGCCGCCGCGCACGATCGACCAGTTGCGCAGGATATAATCCTGGATCGACGCCCTGATCCACCAGCTTGCATAGGTGGAAAAGCGCACGTCGCGTTCGGGCTCGAAGCGGGCGGCGGCCTCGAGCAGACCGACATAGCCCTCCTGCACCAGATCGCTCATCGGCAGACCGAAATTGCGGAACTTGCCCGCCATGGATATGACGAGGCGCATATGGGCCATGGCGATCTGGTTGCGCGCACCGCGGTCGTCATGATCCTTCCAACGGGTGGCGAGATCGTGCTCTTCCTGGCGGGCGAGATAAGGCGCGGCCATCGCGATTTTGATCATGCGCCGATCTGCAGACATGTTCTTCATTTCAATCTCCCGAAACAGGCCTCTCGCCCTGAAATGAACAATAAAACTCATCTTCCGGAACATCGCTGTCCGGATTGAATGGGGTTCTGAATGCATAAAAGCCTCGCCCCTGGACTTTTCAGGGGGAGGCCCTATTTCTCATCATGTGCCGGTAAGACGGCTGGGCAGGATCTGTTTCTTCACCTTGCCGGATGGGCAATATAGAAAAGGCATGATCCGCTCCTCATCGAACATTGACGGAATAGCAGTTCGCCCGTGAGGCCATTGCCCGACGAGCAGTCCGCAATTACGTGTGATAAACGCGGCAATCGGGAAAAAGTTCCAATAAAAAAACCCGGCTCGAAGGCCGGGTTTTTTGCCAGAAAAACGGGGTCGCTTTATGCGGCTTCGTCCTGTGAATCGTCTTCTTCGATCGCCTTGCCGCGCTTCGGACCCTTGTTGAGATTGGTCTCGACGAGGCGGACGGCTTCGGTTTCCGACATCTTGTTGACCGCGGCGATTTCGCGCGCCATGCGGTCGAGCGCAGCCTCATAAAGCTGACGCTCGGAATAGGACTGTTCAGGCTGGTTCTCGGCACGATAGAGATCGCGCACGACTTCAGCGATGGAAATCAAGTCGCCGGAATTGATCTTGGCATCATATTCCTGGGCGCGGCGGGACCACATGGTGCGCTTGACGCGCGCCTTGCCCTGCACAACCTTCAAAGCACGCTCGACGAAATCCGTTTCCGAAAGCTTGCGCATACCAATGCTCATGGCCTTCGCGACCGGAACCTTCAGACGCATTTTGTCCTTCTCGAAATCGATAACGAAAAGTTCGAGCTTCATGCCGGCAACTTCTTGCTCTTCGATAGCGGTGATGGTACCGACGCCATGAGCGGGGTAGACAATTGATTCACCGGTCTTGAAGCCGTGACGTGCTGTAGAAGGCTTTTTCTGCTGAGTCGTCATTCTATTCAAAAACTCCCTGTTACGCTTCCGGCGGCGGCCGGAGCCGGGTCAGTCAGGCCCGGGTGAGACGGTAGTATCCGTCGGGTGACTTCACTCTGGTCCCATCGGGCAAAAGCAAAGACTTCTTGCGCACGATCTTGGGACCCGGCGCTCAAAGCGTTGATATGTCACGGAAACCGTGTACGGATTTGTTTTGCTTTCGTGATGGTTTTGGGCATGCGTCATGCCACAAATGGAACAGTAGACGAAACCTATCATAAAAATATGAGGAAATCAATAATTTGCTTCGCTTGAGTCATGCGGGCAACACATGTCACCCATATGCCTCACGCAGCTTTTAAAACGTTTCGCGCCGCGGTCGCCCGAATCCGGGACCGGATGTGGGCGCTGTCTCAATCGCCAGAACCGGGCTTCTCCGAAAAATACTTTTCGAACTTTCCGGTCTCGCCATCCATTTCCTTGGCCTCGGGCAACGGGTCCTTCTTGACCGTGATATTCGGCCAGATCGTGGCATATTCGGTATTGATTTTCAGCCATTTGTCGAGGCCCGGCTCGGTATCGGGCTTGATCGCCTCGGCGGGACATTCAGGTTCGCAGACGCCGCAATCGATGCATTCGTCGGGATGGATGACGAGGAAATTCTCGCCCTCGTAGAAGCAGTCGACAGGGCAGACTTCCACGCAATCGGTGTATTTGCACTTGATGCAATTGTCGGTCACGACATAGGTCATGAAGAACTCCAGGATTTCCATGCGGATGGGGCCGGGCAACCTGGAACGTCGCGCCTATCCCCGTGCCGGAGGAAAAGCGTGAGCAGGCTTGGGAGGCAAGCACGCTTCCGGCAGGTTGTCAGTGACCTATCGGCTTTATCGCCGGATTTCAAGGATAAACGATCTGCAAAAGCCGCCGCCGCAGACAGAGTTTTCTAATCCTCGTCCGACATCAGCCTGTCGATTGCACGTCTTTCCTTTTTGGTCGGACGGCCGGTGCCGGTCGCCCGGATCGCCTGCTCGTAGGGCGTGAGACGTTTTGCCTCATCGGGCGGCGGGGACTGGTCGTCGTAGAGCAGCCGCGCCTCCTCGTAAGGCCCCCGCCGTTCGCCGGCAAGGCGCATGACGAGAACGACATCGCGCCGCTCCATCGTCAGCTCGATACGGTCGCCCGGCTTGACCATCTGGCTTGGATGGTTGCAACGCTCGCCATTGATGCGCACATGGCCCGATTGGATGTGGCTCTGCGCCAGCGAGCGCGACTTCACCATGCGCGCGAAGAACAACCACTTGTCGATGCGCTGGCGCGAACCGCTTGTCGGCTGTATCTCCCCGCTCATGATTACTTCTTCATCTGCTCCTTGAGAGCTGCGAGCTTGGCGAAAGGCGAATCCGGATCGATCGGCTTCTCCTTGCGCGGCGGCTTGGCCTCGAAGCGCAACGGCTGCGAGCCGCCACGATTGTTGTTGCGGTCGTTGCGATCGTTACGCTCGCCGCGATCCTTGCGATCGCCACGGTCCTGCCGGTCGCCACGCGGCTGGTCGCCCCGTGGTTGGTTGTTGCGGTCGCCTCTTGCCTGCTGCGGTCGGCCACCATCGCGACCGCCGCCTTCCTTGCCGCGGTTCTGGCGATTGTTGTCGCGGCCGTCGCCGCCGCGATTGCCCTCGCCGCCTTCACCGCCGCCCGGCCGGCGATTGCGGTCGCCGCGCTCCTGGTTCTGACCGCGCTCCTGGCCCTGGGCGCCACGGCGTTCGCCATGCCCGCCGCGCCCCTGGCGCTGATTGTCGTTGCGACCGCCAAGACGCCACAGAAGAACCGGCTTCGGTTCCGTCGGCTCGCCGGCTTCCCCAGGAGCAGGTCCTGCTTCCTCGGAAGCCGATACCGTTTCCGCAGGAGCGGAGATTTCCCCGGCAGCTGAGGCTTCCGCCGGAGCGGATGCCTCGATCGCTTCCGGAGCGGGGCTTTCGACCGCTCCCGTCACCTGCGCGTCGGCGACCGCCGAAGCCGCCTCGGTTGTGGATGGCTCGGCAGCAGTCTCTTCCGCGGCGCCATCGGCATCGTCGTGATCGGCCTTCTCGGCAGTCTCTTCCGCAGGCGTTTGCGCGCTGGCGGCAGGCACTGAGGCCGCATCCTGCGCCGCAAGATAGACCGATGCCTCTTCCGCCTTCACGGCATCGGCGCGATAGCCGAGACCCTTGAGGATTTCTTCCATGTCCTCGAGCGTCGCACCGAGGATCGACAGCATCGCCGTCGTCGTCGTGAAGCGGCGGCCATCATAGGCGCCCTCCGGACGGTTGTTCTGACCGGGCTTCCATTGCAGCAGCGGACGGATGATATCGGCAAGCCGTTCCAGGATGTCGATACGCACGGCACGCTTGCCGAGGAAACGGAAGCCGGCGAGCTTGTAGAACATCCGCTCGAAGCTCGGATCGGTGACGACGGAGGTGCGACCGGCGGCAAGCACGGGAATGAGATCGCCGTAGCCCGGCTTGTCGAGACCGTCGTTCTTCAGCGCCCAGAGCAGCGTGATGAGTTCGGCCGGCGCCGGCTTCAGAAGTGCCGGGACGAAGATATGATAGGCGCCGAAACGCACGCCGTAGCGGCGCATGGAGGCGCGGGCCTCCTGGTCCAGAGACTTCACCTCCTCGGTTACGTCGCGGCGGAACAGCACTCCGAGATTCTCGACGAGCTGGAAGGCAAGCCCCTTGGCGAGACCCTGCAGGTCCTCGGCGCGCGACAGATCATCGAGCGGCTTCAGCACCGTGCTGATATGATGATTGACGAAGCGCTCGATGCGGGCGGCAACGTGATCGCGGGCATTGCCCGTCAGTTGTTCATCGGCCAGCAGGATCACGCGCGGACGCATGATGTGATCGCTGCCCGAAAGCCGCGCCACCGGGTCGCCCAGCCAACGGATCAACCCATCCGAACCGATCACCAGATCGCTGTTGCCGGCGGCGTGCATCCGGGCCGCGCGGGCTTCGAACTCGAGCCCGAGCGCCTTCTGCGACGCAGCCTGAACCGCCTTGGCATCCGGTCCGTCCGTTCCCGCCACCGGCGTGAAACGGAATCCGCTCAACTGCCCTACATGATGTCCTTCAACGAAGACATCGCCATTCACACTGATTTCAGCTTCCAGCATCGCATTCTCTCTCAGGCGCTTCATGAGCACAGATGTCCTGCGATCAACAAAGCGTTTCGTCAACCTTTCATGTAACGCGTCGGACAATCGATCTTCGATTTCCCGCGTCTTTTCCTGCCAGTGTGTCGGATCGGCAAGCCAACCGGGCCGATTCGAAACGTAGGTCCAGGTTCTTATCTGCGCGATTCGCGCCGAAAGCGTGTCAATTTCGCCATCTGTTCGATCGGAGCGATGAACCTGCTCCGCAAGAAACTGCTCGTTCACCGTGCCATAGCGGACGAGATCGGAAAAGAGGGTCGAGATAAGATCGGCATGTTGTGCTGGCGTGATACGCCGATAGTCGGGAAGCGCGCAAGCCTCCCAGAGTTTTTCGACGCGCGCCGGCCTGTCGGCGAGATCGATGACCTCGGGATAACGCGAAAGCTGTTCCAGCGCCTGCTGGTCGACCGCAGGCAGTGCCCGCGTCAGCCCCGGCACGCGCGGACCCGCCTCGAGGCTGGCGCGCAGCGACGCGATTGAGGAGAAGTCCATCTCCGTCGTCCGCCACTGCAAAACCTTGACGTTGTCGAACTCGTGTCCTTCGATGCGCTGCACCAGCTCGTCGTCGAAGGGCGAGACTTGCCCGGTGACGCCGAAGGTCCCGTCCCGCACATGCCGCCCGGCGCGCCCGGCGACCTGGCCGAGTTCGCCCGGATTGAGATTGCGAAACTGGTAACCGTCGAATTTCCGGTCCTGGGCAAAGGCGACGTGATCGACATCGAGGTTGAGGCCCATGCCGATCGCATCGGTCGCCACCAGATATTCGACGTCACCTGCCTGATAAAGCGCCACCTGCGCATTGCGGGTGCGCGGGCTAAGCGCGCCGAGCACGACCGCCGCGCCACCGCGCTGCCGGCGGATGAGCTCGGCGATGGCATAGACCTCGTCGGCGGAGAAGGCGACGATGGCAGAACGCTGCGGCAGCCGTGTGATCTTCTTCTGCCCGGCATAGAAAAGATGCGAAAGCCGCGGCCGCTCGACGATAGTGATGCCGGGCAGGAGCTGCTGCAGGATCGGCCGCATCGTCGCCGCGCCGAGCAGCAGCGTTTCCTCGCGGCCGCGAAGATGCAGGATACGGTCGGTGAAGATATGGCCGCGCTCGAGATCGCCGGCGAGCTGCACCTCGTCGATCGCGACGAAGGCGGCTCTGGTCTCGCGCGGCATCGCCTCGACGGTGCAGACGGAAAAACGGGCATTGGGCGGCGAAATCTTTTCCTCGCCGGTGACCAGCGCCACATTCTGCGCGCCAACCTTCTCGACCACCCGCGTATAGACCTCGCGCGCCAGCAGCCGCAGCGGCAGGCCGATCACGCCCGTCCCGTGCGCGACCATGCGCTCGATGGCATAATGGGTCTTGCCGGTATTGGTCGGCCCGAGCACCGCGGTCACACCGCGCCCACTCAGAATCATCCGCTGCGAAGTCAGAGTCATGGGTCCATGCAAATGAGGCGGGGTGGCCCCAGGAAAATCTCGGCTCCTCGATGGAAGCTGGACAACACATGGACAGCTGCCGCCGCAAACGCAAGGGCAGATTTCAAAATGCCACACGGATTGCGACCTTTGCGAGTCTCGCGGAACACTCGAATTCACGATTCGGAACAGCGTGAGAACGAATCAGCGACGAATCGCTGACTCCCGCTGATTCAGCTTTTGTTCACGGCTAAGTATTGATTTTGAATCACTTTTTCCCACTAGATGCTGAATCGTGAGACTCTCTCTTGTTCGCATTTTCGCTGTCGTGGGTGACGATTCCCGCGCCGATTTTGAACAGGCAAAAATCCGCCCGAAATTAACCTCTCGACCAAAGCCTGAACGAATCGGAGACGAATCGTTCACACCATCGTTTTCGCCTTTTGTTCACGGCCACATCTGGTAGCGGTCTCAGGTCTGGGCACTAGATGCATATCGGCGGAGATCCTTTCGCGCCGCCTCGTCGCATCGGCATTAATCTTTCAGGAGCCGGATTCAGACGGCGTTAAGTCAAGGCGGCAATATCGGGTTCCGATCAAATACGGAACGAATCGCCGACGAATCGGCGACATCGCGACCTTCCCGCTTTGTTCACCGCAACATATTGTATTTATATGTCTTTTTAACCATAGCAGCAATTTCCGGAAATAACGGAACTTAGAGCGTGATCAGGCGCCGTCACATTTCCGGCGCTTAACCGGGAACAAAAATCGCCAATGTGTGTTTCTCGTCCATCCAAATTGCGGATGAAATGAAGGAAACACACCATGCTTGGCACGATACTTCTTATTATCCTCATTCTGCTCTTGATCGGAGCCTTGCCGAATTGGGGTTATAGCCGTGGCTGGGGCTATGGACCTTCCGGCGGTTTGGGGCTAGTTCTCGTGATTATCATTATCCTTGTACTAATGGGCCGCATCTAAAGCCCAACTAACCTGGGGAGTTACGACATGATGAAGAAGATTGTTCTTATTGGTGCCCTCGTCGGCGCCTTGGCATCCTGCACAGCGACCGAGCAAGGTACGGCGATCGGCGCCGGCACCGGTGCGGTTATCGGCGGTGCCGTCACCAACAGCTGGGGTGGTGCCGCCGTCGGCGCCGTTGCCGGCGGTCTGACCGGCGCTCTGATCGGCCAGTCGGTCGAACGCCGCGGCTACTGCGTCTATCGCGACCGCTACGGCCGCCGCTATGAGGCCCGTTGCCGCTACTGATCGGCAAGCATATCGGACTCCCGACGGGCGCCTTGGCGCCCGTTTTTCTTTTGGCCTGCTGCATCCGTCAACGTGACGTTGACAATCGGTTGCGAAAGTCAAATCTACCGCCGCCCAACTGCCAGACACATATTTCCTTCACGAGCGCAACGGACAGGCAAAGCCGCCCGGCGCAGCTGAAAGGAACGCCTCCAATGACCCAGATTTTGCTTAATTCTCTCGTCGCTGCTCTGATTACATCGGCTTTCCTGACGACCGCGATATCAGCCCTTAGCGGCGAAAATCGCTCGCTGCGCAAAGTGCCGGCCAGAGCTCGGCCACAGCGACGTCCGAACACAGACCGCCGCTCTTGATCTTCCCGAAAACGCACCACTACACCGGCCACAAACCGGCATCACGAGAGACGTTCAAAAACAGCGATAGCGCGTCCTGCCGGACGCGCTATCGTTTTGAATCTAATCTCTACTGTCGACTCGAAGACAGAAATGCCTAGGCGAAAAACTGTCCACCATTGGCCGTCAGCGTCGAACCGGTGATGAAGCCGGCATCGTCGGAGACGAGGAAGGTGACGCAGCGCGCGATCTCTTCCGGTTCGCCGAGACGGCCGACCGGGATCTGCGGAATGATGCGTTCGTTCAGCACCTTCTCCGGCACGGCAAGCACCATTTCAGTTCCGATGTAACCGGGGCAAATGGCGTTGACGGTGATGTTCTTGTTCGCCCCTTCCTGGGCCAGCGCCTTGGTGAAGCCGAGATCGCCCGCCTTGGCCGCCGAATAGTTCACCTGGCCCATCTGGCCCTTCTGCCCGTTGATCGACGAGATATTGACGATACGGCCGAAGCTGCGGTCACGCATGCCGGTCCAGACCTGATGCGTCATGTTGAACAGGCCGGTGAGGTTGGTATTGATCACCTCGTGCCACTGCTGCTGCGTCATCTTGTGGAACATCGCGTCGCGGGTGATGCCGGCATTGTTGACGAGGATTTCGACCGGGCCGATCTCGCTTTCGACCTTGGCAATTCCTTCGCCGCAGGCGAGGTAATCCGAAACATCCCATTTGAACACCGGAACGCCGGTAACGTCGTGGAAGGCTTTGGCCTTCTCGTCGTTGCCGGCATAGCTAGCGGCGACCCTGTATCCGGCATTTTTCAGTGCCATGGATATTGCCGCGCCGATGCCGCGTGTACCCCCGGTGACCAAAGCCACTCTGCTCATGTTCCGCTCCCCTTTTGTTTTTTGCCCCGCCACTTGGCGGGATCTTCAATCAAATATGGATCGTAGGCTATTTAAAGCGCTTCAAAGCACATGGCCACACCCATGCCGCCGCCGATGCAAAGCGTGGCGAGACCCTTCTTCGCGCCGCGGCGCTTCATTTCGAACAGCAGCGTGTTGAGAACGCGCGCGCCGGAGGCGCCGATCGGATGGCCGATCGCGATCGCTCCGCCATTGACGTTGACGATCGACGGATCCCATCCGAGATCTTTGGTGACGGCGCAGGCTTGCGCCGCGAAGGCCTCGTTGGCTTCGACGAGATCGAGATCGTTGACCGACCAGCCGGCCTTCTCGAGCGCCTTGCGCGAAGCCGGGATCGGTCCGGTGCCCATGATCTGCGGATCGACACCCGCCGTTGCCCAGGATACGATGCGGGCGAGCGGCTGGATGCCGCGCCGGACCGCCTCAGCTTCGCTCATCAGCACGGCCGCCGCGGCACCGTCGTTGAGGCCGGACGCGTTCGCGGCCGTGACCGTGCCGTCCTTGTCGAAGGCCGGGCGCAGCTTCCCCATCGCCTCTATCGTCGCGCCGTGACGGATATATTCGTCGGCATCGACCGTAACGTCGCCCTTACGTGTCTTGATGACGTAGGGGATGATCTCGTCGGTAAAGCGGCCGGCCTTCTGCGCCGCCTCCGCCTTGTTCTGAGAGCTGACCGCGAACTGATCCTGGTCGTCGCGCGAAAGCTGCCACTGGCGCGCAATATTCTCGGCGGTGATGCCCATGTGGTAGCCATGGAAGGCGTCAGTCAAGCCGTCCTTGATCATCGTGTCGATCATCTTCATGTCGCCCATCTTGACGCCACCGCGTAAGTGCGCGGCATGCGGCGCCATCGACATGGATTCCTGGCCGCCGGCAACGATGATCTTGGCATCGCCGGTGGCGATCTGCTGCATGCCGAGCGCGACCGCGCGCAGGCCCGAGCCGCAGAGCTGGTTGACGCCCCAGGCCGTCGCTTCCTGCGGAATGCCGGCCTTCATCGCCGCCTGACGGGCCGGGTTCTGGCCCTCGCCGGCGGCAAGCACCTGGCCGAGGATCACCTCGTCCACCTCGCCGGCATCGACGCCGGCGCGCTCGAGCGCGCCCTTGATGACGGCCGCCCCGAGCTCATGCGCGAGAACCGTCGCGAAAGCACCGTTGAAGGCGCCGACTGCTGTTCGCCCTGCGCTGGCGATGACGATGGATGGATTGCTCATGGGGACGCTCCTCGTTTTCGTCTCACTTACATAAGTGGAAACTGGCAAAGCTTGGAGCACAAGTCAAACGCGAAGACCGGCTGCGGCCATTTTTCGGCAGCAGCCCGCCGGAGCCCGATTCATCTGCTCCGTGAAAGGTTTGCCGCATCGCACAAAGAGATTGTCACCGGGCTTCTTTTGCGTTTACAGTCCCAAATGGAGGAATATCCATAAATCAGACGGGGGTTCAGGAGACTGATATGGCGAAGCATGAGGGTCAGATCGTTATCAAGAAATACGCCAATCGACGCCTATACAACACGGGCACCAGCACCTACGTGACGCTGGAAGACCTGGCGGAGATGGTGAAGAAGGGCGAAGAATTTACCGTACAGGATGCAAAAAGCGGAGATGACATCACCCATTCGGTGCTGACCCAGATCATCTTCGAACAGGAATCGAAGACCGGCAATACGTTGCTCCCGATCTCCTTCCTGCGCCAGCTCATCACCTATTACGGCGACCAGATGCAGATGGTCGTGCCGAGCTTTCTCGAACATTCGATGCGCTCCTTTACCGAACAGCAGGCTCAAATGCGCGAGCAGGTGAACCGCGCCTTCGGCGAAACGCCGCTCGGCAAGAACCTGCAGTTGCCGATGCAGATGGTCGAGGACCATGTTCGCCGTAACACCGAGCTGTTTCAGCAGGCGATGCAGATGTTCTCGCCCTTCATGACGCCGCCCGCCAAGGAAAGCCGCAAGGCCGAGGCCAAGGATATCGACGAGCTGAAGGAACAGCTCCGCGCCCTTCAAAACAAGCTCGACAACCTATAGTCCGATCGAGACATCCCGCCCGGCGCTCCGGATCGACACGGCAAAACCGCCGATGACATCGATCAGAGCGATCGTCATCAAAATGAAGAAGACCTGCGTCGCGGCATCCCGGACGAGCAGAAACTCGACCAGGAAGGCGATGAACACCAGCATCGACAGCATGTGGTTGACGAGATTGCCGGGACCGGTTCTGGTCGCTTTGAGGATTTCGAAGAACAGCACGACAAGGGCGATGACGATGAAAAGATCGCCGAGCGCCATACTCCAGATCGCGCCCGAGATCATCGACAGCACGATGATATCATGTTGCAGTGCCGGAATGCCGCCATCGCCCATCAGGCCTAGCATCGCAAGATTGTAAAGAATAAACGGGATAATCATTAGGGGCATGGCGGCTATCATCGGCAATCTCCCATCGCATCATGGAAGAATACTGCCGCAAACCCTTGCCCCACCGCAAGTCATTGCAAATATTATATTGTCGAAATGCAAAAGGCCGGCATGACGCCGGCCTTGAAACTTCGATCGGACAAGCCGAATCGGGAAATTATGCGCTTTCCTTCGGCGTCAGAACCTGGCGGCCGCGATACATACCGGTCTTCAGGTCGATATGATGCGGGCGGCGCAGTTCGCCGGAGTTCTTGTCTTCGACATAGGTCGGAGCCTTCAGGGCGTCTGCCGAACGGCGCATACCGCGCTTGGACGGGCTTGTTTTTCTCTTCGGTACAGCCATTTCTCTTACTCCACTTGCGGGCAAAACATTCCCACGGCCACACCGGCGGCCGAAACGGACATGTCGCGATTTCGGAATTTGGCGCGCTTATACATGCAAGGGGTGACCTTGACCAGTCCCCATGCGTATTTTTTGCAAAGCCGATGATTCCAGGCTCAGACTTCGTCTTCCGGCACGATCCACGGCTCGGCGCGGGCCGCCTCTTCCCATTTCCGCCAGGCCGGATGCGCCTTCATGGCCTGCATATAGGCCAGCGTATCGTTTCGGCCGACGAGGTCATAAATGTCGAACCGGTTGACGACAGGCGCAAACATCGCATCCGCCCCGCTGAACGCGCCAAACAGAAACGGTCCGCCGGATTGCTGCAGGAGGTCGCGCCAGATCGTCTCGATGCGGCTGATATCGGCGTCGACACCATCCGGCAACGCGATCCTGCCCTTCGGCCGGCGAATATTCATCGGGCAGGCACTGCGCAGCGCCCGGAAGCTCGACAGCATTTCCATCGAAACCGAACGGGCGAGCGCCCGCTCGGCCCGATCCCTCGGCAGAAGGCCGGCGTCCGGATAAAGCTCGGCGACATATTCGATGATCGCCAGCGATTCCCAGATCTTCAATTCTCCGTGCTTGAGAAGCGGCACCCTCCCGGTCGGCGAAATCGCCTTGATCTCGGGATTGCCACCAGCATAGTCGAAGGGGATCAGCACCTCCTCGAAATCGACGCCGGCGCCCGTCAGCGCCATCCACGGCCGAAACGACCAGGAGGAGTAGTTCTTGTTGGCGATGTAGAGCGTCGGTCTGTCCATGGGCCTCTCCCGTTCAGGCTTCGAAATCGAAGATCAGCAATTCGTGAAGATGGTTCATGTCCTTGAGCACGCAAAATACCGGCGGGGCAAGCTCGAAAACAGAGCGCCTCGATGACGCTTGCCGCTTCTCATGATGCCGAAAACTGTGAGCGGTTTTCGGGCATCATCATGCTCTAATGACAAGTTCTGGTCTCAATCATAGATGCACTTGATGTAATCGCCCGAACCTTGTGCGCGTCTCTCGATCACGCCGGCGAGCCGGCGAAGACCTCGTCCGGGCTTGCCGGCATTGCGGTCGATGGGGTTCGGCAGCGAGACGGCAAGCAGCGATGCCTGGCGCCGCGTCAGCTTCGAGGCCGGCACCTTGAAATGGTGTTGGGCCGCCGCCTCGATGCCGTAGATGCCGGGACCCCATTCGGCGATATTGAGATAGATTTCCATCAGCCGCCGTTTCGACAGGACGAAATCCGTGGTCACCGCGAGCGGAAGTTCCAGCGCCTTGCGCACGAAGGAGCGGCCGTTCCAGAGGAAGAGGTTTTTCGCCGTCTGCATCGGGATCGTGCTGCCGCCACGCGTCGCCTGACCTTTCAGCGTATCCTCGACCAGCATGCGCATTTCCGCCCAGTCGACGCCGCCGTGAAAGCAATATTGCCCGTCCTCCGACATCATCACCGACTGCACCACGACCGGGGCGATCTTATCAAGCGACACCCATTGCCTGTCGTAACCACGCAGCAGCACGAGATCGCGCAGCATCAGTGTCGAGACGGGGTGAATGAAGGGCAGCAGATAGAAAAAGATCAGCGCATAGGGAAGGATCAGCACGATCAGCACGGTAAGAACAATGCGTTTCAACATACGCCTGTCTTCGAACCATCGCCGACGAGCCGGCATGTCGACGCTGTCCTCTCTCTCCGGCGCTATATCCAATGTCCCCAGTCCGATTTCGCTCCTGTGGTTCTCATAACGCCTGTGTGGAGCTTATGCCAGAGTGCGCGGCGAATCTTGCTGTCGCCATCGACAATTCCGTTGCAAGCCCGGGGGCGCTCATGCCAAACAGCGCCCATGGACGCGAACCCGGACACTTTCGAGACGAGGCTGAAGAACAACGCCCGCGACATCGAGGCGCTGCTCGACGCATTGCTGTCGCCGAGTGCCCTTTCCGATGAAATCGCCAGGCCCGAGACGCTGCGCGATGCCATGCACTATGCCGTGCTGAACGGCGGCAAGCGGCTGCGCCCGTTTCTGGTCGTCGAAAGTGCCGCCCTTCTCGGCGGCGACGCCGAGGCGGCCCTTCGTGTTGGCGCAGCCCTCGAATGCGTCCACTGCTATTCCCTCGTGCATGACGACCTGCCGGCCATGGACGATGACGACCTACGCCGGGGCAAGCCGACAGTACACATCAAGTTCGACGAAGCGACGGCGATCCTCGCCGGCGACAGCCTGCTGACCTATGCCTTCGACATCATCGCCGCGCCGGAAACGGCCCTTGCCGATACGAGCAAGGCGTCGCTGGTGCTGGCCCTTGCCCGCGCAGCCGGTCTCGGCGGCATGGCCGGCGGCCAGGCGCTTGATCTCGCGGCGGAAAAGCAGGCGCCCGACGAGGTCGGCATCATCCGCCTGCAAGCGATGAAAACAGGCGCGCTGATCCGCTTCGCCTGCGAAGCCGGCGCCGTCATCTCGGCAAGCCCGCCGGACGATCGCCGCCGCCTGCGCGCCTTCGGCGAAAAGATCGGTCTTGCTTTCCAGCTTGCCGACGACATTCTCGACCAGACTTCGGATGCAGCGACCATGGGCAAGGCGACCGGCAAGGATGCGGCTCGCGGCAAGGGAACACTCGTCGCCCTGCGCGGCATGGAATGGGCCGAGACCCAGCTCCGTGAGCACGTCCGCGATGCCGAGGCGCTGCTTGCCCCTTACGGCGCCCGTGCCTCGACCCTCATTGCTGCAGCGCATTTCATCGCCGACCGGAAGAGCTGAAGCGGCAGGTCAGGCCGCCAGTATCTCCTTGAGAGCGGATACCAGACGGGCACACTCCTCATCCGTGCCGATGCTGATCCGCAGGAAGTCCGAAATACGCGGCTTGGCAAAATGCCGGACGAGAATGCCGCGCTCCCGCAGAGCGGCTTGAAATGCTGCGCCCGAATGGCTTTGGTGCCTTGCGAAAACGAAATTCGCCTGGGACGGCAGAACCTCAAAATCCAGCGCTTCGAGTTCCCTAACAAGGCTTTCGCGGCTGGCGATGATGTTCCTCCGGCCTGTCTCGAACCACGCCTCGTCCTTGATCGCCGCCGTCGCGGCAAGCTGCGCCAGACGATCAAGTGGATAGGAATTGAAGCTGTCCTTGACCCGCTCCAGCGCCTCGATCAGCGTCCGCTGCCCCAGCGCGAAGCCGATGCGCAGACCGGCAAGCGAACGGGACTTCGACAGGGTCTGGATCACCAGCAGGTTGGAATGCATGGATATCAGCGGGATGGCGCTCTCGCCGCCGAAATCGATATAGGCCTCGTCTATGACGACGACCGCATCCGGATGGGCGGTAAGAAGTGCCTCGATGCCGGTGAGCGGCAGGCCGATGCCGGTCGGCGCATTCGGATTGGGGATGATGATCGCGCCACAGGGCCTGTCGTAATCGGCCAGGCGGATCCGGAACCCATCGTCAACAGGCACTTCGATCGCTTCGACGCCGTATAGCAGGCTATAGGTCGAATAGAAGGCGTAGGTCACATCGGGATAGAGAAGCGGCCGCTCATGTTTCAGCAGCGCCTGGAACGCATGCGCAAGAACCTCGTCGGAGCCATTGCCGACGAATACTTCCTCCGCCGTCAGGCCGAAACGAACCGCGATCGTCTCGCGCAATTCCGTGGCAGTGGGATCGGGATAGAGCCGTAGACGATCGTCCGCCGCCTCCCGGATTGCCTCGATCGCCCTAGGAGACGGCCCGTAAGGATTTTCGTTGGTATTGAGCTTGACCATGTTCGCGGTACGGGGCTGCTCGCCCGCGACATAGGGCCGAAGCTTGCTGACGATTGGCGACCAGTACTGGCTCATCCGAAGATGCGGGCGGTCATTCCGCCGCCGTCCGCTGGCCGAAACGCTTCTCGATATAGTCGACGACAAGCGCCTCGAAATCGGCGGCAATATTGGGACCGCGCAGCGTCAACGCCTTTCGGCCGTCGATGAAGACGGGGGCGGCCGGCGTTTCACCAGTGCCCGGAAGCGAAATGCCGATATCGGCATGTTTGCTTTCGCCCGGCCCGTTGACGATGCAGCCCATGACGGCGACGTTCAGCGCCTCGACGCCGGGATATTTTTCACGCCACACCGGCATGTTTTTGCGGATGTCGTTCTGGATATTTTGGGCAAGTTCCTGGAACACGGTCGACGTCGTGCGTCCGCAGCCCGGACAGGCAGCAACCACGGGTATGAACTGGCGGAAGCCCATGACCTGCAGGATTTCCTGCGCCACCTGCACTTCGCGCGTGCGGTCGCCGTTCGGCTCGGGCGTCAGCGACACGCGGATCGTATCGCCGATGCCGTGCTGCAGCACGAAGCCCATCGCCGCCGACGAGGCGACGATGCCCTTGGTGCCCATGCCGGCTTCGGTCAGGCCGAGATGCAGCGCATGATTGGAGCGTTCGGCGAGCATGGAATTGACGGCGATCAGGTCCTGAACCTGGCTGACTTTGGCCGACAGGATGATGCGGTTGCGCGGCAGGCCGATCTCTTCGGCAAGGGCTGCCGACAGCAGCGCCGACTGCACGATCGCCTCGCGCGTCACCTGCCGGGCCGAAAGCGGCGACCCAGCCTCGGCGTTCCGATCCATCAGCGCCGTCAGCAGATCCTGATCGAGCGAGCCCCAATTGACGCCGATGCGCACCGGCTTGTCATAGCGGATCGCCATCTCGATGATCTCGGCGAACTGCTTGTCCTTCTTGTCCTTGAAGCCGACATTGCCGGGGTTGATGCGGTATTTCGCCAGCGCTTCGGCACAATCCGGATGATCGGCGAGCAGCTTATGGCCGATATAATGGAAGTCGCCGATCAAGGGCACGTCCATGCCGAGGCGCAGAAGCCGCTCGCGGATCTTCGGCACGGCGGCCGCACTCTCGTCGCGGTCGACGGTAATGCGCACCAGCTCCGAACCCGCCCGGTGGAGAGCGGCGACCTGGGCGACGGTGGAATCGATATCGGCCGTGTCGGTATTCGTCATGGATTGCACGACGACCGGCGCCCCGCCGCCGACGATGACGCCGCCGACATCGACGGCAACGGAAGCGCGGCGCGGTTTCGGATCAAAATCGGCGGCTGACAACATGGAGAGTTCTTGCACCCCTAAAAACAGTGCTTTTCAGGTGGATCAAGGCCGGCTGCTTGTCAACCGCCCCTGATATCACTTTTGTCGGGAGGCGGCTCAGTAACCGCCCCCGGAGGTCTCATCGGCATAATGGGCAAGGTTGGACAGCAGCAGAACGACGATCAGCAGCACCGGCAGCGCCATGAAAACGACGGCAAAGCCGATATGCTCGGCGACGAAGCCGATCAACGATGGCGCAACCAGCATGCCGGAATAGCCCATGGTCGTGACCACCGAGATGGCGATGCCGGGCTTGAGGCCGGGTATGTTGCCCGCCGCCGAGAAGGCGATCGGCACCATGTTGGAAATGCCGATACCGCAAAAGGCAAAGCCCAGGATGGCAATCTCGGCATTGGGTGCCAAGCCTGCAAGCAGCATGCCGACAATGGCAAACAAAGTGCAGATCCGCAGCGTCTTGACGCCCCCCAGACGGTCACGCACCAGGTCGCCGCCAAAGCGCATGATTGCCATGGTGGCCGAAAAGGCTGCGAAACCAAGACCGGAAAGCGCGACGGACGCATCCATTTCCTGCCGAAGATAGAGGGCGCCCCAGTCGAGAACAGCACCTTCCGGCACCATGCTGAACAGCGCCATCAATCCGAGCAGCCATGGCAGCGGCACCATCGGCAGCTTCGTCTTTTCCTTCTTGGTGTCGGGATGCGGCGGATCCGCAAGGATCATCGGCCAGGCGACGGCAAGGAAGATCGCCGCCAGCACCGTCGACAGTTGCGCATGGCCGAGAATGCCGAGCTTGGAGATCACGATGCCGCCGAGACCGGAGCCGATCAGTCCGCCAAGGCTCCAGAAAGCGTGGCAGGACGACATGATGGCGCGGCGCATGGATTTCTCGACCGAGACCGCATTGGCATTCATCGCCACATCCATTGCGCCGATGAAGCCGCCGAACAGGAAGAGCGAAATTGCCCCGGTGATCACATTTGGCGCGAGCGTCAATGCCAGCAGCAACGGCAGCAGACAGACGGCCAGGACTTGAACGACGATACGCGAGCCGTGTTTGGCGATCTGCGCGCCGGTGATCGGCATCATGACCAGCGAACCGACGCCGAAGACCAGGATCATCAGTCCAAGCTCGAACTTGGTCAGCGCCAGACGCTCGGCAAAATCCGGAATCTTCGGCGCCCAGCAGCCGACGACAAAACCATTCATAAGAAAGAGCAGGGAAACCGCCGCCCTGCTTCTGGTAATGAAGCCGCTCCGGACTCCCGGCGTACTCACATGACTATCCATTTTTTGGTCTTTCTCATTGCCGGGCTTTCACCCGCCCGATTTCCCTAAACTCTACGACGTCGCCTCAGTTCGTTTTCTCGGCGAGAACAGTTCTGCATCCGCGCTCGCGGTAACGGGCGAGAATGGCCGGATCGGCATCGTGCTCGACGACCAGGCATTCGCAATGGGCAACCGGCAGGATGCTATGGGGGGCCGCGGTGCCGAATTTCTCCGAGGTTGCAGCCACCAACACTTTTCTGCTCCTGGACGCCGCAAAGCGCTTGAACTCTGCATCCTCGAAGCCGAACACCGTGATGCCGGCCTCGAGATCGACACCGCAGGCGCCAAGAATGCAGAGATCGGGCGAAATCTGCTCCATATCCCGCAAGGCCTTGGCGCCGAGCGAACCGCCCGTCTGCCGGTCGACCATCCCGCCGATCAGGATGACGTTGACGCCAGGCTTGTCGATCAGCGCTGCGGCAATCGCCGGCGCATTCGTTGCAGCCGTCAGCGCAAGCTCGGCCGGTAATGCGTTGGCAATCGCCAGATTGGTGCTGCCGGCATCGAAAAACACGGTCGAACCAGCGGCAATCTGCTTTGCCGCAGCGCGCGCCAGCGCCTGTTTCCGGTCAGCGGCAAAGCCGATGCGTTGGGTCATGCTTCCGTGCGCCGGCGAGACCGGCAATGCACCACCATAAACCCGCTCGCAGAGCCCTGCCGCCGCCATTTCGCGCAGATCCCGCCGCACCGTGTCCTCGGAGACACCGAATTCGAGCGCCAGCTCCGTCGCCAGCACGCGGCCATTCAGCCGCAGCCTCTCGGAAATCACGCCTTGGCGTTCTCGCAACAGAAAATCCTGCATGTTCCCACCGGATCGGGATCTTATAAACAGGAAACGTGCATAACCGCTTATGACCATGCAGGCAATATGCACGGTCACACGTTTTCTGACGTTTCGAAACAAAGCTCCATCGCCAGAGCCAAATATGCCCTGTTGACCGATCCGAGAGCCGGGAACATCGATTAGACACTCCCGATTCCCGCCGGCATATCCGCCACCTGGTGCGTTCTCCCCGTGAAAAGCTCCGTCAGCCTGGGCATCCTGCTCACGACCCTCGCCTATATGGCGTTCACCTTCCATGACGCGATCATCAAGGTCCTGGCTTCAACCATTCCAGTCTGGCAGACCTGTCTTTCCGTAGTCTGACGATCCTCGTCGGTTGTCTCGCCTATGGGCGCGGCAAGCTCGTCCAAACGGACGCTTGAGAAAAATATTTGCAGTTGCTGCTTTTATTCGCAGTTTTCTACGCTTCCGGCGCCCTAGTTTTCTGCAAAGTATCCTCACCCGATGACAACCTCCCAAGGATGGATAGAAACAATGAACTGGTTGAAAACCGTCGCTGCCGCTGCCCTCATTCAGGCTGCGGCCTTGCTGCCTGCCCATGCCGGTGAAAACCTCGCCGCCATCAAATCGGCCGGCGTCTTCAAGATCGGCACCGAAGGCACCTATGCGCCCTTCACCTATCATGACGAAAGCGGCAAGCTTGTCGGCTTCGATGTCGAGATCGGCGAAGCGATCGCCGCCAAGCTCGGCGTCAAGGCCGAGTTCGTCGAAGGCAAGTGGGATGGCCTGATCGCCGGCCTCGATGCCAAACGCTACGATACCGTCATCAACCAGGTCGGCATCACCGAAACCCGCAAGCAGAAATACGATTTCTCCGAGCCCTATATCGCCTCCAAGGCCGTGCTGATCGCCCGCGACGGCGACGACAGCATCAAGTCCTTCGCCGATCTGAAGGGCAAGAAGGCCGCCCAGTCGCTGACCAGCAACTTCGGCAAGCTCGCAACTGAAGCCGGTGCCGAACTCGTCGGCACCGACGGTTTCGATCAATCGATCCAGTTGGTATTGACCAAGCGCGCCGACGCCACGATCAACGACAGCCTCTCCTTCCTCGATTTCAAGAAACACAAGCCGGATGCGCCGGTGAAGATCGTCGCCGAGCAGGAAAATGCCGATTATTCCGGCATCATCATCCGCAAGAACGAGCCGGAGCTTCTCGCCGAAATCAACAAGGCGCTTGCCGACATCAAGGCCGACGGCACCTACAAGAAGATCGCCGACAAATATTTCGGCCAGGACGTTTCCAAGTAAACTCCACTCAGGAAAAAGTCCCCTCCCCACAAGGGGGAGAGGCTTAGCCGGCGGATCGCTTCATCTCCAAATAATCGTTTCGGCCTGCCGCTCGGTCGCTATTTCTTGCGAGGCGGCACCTGGATAAGTCCCTCCCCCTTGTGGGGAGGGGTTGGGGAGGGGTATTTCGAGTATCACGACCCAACCGATGAGAGGGAACGCCCTTGCCGCACTGGCTCCAACTGATGGCGGAATCGCTACCCTCCCTCCTCTGGGCGGGGTTGATCTTCACCATACCACTGACCCTGCTATCCTTCGCCTTCGGCCTGACGCTCGGGCTCGCCACCGCGATCGCCCGGCTCTTCGGGCCGATGCCGCTGTCGGCCGTCGCGCGCTTCTATGTCTGGGTCATTCGCGGCACGCCGTTGCTCGTGCAGCTCTTCGTGATCTTCTACGGCCTGCCGAGCCTCGGCATCTTGCTCGATGCCTTTCCGGCCGCCCTCATCGGCTTCACGCTGAATATCGGCGCCTATAGCTCCGAGATCATCCGCGCCGTCATTTCCTCGGTACCGAAGGGCCAGTGGGAAGCCGCCTATTCGATCGGCATGAGCTGGCGCCAGGCGATGAGCCGCACCATCCTGCCGCAGGCCGCCCGTGTCGCCGTGCCACCTTTGTCGAACACCTTCATCTCGCTGGTCAAAGACACCTCGCTTGCCGCCGCCATCACCGTGCCCGAGCTGTTCCAGGCCGCACAGCGCATCGTCGCCACCACCTATGAGCCGTTGATCCTCTATATCGAGGCAGCGTTGATTTATCTCGTCCTGAGCTCCGTCCTCTCGCAGCTGCAGGTGCGGCTGGAACGCCGCTTCGCGCGTTATGGCGGCATGCTGGAGGCAAATGCATGATCGAGCTTTCCAACATCGAAAAGCGTTTCGGCGACGCCGTCATCCTCAAGGATATCAGCATCCGCATCCCCGAAGGCAGCGTCACCGCGCTGGTTGGGCCTTCGGGCGGCGGCAAGAGCACGCTGCTGCGCTGCATCAACCTGCTCGAAATTCCGACCGCCGGCTCCATCCGCCTCGGAGAGGAAACGCTGGCCTTTGCACCGGGCAAACGAACGAGCTGGCCGGCGATCCAGAAGATCCGCCGCCAGACCGGCATGGTTTTCCAGAACTTCCAGCTCTTTCCGCATCAGACCGCGATCGAGAATGTCATGGAAGGCCTGGTGACGGTGCTGAGATGGCCGAGGCCAAAAGCGCGCGAGCGTGCGATGGAATTGCTGACCAAGGTCGGCATGACCGACAAGGCCGATGCCTGGCCTTCGACATTATCGGGCGGCCAGCAGCAGCGCGTCGCGATCGCCCGCGCGCTGGCGCCCTCGCCACGCGTGCTTCTGTGCGACGAGCCGACATCCGCCCTCGATCCCGAGCTTTCGGCCGAAGTGGTCGATGTGCTGGGCAAGCTTGCCAGCGAAGGTACGACGATGGTGATGGCGACCCACGATCTCCGGCTCGCCTCGAAGATCGCCAATGACGTCGTTTTCCTGGAAGCCGGCAGCGTGGTGGAAACGGGCAGCGCCAGAGCAATCTTCAGCGCGCCCGAGCGCGAACGCACCAAACGTTTCATCTCGACGATCAACGCCGCCCATACTTACGATATCTGAGTGCCGGGATGCGAACATCCCGGCTGGCCGGAACTCCAATCAGGAGGCCGTGACGACGGCGCGCGCCGCCTTCAGCGCATTGCCCCACCAGGTGAGCTGGTCGAGCTGGTTCTTCGCCGCTTCGTTGAGATGCGCGTAGTCGCTGAGGCTCTTGCCTTCCTTGAGGACGCCGAGATATTCGCCAAGCGCGATATGCACGCCCGTTTTCACCGAAGCCGCCCCCATCTCCACGAAGATCAGCCGGAGATGCTCGACCGCACGTGCGCCGCCGACGCCGCCGTAACCGACGAAACCGACCGGCTTGTGGATGAACTCGCCGAGGTCGATGGCGTTCTTCAGAACCGCCGTCGGAGCGTGATTGTACTCGGCGACGGTGAAAATGAAGCCGTCGAATTCACGCAGCTTCTTTTTCCAGCGCTCTGCCGTCTCGCTTTCAGCGGTCGTCGCGCGCTGCTCGCCGAAAAAATGCATGGGGTAGTTGAGCAGGTCGAGAACCTCGACCTCGATGTCCTGCCGTTCGCCGGCGATAGCGGCAATCCACTTGGCCGGATGCTCGGCAAAACGGCCAATACGCGTGCTGCCGACGATGACGGCAATCTTCAACTTGCTCATGGAGATCATTTCCTGATGGGTCTTGGGGGCGGATAATGGGAGCGCAACTTTATGAGAAAGCCTCTGCGCCGGGCAAGGCGCGAAGGCTTCGAAAAATCAGCTTTTCGACAGGCCGATCGTACACAATCGAGTGAATGGAGCCCTCGCAAAGTCGGCTGATGCGCGCCTTTGCGCAGGATGGCAACCCTTCAGCCTGCGTAGACGACGAGCAGGTCCTTGGCGTCGATCTGGTCGCCGGCCCGCACCAGCACCTCGGAAATGGTGCCGTCCTTTTCCGCATGCAGCGCCGTTTCCATCTTCATCGCCTCGATCGAGACGAGCACGTCACCGGCATTGACGGCCTGGCCGGGCGAGACGAAGACACGGCTGATGACACCCGGCATCGGCGCGCCGACATGAACGGCATTGCCCGGTTCGGCCTTGCGGCGGACGGCGGCACCCGTCGCCCCATGGGCCCGGTCCGGCACCTTGATGCGGCGCGGCTGCCCGTTGAGCTCGAAGAAGATGGTCACCATGCCCTGGCTGTCGGTGGCGCTCATCGCCTGGTTGACGATGACGAGCGTCTTGCCGCGCTCGATATCGGCAAACAGTTCCTCGCCGTCCTTGAGACCGTAGAAATAGGCGGGCGTCGGCAGCACCGAGACCGGGCCGTAGGTATCGGAGGCGAGCGCGAAGTCGGTGAAGACCTTCGGATACATCAGGTAGGAAGCGAATTCGAAGTCGCTGATCTCGCGCTCGAGTTTCGTCTCGATGACTTTGCGCTCCGCATCGAGATCAGCCTCCTTGAGCAGCGAGCCGGGGCGCACGGTATAGGGCTTGTCGCCCTTCAGCGCCTTCTTCTGCAGTGCTTCGGGCCATCCCGACGGTGGCTGGCCGAGATCGCCCTTCAGCATCGAGACCACCGATTCCGGGAAGGAGACTTCCTTTTCGGGGCTGACGACGTCGGCGACCGTCAGGTCCTGGGACACCATCATCAGCGCCATGTCGCCGACGACCTTGGAAGACGGCGTCACCTTGACGATATCGCCGAACATCTGGTTGGCGTCGGCATAGGCCTGCGCCACCTGATGCCAGCGGGTCTCGAGCCCGAGCGAGCGGGCCTGTTCCTTGAGGTTGGTGAACTGACCACCAGGCATTTCGTGCAGATAGACTTCGGATGCCGGGCCCCTCAGATCGCTTTCGAAGGCGGCATATTGGTTCCGCGCCGCTTCCCAATAGAAAGAGATGCGGCGGATCCATTCCGGATCGAGGCCCGGATCACGCTCCGTGCCGCGCAGCGCCTCGACGATCGAGCCGAGACAGGGCTGCGAGGTATTGCCGGACAGCGCATCCATAGCGGCATCGACGGCATCGACGCCGGCATCGACGGCGGCAAGAACGGTCGCGGCCGCAATACCCGATGTATCATGCGTGTGGAAATGGATCGGCAGGCTGGTCGCCTCGCGTAGCGCCTTGAACAAAACCTTCGCAGCCGCAGGTTTGAGAAGGCCCGCCATATCCTTGAGCGCGATGATATGCGCCCCCGCCTTCTCGAGCTCGACCGCAAGGTCGGTGTAGTATTTCAGATCGTATTTCGGACGGGCCGAGTTCAGTATGTCGCCGGTATAGCAGATCGCCGCCTCGCAGAGCTTGTTCTCCTCGGCAATGGCATCCATCGAGACGCGCATGTTCTCGACCCAATTCAGGCAGTCGAAGACGCGGAAGAGATCGATGCCGCCCCTGGCCGCCTGGCGGACGAAATATTTGACGACATTATCGGGATAATTGGTGTAGCCCACGCCGTTGGCGCCGCGCAGCAGCATCTGCAGCAGAAGGTTCGGCGCGCCCTCGCGGATCAGCGCCAGGCGCTCCCACGGATCCTCGGTCAGAAAGCGCATGGAGACGTCAAAAGTCGCGCCGCCCCAGCATTCGAGCGACAAAAGGTTCGGCAGCGCATGCGCATAGGTGTCGGCAATGCGGGCGATGTCATAGGTGCGCATGCGGGTGGCAAGCAGCGACTGGTGGCCGTCGCGCATCGTCGTGTCGGTCAAAAGCACACGCTTTTCGTTGCGCATCCATTCGCCGAATTTCTTCGGGCCGAGCGTGTCGAGGAGTTGCTTCGTACCATCCTTGACCGCATTGCCGTTGGCGTAGGGAACCACCGGCTCGGCAGCGTTATCAAGCGGCCTCGGCCTGTCCTTGGCCTCGGGATGGCCATTGACGGTGACGTCGGCGAGATAGGTCAGCAGCTTCGTGGCGCGATCCTGGCGCTTCACCTGCTGGAACAGCTCCGGCGTCGTGTCGATGAAGCGCGTCGTGTAACTGTTGTCCCAGAACTTGGGATGGCCGATAATCGCTTCGAGGAAGGTCAGGTTGGTTGCCACGCCGCGAATGCGGAATTCGCGCAGCGCCCGGTCCATGCGGGCGATCGCTTCGGACGGATTGGGAGCCCATGCCGTGACCTTGACGAGAAGCGGATCATAAAAGCGGGTGATGATCGCACCCGAATAGGAGGTGCCGCCATCGAGGCGGATACCGAAACCGGACGCCGAGCGATAGGCGGTGATGCGGCCGTAATCCGGAATGAAATTATGCTCCGGATCTTCCGTGGTGATGCGGCACTGCAGCGCATGGCCATTGAGACGGATATCCTCCTGGCGCGGCACGCCTGATTCCGGCGTGCCGATCGCAAAGCCGTCGAGGATGTGGATCTGCGCCTTGACGATATCAATGCCGGTAACGACTTCGGTCACCGTATGCTCGACCTGAATGCGCGGATTGACCTCGATGAAGTAGAATTTACCGGTATCGGCATCCATCAGATATTCGACGGTGCCGGCACCGATATAATTGGTCGCGGCCGCGATCTTCAGCGAATAGGCGGCGAGTTCCTGGCGCTGCGCCTCCGAGAGATAGGGCGCCGGGGCGCGCTCGACGACCTTCTGGTTGCGGCGCTGGATCGAGCAGTCACGCTCGAAGAGATGCACGACATTGCCGTGCGTATCGCCGAGCACCTGGCTTTCGACGTGGCGGGCGCGCTCGACGAGCTTTTCCAGATAGACCTCGTCCTTGCCGAAGGCCGCCATCGCCTCGCGCTTGGCTTCCGTCACCTCGCGGGCGAGATCCTTTGGATCGCGGATCGCGCGCATGCCGCGCCCGCCGCCGCCCCAGGAGGCCTTCAGCATGACGGGGTAGCCGATCCCGTCCGCCATCTTCGCCACTTCGGCCATGTCCTCCGGCAACGGCCCGGTGGCCGGCACCACGGGAACGCCGACCGAGATCGCCAGGTTCCGCGCTGCGACCTTGTTGCCGAGCTGGCGCATCGTATCGGCCTTCGGGCCGATGAAGATGATGCCGGCCTTGTTGCAGGCATCGACGAATTCGGGGCTTTCCGACAGCAGGCCATAGCCGGGATGGATGGCATCGGCGCCGGAGAGTTTAGCAACGCGGATCACCTCCTCGATCGACAGATAGCTCTCGATCGGGCCCATCTCCTTGGAAAGATGCGGACCGCGGCCGACCTGGTAGCTCTCGTCCGCCTTGAAGCGGTGCAGCGCCAGCTTGTCCTCTTCCGCCCAGATCGCCACGGTTTTTATTCCAAGCTCGTTGGCCGCGCGGAACACGCGAATGGCAATTTCGGAGCGATTGGCAACGAGAATCTTGGAAATGGGCAAAACGGTCTCCTCAGACGTTCAGACGCGGGAATGCTGCACCCGCGAAGGAAATTCTTAACTTCTTGTCACAGAAAGTTCAATTTATCTTGCGACTGCGAAATGCAATTTTTCGACATGCTGAAGCAATTCCAGGAAAAGTGCGAAAGCGGCTTCCGTCCGGACTTGCGTAAAAAGTAAAAAGCAGAGCGGTTTCGCTTCGATGAGAAGCGGAATTGCTCTAACTTATCAGGCCATGACGGAAGGCAAGCGCTACCGCCTGCTGCCTGTTTTTCGCCTTCAGCTTGTCCTGCAAGCCGTTCATATACCAGTCGACGGTGTGGTTTGAGATCTTCAGCATCTTGCTGATCTCCATCGAAGTCATGCCTTCGGCGAGATAATGCAGGATTTCCATCTCGCGCCGCGTCAGCGGCGTGTCGGCCGGCAGCACGGTCTCCAGTGCCCGCGCCTCACCTTGCAGATCGAGCAACCGCCAGAAGGCCTTGCGCGCCACCGCCTCCAGCAATGCGATTTCCACCGGCGACAGCTCGATCGGCTTGCCGGCGAGGCTAAGGCTGGCGAGAATGCCGTTGCGTCCGTGGATGGGAAAGATGTAGCCATCCTCCAGTCCATGACCGAAGGCATCGACCATCATCTGCTCCATGCGGCGCTGATGTGCGTCCTTGTGGAAGGCCGCCATCGCCTCCCGCCAGCGGAAGGGCCGCTGCGCATGAGCGAGATAGCGCACCATCGGATCGATCAGCGCATATTTTTTTGCGGCATATATCTGCGGCCATTGCTCCGGCCAGCGGTCGGCAAGCGCCGCAGCCCAGGGCTCCGGATTCTGCTGCACCGGGCTCTGCGGGACATGGCGCAGCAGACCGTAATATTCGAAGCCGCAACCGCGGAGGATCTGCTGCATTTCGGTGATGACAGCTTCAGGGTTTGAGCATTCTTCCAGAATTACAAGCAATTGAATTAACGAATTAATTTTCACAAAAATGCCCCTTGCCCGGACCTGATGCCCGCATGAGGCCGTCGGCGGCTGGTCAAACTGGTCGCGAAACGGTCTTCAATAAATGCAGTCTGTAATTTAATGCTGCGCTAAACATTTCATAAAATGCAAGCGCAAATTGTCGCGAGATATAGCCGGACGGCAATTTCGGCGCCATGGCCATCTCCTAGCGCCCTGCAATAATACGATCGTATCAATCGTCACATCGGTCGAACCCTGAATACTCCGTTAATCGCCCGTTCAGGTAGCCTTTTGTAGCATCGCATCATCCCGTTTTCGCAGATGCACAAGAGGTTCGACGTGACGCTATTCAAGGTCTATGCAAGAGCTCTGCGCTATCTTGGCGCCTACAAGCTGCGCGTATCCCTGGTCGTTGTCGCAAACATTGTTCTTGCGACGATCACTATCGCGGAGCCGATCCTGTTCGGTCGTATCATCGATGCGATTTCGGGCAAGGGTGAGGTCAAGCCCATCCTCTTCATGTGGGCGACTTTCGCCGTCTTCAACACCATCGCCTTCGTTCTGGTGGCCCGCGAGGCCGACCGGCTGGCCCATGGCCGGCGGGCGACGCTGTTGACGGAAGCCTTCGGCCGCATCATTTCCATGCCGCTTGGCTGGCACCATCAGCGTGGCACCTCCAACGCGCTGCACACATTGCTGCGCGCCTGCGAGACGCTGTTCGGCCTCTGGCTGGAATTCATGCGCAACCACCTGTCGACGGTCATCGCGCTTGCCCTTCTGATACCGACCGCAATGTCGATGGACCTGCGCCTTTCCGCCGTGCTGATGGTGCTCGCCATCGCCTACTGGCTGATCGGCCGCGTCGTCATGAGCCGCACCAAGGACGGCCAGGCTTCGGTCGAGAACCATTATCATACCGTCTTCTCGCATGTCAGCGACTCGATCAGCAACGTTTCGGTCCTGCACAGCTATAACCGCATCGAGGCCGAAACCAGGGCGCTGAAATCCTTTGCCGACCGTCTGCTCGAAGCTCAGTATCCGGTGCTCGACTGGTGGGCGATCGCCAGCGCACTGAACCGCATGGCGTCGACCATCGCGATGATGGTGGTCCTGATCATCGGCACCATGCTCGTCCAGGCCGGCCAGTTGCGCGTCGGCGACGTCATCGCCTTCATCGGCTTTGCCAACCTGCTGATCGGCCGTCTCGACCTGATGCGCCAGTTCGCTACGCAGATTTTCGAGGCCCGTTCCAAACTCGAGGAATTCTATACGCTTGAAGACTCGGTGCGTGAACGTGAAGAGCCAGCCGGCAACGGAGAAATCAAGGACGTCAAGGGTGCGATCGAATTCCGCGACGTCTCCTTCGGCTTCGGCAACAGCTCACAGGGCCTGCACAATGTCTCCTTCTCGGTGAAGGCAGGCCAGACGGTCGCGATCGTCGGCCCGACCGGCGCCGGCAAGACGACGCTCGTCAACCTGCTGCAGCGTGTCTACGATGCCCAGGGCGGCAAGATCCTCGTCGATGGCACCGATATCACCAAGGTGACCCGCAAGTCGCTGCGTCGCCACATCGCCACTGTCTTCCAGGATGCGGGCCTGCTGAACCGTTCGATCAGCGACAATATCCGCCTTGGCCGCGAGGGCGCCAGTGAAGAGGAGATGCGCCGTGCGGCCGAAGCCGCCGCCGCTGCCGATTTCATCGAGACGCGTGAGGATCGCTACGATACGCATGTCGGTGAACGCGGCAACAAGCTCTCCGGCGGCGAGCGCCAGCGCATCGCGATCGCCCGCGCCATCCTCAAGGACGCGCCGATCCTGGTGCTCGACGAGGCGACCTCGGCGCTCGACGTCGAAACCGAAGCCCGCGTCAAGGCCGCGATCGACAATCTGCGTGAGAATCGCACCACCTTCATCATCGCCCACCGCCTGTCGACGGTCCGCGAAGCCGATATGGTGCTCTTCCTGGATGACGGCCGCGTCGTCGAACAGGGTAGCTTCGACGAACTCAGCCACAGCAACGGCCGCTTCGCCGCCCTGCTGCGCGCCAGCGGCATCCTGACGGACGAAGAGGTCCGCAAGTCCCACACCACCGAAGCCGCCTAATCGGTTCGGGTTTCAAGATAAAGGCCGGAAGGTAACTCCTTCCGGCCTTTTTGTTTGCTCCGATAGCGTCGTGCTGTGTGATACGCTCTTTGGTCTTTCGTGGGCTCTGCCAAAATACTTGGTCGTGCCGTGCCGCACCCCCCTCTGCCCTGCCGGGCATCTCCCCCACAGGTGGGGAGATCGGCTGGGCGCACTGGCCTCCCCCAACAATGAGCGTCCAGGATGGCGAAACGATAGATGGGCAGGAAGGTCAAGCCACTTGTGATCTCCCCACATGTGGGGGAGATGCCCGGCAGGGCAGAGGGGGGTCACACGGTACAGCCTTTCCGATCTAGGCCAGACTAATTGATCACCCCGCCGATCCTCCCTATCATCCGCCCGCCGCCGAGCATCCAGGGAGAACCGCATGAAGGTCCTGCGCATCGTCGCCAATATCCAGGCAGCGGATATCGCCCTGGCCCGGCGCTTCTATCAGGATATCCTCGGTCTTGACGTCATCATGGATCACGGCTGGATCACGACATTCGGCGCCCCGCGCTCGATGAACGTTCAGCTGAGCATTGCCAGCGAAGGCGGCTCCGGAACGCCGGTGCCCGACCTCTCGATCGAAGTCGATGACCTCGATGCTGCTTTCGCGGCGATGTCGGCCTCAGGCTTCCCGATTGAGTACGGCCCGGCCGACGAGCCATGGGGCGTCAGGCGCTTTTATGTGCGCGATCCCTTCGGCAAGTTGGTGAACATCCTCGTACATAAAAATTGAGCCGGCGGCCATCGGCCACCGACTCCTTCATGTCGGGAAAGCCCAAGCCCTATTTTCGATCGTTCTGGCGATAGGCATTAGCCGTCCCGCCAATGCGGACGGGAACGGGAATGGTGGCGGTATCGGCCACAAGTTTCCCCTTGACCTTGCCCTGCTGGCGTTTGCGCTCGAGATAATAGGCATAGGCAAATTGTATCGCGATCCCTGCAATCACGACGAGCGGACCGACCAGTTGATCCTTGTTGGTGATGTAGAGCACCACCTGGCCGATCATGGCGAGGATCGTGCCGGCCACGAAGATGTTCAGCGAATGACGGCCGAGGATCGTCAACGGATGGTCCGCAGGACGGCGCAGGATGCGTGAGAGCGCCGGGATGCTGATGACGAGATAGGTCAGCGCCAGCACATGCAGCAGCCGCGGCAGCGACAGGAAGGTCTTGTCGAACCCGGTGATAACAGTCGGCAGGCCGAGGGCCGCCAGCGAATTGCCCCAGATCCAGAGATGGCCAGTCACCCAGATGAAGGACAACATGACGTAACCGGCAGCGGCCGCAAGTAGCAGCGGATGGCGCGGGATCGTGCCGCCGCGCTTGATATGCAGCATCGAGACGATGCCGATCGAAAACAGGAACTGCCAGGAGAGCGGATTGAGGAACCAGTAGTCTTCAATCAGCATGTTGTGCGGCGCCACCTGGTAGATGCCCGCAAGCAGCCAGACCGCAGCCGATACGCCGAGCGCCAGCCAAGGGCTGCGCGCATTCAACAGCAGGATGATCGGCACCATCAGCATCAGCGCGCCGTACATCGGCAGGATATTGTTGTATCCGATCTGGTGGCCGAGCAGGAGCAGCGCCGGAATGCCTTCCTTAAGGTTCATCAGAACCGCCAGGATATTGATTTCAACCAGCAATCCCGGCCGATGGAACAGCCAGGCACCGCAGATGAAGAGCGCCAGCGTCATGAAGGTGGTGATCATATGGGCGAGATAGAGCGTGAAGGCGCGTTTTACCGCCTTGATCGCCACCGTGAGCCGGTTGCCCGGCTGGAAGCGGGAGCCATAGGCAAGGCCGACGGCAATGCCCGAGATCAGCACGAAGGCTTCGGCGGCATCGGAGAAACCAAAATTCTTCGTCGTGACATATTCGAAGATCTGTCCGGGAACATGATTGATGAAGATCATGATCAAGGCCACGCCGCGCAAGACGTCGAGCCTCGTGTCACGCACCGGCGCAGCTGCGGATAGGGAATTGCGCCCGGTGATGATGGCTTCGGTCGGCGTGCTTGCCATGGGTGTCTCCTTATTATCCGATTTGCAAACGCGACGATGGCCAAAAGGGTTCCCTTTTGGCCATCGCGAATCGCCGTGTTTTTCAGCGTGGAGAACGCTGTTATCCGAGCGGATATCCCTCTTCGGGATCGGTGACTTCGCAGCCGTTGATCGACAGAGTGTAGCCGCTGTCATTGGACGCTTTTGAGACCGAAATGCGGTATTTGCCGCCGCCTTGCTCCACCTCTGCCGCAAAACCGTCCCATTCCGACGGGAGCGACGGGCGCACATAGAGCCGGCCGCCCCTCAGCCGGATGCCGAGGATGCCCTCGACGGCGGCGCGGTAGAGCCAGCCGGCAGACCCGGTATACCAGGTCCAGCCGCCGCGCGACGCATAGGGATCATGGCCGTAGACGTCGGCCGCCACGACATAAGGTTCGACGCGGTATTGCTCCGCTGAAGCCTTGTCGAGCGCGTGGGTGATCGGATTGAGGATCTGGAAGCAGCGGAAGGCATCGTCGCCCCGCTTCAGCTCCGCCAGCGCCATCACCACCCAGGTCGCGGCATGGGTATATTGCCCGCCATTTTCACGCACACCCGGCGGATAAGCCTTGATATAGCCGGGATCCCTGGCGGAATTGACGAAAGGCGGCGTGAACAGCCGGATGATGCGGGCATCCTCGTCGACCAACTGATCGAGCACCGCATCCATCGCCGTGACGGCGCGGGCCGGATCGCCCTCGCCGGACAGAACGCTCCAGGACTGCGCGATCGAATCGATCCGGCATTCCGGACTTTCCCTGGAGCCGAGCAGTGCACCGTCGTCGAACGTGCCGCGGCGATAATAGGCCCCATCCCAGGCCGCGGTTTCGAGCGCCTTCTTCAGCTCGCTGAGATGCGCCGACCAGCGCTCCGTGCGGGGCGTGTCGCCACGCTCTTCTGCATAGGGAATGAAGGAGCGCAATGCGCCCGCCAGGAACCAGCCGAGCCAGACGCTGGTACCGCGCCCGCCGATGCCGACGCGGTTCATGCCGTCGTTCCAGTCTCCGCCGAGGAACAGCGGCAGGCCGTTTGCCCCCTTGCGGGCGATGGCGAGATCGAGCGCCAGCGCCGCGTGTTCGTAGACGCTCGCCTTATCCTCGGAAATTTCCGGCTTGTAGAATGAGTCGTGCTGGCCTTCGAGCAGTGCCGGTCCTTCCAGGAAGGCGATCTCCTCGTCGAGCACGTCTTTGTCGCCGGTGACGCTGCAATAGTGATGGATCGCGTAAGCGAGCCAGACGACGTCGTCCGAGATCAGTGTGCGCACGCCGGCACCCGTTCCGGGCAGCCACCAATGCTGTACATCGCCTTCGCGGAATTGCCGCGAAGCGGCATTCAGGATCTGCCGGCGGGCAAGCGAGGGTTCGTGCAGCACGAAGGCCAGCGTGTCCTGCAGCTGGTCGCGGAAGCCGAAGGCGCCGCTTGCCTGGTAGAAGGCGGTACGGGCCATGATGCGGCAGCCGAGGCTCTGATATGGCAGCCAGGTGTTGACGAGATTGTTCATCCCGCGATCCGGCGTCGATATCTGCAGCCTGCCGGTGAAATCCCGCCAGAAGGCGCGGTTTGCCTCGACGGTCTCGTCGAACGAAGCCTTGCGGATATCGGCGATAACAGTGCGCGCTTCTTCTTCCGTCGGCGTATCGCCGAGGAAGAAGGTGAAGTCGCGCTCCTCGCCGGCGTTAAGCTCGATGTCGATTGCAAGCGCCGCGGCCGGATCACCGTCGAGTTCCGTCACACCGGAAAGGGCGGCGGCGGAAGTGACGGCCTGCGGTGCCTGGATCGTCCCCGCCTTGCCGATGAATTCGCGTCGGCTTGCCGAAAAACTCGAAAGTGTCTCGCTCGCCGCGAAGAAGGCGGTGCGGTTGGAAAAATCGATGCTGTAGGGATTGGTGGCAAACAGCGCGCCCGTCTCCTCATCCTGGCTCGACAGGATGAAAGGCACCGTGCGTCCCGGATTGCTGCCGAGGATCCATTCAACATAACCATAGAGGCGCAGTTTGCGGCTGGTCGAACCGGTGTTGCGCAGGCGCAGGCGCTGCAGTTTCACCGGCTTTTCGCGATCGATCGTCTGCGTCAGCTCCAGCGCGATCTCGTGCTGAACACTGGAGAAGACGGAATAACCGAGCCCGTGGCGGGCTTCGAAACGAATGTCCGGCCTGCGGGAAAGCGCTGCGAACGGCGTCATGACGGCACCGCTGTCAAGATCGGTGAGATAGAACGCCTCTCCCGAACGGTTGACCACGGCATCGTTCGACCAGGAGGTCAGCTGATAGTCGCGCGAATTGACGCTCCAGGTGAAGCCCGAGCCCTCGGCCGACGCGTGGAAGCCGAAGCTGTCGTTGGAAATGACATTGATCCAGGGCTGCGGCGTCGCATGACCTCCTGGCAGCCGAACGACATATTCGCGTCCGTCGCGGGCAAAGCCGCCGATGCCGTTCCAGAAGTCGAGATCG
The DNA here is from genome assembly GCF_032464805.1 of Rhizobium sp. 10PS4. Lineage (NCBI taxonomy): Bacteria > Pseudomonadati > Pseudomonadota > Alphaproteobacteria > Hyphomicrobiales > Rhizobiaceae > Rhizobium > Rhizobium sp. 10PS4. The sequence continues at coordinate 161,407 of NZ_JAWDIW010000009.1, read as the reverse complement.
CCTTCCTCCTCGATTACGACGGCGGGCACGACAGGTGGCGGCACCGGCGCAACACGCTTGACGGGGGCCTTGTTGCGCTCGGCCCGTTCCATCTCCTGCAACTCCTCCTTGGAGGGTGCAAACAGCGCGACGGCGCGGTTGATCTGGTCGACCACCTTGCCGTTCTTGGTATGCAGCGTGACGCGGGAAGCCGCGATCAGCGCATGATAGGTGGCTTCCTCCATCAGGTCCTTGCGAACCGCAAAGATATGCTGGCGCAACCCGTCGGCCTGGCCCATGCGGCGCACGTTTTCGCACATGGCGTCGAGCGCATGCTGCATGTCTTGCGCATAGGACGAAGCGCGTTCGTTCATGATCACCAGATCGGCGGTGACGCCGCGCGAGCGCAGATATTCCTGCGCCAGCAGCGCCTCGCGGGCGATGTCGAGATCCATGTCGTCGTTGATGCGCAGCGTGAAGATCGGGAAGTCGCCGGAAATCGCCAACGGCCAGAGCGCCGATTGCGACTGCAGGCCGGCCTCGACGGTCGCCTCGTCCTTGCGCAGTTGCATGTCGGGATAGACGAGGTAGCGTCCGAGATGCTGGAAGGCCGCCGCCTGCTGCGAGGTGACGCCGACATGGCGCATCTGCACCTGCGTGCGCGTCCAGGCCTGGACGAGCTCGTGAGTGAAGGCGTCGGGATGACGGTAGCGATTGACCGCCTTGTCGACTTCGTCGCGGCTCGGCGCCGCGATAGTCCAGAAGATCACGCTGACTTTCTTGCCGGCCGGTACGCGGACGGTGCGGCGCAGCGACATGATGGCATCAAGCATGAAGCCGTCGCTACCGGAAAGTGTTGCACCCGGATCGAAGGCCGCCGCATCGGCAAGGCTGCGGCCACGGCCGATGAACTTGCGCCGGTCGGTCTCGAATTCGGTATGGCGGGTATCCCCGGCATTGTCGACGATCAGGTGCGCGATGCTGATATTGGGCTCGTTTGGATCGCGCTTGTTGCGTTCGGCGCGAATGACGTCGCCGCGCTTGCCGATCTCTGTCTTGACGAACATGCGGGCGAATGCCGGATGCGCATTGTCGGTATCGTCGGAGGTGATCACCGGTTCGAGATAGGAGGTGACCTCGATGAAACGGTCTTCCGTACCCATGTTGAGCAGCGTGACGCGGCGGGCCTCGGCATCATGCTCGGTCGCGACGATGCACTCCACCTCGCTTGTGAGGTCACCGACCATCTTGGTGAACTGCGCCTTCTCGTCCGCGAATTCGACCTTGATCTTTTCGCCTTCGACACCCTTCGGCTCTGATGTCGCCGACCACCATTCGTTGGTGGCGGTATCGCGCAGGAAGATGAAGCTGCCCCAGCGGTCTTCGGTCGGATCGGCTTTCCAGCGGGAAACGGCAAGACCGTTCCAGCGGGAATAACCGGCGCCCGTCGCCGTCAGCATCAACGAATAATGGCCGTTCGACAGAAAGACGAGTTCGCGGTCGCGCGAAGCCGGATCGCTGATCTTCCTGATCTCCGGCCGCAGGAGATCGTCCTGGATGCTGGCCGGCGTGTCGGATTCATGCTTGCCGCTCATGACCGGAATGTCGCGCGGCGCCTTTTCCTGCAGCAGCAGTTCCGCTGCCTCGATGACGGGATCGGAGTGGAAGAGCTCGCGCAGATGGCCGTTGAAGGCGACGTTGGCGACCGCCGCGATCGACATGCCGTGATGGTGGGCATAATAATTGTAGACTACCGCGCATTTCTTGCCTTCCGGCACGCGCGTCGGCGTGAAGTCGACGGCGTCGTGGAAGCCGAACTTGCCGAGCGCACCGACCTTGCGCAGCCTCTGCAGGTTTTCGAGCGCCCCCGGCGGGTCGTACTGGGCGGCGAGCAGCGAAGCGTAAGGCGCGATGACGGCATTGTGGCCGAGACCGCGCTTCAGGCCGAGCGTCGGCACGCCGAAATTCGTGTACTGATAATTGAGATTATGGTCGCGGGCATTGAAGGCCGCTTCCGAAATGCCCCAGGGGATACCGAGCTTGCGGGCATAATTCATCTGCTCGACGACGACCAGATTGTTCGTCTGGTTGAGAATACCCCCACCGCGCTCCTGCATGACGAGCGGCGGCATCAGATATTCGAACATCGAGCCGGACCAGGAAACCAGCGCGCCGCGCGACCCCACAGGCACGACCTGGCGGCCGAGACGGTACCAGTGTTCCGTCGGCAGGTCGCCCTTGGCGATGCCGAAGAGGCTGGTCAGGCGGCATTCCGAGGCGAGAAGGTCGTAGCAGGCCTGGTCGAGTTCACCGCTTTCGACGCGATAGCCGATCGACAGCAGACGCCGCTCTGGCCGGAACAGGAAGCCGAAATCCATCGAGAAGGCGAGATCGCGCGCCTTGTCGCGCAGCGCCACCAGCCGCGGCCTCAGCGCATCGACCTTGGAAAGATCGAAGGTGCTGTCGGAAATATGCGCCTCGCAGACCTTCACCAGCGATGCCGCCCACAAGGTGACCTCTTCGCTCTGCTTCGACTTGACCTCATGGTCGAGATTGGCGGCGAGCTTCTCGATGTCGCGCGCGAGAACGGCGAGGTTGATGATGCGGATGGAGGCAAATTCGTGCTCGCGCTTGACGGCGGCGAGTGCGTTCTGGAAGCCGACGATGCGCTCCTCCAGGCGTCGGCGCAGCGGGCGCACGGTCTTGCGATCGTCGGGCAGGTCCGCCAGCACTTCGCCGAGAATGCCGGCCGTGTCGCCGACGCCGTCGAGATTGCCCTGCATATGAGCGGACGGCGCCTCGGCCCAGTTGCGGCAGGCCGACGAAATGGCGATCAGATGGCCGGCGAGATTGCCGCTGTCGACGGCCGAGACGTAACGGGGGCCAAGCGTCTGCAGCGTATCGGTGTGGTACCAGTTGAACAGGTGACCGCGGAATTTCTCCATTTTGTCGATCGTCGCGATCGTCTGCTCCAGCCGCTCGAGCGTCTCCTCGAAGGAGAACCAGCCGAAATGCCGGCCGGAAACAACGGAAAGCAGATAGACGCCGATATTGGTCGGCGAGGTGCGCGCCGCGACGATCACATGCGGCGTTTCCTGGATATTGTCCGGCGGCAGATAATTCTGCTCGGCCGTCGTGAAGGTCTCGAAATAACGCCAGGTGCGCCGGGCGATCTTGCGCAGTTCGCTCGACACGGAATCGGCGACCTCGAGCCGATCCTCGGTCTCCGCCGACTGGCTGACATACCAGGCGACAACAGGCGACAGGATCCACAGCAGCGCGAAGGGAATGCCGACGAGGAAGGCGTTGTCGCCGGGAAGGGCAGCAAAACCGAGCGCCAGCAGTGCCAGCACCGGCGCATGCCACATCGCCTTGTAATAGGAGATCAGCGTGCCCTGGCCGCCGGCCTGGACGCTGGCGGCGGTCCGCCACTGCAGCATCAGCTTGCGGCTGACGAACAGGCGGTAGAGCGAACGGCCGATCGCATCCGCCATCATGCAAGCCGAATCGGCGATGAAGACGATGCGCAGCGCAACCTGCGCATTGGCAGCGGTGATATCGGACCAGACCGTATAGAGATGGGCGCGGGCGATGATATCGCTGGTGCGCGGGATGATGCCGTTGATGAGCGACAACGTCGGCGCGACGAAGAGGCAGAAGATCAGCAGAATCTGCCAGATGAGTGCGCCGAGCGGCCCCATGAAATACCAACCGAGCACGGAGGCGAAGAACCAGGCGATCGGCGTCAGCGAGCGGCGCAGATTGTCGAACATTTTCCAGCGGCCGAGTGCCGTGACGCCGTATTTCGGATTGAACATGTAGGGGAGAAGCTGCCAGTCACCACGCGCCCAGCGATGCTGGCGCGAGGTTTCCACCTCGTAGCGGATCGGGAAATCCTCCACCAGTTCGAGATCGGTGACGAGCGCGCAACGCGCCATCGAACCTTCGAGAAGATCGTGGCTGAGCACGGAGTTCTCGTCGATCCGACCCTTCAGCGACGCTTCAAAGGCGTCGACATGGTAAAGGCCCTTGCCGGTGAAGGTGCCTTCGCCGGCGAGATCCTGATAGACGTCGGAAACGGTGAAGACGTAAGGATCGAGGCCGCGGTTGATCGAAAAGACCCGCTGGAAGACCGACGCGTCCTTGCCCGTCGTCAGCGACGGGGTGACACGCGGCTGCAGCACGCCATAGCCGCTTTCGACGCGGCCGGTTTTCGGATTGATGACCGGGCGGTTGATCGGATGATAGAGCTTGCCGACGAGCTTGGTGACGGCATCGCGCATCAGGCGCGTATCGGCATCGAGCGTCATGACATATTGCACATTGGCCGGCACGGTATTGGCGCCCGGCAGGTAGGTCGTGTCGCGGTCGCCGCGCAGAAGCATGTTCAGCTCGTGCAGCTTGCCGCGCTTGCGCTCCCAACCCATCCAGACGCCTTCCGAGGGATTGTAGAGGCGGCGGCGATGCAGCAGATAGAAACGCGTCTTGCCGTCATAGGCATAACGGGCGGAGAGATTGGCGATCTCGCGCCTGGCATAATCGAGAACCTCAAGATCGGCAGGCGTTTCCTCGGCCTCGCTGTCTGGCCAGTCGCTGAGCATCGCGAAATAGATCTCGCCACGCGGATTGGCGAGATAATGGACTTCGAGATTGCGCACGTGATCGTCGACACTGTCGCGGTTCGAGATCAGGCAGGGCACGACGAGCAGCGTGCGCGCATCTTCCGGAATGCCTTCCTTGAACTCGTAGCCGACGAGGCGCGCCGGCGTCACGAAGAAGGACAGCAAGGTGTTGAAGAGACCCGTCGCCCCCTCCGACGCCGGCACTGAGAACATGATCAGCAGCAGGGCGATTTCGACCGCCCCCATGCCGGCATTCGCCATGAACTTGCCGACGATCGCCATGGCGATGACCGTCAGCAGCATGACGGGCACGGCGATCGCCAGCCAGTTGAACCGGCGCACGGCGCGCACGAAATGCTGGATGACCGTCGGGCGATAATTCGCCCGCGCCTCGAGTTTCGGCCGCTGCGCGCCCGACAGGAAGCCGCCGACATTCGGTTCATGCGGCTGCGGCTCGTCGGAGGCCTTGGCGGCATCGGTCATGTCGAGCGCCAGCTGGGCGATTTCCATTTCCGACAGCGGCGAGCGCTTGGCCAGCTTCTCGATTTGCTTGCGATATTTGTTGCGCGAGCCGGAATCGAGGATGCCGTAATCCGAATGCTCCCAGAGCAGCTTGTCGACATGGCTGACCTGCTCGACCCAGACGGACCATTCGGCATCGTCGATCTCGCGAAGGCTGCGGATGATGTTGCCCATCGTCACGTTGCCGGAAGAGAGCCGGCTGTGTTCGGCCGTCGTCGCCTCTTCGGTGTTGCGGCCGAGCTCCTCCAGCCGCTGATCGAGCCAGGTGATCGCCAGGCTCGAGGTCTGAGAGCCGTCGCGCAGGCGATAGAGGAACTGCGTCGAGAAGGTATTGTCCTCGGCAAGCGGTTCCAGCGTCTTCAGGTAGGCGGCAGCTGCGGCTGGGTCGGTCAGGCGCACCAATTCGTCGGCCGCCTCGTTGGCGCGGCGGCGCAGGCGGCGGCTGGCTTCGACACGGCTCGAAATGCGACGAAGATTTTCCACGAGCACGTAGCGCACGAGGGACGGTAACGCCCAGAGTTCGCCGATCCTGAGCGTCTCGCTGGCCTGGAAGCCGTCGACCAGCGCCGTCAGACTTTCCTGCGAGATCGTGCTGTGGGTATGGGCGACATAGAGCCAGGCAAGCACGAGGGTGCGCGGCACCTCGACACCGCCGACGACCATGGTCGGCAATTCGCGATAGAAGCGCCGGGGAAAGTCGCGCCGCACCTCCTGGATCGCCTCTTCGACGATATAGTGATTATCCAGCAGCCATTCTGCCGCCGGCGTGATGGTATCGCCGGCCTCGACATCGGTCGCCGTGGTCCGGTAGACGCGCAGGATTTCCTTCTCGTTTTCCTTATGCCGAGCGAAGAAATCGAAGGGGGCGAAAGCCGGCAGCTTGTCGACGCCGTTGCGGGCGACCGCATCGCCCATCGCCTTGATGTCCTCGTTCGAAAGATAGGTCGAGCGGATCGAACCGTTGTGATCGATCTGCTTCGTCTCGGGTTCGCGCGGAAGGCTCGGAGAAAGATGAGAAATAGACATGGGTTCGGTTCTGGATCCAAACAAAGTTATGGCTGTTTTGCTCAGCCTTTTGCACTGCTTATCATGACTGCTACATGAACGGAGCCCTATTCTTCAAAGATCGATGAAGCTGGGTGAACGACACTCGGGCCAAGCAATGCAAACGGGCTAAGCCCTGTTCAGGACGTGACCCGACGGGATCAAGACCATCGATACCCTCTCTGCGAAAGCCATGTCGAAAATTTGGACACCCTCGGGAAAATTCAAGTCAAGCGGCATGCGCGCCGCCCCGGCGATCTTGTCTGGGCGGTGGAAATGGCGAAATGCCGGCACCTGGTTCCGGCAATGCAAGAGCTCTTCGATTTCAGAAAAACGAAAGACGCATGATTGCCCGACCATGCGCCGGCGGCGGCTTGGGCGGCTGGCGCCCCACGCTGCTTGCGCTTGAGATCGAGGCCGCCGTGGTGCGTTTTAGATGGCGTGAAAAAAGTACAGAAGAAGGATGATGGAGATCGGAATGCCGACCAACCATAACAAAATGCCTCTCGTGACCACTCTCCTTTTGACATTCGAGTGTCAGGAGAGTGCCGAGACAAATGAAATGTTCCGAAATTCTATAAAGGCGGAAACCGCCGCAGCGCCGGCATCGGCCGACGCTTGATTATCCGACGACGCCGCAAACCATGGCTACGACGAACAGGAATGCTGCGGTGAAGATCGCGCCATGGAGCATCGTCTGAAGCCTGTGGCGCGTGGTGAGCGGCTTCTTGGTCGGTACGGAACCATACTGGTTCGCGTGAGCATGCGAAATACCCAGGTCTGCCATATGTCGCCTCCGTTGTTCTCGTGCGGCCGGTTGTGCGGCTCGCGCTTATATTTTTATTTTCTCTATCAAGTAGGTAGAGATAAATTTCCGTCCAGAGCGAGCGGAAGAGAAAATTCAACCAGCCCTTTTAGCAGAGCGTGCGCCATGCCCAGATCAACGAGCGCTCGACGGCGTTCTCGTTCTGCGACGGGTTGGAGGAAGTCTCGATCAGCCGACGGTCCTTTTCCGCAGGAATGGATGCCGAAATCTGTTCCCGGCGATCGGCTCGAACAGGAGGATCGAGGTAACCCATGGTCATCCCACCGAGAAAGAACATGCATCAACCTCCATCGATCACGAAAGCTAACAATCGTTAACGGGATCATGACAGAAGCGAGGCAGCTGTCAATAGTCTAGTTGAATGGTCGTCTTTTAGGGAAGCATTATCCTTAACGCCGCCGCCGGTTTTTTCTTTTCAACGGTTTGAAAAGATTGACTTTCAGGCTTTGACGAAACCCTTGCTCGCGATCATCAAATTTCTCGTATAGTCCTCGTGAACCGCGCCTTCCGCCAGGTCCTGCGAGCTCAATCGCTCGATGACGGCGCCGTTGCGCATTACGGCGAGCCTTTCACACATATGGGTGACGACACCGAGGTCATGGCTGACCATCACGAAGGTGAGCTTGCGGTCGCGCCGGATCTCTTCCAAAAGGTTCAGCACTTCGGCCTGCACCGAGGCGTCGAGCGCCGATGTCGGCTCGTCGAGCAGCAGGATCGACGGTTCGACGATCAGCGCCCGGGCGATCGCCACGCGCTGGCGCTGGCCGCCGGAGAGCTGATGCGGATAGCGGAAACGGAAACCATTGCCGAGGCCGACCTCGTCGAGCGCGCGGGCGATGCGCTTCTCGCCGTCGGCGATGCCGTGGATTGCTAGCGGTTCGAGCAGAAGCCGGTCGATCGTCTGGCGCGGATGCAGCGATCCATAAGGGTCCTGGAAGACCATTTGCACGCGCCGGTAGAAGACTTTGCTGCGTTTCGAACCTTTCAGCGGCTCGCCATCGATGTTGATCGCGCCGCCGCTGACCGGCGCAAGTCCGGCAACGGCCCGCAGCAAGGTCGATTTTCCCGAGCCGGATTCGCCGACGAGACCAAAGGATTCGCCGCGTTCGACAGCGATGCTGACATTCTTTAAGGCATGAAAATGGTCGTAGACGACGCTGAGATCGTCGATCTCGAGAGCTGCACTCATGCCGCCCACTCCGGCTTGCGGTCGAGCACCGGCAGCGGGTGGCGGTTTGCGCCGATCTCGGGCATGCAGTTCAGCAGTCCCTGCGTATAGGGATGCTGCGCATGTTTGAGATCGGCCGCCGCCAGCTCCTCGACGATCTTTCCGGCATACATGACGATGACGCGATCGCAGAAGGAAGAGACCAGCCTCAGATCGTGGGAGACGAAGATCAGCCCCATGCCGCGCTCGGACACCAGCCTGTCCATGATCCTCAGCACGTCGAGTTGCACCGTCACGTCGAGCGCCGAGGTCGGCTCGTCCGCAATCAGCAGTTCCGGCCCGGCAATCAGCATCATGGCGATCATCGCACGCTGCCCCATGCCGCCCGAAACCTCGTGCGGATGCAGGTCGAAGACACGTTTCGGGTCGCGGATCTGCACCGCTTCCAGCATCGCGAGCGCGCGCTCGCGCGCCTCCGCCTTGCCGACCTTCTCGTGCGTGCGCAGCGTTTCGCAGATCTGCCGTCCGATCGACATGACGGGATCGAGCGAATATTTCGGATCCTGCAGGATCATGGCGATGCGCTTGCCGCGCAGCCTGCGCCTTTCGCCGGCCGAGGCATTGATAAGATCGATGCCGTTGAAATTAAGCCTGTCGGCCGTGACGATGCCGTGTTTCGGCGTCAGGCCCATGATTGCCCGTCCGGTCTGCGACTTGCCGGAACCGGATTCGCCGACGATGCCGAGCCTTTCCTTGCCGAGCGTGAAGGAGACGCCGCGCACGGCCTCGATCACGCCGGTGCGCGTGGGATAGCTGACCTTCAGCTTGTCCACCGTCAGAAGTGTCGTCATTGGCCGCTCTCCTTCGGATCGAGCGCGTCGCGCAGGCCGTCGCCGAGGAGATTGAAGCCGAGGCTGACGATGAGGATGGCGATGCCGGGCATCGCCGCGACCCACCATTGATCGAGGATGAAGCGCCGTCCCGAGGCGATCATCGCACCCCATTCCGGCAGCGGCGGCTGCGCCCCGAGGCCGAGGAAACCGAGACCGGCCGCCGTCAGGATGATGCCCGCCATGTCGAGCGTCACGCGCACGATTAGCGAGGAAATGCAGAGTGGCATGACATGGCGCACGATAATGCGAAGCGGCGAGGCGCCCATCAGCTTCACCGCCGAAATATAGTCGGAACGCCGGACCGTCAGCGTCTCGGCGCGCGCAATGCGGGCATAGGGCGGCCAGGAGGTGATGGCGATGGCGATGATCGCGTTCTGGATGCCGGGACCGAGGGCTGCGACGAAGGCGAGCGCCAGCACCAGCTTCGGAAAGGCGAGGAAGATATCGGTGATGCGCATCAGCGTCGCATCCACCCAGCCTCCGGCATAACCGGAGACCGTGCCGACAATCAGCCCGACCGGCGCCGAGATGACTGCAACGAGCACGACGACGAGCAGCGTCAATCGCGATCCGTAGATCAGCCGCGAATAGATATCACGACCCTGATCGTCCGAACCGAGCCAGAACTCGCCCGTGCCGGGCGGCAGCAGCCGAGCATTGCGCAGATCGCCGACAACGGGATTATGCGTGGCCAGCACATCGGCAAAGGCGGCGATGAAAAGCAGCGCCACGATGATCAGCAGGCCGACGACAGCGAGCCTGTTTGCCGTAAACTGCCGCCAGGTGACATAGGTGCGGCCGAGGCGGGCTTGCAGGCGCGATTGCGGCCGGTCGGAGAGCAGCCATTCGCGGCGGCTCATCGCAGGAGATGGGCTGGCATTGGCCGTCATCGGTTTCGCGTCCTCGGGTCGAGCGTCCGGTAGAGAAGATCGGACAGTAGGTTGATGCCGATGAAAACAGTACCGATGACGATCGTGCCGCCGAGCACGGCGTTCATATCGGCGTTCTGCAGCGAATTGGTGATGTAGAGCCCGATGCCCGGCCAGGAAAAGACGGTTTCCGTCAGCACCGATCCTTCGAGCAGGCCGGCATAGGAAAGTGCAATCACGGTGACGAGCGGCACGGCGGCATTGCGCAGCGCATGGCCCCAGATCACCCGCGTTTCCGAAAGCCCCTTGGCCCGCGCGGCAACGATGTATTCCTGTGAAAGCTCGTTCAGCATGAAGCTGCGCGTCATACGGCTGATATAGGCGAGCGAGAAATAGCCGAGCAGCGAGGCGGGCAGGATGATGTGGCGGAAGACATCGTAGAAGACGTCCCATTGCCCCTGCCAGGCGCTGTCGAAGAGGTAGAGGCCGGTGATCGGCGTGAACGTATATTCGAAGACGATGTCGATGCGGCCGGGGAAAGCCACCCACCGCAGTCGCGCATAGAAGATGACGAGCGAGATCAGCGCCAGCCAGAAGATCGGCACCGAATAGCCGATGAGGCCGATGACGCGCACCACCTGGTCGGCGATGCTGCCGCGGCGCACCGCGGCGAGAACGCCGAGCGGTACGCCGACGAAGGCGCCGATGAGCGTTCCGAACGTTGCGAGCTCGATGGTCGCAGGCAGGACACGGCGGATATCGACCATGACAGGATTGGTCGTCAGCACCGAATTGCCGAAATCGCCGGACAGTATACCTTTGATATAAAGGAAAAATTGCTGATAGAGCGGCAGGTTGAAGCCCATCTCCTGTCGCACCCGCTCGACGACGTGGTTGGGCGCGCGGTCGCCGAGAATGGCGAGCACGGGATCGATCGGCACGACGCGGCCGATGAAGAAGGTGACGGCCAGCAGGCCGAGATAGGTGGTGACGGCGGCAAACAGAAACCGCCCTAGCGCCTTTGCAAAGGCCCTAGCACGGCCCTTTCGGGGCCGCGCCTCCTGCGTTGCTTCGACGGTGCTCAAGCGACCAATCCTGCCGGACTATTCCTTGGCGATCGGACCGACGAAATTGGTGTCGAAGCTCGGACCCAGCTTGAAGTCCTTCAGGTTCTTGCGGTAGCCAGCCACCTCGGTCTGCTGGAAGATGAAGACGAAGGGGCTGTTTGCCAAGTACTTCTTCTGGATGTCCTGATATATGGCGGCGCGCTTGGCGGCGTCGCGCTCCAGAAGTGCTGCCTTGGCTTGCTTGTCGAGCTCCGGCGCTTCCCAGGTGTTGCGCCACGCGAGCGTCTTCACCGTGCCCGCATCGGAATTGTCGGGATTGCCGGTAAAGGTATCGGCATTGGAATGCGGATCGAAATAGTCCGAGCCCCACTGGCCGATATACATGTCATGGGTACGGGCGCGATACTTGGTCAGCGTCTGCTTGCCGTCGCCGGGGATGATTTCCATCTTCACGCCGGCCTGCGCCAGCGTCTGCTGCATGGATTCGGCGATACCGGTTACCGGCTGACTGTTGCGCACGTCCATCGTGATCGAGAAACCGTCGGGTACGCCGGCCTTGGCGAGCAGTTCCTTGGCCTTGGCGACATCGAGCTTGTAGGGATTCTCATCGAGCGCGCCGAGCTGGCCCTTCGGCAGGAAGGTCTGGTGGATCTCGCCGATCCCCTTGATCAGCGTTGCGCCGATCGCATCGTAATCGACCAGATATTTGAAGGCTTCCTGGACTTCCGGCTTCTTCAGGTTCTCGTTCTTGTTGTTCAGGCTGACATAATAGATCGTGCCCTTCGGCGCACTCGTTGTCGCGAGATCGGGATTCTTCGAAACCGCGTCGATGTCGCCCGGCTCGAGATTGCGGGCGATATCGATATCACCGGCTTCGAGCGCCAGGCGCTGGGCCGAACTTTCCTTCATGTAGCGGTAGATGACGCGGTTGAGCTTTGCCTTGTCGCCATAATAATTGTCGTTGCGCTCCAGCACGACGACTTCGTTGGCGCGCCATTCGCGCATCTTATAGGCGCCGGAGCCGGCATAGCCGGTCTTCAGCCATTCATTGCCGAAGTCGTTGTCGTATTTGTGCTCGGCATCCGGCGTCACCGCCTTCACATGCTCCAGCACCAGCTTCTTGTCGACGACGGAAGCGACGGTTGCCGTCAGGCAATTGAGCACAAAGCTCGGCGCATAGGCCTTGTCGACCGTGAAGACGAAGGTGCCGGCATCGGCAGCCTTGGCCTTTTCCGCGACGTTGTCGCCGGTCAGACCGAATTGGGTGAGGATGAAGGCCGGGCTCTTGTCGAGCTTGACGGCACGCTCGAACGACCAGGCAACGTCTTCGGCGGTGATTGGGTTGCCGGAGGCGAATTTCAGGCCTGACTTCAGCTTGAACGTATAGGTAAGGCCGTCATCGGAAACGCTCCAGCTCTCGGCCAGATCGCCCTTCACCTTGGACGTGTCGTCCATGTCGAGACGGACGAGCAGGCTGTAGCTGTTGGTAGTGATTTCGGCCGTCGAAAGCTCGAAAGCCTCGCCCGGATCCATCGTGATGATGTCGTCGATCGCGAAGCCTTCGACCAGCGTGTCCTTCGGCGTCTCGGCAAAGGCGGAGGGTGCGGCCATCATTAGGAGCGAAAGAGCGGCTCCCGCCGAAAGCAGGCGAAAATTGCGGCTGAGTTTGGTTATCATCATGGTCTGTTCCCCTGTTTTTTGATTGGATTTGAAAGGCTTAGGCGTGGTCCTCCCGCCAAGCCTGAGCCAGAATGCGAAGCCAGTTTTCACGGGCGAGTTTTGCCAGGTCGGCGTCAGCATAGCCAACCTCTCTGAGAGCGGCAATCAGCTTCTGATTACCGGCTGCATCGCCGATTTCCTCGGGAATGGTGGCCCCGTCGAAGTCCGATCCGAGCGCCACGCAGTCGATGCCGATGCGGTTCACAAGATAGTCGATGTGGCGGATCATGTCGGCAAGCGGCGTGTCGCTGTCCGAGCGGCCGTCGGCACGCAGCATGGCGGTGGCATAATTGATGCCGACGAGCCCGCGGCTTTCGCGGATCGCATCGAGCTGCCTGTCCGTCAGGTTGCGCGCGACCGGCGTCAGGGCGTGGGCATTGGAATGGCTGGCGACCAGCGGCTGGTCCGTCTTCTTCGCCACGTCCCAGAAACCTTTCTCGGTGATATGGGCAAGGTCGATCAGGATACCAAGACGATTGCATTCCCTGACCAGCGCGAAGCCGGCATCGGTCAGGCCCGGCGCCGTGTCCGGCGACATCGGGAAGGCGAAGGGCACGCCGTGACCGAAGACATTGTGCCGGCTCCAGACCGGACCGAGCGACCGCAGCCCTGCCGCATAGAACACCTCGAGCGCCGAGAGATCGGCGCCGATCGCCTCGCAGCCTTCCATATGCATGACGGCGGCGAAAATGTCGTCCGCCATGGCGCTGCGGATATCCTTCACCGTCCGGCAGAGCCGCCAGGCGCCGGCCTGGTCGAGCCGCAGCGCGATCGCCGCCATTTCATTGGCAATGGCAAGCGAAGGCAGCGGATCGAGAGGGGCCGCCATCGGCGTCACATAGCGGCCGTCGGCATCCGGATCGGCGAAGACGAGATCGCCCGAAGGAATATAGATGGCGCAGAGACCGCCTGAAAGACCGCCCTCTCTAGCCCGATGCGCATCGATATGGCCGACCGTCGTGCCGTCTGCGAATTCCGAGATCGGGTCGCTGCCGTCTTTTGAATGGGTCCAGAGTCGAAGGAGAACGTCGTTGTGACCGTCAAATACGAATTGCATCTGTCTTCCTGCGCTGCCCTACTGCATAATTCCTTAAATCGGAATCGATTTAAGAACAAAATTATGCAGCATTCAAAGTGCTACAGCGCCGCACGTCTTTTCAGACGCGCGGCGCTGTAGAGGGCGAATGAAGCGGCCAGAATAGAAAAGCTGACGGAATTCGCCACCTCTTTTTTTAGAAAATGAAACGGGAGCCGAAGCTCCCGTAAAAAATCATCGCAGGCCAGAGATCAGTGTTTGCGGCGCTTCTTCTGTCTGTAGACGTCAATGACGACAGCCGCGACGATGATGAGGCCTTTGACGATCTCCTGGTAGTAGGCGTCGATCCTGAGGAAGGTGAAGCCTGAGGTCATGACGCCGAGGATGATGGTGCCGATGACAGTGCCGGTGATGCGCCCGACACCGCCGGTGAGCGAAGTGCCGCCGATGACGGTCGCAGCGATCGCGTCGAGTTCATATCCGACGCCCATGCTGGCCTGTGCGGTTTCCGCACGTGCCGCCGTGACGATACCGGCAAGACCTGCAAGCAATCCGGCAATCACATAGACCTTGACGAGATGCGCCTCGATGTTGATGCCAGAAACACGCGCGGCCTGCGGGTTCGCGCCGATGGCATAGGTGAACTTTCCATAGCGCGTATAGCGCAGCGCAATGTGAAAGATCAGCGCAACGACCAGGAAGACTACAACCGGCCAAGCTTTCGTTCCGATGAAATGAAACTGCTCGGTGACCCCGGAAACCGGCTGTCCCTTCGTATACCACTTCGCGACACCTCTGGCCGAAACGAACATGCCAAGTGTTGCAATAAACGGCGGGATCTTCGTGTAGGCGATGAGCGCGCCGTTCGCGAGACCGGCGGCCGCCCCGATCAGCAGACCAACGACGATAGGTATGAAAGCCGGCAGGTCGGTCAGCGAGGGAAATACGGCCCGTCCCCAGGTCGAGGATTGGGCAAAGCTCGTTGCGATCATCGCCGTCATGCCGACGACCGAACCCGACGAAAGATCGATGCCGCCTGTAATGATGACCTGCGTGACGCCGACGGCGATGATGCCGATGACGGAGACCTGCAGGATCATGATCGTCAGACGCTGCGAATTCATCAGAAAGCTTTGGCCGATGAACATCCAGCCGAGCACTTCGTAGATGAGCGCGATGCCGACGAGCACGAGGAAAATGCTGAGCTCCGTCGGTATGCGCCGCCGCCTTTGCCGGGTTGCGAGCGGAGCCGCGCCCTCTGCTGCCTTGGTAGTCATGTCAAACCTCCCTTGGGCAATCGCCGTCAACGCATCACTGCGCAGCCAGCTCCATCACCTTGATCTGCGTTGCTTCATCGCGATTGAGGAAACCGGTCACGCGTCCCTCGTGCATAACCATGATGCGGTCGCTCATCCCGAGAACCTCGGGCATCTCGGACGAGATCATCACCACCGCCACACCGTCTCGCGCCATCTCCGTGACCAGCCGGTGAATTTCCGCCTTGGCGCCGACATCGATGCCGCGCGTCGGCTCGTCGAGGATGAGGATGCGCGGATTGGTGAGCAGCCAGCGCCCGATCAGCACCTTCTGCTGGTTGCCGCCCGAAAGATTTTCTACCCGCTCGTAAAGATTGGGCGTTTTCACGCGCAGCTTTTTTGCCATGTCTTCGCAAGTTGCCTCGACTGCGCCCTGCTGCACGAAGCCGCCCTTGACGTATCTGTCCTGCAGAACGGCGATCTGCATATTCTCGAGAATATCAAGGATCAGCAGACAGCCGGTGTCTTTCCGGTCTTCGGTCAGGAACGCCATCCGATTGCGGATGGCCTCGGTCGGCGAAGAAATGGTCACCGGCTTGCCGTAGAGCTCGATCGAGCCGGAGCTTGCCGGCGTCACACCAAACAGCGTTTCGGCGACATTCGACCGCCCGGAACCGACAAGACCGGCCACACCGAGAATCTCGCCGGCTCTGACCTCGAAGGAGACGTTGTTGAAGACGCCCTTCAGACACAGATCCTTGACGGAGAGCACGACCTCGCCGATCGGCACCTCTTCCTTGGGAAACATCTGGGTGATCTCGCGCCCGACCATCATGCGAATGATGTCGTCGCGGGTGACGTCGGTCGAGGCATGGGTGCCGATATATCGGCCGTCGCGGAAGACGGAGAACTCGTCGGCGATCTCGAAAAGCTCGTTCATCTTGTGGGTGATGTAGACGATGCCGATGCCTTGGGCCCTGAGGTCGCGGATAATACGGAAAAGATGCTCGACCTCACGCTCCGTCAGCGCCGAAGTCGGCTCGTCCATGATCAGCACATCGGAATTATAGGAAACCGCCTTGGCGATCTCGACCATCTGCCGGTTGGCGACCGAGAGATGCCGGACCTCGATATCGGGATCGATAGCGATATTGAGCCGAGTAAACAGATCTTCGGTCATGCGGTGCATCACGCCGTGATCGATGAAGCCGAGGCGGTTCTTCGGTTCGCGGCGAATCCAGATATTTTCGGCAACAGTCATGAACGGCATCAGGTTCAGTTCCTGATGGATCATAGCAATGCCATTCTCCAGCGCGTCGAGCGGAGATTTCAGCCGGATCTCGATCCCCTTCAGGCGAATATCGCCCTTATCGGGCGTGTAGATGCCGGCGAGGATCTTCATCAAGGTCGATTTGCCGGCGCCGTTTTCGCCCATCAGCGCATGCACGGAAGCGCGCTTCAGCCGGAACTGCACGTCGTCGAGTGCGACGACACCAGGAAATTCCTTGCGGACACCCTCGGCGCTCAAGAGATATTCCGCATTCGGGACGGCGCCGCTTGCACGAACGGCGGCCATGGTTGTCGGGCTGACGGCCATATCATCTCCTCCAGATACGGGTAGCGAAAAGGATGCGGGCAAAGCCCGCATCCTGCTTGGCACTCGTCTCAGTTCTTGGCGACGAAGTCCTTGACGTTGGCAGGCGTCACGAGCTGGAAGGGAATGTAGACCTTCTTTTCGATCTTTTCGCCCTTGGCGAGCTTGAGCGCTGCATCGAGCGAGCCCTTGCCCTGGCCGGCGGCATCCTGGAACACGGTAACGTCAAGATCGCCCGCCTGCATGGCGGCAAGCGCGTCCTGCGTGGCGTCAACACCGCCGACAACGACCTTGCTCATATCCTTGCCGGCCGCCTTCAGCGCCTGGATGGCGCCGATCGCCATTTCGTCATTGTTGGAGATCACGGCATCAAATTCGATGCCGCTGGAGAGCCAGTTGGTCATCAGGTCGGCGCCCTGGGTACGATCCCAGTTGGCCGTCTGCTCTTCGACGATCTCGATGCCTTTGCACTCATCGGTCTTGATGACGTCATGGACGTCCTGGGTCCGCATGCGCGCAGCCTGGTTGGAAAGCTCGCCCATGATGACGACAGCTTTGCCCTTGCCGCCGAGAATGCGGCAGATTTCCTTGGTTTCCAGCGTGCCGGATTCCAGCTCGTTGGAAGCGACGAAGGCCTGCTTGTCCGGCAGCGTGTCGACGTTGACCGGCTGACGGTTGACGTAAACCAGCGGAATGCCGGCATCGGCCGCGAGCTTCGACATCGCCGTGGTCGCATCGGTATCGACAGGGTTGACGATGATTGCATCGACCTTGGAGGCGATGAAATTCTGGATCTGGCTCTGCTGCTTAGAAACGTCGTTCTGCGCGTCTTCGATCTGCAGCGTCACACCGCTCAGTGTCTTTGCATAATCGGTCATGCCATTGCGCAGAACGGTCAGGAAATTGTCGTCGAATTTCGCCATCGAGACGCCGACCGTTTCTGCGTGAGCGGCCGTCGACAGGACGAGCGCCATCGCAGTGCCCAAGATAAACTTTTTCATTTTCACTTCCTCCACAAAGCGGTGCCCGGCTGCACCCTCCTCACGCCGGAGCTCCAGGCATTTGCTCTGAAGCCGCAATTCCCTGCGCCGCCTCTCCCGCGGCGCTCCGCAAAACGGAACAAACAAACCGTTCAATCTGTTCTGCGGAATATTCATTCCATTTTCTGCGAACGGCGTCAAGTATCTTTAGCGGCGACGAGATATGGATGAGAGCGCAATGCCATGCGGGCTTCACGACCGACGCCCGCATTCCCTCTGTTGTGAAAGACGAAACGAACATCCATCTATGGGAGGGTCGAAGACGGGCTCACGGCCGCAGACGCCTTCGACCTCTCGCCGCGACCCAATCATTTGAAGATTTTGGAGACAGGACAGATGTCCATTTCGATGTATCGCCTCACCGTTCCGATGTTTCAGCGCGGCCTCGCCAGCCTGAAAACCTACCTCGACAAGGCCGAAGCCTATGCGAAGGAAAAGAATATCGATCCTGCCATATTGGTCGCCGCTCGCCTGGCGCCCGACATGCTGCCGCTCTCCGGCCAATATCAGCGCGCCAGCGACACCGCCAAGTTTGCGCTCGCTCGCCTGACGGCGACCGAAGCCCCGAAATTCGAAGACAACGAAACGAAGTTCGACGACCTGCGCGAGCGCCTGGCAAAGACCGACGCCTATCTCGCCGGCTTCTCGGCGGAAGCCTTGGAAGGCACGGAAAGCCGTGAGATCACCCTGCCGGGAAAGAGTGGCATCGTGCTGCCGGGTGACGACTATATCGCCACCTTCGCCCTGCCGAACTTCTATTTCCACGTCGCGACGGCCCACGCCATCCTGCGTAGCCAGGGTGCTCCGATCGGCAAGCGCGATTATCTCGGTTGAGTGATTGAGTGAATATCAGGGCCGGTGCGTCACCGGCCCTCTTTCCGTCAGTTCGGTATAGGCGAGCGTCTGATCGAGATGGCGCGCTCGGAGCGACAGCAGCTTCTCGGCATAGTCGAGCCGTATCGCCGCATAGGCCGGATCCGCCGCGACATTGTCGAGCTCCATCGGATCGTCGGCAAGATTGAAAAGCAGCGGCGGCAATGCGGCAAAATGCACATATTTGAACCGCGCGTCGCGGATCACCGCGAGATTACATTCGTTGGACCGCAGCCGGAAATGCCGCTCGGCCTCGCCATGCGCAATGTCGCGGAAATCGAATTCCCAGAATGCCGCATCCCGCCAGCCCTCTCCGCTCCCGCCGTTGACAAACGGCATCAGCGACCGGCCATCGAGCCCGTTCTTCGCGTCGATGCCGAGCCTTTGGCAAAGTGTCGGAAAAATATCCGCAGCACTGGTGAATTTGTCGAAGACCCCACCCGCAGCACTGCTTGCGGGATCGCGTATGACAAGCGGAATATGATAGCTGCCATCGAAGAAGCCGCCCTTGCCGAGCGTCCAGTGATCGCCCGCCATTTCGGCGTGGTCGGACGTGAAGACAACAAGTGTATCGTCCCAGGCGCCCGCATCCTTGAGGGCCTGCCAGATGCGGCTGAGCTGCGCATCGACCTCTGATATCATGCCGTAATAGATCGCCCGGATCGCGGCGAAATCCTCATCGTTCCAGCCGCTGAGCGGCCCCGCTGCACCGTGGATGAAGTTGCCCTTGTCGGAGAGTGGCATGGCATAGGCGAGGTAGGGATGACTGTCCTGTTCGGCTTCGCAGGTTGCCGCTCGGGCAAAAACCGGCCCGTCCCCCGGCTTGAACATTCGGTTGAACGGCTCCGGCACGGAGAATGGCGGATGCGGACGTAAGAAAGAGACATGCGCAAACCACGGCCTGTCCTGTTCGCCCATCCAGCGGATGAACTCGCCGGCCAGGAACGCCGTCTGGGTCTCGTCGCGTGAATAGGCCGGCGCTGCATCGGAAATGTCGCCCGCTTCCACTCCGACGGGAATATGGATGTCGCGGCTGACGGCATCCGCGTGGCCACGGGACTTGAGCCAGGAGAGCCATTGTTTCTCATGCTCGGGCAGAAGCTGGCGGGCGGTAAAACCCGGCAGCACGCCTTCGTAGGTCGTCAGATGCGGGTCCCTAGCATCCATGCCGCGCGGATCGGGCGCCGTATCCGTATAGCCGAACAGCGTCGGGTCGTATCCCGCCCGCCGGGCGGCCAGCGCCAGATTGTCGAAGCGAGCATCAAGCGGCGAACCGTTGCGGCAGACGCGGTGGTTCATCTGATAGAGACCGGTATAGAGCGTGGCCCGCGCTGGTGAGCAGGGTGCCGCCCCGGCATAGTGCCGCCGGAAGAGCGTGCCTTCGCGCGCCAGCGCATCGACAGCGGGCGTCTTTACGCTGGCATGGCCGATGGCCGACAGGCAATCGCCGCGCCATTGGTCCGCCGTGATCAGCAGGATGTTCGGCCGGCGCGTCTTCTCAATGCTGGTTGGATTTTGCATGCCAGTCCCAGGCGGAGCGGATGATCTCGGACAGATCATACTGCGGCACCCAGCCGAGCACGTCGCGCGCCTTGTCGTTATTGGCGACCAGCGTATGCGAATCGCCTTCGCGGCGGCCGATATATTCGACCGGGAAAGGCCGGTTCGACACGTCCTCGATGGCGCCGAGCAATTCCTTGACCGTCGTACCGGTGCCGGTGCCAAGGTTGAGCGCGACGGAATCGCCGCCCTTCAGCAGATATTCGACGGCGCGCACATGCGCATCGGCAAGATCGAGCACATGGATATAGTCGCGCACACAGGTGCCGTCGCGGGTCTCGTAATCGCTGCCGAACACCTTGAAACCCTGACGGCGGCCGAGTGCCGCGTCGATCGCAAGGGGTATCGCATGCGTTTCCGGCTGATGCCATTCGCCGATGCGGCCCTCGAAATCGGCGCCGGCCGCATTGAAATAACGCAGCACCACCGAGCGCAAGCTCCTGTACTGGTCGTAATCGGCAAGCGCCTGTTCGACGATATATTTCGTCCGCCCGTAAGGATTGATCGGCACCTGCCGGTGCGTTTCGTCGAGCGGCACGCTCTGCGGCAGGCCGTATGTGGCGCAGGTGGAGGAGAAGACGAAGGCGTTGATGCCGGCCGCCTGTGCCGCTGAGAGCAGCGTCAACGTGCCGATCACATTGTTCTCGTAGAAGGAAACCGGATCCCTGACCGATTCGCCGACCTCGATCAGCGCCGCAAAATGCAGGATCGCCGCCGGCTTGTGCTTGGCCAGTACCTCATCCAGCCGGGCTCGATCGCGAATATCGCCTTCCTCGGCCGGCCCCCATCTGACGAACTCGCGATGGCCGTTCGAAAAATTATCGAAGACGACAGGCCGATAGCCCTTGTTCGCC
This sequence comes from Rhizobium sp. 10PS4, assembly GCF_032464805.1. Lineage (NCBI taxonomy): Bacteria > Pseudomonadati > Pseudomonadota > Alphaproteobacteria > Hyphomicrobiales > Rhizobiaceae > Rhizobium > Rhizobium sp. 10PS4. The sequence continues at coordinate 140,485 of NZ_JAWDIW010000009.1, read as the reverse complement.
AGGTCGAGGCACGTATGCGAGCCGATATAGCCGGCGCCGCCGACGACAAGAACCGTTTCACCTGCCATGCACCACCTTTATTTTCATTGAGAGATGGAAGAAACCTAGACGAGATACACGTCAATAAAAAGAAGGAACTGCGATCGGCGTCAACGGACAATACGTCAAATGCCGAAGCCACGCTCGACCGGGTGCAATCGGCCACCTGCGCAATTGTGTCGGATCAGGAAGAAACACATATTATTCGCGTGATTTGCGTGATTTGCATAGCGGCCCGATCTAAGGGGCTTGCACCACCATGTGATGATCAACGGTCCGCAGCCATCAGGCAGGGAGAGCGCAAATGAGGAAGGCATTGGTCGTTTGGGGCGGCTGGCAAGGCCATGAGCCGGAGCAATGCGCTCATATCGTCGCCGATCTGCTGCGCGAGGACGATTTTAGCGTCGAGGTGACCGGCGATCTCGGCGTGTTCGGATCGCCGACGCTGGCGAAAGCCGATCTGTTGGTGCCGATCATTACCGGCGAAAAGCTTGAGAAGGAGCATGCCGCTGGCCTCGTCGAAGCCGTGCGCGGCGGGCTCGGGCTTGCCGGCCATCACGGCGCGCTCGCCACGTCCTTCAAGGAAAGCGCGCCTTTCCGCTATGTCTCCGGCGTCACCTGGGTCGCCCACCCCGGCAACATCATCGACTTTCGCGTTGCCGTCACCCGCCAGGACGATCCCGTCATGGAGGGCATTCCCGATTTTGACTATCGTTCGGAGCAATATTATCTCCATTACGATCCGACCGTCGAAATCCTTGCGACCACCACCTTCACCGGCGCCTACGATCCGGCGGCCCGCAATGTGGTGATGCCCGTCGTCTTCAAGCGCCATTTCGGCGCCGGCCGCATCTTCTATTCCGCCCTCGGCCATGTCGCGGCCGAATTCGACCATCCCTACATGCCCCTCATCCTGCGGCGTGGCTTCAGCTGGGCCGCACGCCAGTAGCGCCAGAACGATCGCCCGCGGATGAGGATCGGCAACGATATCGGGGCGATGTCGGCGGCTAAAGAACGCGCATTTCAGGCTGGAGGGCAGCCTCGCCTATCGGCCGGCATGGGGCGGCCGCTTGCCGATAGTCTGCCCGCGCCATAATTTGCCCGGATGCAGAATCGCTTCTCTTTCTTCCCCGCAACTGCCGACCGTCTGGCCGACATAGAAGCGGTATTCGACGATTGCGCCGACGGCCGGAATTGCCGCTGCGCCTACTGGTATCTTCCGAATGCCGACTACAAGGCAGGATGGGGCGAGGGGAATCGCAACTGGTTCCGAAGCCTCGTCACCGAACCGCGCCCGCCCGGCATACTCTGCTATTGCGAAAATGAGCCGGCCGGATGGTGCGGTGTCGCACCGCGCGCCGTATTCGATCGGCTGCGCCGCTCAAAACCCTTTGCGCCGGTCGATGACAGGCCGGTCTGGTCGATCAATTGCTTCATCGTCCGCAAGCCGTTCCGGCGACAGGGATTACCGCGATTATTGCTGAAATATGCCGTCGAATTTGCAAGGACAAACGGAGCCGAATTTCTCGAGGCATACCCCGTCGACCAGGCTGCCCGTGCCTCGAACGGAGCCGAGCTCTATGCGGGAACTCTATCGATGTTTCTGGATGCCGGTTTTGCCGAAGTGGCAAGACGCCTGCCGGCAAGGCCGATCGTTCGCCTGGAATGCCGCTGAATATTTCGGCAACCCAGGGATTGATAATATGGCTTAGCGGGCCGCCTTGATCTGCCGGTCGTTCTCCAAGGCGGGAGCCGCTTCGTCATAGATCCGCATCAGCCGCCCGGCTGCCTTGAGCTTCTCGATGAGGTCGTTTCCGTCAGGCGAGGCCTTCGTCAGCTCCAGCTGCTCGAACTCCCTCAGCGCCTGCGCCCAATGGCTTTCCCCACGCCCATCCGGCCTGCCTTCCGATTCCCATAGCGAATAAGCGCGCTGGCTGACCCAGGCGTCTTTATTATGACTCATAACCAACCCCAGCGGAAAATTTGGAAGCAAATATTCGACAGGCAACAAGGTGCCAAAACCGGCTTTAGGAGTCGTTACGAGGCAGCGTTAGTTTTTAGCTAATCCGAGGTGCCGAGAGATTATTCCGTGCACACATTCCTGGACCTTGGCCTCGTACCGCCTCCAGGGTAGGGTCACCCGCAGAAGCGACAGCGATGACCGATGGCAGCCAAGACAACACTCAATGCGAAGAATCTCGAATCCCTCGGTGCGCAGCGCCTTGCCGAGCTGCTGATCGAGGTCAGCATGGGCAGCGCTGCCCACAAGCGACGGCTTCGAATGGAGCTTGCCGGCAATCACGGCAGCGACGAGGTGGCGCGTGAGGTACGAAAGCGGCTTGCCAGCATTGCCCGCGCCCGCACCGTCATCAACTGGCGCAAAGTGAAAGCGCTGAAGAACGATCTCGAAACCCAGCGCATGACGATCGCAGAAACGGTTGCCGCCGATGATCCCCAGGAAGCGTTCGAACTGATATGGCAGTTCCTCGCACTGGCGAATCCGATCTTTGAAAGATCCAGCGACAGCAGCAGTTCGCTCATCCAAAGTTTTCATCAGGCTTGCAAGGATGCTGCCGCAATCGCCGCGTCCGCCAAGATCGACTCCAATGTTCTGGCCGAGAAGGTGTTCAAAGCCGTGCAAGACGATGATCACGGCCAGTACGAGAGCCTCATTGCGGCGATGGTGCCAGCCCTCGGCAAGGATGGTCTCGATTGTCTGAAAACGCTCTTCGTCCAATGGTCCAAGGAGCCGAAAGACAAGCCGGCCAGGGATGAGCGCAAGGTCATCGGCTGGGGCAGCGCAAGTCCCCTTTACGAAGATGAGATCTACGGCACTCAGCGGGATCTGACGGTGCGCATAGCCTTGCAGGAAATTGCCGACGCCCAGGGCGATGTCGATGCCTACATCGCCCAGCAACCCGAGAACACACGCAAGGCGCCGTTGATTGCGGCCGATATCGCCACTCGCCTGATCTCGGCCGGCCGGGCGAAGGAAGCGCTTGAGATGCTGAATGAGGTCGAGACGAAAGACCGGGTCGACATGCCGTTCGAATGGCAGCTCGCGCGCGTCGAGACGCTGGAGGCCCTGGGGCGCGCAGAGGAGGCGCAGACCTATAGATGGACGTGCTTCGAGCAGTCGCTGCACGACCAGCATCTCCGCGCCTTCCTCAAGCGACTGCCGGACTTCGACGATCTAGAGGCAGAGGAGAAGGCATTCGCCCATGCCCAGGCTTTCCCGGACGTCCACCAGGCGCTTGCATTTTTCCTGCTTTGGCAGGCACCGGCAGAGGCAGCGAAACTCGTGATGAGGCGGAAGGCGGAACTGGATGGCAATCTCTACGAGCTGATGCCGCCGGCGGCCGAAGCTCTGGCGGAGAAACATCCGCTTGCGGCAACCATCCTCTTGCGCTCCATGATCGACTTCGCGCTCGAGAGCGGCCGGTCCAGCCGCTATAAGCATGCGGCGAGGCATCTTGCGGACTGCGCATTGCTTGCGCCTCATATCGATGACTTCGGCAACACAAGATCGCATGACGCCTATGTCGCGGAACTTAAGCGTCGGCACGGCAAGAAGCATGGCTTCTGGAGCCGGGTGACCTAAGTCGCTTCGATGCCTTAACCTTCAAGAGAGGAATTCCATGACGACCACTTCCTGGCATGCAGATCCGCTCACTTGGGGCAATGGACCCCGCATCTTCGAAGTCTTTCTGGAGCCGACGTGCCCCTATTCCGTCAAAACGTTCAAAAAGCTCGATGACCTGCTGAGCCAGGCCGGCGAAGACAAGATCACCGTGAAGATCCGCCTGCAGTCGCAACCTTGGCATATGTATTCGGGCGTCCTCGTCCGCTGCATCATCGCAGCCTCGACATTGGAAGGCGGCAAGGAGACTGCAAAGCAGGTGATGGCCGCTATCGCCGCCCATCGCGAGGAGTTCGAATTCGAGCGTCATGCCAGCGGCCCCAATATGGATGTGACGCCGAACCAGATCGTCGAGCGCCTGGAACGCTACAGCGGCGTCAAGCTGAAGGAAGCCTTCGCACTTCCGGATCTCGATCGGGAGATCAAATGGCACTGCAAATATGCCCGCCAGAACGGCATCCATGTCTCGCCAACCTTCATGATCGACGGGCTGGTGCAGCCCGACATGAGCAGCGGCGACGAAGTTGGAGCCTGGGTGAAGAAGGCGCTGGGCAATTGACGCTGGCCGTGTGCCAGAGACTATCAAGGTGAGCCGTCTCGCCGCTGTCCTTATCGTGTTCGCATGGGGAATGGAGTCAGTAATCAATCTGGGCTAATTGCTTTTTAAGGCATTGCTGATGAACTGCCGTCATGACAAAGCCGCCCCGCAAGCCTTCCAAGCCGCTGCTCGGTGAAGCCTACGAGCCGCTCCGCAGCCGACCGCGCCGGCGGCGAGATCCCGCTCAGCCTCATCCTCCTCTCGATCCGATGACGGCGCGTATCGCGCCGCGTCGGGGGTCGGGGAGGACACGGTTTCAAATGACGGACGACCCGGAATTGACCCGGGTCGAAGGTCAGCAATGTCAGCAGCAGACGACCGGCCGGGACATGGCTGCTCGCTACTATCTGAGCCTCGACACGGCGATCTTGCTGGGGATCCTGTTTATTGCGATCGTCTTCAGGTTCCACAAGATCACCTTGCCGCTGGTCGACGGCTTCAGCTGGCGCGAGATAAGCACCGCAATGATGGCCGACAATTTCCAGCAGCGCAGCTGGAACATCTTCTTTCCGGAGGTCAGCTGGACCGGGCCCGGGCCAAGCTATCAGGGCCGCGAGTTCCAGATCGTCAGCTATCTCACGGCCCTGCTCTACCAACTCTTCGGCTGGCACGACTGGTTCGGCCGCGTGGTTGCTGCCTTCTTCGGTCTGGTGACGGTGTTTTCGCTGCATCGGCTGACGGCGCTATGCTGGGACGAGATGCACGCCCACGCGGCGGCACTTGCCTACGCGCTGATGCCGGCGGCGATCATGATCGACAGCTCCTTTCTTCCCGATCCCGCGATGCTGGCCTTGGTCACTCTTGGCGTCTGGCTGTTCGCCAAATACTGGGCCGGCGGCAGCGGCTGGCTCTTGCCGCTCGCCACGCTCAGCTTCTCGCTCGGCGTGCTGTCAAAGCTGCCAGGCATCGCTGCCGGCGCCGTCATCTTCTACCTGATGGTCTGCTGGATTCTGGAGAAGAAGCAAAAGCAAGCAAGCTGGGTTTTCCTGTCGGGGCTTTTGAGCCTGGCCAGCATCGGCGCTTATTACATCTGGGCGATTTATCTCGGCCGCAGCTATCCGCCGTTTCATGTCGCCGGCACCGGCGGCTATATCTGGGATGACGGCTTCTGGACTTATGTCAGGGACAGATTCTACTTCAAATCCTTGTGGAACACCTCGGTCTTGTGGTTCTACGGCTATCCGTTCCTAGTGCTGCTGGCCGTCGGCTTGTGGATACCGCTCAGCCGCGCCGAAGACCCGAAGCAACGCAGCCTTTCGGCCATTCCTTATGTGTGGCTGACTGCGGCCATCATCCTCTATCTGGCGGCGGCGGGCGAGATCACCAGCAATGTGTGGAACTTCCATATCTTCCATGTGCCGATCGCGATTTTCTGCGGCCACGGCGCGCTTCTTCTGGCAACGCTTGGGTCAAAAACCGTTCTGACGCCGGCGGTGGTGCTTCGCTCGATCTTCATCGTGGCCATCGCGCTTGCCTGGTCGACCTTGCCCCTCGTCAGGACGATGAAGAAGCCAATCGCCATGAACGGCAAGCTGCTTGGCGAGGAACTGGCGCGGTTGGCGCAACCGGGCGACCTCGTCGTCGCCATTGCCCCTGAGGTCGGCGATCCCGTCGCAATCTACTACAGCAGGGCGCGCGGCTGGGTGTTCCCGCCTGGTGGAGGCGATGCGGAATGGTCGAAATTCGTTGCCGATGACGCCACTGCGATCGCGCAGCTCGAGGAACTGCGCGCGCAGGGCGCGGATCTGTTCGGCGTGGCCAAGAATGCCACCGACAAGGAGGACCGGCTGTTCATCGAGCATCATGATGGGGTTATCGACCATCTGGACAAGACCGCAACCAAGCTTGCAGATTTGAATAATTTGCTGATCTACAGGATCACCCGTCCATGAGCACCACGACAGTCAGGGGTCATGGGCCTTCGACCGCATCACGCCAGCACCTTTGCAGTGGCGACGATCGCGTTTTTCGTCACCTATGTGTTGGGTGACCGTTTCGGCGCCGGCGCCGGGCTGCAGCACGTGGTTCTGACGAACGCGGCTTGAGCCCGCGCGGCGTGTCAGCGCAGATGGTCGAGGAGGCGGCCGATCTCGACGTCCGCTTCGCCGAAAGATCGAAAGATAGCAGGAGGACGCAGACACCCATTACAGTCGAAGGCGAAATGGCGGAGAGGGTGGGATTTGAACCCACGATACCCTTGCAGGTATGCCGCATTTCGAGTGCGGTGCATTCGACCACTCTGCCACCTCTCCGCGGTCTGGTCGGCGCTTGTTCGGCGCGGGCGTTCTCATAACGGGCAAATGACAGGCTGGCAAGCCGAAAAGTCGAAGCATTCCATCCTTTTGCCTTGACACTTTTTTGCCGCTCGGCTATCTCGGCTGCGCAATAGGTTTGGAGAAATCCGCGCCTAGCTTGTCCTGCGCTTGCGCGGGGCTTCACCGGCAGGACGAGTTCGAGGATTAGACCTCTGAAATCCCTGCTTAACTTCGACTGATAAAAAGACGGCCACCTTGCTCAATCGGCGAGGAGAGCTGGAACGAACATGAAAGGACAAAAAATGTTCGCAGTCATCAAGACCGGCGGTAAACAGTACCGTGTGGCAGCCAACGACGTGCTGACCATCGAAAAGCTGGAAGCCACCGCTGGCGACTCCATTGAATTCACCGAAGTGCTCGTGATCGGCGAAGGCGCCGACGCTGCGATCGGTGCGCCCTTCGTTACCGGCGCCTCTGTCAAGGCAGAAGTCGTCGAACAGAACCGCGGCAAGAAGGTCATCGCCTTCAAGAAGCGCCGCCGTCAGAATTCGAAGCGTTCGCGCGGCCATCGTCAGCATCACACGGTCGTCCGTATCACGGACATCGTGGCTGCCAAGTAAGATCAACGGGACAAGGTTTAAAGGAGAACTCCAATGGCACACAAAAAAGCTGGCGGTTCATCGCGCAACGGTCGCGATTCTCAGTCCAAGCGCCTTGGCGTGAAGAAGTTCGGCGGCGAAGCCGTCATCGCAGGCAACATCATCGTGCGTCAGCGCGGTACTGAGTGGCATCCGGGTTCCAACGTCGGCCTCGGCAAGGATCACACGATTTTTGCGCTTACCGCCGGCAATGTGAACTACCGAACCAAGGCCAACGGTCGCGTCTACGTGTCTGTCATGCCGAAAGCGGAAGCAGCGGAATAAGCCGGTAGCGCTCAAAAACAGCCGGCGTCTCATCGACCCGGCTGGCCGTATCAGGTTCAGTCTAGAAAACAGGGGAGATGGGGCGCCATCTCCCCTTTTTCTTTACCCCTCAAGGAGGACTGAACCATGCAAGGCGAATTGTTAAGGGTAGACCAATCACGGTCTCCCCGGGAAGACCAGCGGTCTTCCACGGAGCGGCTGAGGCCGGAACGGTTAAGGACCGATTGCCCTGTCTTGTTATCGGAAAGGCTCGTCATGCGCGCGCCCCACGAAGAAGACATCGACGCCCTTGCCCATCTCGCCAACAACGCCAAAGTCGCCACCATGGTATCGCGTATGCCGCACCCTTATACCGCCGATGATGCTGCCGACTTCGTGCGTCGCACGAAAAATGGCGAGATTGGCAAGTGCGTCTATGCGATCACCAAAGCCGAAAACGGCGCCTTTATCGGCTGCTGCGGTGTTGAGCCGCAGACAGACGGCAAGACCGTCGAGATCGGCTACTGGCTGGGCGAGCCCTATTGGAACAAGAGTTATGCGACCGAGGCCTGCCATGCCCTGGTCGATATGGTGTTCAGAACCCGTCAGGACGTCGATCAGATCGATGCCCGTTGCCGGGTCATGAACGTCGCCTCGCGCCGCGTCATCCAGAAGTGCGGCTTCCAGTTCCAGGGTTCGGGGCTCGCCGCCTCGCTGGCGCTCGGCAGCAACGTGCCGGTCGAATGGTACAGGCTCGACCGCAAGACCTGGATGTCTCTCAGAAGCTGGGGGAACATCGCATGAGCACGACGGCACTGCAAAGGCCGGAGGTCAAGCCGATGATGCCCGGTCCCGCACCTGTTATCTCGACCGCCCGGCTGACGCTCCGCCCCCACAGGCTGAGCGATGCGCCTGATATCGCGGAATCGCTTTCCGATTTCGCGGTCACGCGCATGCTGTCCCGCGTACCCGCGCCGTTCGACCGGCAGGATGCTCTGGACTGGCTGATCCCGGTCACCTCGGGCACCCTGCCCGACTGGCCGCTGGCGATTACCGGCAAGGACGATGTCCATATCGGTAACGTCTCGATCGAGTTGCGCCACGGCCGCTGGCACCTCGGCTACTGGCTGAACCGCTATTACTGGCGGCGCGGCTATATGAGCGAGGCGGTGGCGGCGATCATCGAGCGCTTCTCGCGCCGCATGCCGGAGACGCCTGTTCATTCCGGCGTCTTCGCCGACAACCCGGCTTCGCTGCGATTGCAGGAGAAGCTCGGTTTCCGCATGACGGGTTGCGGCGAAATCTATTGTTTCGCCCGCAACACCATGGTGTCGCACATCGAGACCGTGCTGCAGCCGGGCTCGCTGCAGCCGCGAAAAGTGGCCTGACTGATCAAACTCGAGACGCCGCCGCATCGGCGGCGTCTCCTTCAATCGCCGATCTCGACCCATACCGGGAAATGATCGGAACCGACGGACTGCGTATCGATCCGGATGGATTTCAACCGGCTCTGCAGGCCGCAACTGACGAAGCAATAATCGAGATGCATGCGTTTGCCGTGATCTTCGGGATCCATCCAGCTGTAGCTCTCCGGAGAGTAAGCCTTCAGCGCCGCAAAGGCGTCGACCGGCGTGCCGATTCTGGCGACACGGCCGTAATATCCGCCGCCAGCACCGGCAAGCGCGCAATATTCCGGCGATTCCGGCTCCATGTTGAAATCGCCCATGATGACATAATCCTCCGGCAGCGGCGGCTCCAGCAGGTCGAATTCACCACCCCCCGTCAGCGAACCACCCTCCTGGACGAACGCATTGATATGGGCATTCAGAAATTGCAGCTGTCGGATGCGCTCGTCGGCCGAGACATGGTCGAGATGGACGGAGTAGACGCGGATCGCGCCGGCGGGTGCGTCGATCACCGCCTCGATCGCGCCGCGCTGCAGGTTGATCTTGCCGATCGTGCGGCTGCGCGGCAGAAGCAGCGTTCGGGTCGAGACGATCGGCCAGCGCGACAGCACCATGTTGCCGAACTGGAATCGTGTGCCGCGCAACGGCCGGAGCCCGTCTTCATCAGCTTCGACATGCATGTCGCAGGCTGGCCCATACACCCAGAAATAGTCGGGAAAGAGGGCTGCAATATCGGCCGCCATGTCGGCAAAACCGTTGCGGGAGAAGCCGCGGGTCACCTCCTGCAGCGCGATGACATCGGCCCCCACGAGACTCCGGGCAATGCGCGCCAGATCGTATCTGCCGTCGAGACCGAAGCCGTACTGTATGTTATAGCTCGCAAAATTCACGATAATCTTTGACCTCCGTCGGAACCGCCTATAACGAATGGGCCAAGACGGGCCGTCCAACCGCCACTGAATATTGGAAGTAAAATGAAATTTCTCGACGAAGCAAAGGTCTATATCAAGTCCGGGGACGGCGGCGGCGGCAGCGTTTCCTTCCGACGCGAGAAATTCATCGAGTTCGGCGGCCCCGATGGCGGTGACGGCGGACGCGGCGGCGACGTCTGGGTCGAGGCCGTCAACGGCCTCAACACGCTGATCGATTTTCGCTTTCAGCAGCATTTCAAGGCGACGATCGGCACCCATGGCATGGGCAGGAACCGCACCGGCGCCAACGGCAGCGACGTGACGCTAAAGGTTCCCGTGGGCACCCAGATCTTCGAGGAAGACCAGGAAACACTGATCTGCGACCTGACCGTCGAAGGCCAGCGTTACTGTCTTGCCCATGGCGGCAATGGCGGCTTCGGCAACGCCCATTTCAAAACCTCGACCAACCAGGCGCCGGATTGGGCCAATCCCGGCCTGCCCGGCGAGGAAAAGACCATCTGGCTGCGCCTGAAGCTGATCGCCGATGCCGGCCTCGTCGGCATGCCGAATGCCGGCAAGTCGACCTTCCTGGCATCAGTCACCCGTGCACGGCCGAAGATCGCCAACTATCCCTTCACCACGCTGCATCCCAACCTCGGCGTTGCCACCATCGACGAGCGCGAGTTCATCCTGGCCGACATTCCGGGCCTAATCGAAGGCGCCCATGAAGGTGTCGGCATCGGCGACCGTTTCCTCGGCCATGTCGAGCGCACCCGCGTGCTGCTCCACCTCATCTCCGCCCAGGAGGAAAAGGTCGGCAAGGCCTATAAGACGGTCAAGCACGAACTCGAAGCCTACGGAAACGAGCTGACCGACAAGGCGGAGATCGTGGCGCTGTCGCAGATCGACGTGCTCGACGATGCCGAACTGAAGAAGAAGACCAAGGAATTGGCCAAGGCCTGCGGCAAGACGCCATTCCAGATTTCGGCTGTCACCGGCAAGGGCATGACCGAGGTGCTGCGCGCGCTGCGCGACATCATCGTCGAAGCCAATACCGAGGAGAAGCCGGCCAAGATGCCGAAGCTGCGTCATCGCGACATGGTCGTCACCGATGAGGGCGAGGACAAGGGCGAGGACGATGACCAGCCGTAAGCCGCTTGGCCGCTACCGCCGCATCGTCATCAAGATCGGATCCGCGCTTCTCGTCGACCGCAAGGCCGGGCTGAAGAAATCCTGGCTCGACGCCATGTGCGCCGATATCTCGGGCCTGAAGGCCAAGGGCATCGACGTGCTCGTCGTCTCCTCGGGCGCAATCGCGCTCGGCCGCTCGGTGCTCGACCTGCCCTCAGGCGCCTTGAAGCTGGAGGAAAGCCAAGCGGCCGCCGCTGTCGGCCAGATTGCGCTGGCGCGCGCCTGGTCGGAAAGCCTGTCACGCGACGAGATTGTCGCCGGCCAGATCCTGTTGACGCTCGGCGATACCGAGGAGCGCCGCCGCTATCTCAATGCGCGCGCCACCATCAATCAGCTTTTGAAGATCGGCGCCGTGCCGATCATCAATGAAAACGACACGGTCGCCACCAGCGAGATCCGCTATGGCGACAACGACCGGCTGGCCGCCCGCGTCGCGACGATGACCGGCGCCGATCTGCTCATTCTTCTCTCCGATATCGACGGTCTCTACACCGCGCCGCCCCATCTCGATCCGAACGCAACGTTCCTCGAGACGATTGCCGAAATCACCCCCGAGATCGAGGCAATGGCCGGGGGTGCGGCCTCCGAGTTTTCGCGCGGCGGCATGCGCACCAAGATCGATGCCGGCAAGATTGCCACCGCATCAGGCTGCGCCATGATCATCGCCTCCGGCAAGACCGACAATCCTCTATCGGCAATCGAAAGCGGCGCGCGTTCCTCGTGGTTCGCGCCATCGGGCACACCCGTGACCGCCCGCAAGACCTGGATTGCCGGGCAGCTGCAGCCGGCCGGCGAACTGCATGTCGATGACGGCGCTGTCGTCGCCCTCGGGGCCGGTAAGAGCCTGCTTCCCGCTGGCGTTCGCAGCGTTTCCGGCCTCTTCAGCCGCGGCGACACGGTGGCGATCATCGGCCCGGCCGGCCGCGAGATTGCCCGCGGCCTGGTAAGCTACGATGCCGACGACGCCCGCCGGATCGCCGGCCGCAAGTCGGCGGAGATCGAGGCCATTCTCGGTTATGCCGGGCGCGCCGCCATGGTCCATCGCGACGATATGGTCATGACCGCGCAGATCGGTTCGAAATCGGAAAGGCAGAAGAAGGACGCGAGCTATGCTTGATACCGTTGCGCCGGGCCCCGACATTGACGTGCTGATGAACGACATCGGCCGCAAGGCAAAGGCTGCGGCACGACCGCTGGGCTTTGCATCCACCGAGGCGAAGAACAGCGCGTTGAACGCCATGGCCGATGCGATCCTGGCGAATAAGGCGCATATTCTTGCCGAGAACGCGAGGGATCTGAAGGACATCGAAGGCACCGAGATGCTCGCTTCCTTCGTCGACCGGCTGACGCTGAACGACAAACGCATCGCCGAAATGGCCGAGGGAATCCGCGCCATCGCCGCCCTTGCCGATCCAGTCGGCGAAGTCATCGCTGCCTGGGACCGGCCGAACGGGCTGAAAATCGAGCGCGTCCGCACGCCGCTCGGCGTCATCGGCGTGATCTTCGAAAGCCGGCCGAACGTTACGGCTGATGCCGGCGCCCTCTGCCTCAAGGCGGGCAATGCCGTCATCCTGCGTTGCGGCTCGGATTCGCGCCGTTCATCGCAGGCTATCCACGCCTGCCTGGTTGAGGGTCTGAAGGCGGCGGGACTTCCAGAGCATGCTATCCAGCTCGTGCCGGTCACCGACCGCGCCGCCGTCGGCGCCATGCTGCGCGGCTTGGACGGGGCGATCGACGTCATCGTGCCGCGCGGCGGCAAGAGCCTGGTTGCCCGCGTGCAGAGCGAGGCTCGCGTGCCGGTTTTTGCCCATCTCGAAGGCCTTTGCCACATCTATGTCGATGCCTCGGCCGATATCGAAATGGCCAAGAAGATCGTGGTCAACGCCAAGATGCGCCGCACCGGCATCTGCGGGGCGGCCGAAACCCTGCTCGTCGATGGCGCCGCGATCGGCACGCATCTGACGCCGCTGCTTGAGGTTCTGACGGAGGCCGGCTGCGAGATCCGCGCTTCGGCAACAGTGCTGAAGGTCGCACCCGGCTTGAAGCCCGCGACCGAGGAGGACTGGTCGACCGAATATCTCGACGCAATCATCTCGGTTGCCGTCGTCGACGGCATATCGGGCGCCATCGCCCATATCCAGACATATTCCTCCAACCACACCGAGGCGGTTATCGCCGAGGACCCCGCCGTCGTCGCGCGTTTCTTCACTGAAGTCGATTCGGCAATCCTGCTGCACAATGCCTCGACGCAGTTTGCCGATGGCGGCGAGTTCGGCATGGGTGCGGAAATCGGCATTGCCACCGGCAAGATGCATGCCCGCGGCCCCGTCGGCGTCGAACAGCTCACCTCTTTCAAATATCGGGTGCATGGTGCCGGACAGACGCGGCCCTGAAGTGACGACCGAGAATGTGGACCGGCACTATCTCCGCATGCCGCACAGCGAGCGCGGCATGGTCGTCGGTCTGTTCGGCGGTTCGTTCAATCCGCCGCATCAGGGTCACGCGCTCGTCGCTGAAATCGCCCTCAAGCGGCTCGGCCTCGACCAGCTCTGGTGGATGGTTACCCCGGGCAATCCGCTGAAGAGCCGCAACCAGCTCGCTCCGCTTGCCGAGCGCATTGCCGAAAGCGAGCGTGTGGCCGCCGATCCGCGCGTCAAGGTCACCGCCTTCGAACAGACGCTCGGCACCAGCTACACCGCCAATACGCTTGCCCGCGTCAAGGCGCGCAATCCACATGTGCATTTCATCTGGATCATGGGCGCCGACAGCCTGCAGACCTTTCACAAATGGCAGAAATGGCAGGAGATTACCCGCACCTTCCCGATCGCGGTGATCGACCGGCCGGGCGCGACGCTCTCCTTCCTGTCCTCGAAAATGGCCAGGACCTTCGATTTCGCCCGTGTCGACGAGGATGATGCCCGTGTTCTCTGGAAGAAACGTGCCCCGGCCTGGACCTTCATCCACGGACCGCGCTCGGGCCTGAGCTCGACGGCAATCCGCAACGGCTCGTCGCACAGCGACGCCGAATAGAGCGCCGCGCGCCCAACAAGACGCATACGCCAGCCTGATTTCAGAAGATCCCGAAAACGAGAAAGCCCGACGGGGGAGGAGATCCGTCGGGCTTATAAACTCGATCGACAACTGGGAGGAGGAGTGTTGTCGACCCTATCGAACGGCTATGGGAGGAGGAGAAGCCGTGTCGATGAGTATGTTGTAGCATATTTCGCAGGAAGATGAATATCGATTGGTGCATTGCAGCAATGCATTGTGTGCAACTCTGTGCAGCCTTGTGGCTTTGGCATTGCCGTTTTTCTTGGCAGAAATCGACGGAGCATGCTGTGCCGCCGGGCGCCCTTGCGGTTTGCCACCTGTCGCTCGGGTATTTTCATCTATGGATCTCACGCTGCCGTTCAAGCCATGCACTTCAACAATGCGTAACTATTGGGTCGTAGCGGACACCGCGATCCAATACGGTTATATTTTCATGGATATATCCCTAGCCAAGACGCCTCACCCGTTATATTCGTTGCAATATTTCGAATCCCGAGGGGAATGATCATGCAGAACCGCAGCCGATGGCTGAAACTGGCAATCGCCGCGATCGCCGCCCTCTGGCTTGGCACAGCAGCGCTTCCGGCGCCTGCCGCCGCCGCCGAAAAACTTACCGTCTTTGCGGCGGCGAGCCTCAAGGATGCGCTCGACGCCGCCAATGCCGCCTGGGCGAAGGAAAGCGGCAAGGAAGTCGTCGTATCCTATGCGGCGAGCGGCGCGCTGGCCAGACAGATCGAAAACGCCGCACCCACCGATATCTTCATCTCGGCCGACCTCGACTGGATGGACTACCTCGCCAAGAAAAACCTGATCAAGGCCGATACCCGTTTCAACCTGGTCGGCAACCGCATCGTGCTCGTTGCCGAAAAGGCCAAGGCAAAACCGGTCGAGATCAAGCAAGGCTTCGATCTCGCGGGGCTTGTGGGTGACGGCAAGCTTGCCATGGGCGAGCCGAAATCGGTTCCGGCCGGTAAATACGGCATGGCCGCGCTCGAAAAGCTCGGCGTCTGGAAATCGGTCGAAACCAAGGTCGCCGGCGTCGAAAGCGTGCGCGCCGCCCTGGCCCTCGTCTCCCGCGGCGAAGCGCCTTATGGCATCGTCTACCAGACGGATGCGGCAGCCGATAAGGGTGTCGCCGTCGTCGGCACCTTCCCCGCCGATTCTCATCCGCCGATCATCTATCCGATCGCAATCGTCGCCGAGAGCAAGAACCCGGATGCATCAGCCTATCTCGACTTCCTGAAATCCGACAAGGCTGCTGCCTTCTTCACGGCGCAGGGTTTCACCATCCTGAAGTGATTGAGGCCGGAAATGATTGCGGATTTGCACGTCAGTGCCTGACTTGAGGCTCACATCACGATGTTTCAGTCTGCTGACGCGGACCGCTAACTACTCTATCGTCATGCTCGGGCTTGTCCCGAGCATCTGCATCCGGTCGATTTTTGCATAGGCAGCAGATCCTCGGCACAAGGCCGAGGATGACGCCGAGTAAAGAGCGTGATTTGCAACAAATGGCTTGCATGTGCGAGCCTTCATTTTTGAGAGGAATAGAAGCGCTTGCTGGACGCTCTTGGCTTGAGCAATGAGGAATGGACGGCGATCCTGCTCAGCCTGCGCGTCTCGATCGTCGCCATGCTGGCAAGCCTGCCCTTCGGCATCCTCGTCGCCCTGCTGCTTGCCCGCGGCCGGTTCTGGGGCAAGTCGGTGCTGAACGGCGTCGTTCACCTGCCGCTGGTCCTGCCCCCGGTGGTCACCGGCTTTCTTCTTCTCATCCTGTTCGGCCGCCGCGGTCCGATCGGCAGCCTGCTCGACGAGTATTTCGGCATCGTCTTGTCTTTCCGCTGGACGGGCGCCGCACTGGCCTGCGCCATCATGGCTTTTCCGCTGATGGTGCGCAGCATCCGCCTGTCGATCGAGGCGGTCGACCGCAAGCTGGAAGAGGCGGCCGGAACGCTCGGCGCCGGCCCTGGCTGGATTTTCATGACGATCACCCTGCCGCTGACCCTGCCCGGCATCATCGCCGGCATGATCCTCTCTTTTGCCAAGGCGATGGGCGAATTCGGCGCGACGATCACCTTTGTCTCCAACATTCCCGGCGAAACCCAGACGCTGTCGGCGGCGATCTACACCTTTACCCAGGTGCCGGGCGGCGATGCCGGCGCGCTCCGCCTGACGCTTGTCGCCGTCATCATTTCGATGGCCGCCCTGCTCGCCTCCGAATTCCTTGCCCATCTCGCTGGCCGGAGGATCGACCCGGAATGACGCTGATCGTCGAGGCAAAACAGAGGCTCGGCGCCTTTTCGCTCGATGCCGCCTTCACCTCCGACCGTGGCGTCACCGCGCTGTTCGGCCGTTCCGGCTCCGGCAAGACCTCGATGATCCGCATCATCGCCGGCCTTGCCCGCCCGGATGAAGGCCGCGTCGTCCTCGATGGCGAGCCCCTGACCGAAACCGCAACCGGTATTCTCGTCCCGAAACATCGCCGCCGCTTCGGTTATGTCTTCCAGGAGGCGCGGCTTTTCCCGCATCTCAGCGTTCGCGCCAATCTGTTCTACGGCCGATGGTTCGCGGCGAGAACGGCGCGCGGCGAGAGCTTCGACCACATCGTCGACCTGCTCGGTATCGAGACGCTGCTCGCGCGCAGCCCCGCGAAGCTGTCCGGCGGCGAGAAGCAGCGCGTCGCCATCGGCCGCGCGCTTCTCTCCTCGCCCCGCTTGCTGTTGATGGACGAGCCGCTCGCCGCCCTCGATGATGCGCGCAAAGCCGAGATTCTGCCTTATCTGGAACGATTGCGCGACGAAACCGACATACCGATCGTCTATGTCAGCCACTCGATCGCCGAGGTGGCGCGGCTGGCAAACCAGATCGTCGTCATGCGCGACGGCAAGGTGGAAGCGACCGGCCCCGCCATCGACATATTGAGCCGCCCCTCCACCGCCTCCGACCGGCGCGAGGCCGGCGCACTGCTGGAAGGCACGGTGGAAAGCTTCGATGCGCGGCACCATCTATCGACGGTCGCGCTGAAATCCAGTCGGCTCCATATTCCGGGTGAGGCCCTTGCGCCCGGCAAATCGGTCCGCATCCGCATTCCCTCCCGCGATGTCATGCTCGCGACCGCAAGGCCCGAGGGGCTCAGCGCGCTGAATATCCTGGAAGCAAGGATAGAGGGGATGTCGTCGACCGAGGACGGAACGGTGGAAATCCGGCTCGATTGCGACGGCGATATCATTCTTTCCCGGATCACCACACTGTCCTGCGAGCGTCTGGATCTTCGACCGGGAAGGGTGGTTTTCGCCGTCATCAAGACAGTTGCCCTGGAGGCCTGATCAGTTGCGCTCGCCCTGCTGCAGGTTGCGCTTGGCCTCGAGCCAGGCGAGATCTTCGGCAAGGCTCGTGCGCATTGTCCTTTCCATCCGGCGGAAACGCCCGAGCAATTCCTCGCCGAACGGCGTCAGCGCCGCGCCGCCGCCCTTCTGCCCGCCGCGCTGCGATTCCACCACCTGTTCGTTAAACATCCGGTTCATCTCGCTGACCAGCAGCCATGCCCGCCGGTAGGACATATCCATCGCCCGCCCGGCGGCCGAGATCGATCCGGTCTGGCGGATATGCTCCAGCAGTTCCATCTTGCCATGACCGAGGCGATCCTCATCCGGGAAGCTGATTCGCAGAACGGGCACGAGTGTTTTTGCGGCTGAGTCGGTCATTGAATCTGGAGATCGTGGAATTTGCTGCACTTTACGCTGCGGCATGGAAACTGTACACCGCCCGCACGAGGCCGTCCCGAGCAGTCAAATACTTCAATTCGAACGGCAGATCGGATTTTCGGCCGTTCTGTACCTTAGCATGTCTTGAAACATTAATGGTTTGATGCCTATCTTAACCATGATCCGGTCGCGATCGGATCTGTGTTGTGCATAGTTTGTCATTCCAGGAAAGGGAAAGCACTGACAACAGTACACGCCAAGGGAAAAACGTTCGCCGTTATCCCGAAGAGTGCGGAACGTGGCGCCGATGCCGCCGCCCGTGCCCTAGAAACCGTCCTCGCCAGCCTCGAGGACTCCAAAGCTGAAGATATCGTCACCATCGACATTGCCGGAAAATCGGCGCTGGGAGACTACATGATCGTCGTCTCCGGCCGCTCGAACAGGCATGTCATGGCGATCTCGGATCACCTGCTCACCGACCTTAAGGACGACGGCCTCGGTACGGCCCGCGTCGAAGGTCAGGAAGGCGGTGATTGGGTCCTGATCGACACCGGTGACATTATCGTGCATGTGTTCCGTCCCGAAATCCGCGAGTTCTACAACATCGAAAAGATGTGGGCGGCTCCGGATATGGATGAAAAAACACGGCACTGACTGGCGAGCCGGCATTCTGTCCGGCGCCTGAGACGTGGCATTGGCTGGCCGGCAAACATCATAAGCCGGCCGGTGGCGCGGTGTGCGCCCGATGTGCCGCATGAGCGGGAGCGGATGAATGCGAATAGGTCTTTTTGCGGTGGGACGGCTGAAGTCCGGCCCGGAAAAGGATCTTACCGCTCGTTATTTCGACCGTTTCGCCAAGGCCGGCCCTGCCGTCGGCCTCGAATTGACCCGCGTTGCCGAAGTTGCCGAAAGCCGGGCCTCCAATGCGGAGACCCGCAAGCGTGAAGAGGCGGCGATGCTTCTGAAATCGCTTGCCGATGGCAGCATCCTCATTCTTCTCGATGAACGTGGCAAGGCAATCGACAGCGAAGCCTTCGCAAACCTGCTCGGCTCCTATCGCGACCAGGGCAAACGCGAGCTGACTATCGCGATCGGCGGCGCCGATGGCCTCGATCCCTCGCTTTACGACCGTGCCGACGCCACGCTGTGCCTGGGCAAGATGACCTGGCCGCATCAGCTCGTGCGCACACTGATTGCCGAACAGCTCTATCGTGCCGTCACCATCCTGTCCGGCCATCCCTACCACCGCGTCTGATGCGTCGGCGCGACACCCCGGCAAGGCGTCGCAATATCACGCAGCCGTGTTTGCTTGGCCACCCCGTTCTCCTGCAAACCTTATGGCAAAGCGCACCAAATCAGCTTAGTCTCCGCGCGATTTGAGAAAGTGCCCCAACACGCATGACGAGAGCATCCACCAGGCGACACCGCATGATCCTGCCAGCTATCGCGGCCGGCGTCGGTGTGGCGGTGATTGTCATGTCGGCAGATCCGTTCATCGTCCGGGCGCAGGATGCCGCGCCCGGGGCGGCACAATCTGCGCCGCAGCCGGCAGCCGAGCTCGCACCGCCGCCCGATCCGGCGGCCGAACTTGCCGCCAAGCGTGATCAGACCCGTGCCGAACTCGAAACCCTGTCGAAAACGATCAGCCTCTCAACCGACAAGGTGGGCGCGCTTCAGCAAAGCATTGCCGATCTCGAAAAGAGCACGGAAAGCATCCGCCAGGCACTCATCGATTCCGCTGCCCGCCGCAAGACGCTCGAAAAGCAGATCCTCGAAAGCGAGAAGAAGCTTGCCGATCTCGGCGTCAAGGAGGATGGCATCCGCCGTTCTCTGCACGAGCGCCGCGGCCTGCTGGCCGAGGTGCTGGCAGCGCTCCAGCGCATGGGCCGCAACCCGCCGCCCGCTTTGCTCGTCACCCCCGATGACGCGCTTGGCTCCGTGCGCAGCGCCATTCTGCTCGGCGCCGTCGTGCCCGGCATCCGCAAGGAGACCGACAAGCTTGCGGCAGACCTCGCAAGCCTCGCCGCATTGCAGACCGCAAGTGCTGCCGAGAAGGCCTCGCTGACCGCGACGATGACTGATGGCATCGAGGAGGAGCGGCGCATGGACCTGCTGCTTGCCGAAAACGACAAGCTCAGCCGCAGCAACGCCGCCGAACTCGAGGCCGAACGGAAACGCTCGGAGGAACTAGCAGGCAAGGCGACGAGCCTTGAAGGCCTGGTCGCCTCGATGGAATCCGAGATCGCTTCGGTGCGGGATGCCGCCGCTGCCGCCCGTCTGGCGGAGGAGAACCGCAAGCTGCTGACGGACGAGCAGCGCGCCCAGGCCAAGGCGCTTGCCGACAGCGGCGTGCCCGATAAAAACCGCATTGCGCCCGCATATCCCTTCGGAGAATTGAAGGCGAAATTGGAGGTGCCCGTTACGGGCGATATCCTGCGCCAGTTCGGCGATGCCGACGGCACCGGGCACGAGGCCATGGGAATGACGGTCGCCACCAATCCAGAGACAGTGGTGACGGCGCCTGCGGATGGTCTGGTGGTTTTCGCCGGCGCATTCCGCAGTTACGGCCAGATGATCATCCTCGACGCGGGCGATGGATACCACCTGGTTCTCTCGGGAATGGATACGATCAACACCCGTCAGGGAAAATTCGTTTTCTCCGGTGAGCCGCTTGCCGTGATGGGCGCGAAAAGAGTGGCAAGCGCAACTGCATTGGCGCTGGAAACGAACCGGCCAACGCTTTACATTGAATTTCGAAAGGACGGTAAACCGGTCGATTCCCGGCCGTGGTGGACCGCCAAAGACACTGGAAAGGCACGCAATGATTCGTAGGGCTTCTCTTGTTCTGGTCGGCGCATTGATGGGTGCGACCGCAATGAGCGTCATTTACTCGGCGAGTGTGCCGGCAGAAGCGGCCGGATCCTCGACTTACAAGGAACTTTCGGTTTTCGGAGATGTCTTCGAGCGTGTGCGTGCGCAATATGTGACGCCGCCTGCGGAAGACAAGCTGATCGAGAACGCCATCAACGGCATGCTCTCCTCGCTCGATCCTCATTCGAGCTACATGAATTCGAAGGACGCCGAGGACATGCGCACCCAGACCAAGGGTGAGTTCGGCGGCCTCGGCATCGAAGTCACGATGGAAGACGAACTCGTCAAGGTCATTACCCCGATCGATGATACGCCCGCCGCCAAGGCCGGCGTTCTCGCCGGCGACTACATCTCCGAAATCGACGGCCAGTCCGTGCGCGGCCTGAAGCTGGAAGACGCAGTCGAGAAGATGCGCGGCGCCGTCAACACGCCGATCAAGCTGACGCTGATCCGCAAGGGTGCCGACAAGCCGATCGAGCTGACGATCGTCCGTGACGTCGTCGCCGTCCAGGCAGTCAAGTCGCGTGTCGAGGACGATGTCGGTTATCTCCGCATCATCTCCTTCACCGAGAAGACCTATCCTGACATGGAAAAGGCGATCAAGAAGATCAAAGACACCGTTCCGGCTGACAAGCTGAAGGGTTATGTTCTCGATCTGCGCCTCAATCCGGGCGGTCTGCTCGATCAGGCGATCAACGTCTCCGATGCCCTGCTGCAGCGTGGCGAAGTCGTTTCGACCCGCGGCCGCAATCCGGACGAAACCCGCCGCTTCAATGCCGGCCCGGGCGACCTGACGGATGGCAAGCCGGTGATCGTGCTGATCAACGGCGGCTCGGCTTCCGCATCGGAAATCGTCGCCGGCGCTCTTCAGGATCTGCGCCGTGCCACCGTTCTCGGCACGCGCTCCTTCGGCAAGGGCTCCGTCCAGACGATCATCCCGCTCGGTGAAAACGGCGCGCTGCGCCTGACCACGGCGCTCTACTACACGCCGTCGGGCCGCTCGATCCAGGGCACCGGCATCACCCCCGACATCAAGGTCGAGGAGCCGCTGCCGGAGGAACTGCAGGGCAAGATGGTGACTGAAGGCGAATCCAGCCTGCGCGGCCACATCAAGGGCCAGAGCGAGACGGACGAAGGTTCGGGCTCCGTTGCCTATGTTCCGCCGGACCCGAAGGACGACGTTCAGCTGAACTACGCGCTCGACCTTCTGCGTGGCAAGAAGACCGATCCGGCCTTCCCGCCGAACCCGGACAAGGCCGTCGTCGCCAAGTAATCGATCAACTCAAGGCCGGGCACTCGCCCGGCCTTGACCCTTTGTGCTGTTTCCCGGTTTTGGAGCGGGCGAAAAATTGGGAACGGACCTGCATGCGCCTTTGGGCCGCAACCGCAAAACCGGCCGCCGGCGCCCAGGCATCCTGCGCCTCGGCCGTATCGCCGCCAGTCTCTGCCTTTTTGCGATAGGCGGCTTTTCCCTCTATACGGCATTTCGCGGCGATGGGCTCGAACGCGCCAAACCGCCGGCCGCCGAACAAGCGGCAAAACCACCTTCCAATACTCCGCAACCACCAGCGACAGCTGCCAACCAGGCAACGGATGGCATGCCCCGCGCGGACCCGCGCTCTGGTGCCAATGTCGAGCAGATGGTCACTGGTGACGGCTCGGTCGTCACCAAATACAGCCCCCGCCCGCGCGACGGCGGCGGACCGGTGCTGGTCGACGCCATGCAGATCGGCCAGGATCCGCGCATGGCGGCCCAGCCCAATGAAGCACTGCTCGAAGAGACGCCCTTTGGCAGGCTGCCGATTATCGGCCCCGATGGCCGGCGGCCGATGGATCAATATGCGCGCCCCTCGTCCGGCGCGCGTGGCGTCCGCATCGCCATCGTCGTCAGCGGCCTCGGGCTCAGCCAGACCGGAACGCAGCGCGCCATCGCGGAATTGCCGGAAGAGATCACTTTCGCTTTTGCCGCGAGCGGCAACAGCCTGCAGCGCTGGATGCAGGAAGCCCGCCGCGGCGGTCACGAGATCCTTTTGCAAGTGCCGCTCGAGCCTTTTGATTACCCGGCGAACGATCCAGGCCCCGAAACCCTGCTGACCTCGAAGCCGGCCGCCCGCAACATCGAAAACCTGCACAAGGCGATGGGCGAGATCACCAACTATACCGGCGTCATGAATTATCTCGGCGGCCGTTTTCTCTCTGATCCCACCGCCATGGAACCTGTCATGCGCGACATCGGCAAGCGCGGGCTGCTGTTTCTCGACGATGGCACATCGGCGCAGTCGAAGACGGCGGCGATCGCCAGGGGAACCGAACTGCCCTATGCCTTCGCCGACCTGCAGCTCGACGGCCAGCTCGATATCAACGCCGTTCTGAAGAAGCTCGACGAGCTCGAGCGCATCGCCCGCAAGAACGGCCAAGCGATCGGCGTCGCCTCGGCTTTCGATGAGAGCGTTGACGCCATCGCCAAGTGGAGCGAGGAGGCCGCGATGCGCGGCATCGAGATCGTCGGCGTCGCCGCCATTTCCAACGACCCCCGGAATCCTTGAAAAAAATTCTTGAGATGGATCCTTGAGAAGAATCCCAGAACGGAGAAGAAGATGAACCAGAGGACCGTGAAAGCCGAGGATCTGCCCTACCGCCCCTGCGTCGGCGTGATGATCCTGAACCGCGATGGCCTCGTCTGGGCCGGAAGACGCATCTCCGACGGCAATTCCGAATATGACGGCTCGCCACAGCTCTGGCAGATGCCGCAGGGAGGCATCGACAAGGGCGAGGATCCATTGGACGCCGCCTACCGCGAGCTTTACGAGGAGACCGGCATCAAGACGGTGACCCTGCTTGCCGAAGCGAGAGACTGGATCAACTATGATCTGCCGCCGGCACTGATCGGCATCGGGCTCAGGGGGAAATTCCGCGGCCAGACGCAGCGCTGGTTCGCCTTCCGCTTCGACGGCGACGACAGCGAGATCGCCATCAATCCGCCGCCTGGCGGCCACGAGCCGGAATTTGATGCCTGGGAATGGAAGCCGATGCGGCAACTGCCGGGGCTGATCGTCCCCTTCAAGCGCGCCGTCTACGACCAGGTGGTGGCCGAGTTCCAGCACTTGGAAACACTTCAATCGGAAAACTGATCACGGCAGGATGACCGCCTCCGTTTACGCTCGGCAATGATGCCTCCGAAGAATGCCGACTGCACCGATTCGCGTTCAACAGCGTCAGATCGCAAACACCGGCCGCCATAGTCGGCCGGCATCTCGTTCGAATATTATTCGGCTTCGTTGGCGGAATCGGCGTTAAGCTGGCCGTATTTGCTCTCGCCGATTTTCTCGAGCAGGTCGATCTGCGTTTCGAGGAAGTCGATGTGACCTTCCTCGTCCGCCAGCAGCTCCTCGAAAAGTTTCATGGAAACGTAATCGCCTGCGTCATGACAGATATCGCGCGACTTTTTGTAGGCCGCGCGGGCGTCGTACTCGCCGGCAAGATCGGCTTCCAGAACTTCTTTGACGTTCTGGCCGATGCGCAGAGGTGCAAGGGTCTGCAGATTGGGATGGCCTTCGAGGAAGATGATGCGCGCAACAAGCCGGTCGGCATGGTGCATCTCTTCGATGGATTCGGCGCGCTCCTTCTTGGCGAGCTTGGTATAGCCCCAGTCTTCAAGAAGACGATAATGAACCCAGTATTGGTTGACCGCACCGAGTTCGAGGAACAACGCCTCGTTAAGCCGCTCGATGACCTTTTTGTCGCCTTTCAATGTCCGCTCTCCTGTTTTCCTCATGGAATTGTTTCAAGCGGGACATGAAATCAAATATTTCGGTCTCCGTCGAGTGGCGACGGGCGTGATATTCCTCGGTTGTCTGGATAATCAGGTCGACCACGTTGGGGAAACAGCCGCAGCAGCGGCCGCGTTTTTCCATGGCGTGGTAGACCTTCGCAGGCACGATAAGCTGCCAACAGTCTTCATCGAGAAGGTTGGTGATAACCTCCCGGATTTCTTTATCGGTTATATAATTGCAGCTGCAGACAAGCACGTCTTCATTCCAAACATGACACTGACTATCGTGTTTTTTGCTAAAGAAGATGGTGGCTGTCAAGAAAAAATTCGAGTCCCGCAGCATCAAACAGCGGTGTGCGGATAAGGCCCCATGCATATCGTCCGGGATTATGCAGCGGTTTCAGGATGATGACGCCATAAGGCAAATGAAGGCGCGCCGCATGCTCTTGATCGGTGCAATGCATTTTTAATGAAAGTTGCGTCCGCGCGGCATCACCTCAGCGGTTTCCGCCGCACCCGCATGGCGGCCTGTGGCAATCATCCGCTTTTCCAACTCCGCCCTCTCCTGCGCATTCGCAAGCTTTTTCTGCCGCTGATCGGCACCCGGCCTCAGCACCTCGTCTGCCCGCTCACAGACGCCGAAACGCCGGGCCTCGCGTTGCAGGATACCGAGCGCCGGCGTCATGTCCTCGATATGCTCGACGACGGTATGGATCACCCCGCTCTGGCTTTGCAGCCTGCCGCGGATTTTCACCAGCCGGGCGCCCATCACGACCGAGCGGTATTTGTCGAACATTTTCGACCAGACGATCGCATTGGCCACGCCGGTCTCATCTTCCAGCGTCATGAAGATCACACCTTTGGCCGAACCCGGCCGCTGGCGCACCAGCACGAGGCCCGCGATCGTCACCCTTTTTCCGTTCGCGACCTTCAACAGATCGACATTGCGTGTCACACCGGCCTTGTACAATTCCTCACGCAGGAAGGAGACGGGGTGCGCCTTCAGCGACAGTGAGAGATAACGATAGTCCTCGATGACCTGCTCTCCCGGCAGCATTTCCGGCAGCTTCGCTACAGGCTCGGCCTGGAGGTCGACATGACGGACCTGCTCGAAAAGCGGCAGCTCCTCAGTAGCACTCCTCACATCCAGCGCCCGCACCGCCCAGAGCGCGTCGCGTCGTGACAGTTTGAGGGATTGGAACGCATCGGCATCCGCCAGTCGCTCGATGACCGATTTCTGCAGACCGGACCGCAGCCAGAGATCGCGCACCGAGCTGTAGCCTTCGCCTCGATGGCTGACGAGCCGTTCCATATCGTCTGTCGAAAGACCCTTGATCTGCCGGAAACCCAGCCGCACCGCATGCCGGGCCTTGATGATCTCACGCATCTTGTCGTGCCGGAAATCGACGGCATTCCGATCGAAAGCGGCCTCTTCCAGACCGCAATCCCAGTCCGATTCATTGATATCGACCGGCAGGATCTTTACCCCGTGCTCGCGTGCATCCCGCACCAGCTGCGCCGGCGCATAAAACCCCATCGGCTGGGAGTTCAGCATCGCCGCGCAGAAGACGTCGGGATAATAGGCCTTGAGCCATGAGGAGGCATAGACGAGCAGCGCGAAGGAGGCGGCATGGCTTTCCGGAAAACCATATTCGCCGAAGCCTTTGATCTGGTTGAAACACTGCTGCGCGAATTCCTGGGCATAACCTTTTGAGACCATTCCTTCGATGAACCGCTTTTCGAAATTACCGATCGTACCCGTTCTCTTGAATGTCGCCATCGCTCTGCGAAGCTTATCGGCTTCCGCCGGCCTGAACCCTGCTGCGGTAATGGCGATTTGCATGGCCTGTTCCTGGAACAAGGGCACGCCGAGGGTTCTTTCCAGAACAGTTTCCAGCTCCTTGCTCGGATATTCGATCGGAATGTTCTTGGCCCGCTGCTCCCGTCGCTTCAGGTAGGGATGCACCATGTCGCCCTGGATCGGACCTGGCCGAACGATCGCCACCTCGATGACGAGATCGTAGAACACCTTCGGCTTCAGACGCGGCAGCATGCTCATCTGCGCCCGGCTTTCGATCTGGAAGACCCCAAGCGTATCGGCCCGGCCCATCATCTCGTAAACCGGCTTGCCCTCATCCCCATGCTCCTTGTTGCCGAGGTCTGCGAGCGTCTTCTTCACGTCGTAATGCAGCTCAAGCAGCGAAAAGGCCTTCCGCAGGCAGGTCAGCATGCCGAGCGCCAGCACATCCACCTTGAGGATCTTGACGTTGTCGAGGTCGTCCTTGTCCCATTCGATCATGTAGCGATCCGGCATCGCCGTCTTCATGATCGGCACCACCTCGTCGAGCCGGTCCCGCGTGATGACGAAGCCGCCGACATGCTGGGTGAGGTGGCGCGGGAAGCCGAGAAGCTCGGAGGCATATTTCAGCACGTTCCGCGTCACCGGATCCTTGACGTCGAGACCGGCCGCCTTGGCATCACGTTCGGAAAGATTGTCCTCCGACCAGCCCCAGACGAGGCTGCTGATCGCCGACTGGACATCCTCCGAAAGCCCGAAGGCCTTGGCGACCTCGCGGCCGGCCGAACGGGTGCGGTAGGTGGTCACCCCCGCCGTCAGTCCCGCATGTTCTCTTTTGTAGTTTTTGTAAATAAACTGGATGACCTCTTCACGTCGGTCATGCTCGAAATCGACATCGATATCCGGCGGTTCGTCGCGATCCATCGAAATGAAGCGGTCGAAGAGCAGTGTGCTCTTTTCGGGATCGACTTCCGTTATTTCGAGACAATAGCAGATGACCGAATTTGCCGCCGATCCGCGCCCCTGGCACAAGACCTTGAGTTCATAGCGGGCATGCTGGATGATCCTATGCACCGTCAGGAAATAGGAGGCATATTTCTTATCCCCAATGAGTTTCAGTTCATAATCGATCTGTTGCGCCACCTTGGGCGGAATACCCTCGGGATAGCGTCTTACCGCTCCCGCTCTCGTCAGCCTTTCGAGAGTCTCCTGCGGCGTTTCGCCGGGATCGTTTTCTGGCGGATAATTGTGCTCCAATTCCTTCAGCGAAAAGGTTAGTTTGCCGAAGAAGCCTTGCGTATTTTCGACCGCATCAGGATAGTCCCGGAATATCCGGACCATTTCACGTGAATCCTTGAGGTAACGCTCGGCATTCGGCGCCAACAGGAATCCGGCTTGCGCTATCTGCACGTGCTCTCGGATCGCGATCACGACATCCGAAAGCGGCCGGCGCTCGGGGTGGTGATAAAGTGGTTGATTGGTCGCAATCAGCGGCACGCGGTTTCGAGCAGCAAGCATGGCAAGCACCGCAAAGACCTGCCTGTCGCGACCGTCATAGGCTGGCGCCAGCGCCATAAAAAAAGCCTTGCGGAAGCGTCTGCGAAACCGTTCCAGATAATCTTCCAGCGACGACTGACCCGTCTGATGATCGACAAGGGTGCGATCGGGAACGAAGGCAAGCATCATCTCGTCTCCCCATTCCATGAGTTCCGCTTCCGTCAGAATACAGCTTCCCTTGACCGCTTCCTCCTTCAGATTGCCGGCGCTGAGAAGGCGGCAGAGGTTTGCCCAGCCTCGCCGGTTTTGCGGATAGGCAAGGATATCAGGGGTTCCGTCGGAAAAGACGAGACGGGCGCCCGGTTGAACCCGGATAGGATCGAGGATGACCTCCATTTTTCCTTCCTTCTTCGCTTGGGCCAGAATCTCATCCCTGTTCTTGTATCTCTCCTCAAGTTGCTCCGCCTGTGCATGCGCCCGCACCACGCCGGCAACCGAATTCCGGTCCGCTATGCCGAGGCCGCCGAGCTTCAGATAAGCGGCCTGTACGACCATCTCTTCCGGGCCAGAGGCGCCTTCAAGAAACGAGAAATTCGTCCTTGTGCCGATCTCGAAGAATGCGCGCGTGGTTGTCATGCGAACACGCCATGCATGAACCAGCGAGGATCAAGCTCCTGACCATAAAAGCCCCGCCGATAAATCCAGAAGCGATGTCCGGTCTCATCTTCGATGCGGAAATAGTCACGTGCCTCGGCGTCATCCCCATCGATCCACCACTCCATGGCAATCCGTTCCGGCCCTTCGCTTCTCGCCACCTGATGCTGCATGCGCCGCCAGCGGAAGATCTGCGGCGGACCATCGGGCACTTCGGCAAGTATGGTCTCGACGGGCTCCGGCGTTGCAAAGAGCCGCAGCGGGCGCTCTTCGCGGAAAGGAAGCTGGATGTCCTGCGCTGCCTTCCGCCTGGGAAGGCTGTCCATCACAGGAACCGTGATGACGGCGCGTTCCGGCACATGGCTCTCGCGGAGCTGAAAGCTTTGCAGGCAATCCGCACCCAGTCGGGCCGAGACCCGGTCGACGAAAGCCGAAAGCGAGATCTCTCCCTGACGGTCGCCCTCGAAATCACCCTGCGCCTCGTTGAAGGGATCGTGCCGCAACACATTCAACCGCAGGATCTCGAAACCATAGCCGGCATCGAGATCGTCATAGACCGCCTGCAATCGTTCGGAAAAAAGCCCGGCGATGAACTTTGGTTCGCGAAGCGGCTGCGAAGCGCCGACGGAGATACGAAAAACCCTGCCGTCGACGCGGAACAGGACCAGTTCGAACACCCGCCCGCCAGCCCCCCGCGCCTCCAGCGACGGCTGCAGCGATAAGGCGACCTGCCTGGTGACGGCAAGAATCTGCTCTTCCGTCCCGATGGGCTCGATCAGCCGGCTTTCGGCCGAGAGGCTGGCAACAGGACGCCGGGGCGAGACCGGCTCCTCTTCACGTCCCAGCGCCTGGTCGAGACGCAGAAGCAGCTCCGGGCCGAACCGGCGGGTCAGCGGCGCCCGCGGTGCATCGATAACGTCACCGACATATTTCAGACCGAGTTTCTTCAGGGCATCGACGGTTTGTCCTTCCAGTCGCAAGGCTGCAACCGGCAAGGACATCAGCACATGTTCCGTCTCTTCGTCCTCGATCACGCCGCCTTGCCCGAAGCGGGACGCGGCCCAGGAAAGGCCGGGTGACGATGAGATCGCGCCGCGGGCATCGAACCCCATATGAAAAAGCCGCGACAGCACATCCCTAAGAAGCGCCTTTTCACCGCCGAAAAGATGGGCGCAGCCGCTAATATCGAGAAACAGGCCATCCTTGTCGTCGAACGCCACCAGCGGCGTATAACGGTCGCACCAGTCGGCAATTGCCTCCAGCAACCGGCGGTCGGCTGCCGGATCCTCTTCCGCGACCTCGAGCAGCGGGTGCATGGCGCGCGCTTCGGCAACGCCCAGCTCCTTCCTCAGCCCCAGCCTTTCGGCCAACTCGTCCAGTGCCGTCAGCCGCATGGCATTGTTGAGCTTGCCGGAACAGACGATAGGCGGCCCTTCAGGACGCCCTTTCGAACGCCAGGAGAGCCCCCATCGCCTGCGGGCGATGCGGTCCGTTGGCAGATGCGGGAAGCTGAGCGCCAGAATGCGCTGACTGTTCGCCTGGAGGACGAACGAGGTTTGGTTCGGCAACAGGGAAAAATTCGCGTTCATGGGGATTCCACTCCAGAAGAAAGGAGAGCGGGGCCGGATTGCGGCTCTTCTCCAGCGTCAGACGGAAAATTGGATTGCCGATGCTGCCGGAAAGTTTCGATCCATCCGGCAACGGCCGCAGAGCGGATGGGGCCGGTTCGACATGCAGACGGAAGGCCGCACTGCTTGCCTCCTCCGCCCCGGCCTGACGGACAAGAAAGAGCGGACGGCGGGCAGCATGCGCCCTGAGACTAAGCCTGCGGCTTTCGGTCAGGCCGAAATGGGCAGGATTGCCCCGTACTTCGAAGATGACGGCCGAGAAGGCAGCGCTTTCCACCGCGGCCTCCGCCAGCCAGAGCGCCTCGTCCAGCTTGCGCGGCGCGGCATGGAGAAACCGCTCCGGGCTCAGCCCGAAATCCCGAAGCCCGGGAGCATAGGGACGGCCTGCCTCCAGCGTGCCGACGGCATCGCCGATCCAGAGCAACGGCAGAAGGCGGCCGGCATCCGCTTCCTGTTTTTGCAGCCGCGCGGCAACAGCCATCGCCAGCCCGCTTGCAGCGCCGGCATCGCGAGACAGAGCGGAACGGAATTCGGTGATCGCATCGAGCGGCAGGCCGCCTTCCAGCGCCCCGTCAAGAAACTCCACCCCAAACGACAGGGGCGGCAGCGTGCGCTCCTGGTGGGTCTTACGTCCTTCCGCCAGGGCTTCCCGTTCCGCTGCGGCAAGCGCCGGCGCGGGCCGTCCCTCCAGTCTGGCGATGGTTTCGCGGAGCGCAAAAAGCCGCTCGCGCGCCAGGGCGTGCTGCGCCATGGCGTTCTCCGATCCGTCTTGTTCCTGTTATGTTCTTATAGATTCCAGAGAGCTAATGAAGAGTCAACGGCCATTTTCTATGAAAATATTCCTGCCTTTGATTCCGCACTCGAAAATCGGCGATAAAGGTTCTATATGGGCCCGCAAAGGAAGGAATGTTCATGGCCCGCATAGACCAGAGCGATGATTGGCGGGATCGCCATGCGCCGACGATCAGCGCCTTCGAGTCGCTGGCGATGGAGGCCTATAGCCATCTCCCGGATGAATTCCGCCAGCTGACGACCAACCTCACGATCGAGATCGAGGATTTCCCCGATGACGACGTTTTCGAGGACATGGCGCTGGAAACCCCTTTCGATCTGCTCGGCCTTTTCGAGGGCAGGGGCATTTCCGAACGTTTCACGGTGGAAACCGGCGAGATGCCGAACCGCATCCGCCTCTACCGCCGTCCCATTCTCGACTACTGGGCTGAGAACGACGAGACGCTCGGCGATATCATCACCCACGTCCTGATCCACGAGATCGGCCACCATTTCGGGCTGAGCGACGATGACATGGAGCGGATCGAGGCAAGCGCCGAGGAAGCCGCCGAGCGATAG
This sequence comes from Rhizobium sp. 10PS4, assembly GCF_032464805.1. Taxonomy (NCBI): domain Bacteria; kingdom Pseudomonadati; phylum Pseudomonadota; class Alphaproteobacteria; order Hyphomicrobiales; family Rhizobiaceae; genus Rhizobium; species Rhizobium sp. 10PS4. The sequence continues at coordinate 109,218 of NZ_JAWDIW010000009.1, read as the reverse complement.
AGCGCCGCGCGTCCAAGGACGCGCTAAGGACGCTCTATCACTTTCAATCACGCATAATCCTTTCCGAAAATCGGTTACGATTTTCGGGGTTATGCGCTAAAACCTCACTGCTCGGAGAGCTTCATCTCGGGATCGTAGTCCTTGCCTTCGACATGCTTGACGACGGCCTGGCCGCACTGCATCGCACCGGTTGCGGCATTGAAGGCATAGGTCGGCGAGCCCTCCAGCGACCAGCCCTTGTTGAGGGCGGCGGTGACCTTATGGCAGAAGGAAGCATCGTCGGGACCGGTCAGGAAGCGGTAGAGTTTCATCACATCGTCTTTCGTGCTGCAGCCTGGCGGGCTGCTATCAGGCGCGCTTTATGGACCAGACTTTCCGCCTGGACAAGATGCAGCCGCTCGACCATCCGCCCGCCTGCATTGATGACGTTCAGCCCATCGGAGGCGGGGTCGGCAAAGGCTGATATGATCGCCTCCGCTTCCGCAATCGCTGCCGGATCCGGGCTGAAATGCCGGTTGGCGGGCTCGATCTGCGCCGGATGGATCAGCATCTTGCCGGCAAAGCCCATGGCCCGGCCCTGCAGACATTCGGCATCGAAACCCTGTTCGTCCCTGAAATCGTTGAAGACGCTGTCGATCGCATCGAGCCCGTAGGCACTGACCGCAAGGACGACCTGCATCAGCCACGGCACGAGATAGCTTCGCCCCGGCTGCGGCAGCACGCCGGTTTCCTTGCGCAGGTCGTTCAGCCCGACGACGAGACAATCGAGCCGTGAGCCCGGCATGCGCCCGGCTGCGGCGATAACAGCCGCATTCAGGATGCCGCGCGGTGTCTCGATCATCGCCCAGATGCGCAGATCTTCCGGTGCATCGGCCTCGGAGAGAAGGTCACTGAGCGCCATGATATCCTGCGGTTCGTCGACCTTCGGCAGCAGCACGGCATCGGGACCAAGCGCCATCACCAGCTCCATGTCCGCCAGGCCGAAATCGGTGGACAGACTGTTGATGCGGATGATCCGCTCCTTGCCTTGAAGCAGCCGAGCCGAAAAGAAATTCCTTAGATTTTCCCGCGCTTCCGCCTTCTTTTCCGGCGCCACGGAATCCTCGAGATCGAAGATCACCGCATCGCAATCGACCGCATGGGTTTTTTCAAGGGCGCGGGGATTGATGGCAGGCACGCTCAGCACCGAACGGCGCAGGCGGATGGAGCGGGTCGTAGGGTTTCGGCTCATGGCGAATTAGTGCCAAGCTTTGAAAGCCGAAGCAAGCAGCCACCCCAGACATCTAGCAGAACAACAAAAAGCCATGCTTGCCTTGCAGAGAGGAAGGAGAAGGACCACATTCCTTTCCGAAGAAAGGTCTCTAACCATGCAGAACATTCGCTCCATCTTCCTCATGCTTGCCGGCGCCACCGTTTTCGTGGCCATGCTGCTTTTCACCTTTTCGGTGACGCTCGCCGTTGGCGGCATCCTGACCGTGCTCATGGTCGGACGCGCGCTTTCGATGAAGATGAAGCCTGCTCCGGTCCGCGCCAAGGCAAACAATGGTAAGCGCGAGATGCGCGTGTGGAACGACGGCCGCGGCACGATCATCGATCTCTGATCACCTTTTCGCTAAAAATTTGGTTCGCTGAAAAAATTCGGCCGACCCTGTCGGATCACGCTTCCATGCTGCGTCCTTGAAGCAGCCAGGCATTCAGCCGGCGCTCAAAAACGAATGGAGGACAAGCATGGATGCGACGACAGAGAGCAACCCGACCAAGATGCCACCGGTCAAGAACGGCCTGCTGCCCTATCTGACGGTCGACGGCGCGGTGAAAGCTGCGGAATTCTACAAGAAGGCTTTCGGCGCCGAAGAGGCCTATCTCGTGCCGGTCGACGAGAGCGGCAGAACGATGCATGTGCATCTCTACATCAACGGCAGCTCCCTCATGCTGTCGGATGCCTATCCTGACTACGGCCATCCCTTCAAAGGCCATGAAGGCTTCGCCATTCAGCTGATCATCGACGATATCGATTTCTGGTGGGATCGCGCGGTTGCTGCCGGCGCCGAAGTCGTCATGCCGGTCGAACTGATGTTCTGGGGCGACCGCTATGGCCAGCTTCGTGATCCGTTCGGCGTCCTCTGGGGGTTGAACGCACCATCCAAATAGGGACAGCCGCAATCGGCGGACCGCGCGAAACGTCGCGTGGCCGCCATCTGTGAAAGATTCTCCTTCATTTCGGCGAAAAACTGGACTAGATGCAAATTCAGGAAGTAGATTTGCTGAAATGGAGCATGGGTCATGGATAAATTCGTGAAGCTCACGGGCGTTGCAGCGCCTCTGCCGGTCGTCAACGTCGACACCGACATGATCATTCCGAAGGATTATCTGAAGACGATCAAGCGCACCGGCCTCGGCACCGGCCTCTTCGCGGAGGCTCGTTATAACGAAGACGGCTCAGAAAACCCGGATTTCGTGCTGAACAAGCCGGCCTATCGCGATGCCAAGATCCTGGTTGCCGGCGACAATTTCGGTTGCGGCTCCTCGCGCGAGCACGCGCCTTGGGCGCTTCTGGATTTCGGCATCCGCTGCGTTATTTCGACCAGCTTCGCCGATATTTTCTACAACAACTGTTTCAAGAACGGCATCCTGCCGATCAAGGTCAGCCAGGAAGATCTCGACAAGCTGATGGACGACGCCTCGCGCGGCTCCAACGCCATCCTGACCGTCGACCTCGAAAACCTCGAGATTACCGGCCCCGATGGTGGCTTGATCAAGTTCGATCTCGACGAGTTCAAGCGTCACTGCCTGTTGAACGGCCTCGATGATATCGGCCTGACCTTGGAAAAGGGCAAGGCGATCGACAGCTTCGAAAAGAAGAACGCCGCTTCGCACCCTTGGGCAGCCTGAGCCGTTCCAATCGGTTACCGCATCAAGCCGGGCTTACGCCCGGCTTTTTCTTTGGTGTGGGTCAAAGAAATTTTTCTTTCCAGCCCCTGAGTTGGTCGAGCGACACGCCGATGCCGCCGCAGACTTCGATAAGCGGATTATCGAAGCGCTGAAGCAGCCCGGCATGTACATCGGCAACCGCAAGGGCCGCACCGCAAGCCGGCTCGACCAGAATGCGCTGCGCATCGGCAAATTTCAGGCAGGCGGCAACGGCATCGGCGTCGCTGACGAGAACACTTTCGATCGGATGCTGCTTCGGCAGGTCGAAGACATGCTGCGCCACCTGCCTCGCCCCGAGCGAATTGGCAATCGAGGTAATGGCGGGAAGGGTGATGCGCTCATTCGCCCTGAGGCTGGCATGGAGCGAGGCCGCCCCTTCCGTTTCGACGGCGATAACAGGCACATCGGAAAGCCCGTTACGCTTCAACCCCTCGACGATGCCGGCAAGCAGCCCTCCGCCGCCGACGCTGGTGACCACGCAATCGAATTTTGCCCCTTTCGCCACCACCTCGTCGATCAGCGTGGCATGGCCATCCCACAGAAGCGGATGGTCGAAGGGGTGCACATAGGTTGCCTTGCGGCTCCGGGCGAGTTCGACCGCATGGGCATTGGCCTCATCGAAAACCGAACCATGAACGAGGACATTCGCGCCCGTTGCGGCAATCGTCTGCCGTACGTCGGCCGCCGTCGTCTCCGGCACGACGATTGTGACCGGCACACCAAGCGCCCGGCCGGCATAAGCGGCCGCAATGCCGGCATTGCCGCCGGAAGCGCAGAAGATTTCGCGCGCCCCATTTTCCACCTCGTGCTGGCAAAGCCGGCCAACGCCGCGCAGCTTGAAGCTTCCGGAAGGCTGCAGCGCATCGAGCTTCAGCCAGAGCGGTTTGCCGCTGGCGCTGTAGCCAGGTGCGGTCTGGAGCAAGGGCGTGTCGAGGTGGAGAGGCGCGAAAGGCATGGAAACCATCCAGGATAAAGATAGGGTCACCGTTCTAATCCGTTTGCGGACGCAGGAGCAACCGTCGCGGCTCGGAACGAAGCGTACCGATTCACCGCTTCTGTCGCTTGAAATGCCCATTTCCGGGGTCTAAGAAACCGCAACTTGTTTTTCCCAGGAGGGTTTCATGACAGCGCGCAATCTTTTCCTGCTGCCGGGTGACGGCATCGGTCCCGAGGCCATGGGCGAGGTCCGCAAGATCATCGCCTATATGAACGAGGCGATGAATGCCGGTTTCGTCACCGACGAAGGCCTTGTCGGCGGCTGCGCCTATGATGCGCATGGCGCTGCCATCTCGGAAGCCGACATGCAGAAGGCGCTTGCCGCCGATGCCGTTCTGTTCGGCGCCGTCGGCGGCCCGAAATGGGATAGCGTGCCTTACGAAGTGCGCCCGGAAGCTGGCCTGCTGCGCCTGCGCAAGGATCTGCAGCTCTTTGCAAACCTGCGCCCCGCCATTTGCTATCCGGCCCTTGCTGCGGCCTCGTCGCTGAAGCCGGAACTGGTCGAAGGCCTCGATATTCTGATCATCCGCGAGCTGACGGGCGGCGTCTATTTCGGCGAACCGAAGGAAATCATCGACCTCGGCAACGGCCAGAAGCGCGGCATCGACACGCAGGTCTACGATACCTATGAGATCGAGCGCATCGCCGGCGTCGCCTTCGAAATGGCCCGCACGCGGCAGAATCGCGTCTGCTCCATGGAAAAGCGCAACGTCATGAAGTCGGGCGTGCTCTGGAACCAGGTGGTGACCGAGACGCATAAGGCAAAATATTCCGACGTCCAGCTCGAGCACATGCTGGCCGATGCCGGCGGCATGCAGCTGGTGCGCCAGCCAAAGCAGTTCGACGTCATCGTCACCGACAACCTCTTCGGTGATATGCTCTCCGACGTCGCCGCCATGCTGACCGGTTCGCTCGGCATGCTGCCGTCGGCCTCGCTCGGCGCGCCCGACGGCAAGACCGGCAAGCGCAAGGCGCTCTACGAGCCTGTGCACGGCTCGGCACCCGACATCGCCGGCAAGGGCATCGCCAATCCGATCGCCATGATCGCCTCCTTCGCCATGTGCCTGCGTTACTCCTTCAATCTGGTGAAGGAAGCCGACGATCTGGAAAAGGCGATCGCCAACGTGCTCGACAAGGGCATTCGCACCGGCGACATCATGGCCGATGGCGCAAGGCAGGTCGGCACCGTCGAAATGGGCGATGCCATCCTCGCCGAGTTCAAGACGCTTTCCGCCTGATATTTCACGTGAAACAGTTCCGGCCCTTCGCATCGCGCATGCGGAGGGCTTTTTCATTGCGGGCGGTGAAGCACGTCCCGCTTGGTCGAATTATCTAAAACGGACTATTCTCGGCCACAATCTCGTGTATTTTTGCGCCGGATTTCAATCAGCGCGTAACCCGAAGTCGGAGCAATTTTCGATGAAGGATCATGCGTCAATTCAAATAATCGAGCGTCCTTAGCGTGTCCTGTTGGACGCGTGGCGCTCTAGGCCAAATTCGAACGGACGACGAAATGCGGGCATTTTGGGCTTCCCTGGACAGGCGCTGGCGCCGGAGCGACGTCGGCATGCCGCCTTTGCGCTGGCAGGCCTGCCTCTTCGTCACGATCAATGCCGTGATCCTTTCGATGCTGCTCTTCGACGCGCCGATCGGCGCCAGCCAAGCTCCCGCGCCGGTGAAACACCTCGGCGAGCTGCTGACCGGTTTCGGCGATTCCGCCTGGCTGATCTACACCAGCATCCTGCTGTTCTTTCAGGGCAGGGCGGGTTACAAGCTTTTGAAGACGGCGCGCTCCAAGGCGCAGGCGCTTTATGTCAGCTGGATCGGCGCCTATCTCTTCGCCACCGTCGTCTTCTCAGGGCTTCTCGCCAATCTGCTGAAGCGTGCGATCGGCAGGGCGCGTCCCGATCATTTCCACGACTACGGCATGTTTTCCTTCGCGCCCTTTTCGGGCCATTCCGTTTTCGAAAGTTTCCCGTCCGGCCATGCCACCACGGTCGGCGCCTTCTTCGCCGCCTTCGCGCTGCTGTTTCCGCGCTATCGCGTCGCCTTCATCGCCTGCGCTATCTGGCTCGGCATGACGCGTGTCATGGTCGGCGCCCATTACCCGAGCGATGTCATCGCCGGCCTTGCCTTCGGCGGCTGGTTCTCACTGCTGACGGCGATCGTCTTTGCCCGCTGCGGCTTGCTCTTCAAGCTGGCGCCGGATGGCTGGCCGCTCTCGAAGCAGCTGTTTCGCTCGGCATAATTCCTTAAAACGGAATCAATTTAAGGATAAAATTATGCAGCAATTCAAAATGTTACAGCGTCCTTTGCACGTCCGAAAAGACGTGCGGCGCCGTCAAATGGAAAAGCCCGGCGCCTTGTAAGCGCCGGGCCTTTTTTTCAGGCTTGAAGGACGCGAATGCGTCATCAATCCATTGCGTGGATATCCCTGTTCTTCGTTTCCGGCAGGAAGATCAGGCCGATCACCAGCGTGATTGCAGCAAAGACGATCGGATACCAGAGACCATAGTAGATATCGCCCGCGGCAGCGCTCATCGCGAAGGCCGTCGCCGGTAGCAGGCCACCGAACCAGCCGTTGCCGATGTGATAGGGCAGCGACATGCCGGTATAGCGGATGCGGGTCGGGAAAAGCTCGACCAGCAGAGCGGCGATCGGGCCGTAGACCATCGTCACATAGAGGACGAGGACGAACAGCACGGCGATCGTGCCGATCCAATTGACGCGGGCGGGATCGGCGGTCATGGCGAAAGTGCCGCCATTGGCGATGTTGTAGACCGCCATGTCGGTGACGCCGTTGGCCTCCTCCGCCGTCAGCAGCTTGCCTTCGACCAGCTTGGCCGCCGGCATGGTTTCCTTCTCGCCGGCGCGCACGGTATCGGCGTTGAGCGCCAGTTCAGGATTGGCGGCGATGAAGGCATCGAGCTTGGCATCCGGCACCTTGGCGACACCGCGCTTCAGCGGATAGCCAGCGTCCTGAAGCGCAATGTTCACGCTTTTTTCGAAGGCCGCAGTCATGCCCTTCGCCTTGTCGCCGGCGGCAGCGACGTCGAAGCTCGGGATCGTCGCGTTGCCGACCTTCACCGTTGCCGGCTGTCCGGCGGTACCGGGCACGACGTCGTAGGGCACCGAGTTCTTGGTCAGGAACGCCGTCGCCACGTCGCAAGAGCTGGTGAACTTCGCCGTGCCGGTCGGGTTGAACTGGAACCTGCAGTCCGCCGGATCAGCTGTCACCGTTGCCCGAATCGAAGCCTGCGCTTCGGCTAGCGCCGGGTTTGCCGTCCAGGTCATCGCCTTGAACAGCGGATGATAGGTCACCGCCGCAATGAGAAGGCCTGCCATGATGATCGGCTTGCGGCCGATCTTGTCGGAGAGGCCGCCGAAGATGACGAAGAACGGCGTGCCGAGGAGAAGTGCGATGGCGACCATGACATTGGCCGAGAACAGGTCCACCTTCAGCACGTTCTGCAGGAAGAACAGTGCATAGAACTGGCCGCCGTACCAGACGACCGCCTGGCCCATGGTAGCGCCGAGCAGCGCGATGATCGCGATCTTGGCATTTTTCCATGTCCCGAAGGCTTCGGTCAGTGGCGCCTTGGAGCCCTTGCCTTCCGCCTTCATGCGCTGGAACGCCGGCGATTCGTTCATCTTCAGGCGGATCCAGACGGAAATGCCGAGCAGAACGACCGAGACCAGGAACGGAATGCGCCAGCCCCAGGCAGCGAACTGAGCCGCACCCATCAGATATTGAACAAGGACGATGACGATCAGCGACAGGAACAGGCCGAGCGTCGCCGTCGTCTGGATCCACGAGGTGAAATAGCCGCGGCGCCCGTTCGGCGCATGTTCGGCGACATAGGTTGCCGCACCGCCATATTCACCGCCCAGCGCCAGACCCTGGAGCAGGCGAAGCGCGATCAGGATGATCGGGGCTGCGATACCGATGGTGGCGGCACCCGGCAGAATGCCGACGAGGAAGGTCGACAGACCCATGATCATGATCGTCACCAGGAAGGTGTATTTACGGCCGACGAGATCGCCGAGACGGCCGAACACCAGCGCGCCGAAGGGGCGGACTAGGAAGCCGGCGGCAAAGGCGAGCAGCGTGAAGATGTTACGCGTTGCCTCGGGATATTGGGTGAAATAGGTCGCACCGATATAGGTGGCGAGCGAACCATAGAGATAGAAATCGTACCATTCGAAAACGGTGCCCAGCGAAGAGGCGAAGATGACCTTCTTCTCCTCGCCGGTCATCGGACCGGCCTTCGCGCCGTCGATGCTTGCGACATTTGCCATTGTTTGTCCTCCACAGAGTGATGATCAACGCGCGCGGCCTACTTCTCCTCAAAGCATACCCCTGGCCACGACACGCCTGACGGGAGTGTGCCAGAAACGACAGATCAAAAAGAGAGAGGCTTTCGGATTATGACTTTAGTCTAATGAGACCACGTTCCGTCGTCCCCATCGGGCCGCTGCGTAGCCTCCTACCAGCAATGCTATTTTGGAGGCGGAAGGTTCTGCTGCTTTACGAAGCAGACCTGCTAAGCCCTCAGCGCCTGCACCGGAGATTGCGGCGGCAGGCGGAAGCAGCCTCCTCACGCAAAAACCTTGACTCCTGTGGAAAACCTTCTAAGAGCAACAGCGGAAAAGGAATCTCCATGGTTCGCGACGAACACGCCATTGCTGATTGCAGTGACCGGGCACGAGTTGCCGGGGTGGACATTGCCGTTCCGGTTTCTTCCAAAACCAAGGCCAAAACGACGACGAAAACCGTCTGACGTCTCTGGCCTGCCGCTCTCTCCCCGGCTCGGCTGGGGACAGGAAGACGCGATTAATCGCGCCTTTCCCCTCACCGGACAAGAGGAGAGAAGAGAAAGAGAGCTTGAGAAATGGGTTTCAAAGTAGCAGTTGCGGGAGCGACCGGAAATGTCGGCCGGGAGATGCTCAACATCCTCTCCGAGCGAGGCTTCCCCGCCGATGAGGTCGTGGCACTCGCCTCCTCGCGTTCGCAGGGCACCGAGGTTTCCTACGGTGACCGGACGCTGAAGGTCTCCAATCTGGAGAATTACGATTTCTCCGATACAGACATATGCCTGATGTCGGCCGGCGGCGAGGTCTCCAAGAAGTTCTCCCCGAAGATCGGCCAGCAGGGTTGCATCGTCATCGACAATTCCTCGGCCTGGCGCTACGACGCCGACGTGCCGCTGATCGTGCCGGAAGTGAACCCGGATGCCATCAGCCAGTTCACCAAGCGCAACATCATCGCCAATCCGAATTGCTCGACCGCCCAGCTGGTGGTGGCGTTGAAGCCGCTGCACGACTTCGCTAAGATCAAGCGCGTCGTCATCTCGACCTACCAGTCGGTCTCCGGCGCCGGCAAGGACGGCATGGACGAGCTCTTCAACCAGACGCGCGCCGTCTTCGTCGCCGATCCGATCGAGAACAAGAAGTTCACCAAGCGTATTGCCTTCAATGTCATCCCGCACATCGACGTCTTCATGGAGGACGGCTATACCAAGGAAGAGTGGAAGGTGCTGGCCGAGACGAAGAAGATGCTCGACCCGAAGATCAAGGTGACCTGCACCGCGGTACGCGTGCCGGTTTTCATCGGTCATTCGGAATCGGTCAACATCGAATTCGAAAACGAGATCACCGCCGACCAGGCCCGCGACATCCTGCGCGATGCACCGGGCTGCCTCGTCATCGACAAGCGCGAGGATGGCGGCTACATCACGCCATATGAATCCGCCGGCGAGGATGCGACCTACATCTCGCGCATCCGCGAGGATGCGACGGTCGAAAACGGCCTCAACATCTGGGTGGTCTCCGACAATCTGCGCAAGGGCGCTGCGTTGAACGCCATCCAGATCGCCGAGTTGCTCGTCAATCGTGGTCTCGTCAAGCCGCGCAAGCAGGCCGCCTGATACCATTTGTAAACCATAATATGCTAAAGCCCTGCCGATGATGAAGGCAGGGCTTTTTGCCGAATTGTGGACGCTTCTGTCCATAAGCGTTTGCTGAAAAAGGTGATCGTGACAAGATCGCCTTCGGCTGGCATTCTGCCCGGCATCAAGCCAAGCATGCCGTCCAAAACCGTGCAGCGGTTCGGGACAGCGACATGAACAGAACGAAGACTTTGAGCGCGTCGCATGGCCCTGATCGGCTGCGGCGCGCTTCAGTAGATCGGAAGCGGGGTTTCTCATGCGCATGACAACATTCTTTCTGGCGGCGTTTACGGCGGCGGGCGTCCTCCACGCGCTGCCGGCAGCGGCCCAGGGCGCTCAATGCGGCAATAATAGCAGCGGTTTCGGTGCATGGGTCGCCGATTTCAAGCAGGAAGCAGCAGCTAACGGCGTCAGCCGCTCGGTCCTCGACCGCGCCTTCGCCAACGTCAATTACAACAGGCCGACGATCTCCGCCGACCGCGGCCAGAAGAGCTTCAAGCTCTCCTTCGACGCTTTCATGCAGAAGCGCGGCGGTGCCACGATCATCTCCCGCGGTCGCAGCATGAAGGCTGCCAATAAGGCGCTTTTTGCCTCGATCGAGCGCCGTTTCGGCGTTCCGGCCGGCCCGCTGATTGCAATCTGGGGCATGGAGACCGGTTTCGGCAGCTATATGGGCAACCAGCATACGCTGTCGGCTGTTTCGACCCTTGCCTATGACTGCCGTCGTTCGGAATATTTCACCGACCAGCTCTATGCAGCACTCCAGCTCGTCTCCGAGGGTTATCTGAGCCCACAGGCCAAGGGCGCTGCCCATGGTGAAATCGGCCAGACGCAGTTTCTGCCGCGCAATGTCGTGCGCTTCGGCGCCGACGGCGACGGCAACGGCCGCGTCGACATGGTCGGCTCCCGCGCCGATGCGCTGGCCTCGACGGCGAATTTCCTCAAAGGCCACGGCTGGCGCGCCGGCGCCGGCTATCAGCCTGGAGAGCCGAATTTCGTCGCCATCCAGGGCTGGAACGCCGCCAGCGTCTACCAGCAGGCGATCGCCTATATCGGTCAGCAGATCGACGGCAGATAAGACCGATAAAATACGCCAAAACGCCGCTGCGATATGCGGCGTTTTTCATTTCGGCGCGCGTTTGACTAGATCCTCGAAGTTCCGGTTGGTGGCTTCATTTGCTCGTCCGGCGCATCCAAAACTCGCCGTCACCTTGCGAACATCGCCGCTCGGCAGGGGATATCCGCCGCCTCGATCGCCAGCCGTACGCGCTCGGCAACGATTGCCGCATCGTCATAAACTGGCATGTCCCTAGATTTCGGGACGAATGAAGTCGCGTGTCTCGGCGTCCATGACCCAGAGTTCACCGGTCGAAATGTCGAACCAGGCACCGTGGAGATGAATCTTTCCCGCCTCCTCGAGCGCCTTGATGTCGGGAAAGCTTCTGAGATTGTTGATCGAATTGCGAATGGAGACACGCTCCAGCGCCGTTTGCCGCTCGGCGGCCGTCATCACGTCGTTACTCTGGATCTGCTCGGCGGCGGGTTTGACCAGCGACATCCAGCGGCCGATGAAATCGCCGGGCGACAATGGCTCGGCATTCGGATCAAGCGCCGAGCGGATGCCGCCGCAGCGGCCATGGCCCATCACCACGATATCTGAGACCTTCAGCACCTGCACGGCAAATTCGAGTGCGGCCGAGGTCGAATGAAAATGACCGTCCGGCTCGTAGGGCGGCACCATGTTGGCGACGTTGCGGATGACGAAGAGCTCGCCCGGGCCGACATCGAAGATCAGCTCCGGTGCCGCGCGCGAATCCGAACAGGCAATGACAAGCGTATGGGGATTCTGACCGTTTTCGGCAAGCTGCCGATACCTGTCGCGGGCGTCGGCATAACGCCCGTTCATGAAGTTGCGATAGCCGTCCAGAAGGGGATTTGGAAAACGCTGCATGCGTCTGGATTAGCGCGCGCCGAAGACAAGATCAACTGCTGCACCGCAAAATGAACATATTGGCAGATGCGTCATTTTTTCCGCCGCTGCGCCGGGTGCACGAGCCGGCGCATCTGCACCATGGCCATCGGCGTCGAAAGGCTGGAAGCGTCGCTTGCCAGCATCAACTCGTTGCTGCCGCGCTTGACGGCACGCGCAAGCACCTCGAAGACGCTGGCGGTGGCAAGCTGCAGCGCCTTTTCGTCCTCGATCCCGGAAAGCAAGCGCGACAGGAAGACCGCGGCGATGAGGTCGCCGAGACCATTCGGCGGGTTGTCGACGACGCGATGCTCGGCAAGAAGGGCGTGACGGCCGGAAAGATAGAGATTGCCGGTACCGCCCGCCATCATCGGCACCGCCGAAGTGACGAGCATGCGCGATGGTCCGAGCGCCAGCGCCGCCTCCATGATCGCGCTGTTGTCTTCGAGGGCTGCCCCCGAAAGCCATGCGAGCTCGTAGCGGTTCGGCGTCGCGAGCGAGGCGAGCGGAATGAGATGGTCACGAATGGCCTCAGCAGTCGCTTCCGGCACGTAAAGACCGCCAAGATCGCCCATGACGGGATCGCAGACATAGAGCAGCTCGGGATTGTTTTGCCTCAACGCACCGATCAGCCGGGCGACGGAGCGCGCCTGGGCGGCATTGCCGAAATAGCCCGAAAGCACCGCCTTGACTTCGCCGATCCAGGGCGCGCGGATCAGATCGTCGATTGCCGCATCGAAATCCGTTTCCGCAAAAGTCAGACGCGTCGAGCGGCCGTGGCCGGGATGCCAGGGCAGCACGATGGTCGGCAGAGCCCAGACCGGATGACCGAGTGTCTCCAGCGCAAAGACGGCTGCCCGGTTTCCGACCGAGCCCCGCACCACATGGCTGGAAATGACGATGACTGCGCCCGCTGCATTTTCCGACATGATATCCAAGATCCGAATGATGACCGCGTTTGATGATCTTTTTGACGCCACGCTGTCAACCATTCTTCATGCGGGCGTGGAAATGTTCGGCGGAACGAATGACCGGAAGACGGGACTTTTGCTTTCGCTTGGTGGAGAAGGCGGAAAATCTCTTACGATTTCTCGTTTCCAGCGCCAAAAAGCGTCAAAACAATCCTTCGGACCTCTCTTTTAGAGATTTTTTCGAAGAATCTTCTGCTAGCTTGCAAAAAATCAGACATTGAGGGAGGCGATCCATGGCTGCCAGAAACAATCCGAAACGGGAAAAGCAGATCGAAAGCGCGCGCAAGATCGCCAAGGCGACAGGCGAGGCGCATCTCGATCCGGCAATTCTCTTCGGCCGGGCAAGCAATGACGATCTCGAACTCTATACGCCGGAAATGCTGGCGCTCTCAGCGGTGCATTCGGCAAAGGAACTTGCCGCCTGGAACGGCAAGGCGCCCCGCGTCAGCATCGACACGATTGCCGATGTGACGCCTGACGGCATCGCCGTCTCGGTGCTTTCTGTCACCGACCACAACATGCCTTTTCTGTTCGAATCGGTCATGGGTGAAGTGACGAGCAGCTATCGCGACCTGTTCATGGCCGTGCATCCCATCCTGGTCATGGAAAAGGGCCAGGCGCCGGTGCTTTATTCCGCCGATCACCCGAGCGATCCGGCCAACCGCGTCAGCCATATCCAGCTTCATATTGCGCCCCTCAATTCCGCCCAGGCCGCCGATCTCGTCAAACGCATCGAGAAAGTACTCGAACAGGTCCGCCTGTCGGTTTCCGACTGGAAGCCGATGCTTTCCAAGATCGACGGAGTGATCGCCGAGCTTGCGGCCAATGGCGCCAGCCGGAAGAAGGCCGATCGCGACGAAGCCGTCGCTTTCCTGACCTGGCTGCGCGATGAGAATTTCACGTTCCTCGGCATGCGCGAATATGTCTATTCCGGCAAGGGGACCGATGCGAGGGTCGAGCGCGACAAGGGTGCTGGCCTCGGCATTCTTTCCAATCCCGATGTTCTCGTGTTGCGCACCGGCAAGGACGCGGTGACGACGACGCCTGAGATCCTTGCCTTCCTCGACGGCCCCGACTTCCTGATCGTCACCAAGGCGAATGTGAAATCGATCGTCCATCGCCGGGCCTATATGGATTATGTCGGCGTCAAGCGCTTCGACGCCGACGGCAACGTCACCGGCGAACTGCGCATCGTCGGTCTTTTCACCTCGACGGCCTATACCTCGCTCGCCTCCGAAATCCCGCTGCTGCGTTCCAAGATCGAGAAGGTGAAGGAGCATTTCGGCTTCGACCCGATGAGCCATTCCGGCCGCATGCTCGACAATACGCTGGAATCCTATCCGCGCGACGACCTTTTCCAGATCGATACGACGCTGCTTGCAAGTTTTGCCGAACAGATCAACGATTTGGGCGATCGGCCGCGCGTGCGCGTCCTGCCGCGCATCGACCATTTCGACCGCTTCGTCTCGGTGATCGTCTACGTGCCGCGCGAGGAATACGACTCGATCGTCCGAGAGCGGATCGGCACCTATCTGAAGACTGTCTATGACGGCCGTGTCTCCGCCTATTACCCGGCGTTCCCGGAAGGCGGCGTGGCGCGCGTGCATTTCATCATCGGCCGCTCGGGCGGCAAGACGCCACGCATTCCGCAGTCAAAGCTCGAGCAGGTGATCCGCGAGATCACCGCCCGCTGGGACGACCGTTTCGAGGCGCTGGCAGGCGCCAAAGCGCCGAAGGTATCGGTCGACCAAGCCTTCCAGGATTCCTTCACGCCGGAGGAAACCGTGGCCGACCTCGCCGATATCGGTGCCTGCGCCGCCGGCGAACCGCTGCGCATCCAGTTCTACCACCGTCAGGAAGAACAGGGCCGCATCCTTTCCTTGAAGATCTTCCACGCTGGCGGCCAGCTGGCGCTGTCGCGCCGCGTGCCGCTTCTCGAGAATCTCGGCTTCAACGTCGTCAGTGAACGCACTTTCGACATCGGGGTGCCGGTCGCCGATGGAGAAAAAAAACTCGTCGTGCTGCACGATATGGAGCTCGAGGCCCGCAATGGCGGTGAGATCGATCTGCAGCGTTACGGCGCCGCCCTCGAGGAAGGCTTCGTCGCGGCCTTCGCCGGCACGATCGACAATGACAGCTTCAACCGGCTGATCCTTTCGGCCGGGCTCTCGGCGCGCGAGACGAACGTGCTGCGCGCCTATGCGCGTTATCTCCGCCAGGCCGGCATCGCCTATTCGCAGGATTATATCGCGACGACGCTCGACAAATATCCCGGTGTCGCCGCTGCTATCTTTCGTCTCTTCCATGACACGCTCGACACCAGGCTTTCGGAGAAGGCCCGCGTCAAGAAGCTTGCCGAACTGCACCAGGCGATCGAGGCCGAGCTTGCCGACGTGCCGAGCCTCGACGACGACCGTATCCTGCGCCGCTACGTCAATATCGTCGACGCGACGTTACGCACCAATTATTTCCAGAAGAACCCGGATGGCTCGCCGAAACCGATGCTGGCCTTCAAGCTCGATCCGCATCTGGTGGACGGGCTGCCGCAGCCGAAACCCTTCCGCGAGATGTTCGTCTATGGTGTCGAGGTGGAAGGCGTACACCTGCGCTTCGGCAAGGTGGCTCGCGGTGGCCTGCGCTGGTCGGATCGCGCCGAGGATTACCGCACCGAGGTCCTCGGTCTCGTCAAGGCGCAGCAGGTCAAGAACGCGGTGATCGTGCCGGTCGGCGCCAAGGGTGGCTTCTATCCGAAGAAACTCCCCGTCGGCGGCAGCCGCGACGAGACCTTCAATGCCGGCCGTGAGGCTTACAAGACCTATATCCGCACGCTGCTTTCGATCACCGACAATATATCGGGTGCCGATATTGTGCCGCCGAAGGATACCGTCAGGCTCGATGGCGACGACCCCTATTTCGTCGTCGCCGCCGACAAAGGCACCGCGACCTTCTCCGACACCGCCAATGCACTGGCGCAGGAAGCCGGCTTTTGGCTGGACGATGCCTTTGCCTCCGGCGGCTCGGCCGGTTACGACCACAAGAAGATGGGCATCACCGCCCGCGGCGCCTGGGAAACCGTGAAACGCCATTTCCGGGAAATGGATATCGACATCCAGACGACGCCCTTCACCGTCGCCGGCGTCGGCGATATGTCAGGCGACGTCTTCGGCAACGGCATGCTGCTCTCCCCGAAGATCCGGCTCATCGCCGCCTTCGATCACCGCGACATCATCATCGATCCCGATCCCGATATGGAAAAGACTCTGGCCGAACGCCAACGGCTCTTCGACCTCCCGCGTTCAAGCTGGCAGGATTTCGACAGAAACGTGCTGTCGAAGGGTGCGATGATCATTTCCCGCGCGGCGAAATCAGTCACGCTGACGCCGGAAGCGGTTGCCGCAATCGGCATCGACAAGGCTGTGGCCACGCCCTTCGAGATCATGATGGCGATCCTGAAGAGCCCGGTCGACCTGCTCTGGTTCGGCGGCATCGGCACCTATGTGAAAGCGCCGTCCGAAACCGACACCGAAGTCGGCGACCGTGCCAACGACCCGATCCGCATCACCGCGGTTGAGGTGCGCGCCAAGGTGATCGGCGAGGGCGCAAACCTCGGCGTCACCCAGAAAGGCCGCATCGCCTATGGTCTGAAGGGCGGGCGCTGCAACTCCGACGCCATCGACAACTCGGCCGGCGTCAATACCTCGGACGTCGAGGTCAACATCAAGATCGCGCTGGCAGCCGCCATGCATGACGGGCGCCTGACGCGCGCAAAACGCGACCAGCTTCTTTCTTCGATGACCCGCGAAGTGGCGACCCTGGTTCTGCGCAACAACTATCTGCAGTCGCTGGCAATCTCATTGACGGAACGCAAGGGGACGGCAAATGGCCTGGGGCTTGGCCGCTTCATGAGCGTGCTCGAGGGCGCCGGCCAGCTGAACCGCAAGGTCGAGACGCTGCCGGACGAGCAGACGCTGGCCGAACGCTATGCGGCCGGCAAGCCGCTGACGCGGCCGGAAATCGGCGTGCTGGTGTCTTATGCCAAAATCGTGCTCTTCGATGCGCTGGCCGCAAGCGACCTGCCTGACGATCCCTATTTCATCGCAACGCTTTTGAATTACTTCCCCGTGAAGATGCAGAAGTCGAATGCCGGCGATATCGCCGGCCACCGCCTTAAGCGCGAAATCGTCGCGACCGTGCTTGCCAACGAAGCGATCAACCGCGGCGGCCCGAGCTTCACGGTCGCCATGATGGACGCAACGGCGGCTTCGGCACCGGAAGTGGTGCGCGCCGCAATCGTCGCTAGAGACGGTTTCGACCTGACCCGCCTCTGGGCCGAGACGGACGCCCTGGACGGCAAGATATCAGGCGAGATGCAGAACCGCATCTACGAGGAGATCAGCCACAGCTTTATCGTGCTGACGCGCCTGCTGCTGAAAACGGGCATGACCAAGGCCGATATGGCGGAAGTGGTTAGCCGGCTGCAGGCAGCCCTGAAAAAGCTGAAAACCGCCTTCGCCGAACAGTGGGCCGGCGAGGTCGTCGTTCGTCAGGCGGAGTACAGTCAGGCGGGCCTGCCCGAAAAACTCGCGGTCGAGATCGCCAGCCTCCCGATCTTCGCACTGGTGCCGGAGATCATGCAGATTGCCGAGCGCACCGGCGAACCTCTGGTGCGCGCCGCCGAGAATTACATCGCCGTGTCGCAGACCTTCCGTATCGGAAGGCTGCTGGCGGCGGGCGGGCGGATTCTCACCTCCGACCATTACGAGAATCTGGCGCTTGCCCGCAGCATCGACCAGATCGCCAGTGCAAGGCGCGACATCGTCATCTCGGCCCTTTCCGATCACGGCAAGGAAGAGCTTCCCGTTCAAGCCTGGCATGCGCAGGATCGTATCCGCATCAACCGTATCCTCGAGGAGCTTTCAAGCCTCAGCGACGGCGGCGATCCCAATCTCGCGCGTATTACCGTTGCTGCCGGCATCCTGACCGATCTTGCGCGCGACCGGGTGAGGTGAGACAGTCCGCGTCAAAAGAAGGAGCGGATGTTGAATCGCATTGACTGGACAGGAACGCAACCGCCGAAGGCCACGGAGAAGGGCATCTGGGGGTGGATGTTCTTCGACTGGGCAGCACAGCCCTTCTTCACCGTGGTCACCACCTTTATCTTCGGACCTTATTTCGTTTCCCGCCTGACCGATGACCCGGTTTCCGCGCAGACGACGTGGAGCAACATGGCGACGATCTCCTCGGTGATCATCGCCCTGCTTTCACCCGTTCTCGGCTCGATCGCCGACCAGTCCGGCGCGCGCAAGCCCTGGATCGGTTTCTTCGCGATCATCAAGATCGCCAGCCTGTTCTGCCTGTGGTTCGCCGCACCCGGTTCACCTGTTCTCTATCCCGTTATTTTCATGATCCTCGCCTCGATCTCGGCCGAGTTTTCGATCGTCTTCAATGATTCGATGATGCCGCGCCTGGTCGGCAAGCACGAGGTCGGCAAGCTCTCCAACACCGCCTGGGGGCTCGGCTACCTCGGTGGCATCATTGTGCTCATTGCCGTCGTCACGCTTTTGGCGGCAAGCCCTGAGACCGGCAAGACCATTCTCGGCCTCGATCCGCTCTTCGGTCTCGATCCGAAGACCGGCCAGGATGCACGCATCACCGGGCCGATCTCGGCCGTCTGGTATCTGATCTTCATCCTGCCGATGTTCTTCTTCACGCCCGATGTCGGCAAGGGTCTTCCCTTCGGCACCGCCGTGCGCTCCGGCTTGCGGGAACTCAGAAACACGCTTGGCGAGCTCAGAGAACGCCGCGGCATCCTGAAATTCCTCATCGCCCGCATGATCTATCAGGACGGCGTCAACGGCCTGCTGATCCTGGGCGGTATCTTCGCAGCCGGCATGTTCGGCTGGGCGACGATCGAGATCGGCATCTACGGCATCATCTTGAATGTCGTTGCGATCTTCGGTTGCCTGATCGCCGGCCGCATCGATAAGGGCGTCGGTTCGAAGGTGACCGTCGTCATCAGCCTCACGATGCTGCTTCTCGCCACCATCGGCATCATTTCGACGGGACCGGGTTACACCCTGTTCGGACTGATGCCGCTGCCGGCGGCGGATTCCGGCGGTCTCTTCGGTACGGCGGCGGAAAAGGCCTATATCCTCTATGGCCTGCTGATCGGGCTCGCCTTCGGGCCGGTGCAGGCCTCGTCGCGCTCCTATCTCTCCCGCAGCGTCAATATCGAGGAAGCCGGCCGCTACTTCGGCATCTACGCGCTTTCGGGGCGCGCCACCAGCTTCATGGCGACGCTGCTCTTCTCGCTGGTGACCTATATGAGCGGATCACCGCGGCTTGGAATGGCAACGCTGATCCTGTTCCTCGCCGGCGGATTGATACTCTTGATCCGCACACCCTATCCGGCCGATCGCGCATAGGGACGAACCTCGAGGAAGAGCGCCGGCCACCGCCGGCACCCGATCAGTGCCGAAAGTGGCGCATGCCGGTAAAGACCATTGCGACGCCGTGTTCGTTGGCGGCATCGATGACTTCCTGGTCGCGCATCGAGCCGCCCGGCTGGATAACTGCCGTCGCCCCTGCGGCGATCATCGACAGAAGACCGTCGGCAAAAGGCAGGAAGGCTTCGGAGGCGACCGCCGAGCCATGCGTCATCGGCACGGCAAGGCCAAGCGCCTTGGCAGCCTCTTCGGCCTTTAGCGCGGCGATGCGGGCGGAATCGACGCGGCTCATCTGGCCGGCGCCGATGCCGGCCGTCTGGCCGTCCTTGGCATAGACCACGGCGTTCGACTTCACATGTTTGCCGACCTTGAAGGCGAATTTCATATCATCAAGTTCCTGCGCCGTCGGCGCGCGCCTGGTGACGACCTTGAGTTCCAGATCCTCGACCATGCCGTTGTCGCGGCTCTGGACGAGCAGGCCGCCGGAAACGGTCTTTGCCGTCAAGCCCGCGGCACGCGGATCGGGCAGGCCACCGGCAGACAACAGTCGCAGGTTCGGTTTGCGGGCGACGATCGCCTTCGCCTCCTCCGTGACGTCCGGCGCGATGATCACTTCGGTAAAGAGCTTGACGATCTCTTCGGCAGTTTCGGCATCCAGTGTCTGGTTGAGCGCGATGATGCCTCCGAAGGCGGAAACGGAATCGCAAGCGAGCGCCCGCCGATAGGCCTCGACCAGGCTCGATCCGGTGGCGACGCCGCAGGGATTGGCGTGCTTGATGATCGCGCAAGCCGGCGCCTTCTCCGGCAGGAACTCGGCGACGAGCTCATAGGCCGCATCCGTATCGTTGATATTGTTGTAAGAGAGCTGCTTGCCCTGGAGAAGAGCGGCCGTCGAAACACCTGGACGCTTCTCGCCGGTCACATAGAAGGCGGCCTTCTGGTGCGGGTTTTCGCCGTAACGCATCTCTTCCTTCAGCGCACCACCGATGACCCGGTGGCGCGGCGTGTCGATCGACAGCGCCTCGGCGAACCAGTTGGATATCGTTGCATCATAGGCGGCGGTGCGGGCATAGGCCTTGGCGGCCATGCGCTGGCGGAAGGCGTAGGCGGTCTTGCCGTCATCTGCGGAAAGCTGCTCCAGCAGTTCGGCATAATCGGCCGGATCGGTCAGGGTCGTCACATAAGCATGGTTCTTGGCCGATGCGCGGATCATCGCCGGACCGCCGATATCGATATTCTCGACGGTCGTCGGATAGTCGCCGCCGGCAGCGCGCACCTCCTCGAAGGGGTAGAGGTTGATGACTGCGAGGTCGATGCCCTCGATGCCGTGCTTTTTCATCGCTTCCTGGTGTTCGCTGTCGTCACGGATCGCCAGCAGGCCGCCATGCACCATCGGATGCAGCGTCTTCACGCGCCCGTCCATGATCTCCGGAAAACCGGTGATTTCGGAAACATCGGTCACGGCAAGGCCGGCAGCGGTGATCGCTTTATAGGTGCCGCCGGTCGAAAGCAGTCGCACACCTCTGGCAGACAAGGCGTGGGCGAGGTCGACGATCCCAGTCTTGTCGAAGACGGAGATGAGCGCGGTCTTGATTTCGACCTTGTCGGGGGCGGGGATCTTCTTGGAAATGACGGCCATGAAACCTTCTCCGTTCGGGCTTCGGGAGGACATCCGCAAGGGATGTTCGCATGCTGGCGCCGCGTTAGCACAGCTTTGCCGCCACGCAAACAGGCGTGAGAGCATGACGCCAAAAAGCACGAGCCATTTTTGGACGGCATCGTACTTTTACTTCCATTATCTGGATGCGATCCTGATTTTGACCACTCGGCCCAAAATCATCCGCTTCTAGCCTTTGCGGGACAAAAACCAGCGGATTTCGGTCTTTTCGGCAAGATCGAAGTCGATCTCGATCTGGTCCGAGCCGCAGATGCCGGAACTGTCGGCAAAGAAGATGTCCTCGGCGATCAGCACTTCATTGCCGGGCGCGGAAAACAGCCAGCTTTCGCCGTCCGGCGCCGTCAGCAGCACGGACTCTCCGTCACTCTGATGCAGGACGATCGAAGGATGGATATGAAAACGGGCGACGGCCTTCAGGGGCTCGTCATTCTCATATCCTTCGCGGACAACGAGCCGGTCGCGGCCGGTCACGATCGAACCTGCGGCATTGAGTGTCAGCTCACGTTCGTGCAGCACCCCGAACACCCTGAGATAACCGTCATGGCTGAGCTTTATGCCGTCGCGTCCGTCTTCGGTTTCGGCACGCTCGACGGTGATTGTCCTCACCGGTTCGGTGATTGCGTGGTTCAGAAAAGGCGAGGGCGAAAAACGGCTGGACGAGGTGTCGTTGAGGATAACAGTCGAATGCGCCGCCGTCGTGCGCGCCATCTGGACATAACGGTGCCCGGCAAATTTCGGCGAACCGGAATTGACGATGAAGCGATGACGGCCGGACGACATCTCGAAGGAGAGGCTGCCGGCATGCACGGTGCGAAGCGCGCCTCCCGAAGGCGGCGTGCCGGTATCGGCAATGATCACCGTCTTGCCCCCCGAAAGCCGCTGATAACGCGACTGCGGCAAAGCCTTGAATGGCTGGCCTGCGGTCTCGTCATATCTGAGCACCGACATCAGCTCATTGGCGAGCGTGGAGGTCGCGCCGTTGAAAAGCGCAAGGTCCCCGTCCTGATGGCGGAAAAACCGTAAGGCAGGATAGATGCGGTCGATGCCGGAGATCAGCTTCTGCGGCAGGTCATGGCCGAGATTGACATAGGTCTGCCGAAGCGGCAGCAGATCGAGCAGCAATTCCAGTCCGACGCGCGGATTGCGCGAGATATGACCGCCATCCGGCAGAATCTGGCTATCGAATTCGCGGTCGAGCGCCTGCGCCGCCCTTCTGAGCGTAGAGGCGCGCGCCGGCATGGCGACGGAGGCCATGGCCAGCGCGATCCGCAGCCGAAACAGCTCCAGGCCGCCGAGGGTGAACGGCGCCATCCGGTGCAGGAACCTCACCTGGAACGCCAGCGACTTCATGAAGCGGCGATAAAAGCCGCGGTCGGCATTCTGCAGCACCACCGGCGAATGCGACAGCCAGGCGATAACGCGTTGGGCGGTGACGTCGGTTTCCCAGGCAACCCCTTCCATGCGACCGGCATGGATGGAAAGCCAGCTGTCGACGATCGCGCGGGCGGCAGCCGAACTGCGCTCCGTCTTGTTCGCCCGCATATGCCGCAGCCACCCGAAGCTATGAAGACGGATCGCGAAGGGGCGCGAGGGCAGGGTGAAGGTGAAGGGCGACTTTTCGTTGGTTTCCAGCATGCGCCCGGCCAGGAGAAACCGCCCGTTGAGGATCTCGTCGGCCACATGCGGATCGATGCTGCGCAGATCGGTCGGCGCGACGATCAGACGCTCGGGCACCTTGATCGAATGACGAAAGAGCTTCAGGCGCAGCAACGCGACGCGGCGCAAGGCGCGCCGCCAAGCCTCCCGAACATACATGCTCGCAAAACGCCGACCGGACTGCATATTCTATTGTCTATTGACCCTCGTGGTTAAGAATAGGTGAAAAGTGGCCGATTTCATCGTCCGCAATGAATTAATTCGTGACAAAGTTCGAATATACGCACATTGACGCGTTTCGCTTGAAATCATGCGAACGGCTTTGGAGAACGGCATGCGTGACGCGAGGCTATGAAGCACCTCGTATAGCCAGGCTCGCCGCGAGCGCTCACGCCTTGCAATCAGGCGAGGCGCCGCAGCACCGCCGCATAGAAGCCGTCGAGGCCGGAGCCGATGCCGTCAGGCATTTTCAGCATGGTGGGAAGCGTGCGGAATTCGCCGAGCAGAGTGATCGCCGTCTCAAGGCCCGGCCAGTCACCGGCGCCGATCGGAACGCGCTCGACCGCATCCGTATCGGAAAGAACACGGGCGACAACGTCCTCACCCTCGACAGGATCGAGCGAACAATTCGAAAAAACCAGCGTTCCATCAGGCTTCAGCAATGTCAGCGCATGACGCAGCAGCCGTTCCTGCAGCGCCGCCAGCCTGGCGATATCCTCAGGCCCCTTGGTCCACAACACATCCGGGTGCCGGCGCGTCGTGCCGGTGGAAGAGCAAGGGGCATCGAGCAGGATCGCATCGAAATGCTCCGTGGGCTCGAAAGTCGTCAGATCTGCCGCAATCGTCTCCGCCTTGAGGCCGAGCCGCTCAAGATTCGAGCGCAGCCGTCTCAACCGGTTTTCCGACTGGTCGAGCGCGGTGACCGCGCCGCCGGCAAGGATCAGCTGTGCCGTCTTGCCGCCGGGCGCAGCACAGAGATCGGCAGCACGTCTGCCCGAGAGATCGCCGAAAAGCTTCGCCGGTATGCTTGCCGCCGCATCCTGCACCCACCACGCGCCCTCGTCGAAGCCTTCGAGCGAGGGGATGCCGCCGTCGAAGGCGGCGAGACGCACGCCGCCTGTGGGCAAAACAACGCCGTTCAGCCGCTTCGCCCAGCCTTCGGGATCGGACTTGACGGTCAGATCAATTGCCGCCGGTTCGAGCTGGGATTCCGAAATCGCCAGCGCCGCGTCCCGGCCATAGGCCTTTTCCAGCCTGGCGATAAACCAGGCCGGCATCGGCGCAACCT
This sequence comes from Rhizobium sp. 10PS4, assembly GCF_032464805.1. NCBI lineage: Bacteria > Pseudomonadati > Pseudomonadota > Alphaproteobacteria > Hyphomicrobiales > Rhizobiaceae > Rhizobium > Rhizobium sp. 10PS4. The sequence continues at coordinate 85,335 of NZ_JAWDIW010000009.1, read as the reverse complement.
TGCCGATGTCGGCAAGCACCTGCTCCTTCTCGCGGCCGAGCCGGCGGAGGATGGCATTGACCAGTTTGGCGAAACGGCGATTGCGCGGATCCTGATTGGCCTGCTCGACGGCGAGATCGACGGCCGAATGATCCGGCACGTCGAGATAGAGGATCTGTGCTGCCCCGATTGCGAGCACGTGATGCAGCGCCCTTGCGCCCTCCGGCAGCGGCGAATCCAGCAGCCCGGCAATCGCGGCATCGATACGCGGCAAATGGCGCAGCGTCGTGTTCAGGATGGCGCGGACGAGCGCCCGGTCGCTTTCGCCGAGCGCCCTATAGGCCGGATTGCCGTGTTCATGATCGAGAGCGCCATCGAGCGGCAGCTTGCGGTCGACGACGGCGCCGAGAATTTTTGCCGCCGCGGCCCGGGCCTGCAGGCCAGGCTTATCAGGCGCAGAGCGCTCAGTGGAGGGCTTATGCTTGCGGAATGGCTTCTTCGTGCCGTCTGAATTCAAGACCACGGACCTTTTGGCGGTTGCGAACCACCGCGACCAAGACCCGTATCCGGAACAGAGCGCGATTTGCGCGACGGATTAGCAGCACGAGCAGGCTGCGTCGAGACATTCATGCCGCCTTGCGCCATGTCGTGCAGCGCGGCGATGCGGTTTTCCGTGTTCGGATGCGTCGAAAACAGATTGTCCATGCGCTCGCCGGAGAGCGGATTGATGATGAACATATGCGCTGTCGCCGGGTTGCGCTCGGCATCCTCGTTCGGCACATGGGCAGCACCGCGCGCGATCTTGCCGAGCGCCGAAGCAAGCCACAGCGGATTGCCGCAGATCTCGGCGCCGCGGCGGTCGGCCGAATATTCGCGGGTGCGGCTGATCGCCATCTGCACCAGCATGGCGGCGAGCGGCGCCACGATCATCGCGACGATGACGCCGACGAAGCCGAGCGGATTGCTGTTGTTGTCACGATTGCCGCCGAAGAAGAAGGCAAAGTTCCCGAGCATGGAGATCGCGCCGGCAAGCGTTGCCGTGATCGTCATCGTCAGCGTGTCGCGGTACTGAATGTGGGCCAGTTCGTGCGCCATCACGCCTGCGACCTCCTCGGCAGATAAGGCGCTGAGCAGGCCGGTCGAGGCGGCGACGGCGGCATTATCGGGATTGCGGCCGGTGGCGAAAGCATTCGGCTGCGGGCTGTCGTAGAGATAGACCTTCGGCATCGGCAGGCCGGCATTGCGGGCGAGATCGCGCACGATCGCAAAGAATTCCGGCGCGTTGCGCTCGTCGACCTCCTGGGCGCGATAGGCCGAAAGCACCATGCGGTCGGAATTCCAGTAGGAGAAGAAATTCATGCCGGCAGCGATGACGAAGGCAATCATCATGCCGGCCCGACCGCCGATCAGGAAGCCGACAAACATGAAAAGCGCCGTCATGAAGGCAAGCAACATCGCAGTGCGAACGAGGTTCATGGCGGATCTCCATCTCCGATTTCGGCGCCACAAGCTTTCAATCCCGGCACCGGCGCATTATGATTTGGTTATTCATCAGCCATTTTCAATATTTCCGGCAGGAGACGGCCATGCAGGACGCCGATAACGACAACAGCGAAACGCCGATGGCCGAGGGATCCGAGCCACCGCGCAAGATGCTGCCCCCGGCTGCCAGGCGCGCCCTTGCCGAAGCCGAGGAGCGGCGAAAAAACCAGAAGCCGCTGGAGCTGCCGCCGGAGATCGGCGGCCGCGGCGGAGCCGAGCCGGCGCGTTTCGGCGATTACGAAATCAATGGCAGGGCGATCGATTTTTAGGCCAATATTGCTGTGCCTTCCCCTGCCGCAGCAGAATGGAGTCAAGAATCCGGCTAACGACATCTTAAGCGACAAGTATTCCAGCCACATCTAGCGGGCGTGACCTCGCCGGGAAAGTTCTCAGGGCTTCGCCCGTGAACATGCTTGGATGCCGCAAACAACGCATCGAATACGCGGAAACAAAAGAGCCGCCCCGGAAGCCCGAAAGGGGACCGGAACGGCTCGATCTATCAGGCGGTCGCCTTGTTTTGCCGGTTGGCGATCAGATCGTTGACGACTGCCGGATCGGCAAGCGTCGAAGTGTCGCCGAGAGCACCGAAATCGTCTTCGGCGATCTTGCGCAGGATGCGGCGCATGATCTTGCCGGAGCGCGTCTTCGGCAGGCCGGGCGCAAACTGAATCTTGTCGGGCGCGGCGATCGGGCCGATTTCGGCCCGCACATGTTTCACCAGATCCTGGCGAAGCGTATCCGATCCCTCGTGACCGGACATCAGCGTCACATAGCAATAAATGCCCTGGCCCTTGATCGGATGCGGATAACCGACGACCGCCGCTTCCGAAACCAGATTATGCGAGACAAGCGCGGATTCCACCTCCGCCGTGCCGAGCCGGTGGCCGGAGACGTTCAGCACGTCATCGACGCGGCCGGTGATCCAGTAATAACCGTCCGCATCGCGCCGGCAGCCATCGCCGGTGAAATACTTGCCCTTGTATGTGGAAAAATAGGTCTGGATGAAACGTTCATGGTCACCATAGACGGTGCGCATCTGGCCCGGCCAGCTGTCGGTGATGCAGAGATTGCCGTCGGCAGGGCCTTCCAGCACCTTGCCCTCATTGTCGACCAGCTCAGGCTTGACGCCGAAGAACGGGATCGTCGCCGAACCGGGTTTCAGATCGGTGGCGCCGGGCAGCGGCGTGATCATGTGGCCGCCGGTTTCCGTCTGCCACCACGTATCGATGACAGGGCAGCGCTTGTCGCCGACGACATTGTAGTACCATTCCCAAGCCTCGGGATTGATCGGCTCGCCGACCGTGCCGAGCAGGCGCAGCGAAGAGCGCGAGGAGCGGGTGACGAAGTCGTCGCCAACACCCATCAGCGAGCGGATCGCCGTCGGCGCCGTATAGAAGATGTTGACCTTGTGCTTGTCGATGACTTCCCAGAAACGGCCCTGGTCCGGGAAGTTCGGCACGCCCTCGAACATCAGCGTCGTCGCGCAGTTCGCAAGCGGCCCATAGACGATATAGGAGTGGCCGGTCACCCAGCCGACATCGGCCGTACACCAGTAGACGTCGCCGTGGTGATAATCGAAGACATATTCATGCGTCATCGCCGCATAGACGAGATAACCGCCCGTCGTGTGCAGTACGCCCTTCGGCTTGCCGGTCGAGCCTGACGTATAAAGAATGAAGAGCGGGTCTTCCGCCTTCATCTTCACCGGCGGGCATTCCGCCTTCACCGTGGCAATTTCCTGGTGATGCCAGAGATCGCGGCCCGGTGCCCAGCCGGTCTTGCCGCCGGTGCGGCGAACGACCAGCACCTTGCTGACATTGACATGGTGGCGGGCGGCGATATGGATCGCCGTATCGGTATTGTCCTTCAGCGGCACCGGCTTGCCGCCGCGCAGGCCTTCGTCGCAGGTGATGACGAAGGTGGACTCGCAGTCGACGATACGCCCCGCCAAGGCCTCCGGCGAGAAACCGCCGAAGACGACCGAATGCACCGCGCCGATGCGGGCGCAGGCGAGCATCGCATAGGCTGCTTCCGGGATCATCGGCATATAGATGGTGACGCGATCGCCCTTCTTGACGCCGTGCTTCTTCAACACGTTCGCCATCCGGCAGACATGCTCGTAGAGCTCGTTATAGGTGACCTTCTTGTCGATATAGGGATTGTCGCCCTCCCAGATGATCGCCACCTGGTCGCCATTCGTTTTCAGATGACGGTCGATGCAATTGTAGGAGACGTTTGTCTGACCGTCCTCGAACCACTTGATCGAAACCTTGCCGGTAAAGGAAGTGTTTTTGACCTTGGTATAGGGCTTGAACCAGTCGATGCGCTTGCCGTGTTTGCCCCAGAACTTGTCCGGGTTCTCGACGCTTTCCTCGTACCATTTCAGGTACTTTTCCTTATCGATCAGGGCGCGCGCCTTCACCGGCTTCGTGACCGGATAGATCTTCTCCGACATGCAACTCCTCCTCATGGGACATGCGACGGGCCGCGTGAGCTATGGCCCGGACTTGAAATCACGGCAATTCATAGCAGTTCGCATCGCCACGGCAATTAGACGAAGGTCATTTCATTTCGGAAGAATTGCAATTCTGCGACAGTGCGGTTATATAGCGGCATATTTCCCGGACATTGTGGTGACAATCCACGGACCGCGACCGGCGCGGACGATAGAAGGACTATATCCATGGCTCAAACACTGCTCATGCCGAAGGCGACAGCCATCTGGCTCGTCGACAATACGGCACTGTCTTTCGATCAGATTGCGCAGTTCTGCAAACTGCATCCGCTCGAAGTCAAGGCGATCGCCGACGGCGAAGCGGCGCAGGGCATCAAGGGCCTCGACCCGATCTCGACAGGACAGCTTTCCCGCGACGAGATTGCCCGCGCCGAGGCCAATCCGAACCACAAGCTGAAGCTTTCCGAACCGAAGGTGCGGGTGCCGGAATCCAAGCGCCGCGGTCCGCGTTATACCCCGGTTTCCAAGCGTCAGGACCGCCCGAACGCCATTCTCTGGCTCGTTCGCAACCATCCGGAGCTGAAGGACGCGCAGATTTCCCGCCTCGTCGGCACGACGAAATCGACGATCGAGCAGATCCGCGAGCGCACCCACTGGAACTCCGCCAACCTGGCGCCGATGGATCCGGTCACGCTCGGCCTCTGCAGCCAGATTGATCTCGACATGGAAGTGGAAAAGGCCTCCAAGGGCCGTCCGCTGCCGACCGCCGCCGAGCTTGGCGCGACGCTGCAATCGGCCCAGGAGACCGAGCGCCTGAGCCCGAGCTACGAGCGCGAGGAGGAAAAGGAAAAGGAAATCGACGCCGATGCCGTCTTCCGCAAGCTGAGCTCGTTACGCTCGGCGCCGAAGGACGAGGACGACGATCAGTACTGAGATATCAGCTCATCTCATGAAAAACCCCGCCGGTATGAGCTGACCGACGGGGTTTTTTATTGCGGATGACCTGTTTCGATTAGCTGCGGAACAGGGTGAGGATGTTCTGCGCCGAGGTATTGGCGATCGAGAGCGACTGGATGGCAAGCTGCTGTTGCGTCTGCAACGCCGATAGCTTGCTCGATTCCTCTTCCATATCCGCATCGACCAGGCGTCCGACACCGGAGTCGATCGAATCGTGCAAGCCACTGACGAACGTTTCCTGCAGCTGGATACGGGTCGAGATCGAGCCGAGCGCCGAGCCGGCGGCGGTCATGGCGCCGAGAACCAGTTCGATACCGGTCAGGGCTGCGTCGAGCTGACTCTGGGTGAAATTGGTGATGTCGAGAGCATATATCGACGGCATGACGATGACGGCGCCGCCGTAGGTTCCGTTGAAGGCCGTACCAATGATACCGCTGGTCGTCTCGATCGCACCGGTACTGGTCATGCCGAAAAGCACGTTTCCAAGCGTGCCCGCATTGAGCACGTAGTCCGTCATCTTGACCGAAACGGCATTGCTGCCATCGCGCACGAAAGACGAAACGACGCTCTTTGTGCCGGAGGCGCCGGCAACCCAGTTTTCGCCGGAGAAGGACGCCGATTGAGCAATGCTGAGCAGTTGCTCCTGAAACTGGTCGAGTTCCTGCTGAATCTTCGTCTTGTCGACGCCCTTTTCGGTGGCGGCGACGATCTTGGCCTTGATTTCGCTGACGACATCGAGTGCGCTGTCCATGGCCGAATAGGCGGTATCGACTTTTGCCGCGCCGAGCCCGAGCGCGTCGGAGACGGCTGAAAGCGCCATGTTGTCGGAACGCATGGTCGTAGCAATCGACCAATAGGCGGCGTTGTCGGCCGCTTTCTCCACACGATAACCCGATGAAACACGACCCTGGGTGTCCTTGAGGCTATCGTTTACGCCGCGCAAAGTCTGCAGCGCTGCCATAGCAGCGTTGTTGGTGAGGATGCTTGTCATGATCCGTTCCACAATCGTTGAGAAAGGGGCAATCCGGACTACAGCGCCGCACGTCTTTCAGACGCGCAAAGGACGCTGTAGCACTTCAACTGCTGCATAATTTTGTCCTTAAATCGATTCCGATTTAAGAAATTATGCAGTAGGCCGGTAACGGCGACCGCGTCATGCAAAGCTTGCTATGCAAGCCATTGCCGTTAACAAATGCTTGCATCAACATAGTTAACAATTCCTCAATTAGGCTTACCGAAAGTTTAATTCACATCGGCAAGGAGCCTAAACCGCGCCCGCGCAGCGCCTCGGCAATTTCCTCTAAAATCGTTGGATCATCGATGGTTGCAGGCATTTTCCAGGGTACGCCGTCGGCGATCTTCTGCATCGTGCCGCGCAGTATTTTGCCGGAGCGTGTCTTCGGCAACCGGTTAACGGTGATGGCCGTCTTGAAGGCGGCAACCGGCCCGATCGAATCACGAATCATCGCCACGACCTCTGATTCGATCGCCGTCGCGTCACGGGAAACATGTCGTTTCAGCACCAGGAAACCGCAGGGCGCCTGACCCTTCAGCGCATCGATCACGCCAATGACCGCGCATTCGGCGACATCGGGATGACGCGCACAGACCTCCTCCATCGCCCCTGTCGAGAGCCGATGACCGGCGCAATTGATGATGTCGTCGGTGCGCGACATGATGAAGAGATAGCCGTCCTCATCGACATAGCCGGCATCGGCCGTCTTGTAATAGCCGGGAAACTCATCGAGATAGGCCGAGCGAAAACGCTCGTCGGCGTTCCAGAGGGTCGGCAGGCAGCCGGGCGGCAGGGGCAGCTTCACGACGATATTGCCGAGCGTTCCCGCCTCGATCGGATGACCGGCATCGTCGAGCACCGCGATCTCATAGCCGGGCATCGGCAGCGCCGGCGACCCGTGCTTGACGGGAAGGGCGCCGAGACCAAGCGGATTTGCGGCGATCGGCCAACCGGTTTCCGTCTGCCACCAATGATCGATGACGGGTATGCCAAGCAGGTGCTCGGCCCATTTCAACGTCTCCGGATCCGCCCTCTCGCCGGCAAGAAACAGTGCGCGCAGATCCGGCATGGGATATTGGCGCATCAGTTCACCGTCACCGTCCTCCCGCCGGATGGCGCGGAATGCCGTCGGCGCCGTGAAGAGCACCCGCACCTGATATTCCGAGACGATGCGCCAGAATGTGCCGGCATCCGGAGTGCCGACCGGTTTTCCCTCGAAGATCAGAGTGGTTACGCCTGATAGCAGCGGGGCATAGACGATATAGGAATGCCCGACGACCCAGCCGATATCCGAAGCCGTCCAGAAGACCTCGCCCGGCTTCAAGCCGTAGATATTCCGCATCGACCAGTTGAGCGCGACCATATGGCCGCCATTGTCGCGCACCACGCCCTTCGGTTGGCCGGTCGTGCCCGAAGTATAGAGGATGTAGAGCGGATCGGTGGCCTTGACGGAGACACAGGCGATCTCATCGCCACGATGCTGCGCCACCGCCACCTCGAAATCCTGATCTCGACCGCCGACGAGATCTGCCCGAAGCTCCGGCCGCTGCAGCACCAGACAGCGCTCCGGCTTCGAACGCGCGATCTCGATCGCCTGATCGACCAGTGGCTTGTAGGCGACGATGCGGCCGGGCTCGAGCCCGCAGCTCGCGGTGATCACCAGCTTCGCAGCGCAATCGTCGATGCGCGCCGCAAGTTCGCTGGCGGCAAACCCGCCGAAAACGACGGAGTGAACCGCACCGATGCGGGCGCAGGCAAGCATGGAAAAGACCGCCTGCGGCACCATCGGCATATAAAGGATGACGCGATCGCCTTTGCCGATGCCACGCTCGACCAGTGCTGCTGCGATGGCCATCACCTCGCCAAGCACCTCATCATAGGTGAAACGGCGCTTCTCGCCGTTCATTGCACTGTCGAAGATGACCGCTGTCTCGCCGCCGCGGCCGGCAGCCACATGCCGGTCCAGGCAATTGTGGCATGTATTGGTTTCGGCGTCTGAGAACCAGCGGCCATAGACGCCTTCATTGGGTGAAAAAATCCGCTCTGGCGGCTCGAACCAGTCGATGTCACTGGCCGCTTCGCGCCAGAAGGCTTCGGGATCGCGTTTCCAGGCCGCATAGGCCTGATGATAGCCGTTCCGCATCTGCTCCTCCCCAGGACATGCAAACCTAATCTAGGCGGCATTGAGGGGAACAGGAAGCCCGACCAAAGCAGCGTTTCAGCGCGTGCCGAAAATCGCTGACCCCACACGCACGCTGGTGGCGCCAAAGGCGATCGCCGTCCCGTAGTCGCCCGACATGCCCATGGAAAGTTTTCCGACGCCGCATTTGAGCGCGAGCTTTGCCAGCAGGGCGAAATGCGGTCCGGGATAGTCCTCGGCCGGCGGAATGCACATCAAACCTTCGATCGAAAGGCCGAGTTCGTCGCGGCAGAGGGCGACGAAGGCCGGCGTGTCGTCAGGAGCGATGCCGGCCTTCTGCGGTTCGAGCCCGGTATTGACCTGGACATAGAGCCGTAGCGCCTTGCCTTGCCGCCTCATCTCCTCGGCAAGTGCGCGGGCGATCTTTTCCCGGTCCACTGTCTCGATGACGTCGAAAAGCGCCACAGCATCCGCCGCCTTGTTTGATTGCAGCGGTCCGATCAGATGCAGCTCGATATCCTGATGCTCGGCCTTCAGCGCCGGCCACTTGCCCTGACTTTCCTGCACCCGGTTCTCTCCGAAGACACGCTGTCCGGCTTCGATGGCCGGGCGGATCACGTCCGCCTCGAAGGTTTTCGACACCGCGACGAGCTGAACGGAACCCGCCGAACGGCTTGCCTCGCGTTCTGCGGCGGCGATCCGGGACCGCACCTCGTTCAAGCGCTCTTGAAGTTCCATCATTCTGCCTCGACATACCTGCATGAAAGGATTGGAATGAACTAGCCAGCCATTCTGTGCTTGCCAAGTCCCGCCCCGGCGAAATCGCCTGGTCACGATCAAGATCGCACGCTTGCAGCGCCTGCAAAACTTGACGCTGTAGTGGTTTCATGGTGAAGGTCTCGACCAACCTCCCCTGATTTTCCGGAAATACGAATACCATGGCCACCGAACGTTATAATCCGCGCGATGCCGAGCCCCGCTGGCAGCAGAAATGGAATGAAGACAAGGTCTTCGAGACCGACAATGCCGATCCGCGCGAAAAATATTACGTCCTCGAAATGTTCCCCTATCCGTCGGGGCGCATCCATATGGGTCATGTCCGCAATTACGCCATGGGCGACGTCGTCGCCCGCTACAAGCGCGCCCGCGGTTACAACGTGCTGCATCCAATGGGCTGGGACGCCTTCGGCATGCCGGCGGAGAATGCCGCCATGGAGCGTGGCGTTCACCCCGCCTCCTGGACGTACCAGAATATCGGCTCGATGAAGGCGCAGCTGAAGGCCATGGGTCTTTCGCTGGACTGGAGCCGTGAGTTTGCCACCTGCGACGTCGAATATTACCAGCACCAGCAGCATCTCTTCCTGGATTTCCTGGAAAAGGGCTTGGTCTATCGCAAGCAGTCGAAGGTCAACTGGGATCCTGTCGACAATACCGTGCTCGCCAACGAACAGGTGATCGATGGCCGCGGCTGGCGTTCCGGTGCGCTGGTCGAACAGCGCGAACTGACGCAATGGTTCTTCAAGATCACCGACTTCAGCCAGGATCTGCTGGACGCGCTGGATACGCTCGACCAGTGGCCGGAAAAAGTGCGTCTGATGCAGAAGAACTGGATCGGCCGTTCGGAAGGCCTGACGATCCGCTGGGAGATCGTGCCGGAAACGGCACCTGCCGGCGAAAGCGAAGTGACGGTCTATACCACCCGGCCGGACACGCTGTTCGGCGCTTCCTTCCTGGCAATCGCCGCCGATCATCCGCTGGCGAAGGATGCTGCCGCGAAGAACCCTGATATCGACGCCTTCTGCGACGAGTGCCGCCGCGCCGGCACCTCGCTCGCAGCACTCGAGACCGCCGAAAAGAAGGGCATGGATACCGGTATCCGCGTCCGACACCCGCTCGATCCTTCCTGGGAGTTGCCGGTCTACATCGCCAATTTCGTCTTGATGGATTATGGCACGGGCGCGATCTTCGGCTGCCCCTCGGGCGACCAGCGCGACCTTGATTTTGCACGCAAGTATGACCTGCCGGTCGTGGCCGTCGTCATGCCGAGGGATGGCGATGCCGCAAGCTTCTCCGTCGGCGACACGGCCTATGACGGCGATGGCGTGATGATCAATTCGCGCTTCCTCGACGGCAAGACGACCGAGGAAGCCTTCAATATCGTTGCCGACCGGCTGTCGGCTGCTTCGCTCGGCAATGCGCCGCAAGGCGAGCGCAAGGTCAATTTCCGTCTGCGCGACTGGGGCATTTCCCGCCAGCGTTATTGGGGCTGCCCGATCCCGGTCATCCATTGCGACGATTGCGGTGTCGTGCCGGTGCCGAAGGCGGACCTGCCGGTCAAGCTGCCCGACGACGTCACCTTCGACCAGCCGGGCAATCCGCTCGACCGTCATCCGACCTGGCGCCATGTCTCCTGCCCGAACTGCGGCAAGGATGCCCGCCGCGAGACGGATACGATGGACACCTTCGTTGATTCGAGCTGGTATTTCACCCGCTTTACCGCGCCCTGGGAAGAAAAGCCGACCGATCCGGAGGCGGCAAACCGCTGGTTGCCGGTCGACCAGTATATCGGCGGCATCGAGCACGCGATCCTGCACTTGCTCTATTCCCGATTCTTCACCCGCGCCATGCGCGAGACCGGTCACGTCGCCGCCACCGAACCTTTCAAGGGTCTCTTCACCCAGGGCATGGTGGTCCACGAAACCTATAGCCGCGGCGCCGGCGCCAGCCGCGAATGGGTGGCACCCGCCGATATCCGCATCGACGAACTCGACGGCAAACGCCGGGCCTTCCTGTTGACGAACAATGAGGAAGTTGCGATCGGCTCGATCGAGAAGATGTCGAAATCGAAAAAGAACGTTGTCGATCCCGACGATATCATCGCCTCCTACGGCGCCGATACCGCCCGTTTCTTCGTTCTGTCCGACTCCCCACCCGAGCGTGACGTCATCTGGTCCGAAGCGGGCGTCGAAGGCGCTCATCGTTTCACTCAGCGTCTGTGGCGCTTGATTTCCGAAGCAGCCGACGCGCTCTCCACCGTGGTACCTGCGCCGGCAACCGATGGGGAGGCGTTATCGATCTCGCAGGCCGCCCACAAGACGCTCAAGGCTGTCGAGAACGACTATGACAAGCTCTGGTTCAACAAGGCCGTTGCCCGAATTTATGAACTCGTCAACGCGCTGGCCGCACCGATGACGAGGGTTGCGGCAGGTGAGGGTGATGCCACCTATCGCGCGGCGGTGCGCGATGCTGCCGAGATTCTGATTCAGCTCGTCTCTCCGATGACGCCGCATCTGGCTGAGGAATGCTGGGCCGCGCTCGGCAATGAAGGCCTGCTTGCCCGGACAAGCTGGCCGCGATACGACGAAACACTCGTCATCGAAAACGATGTCGTCTTGCCGGTACAGATCAACGGCAAGAAACGCGCTGAATTGACAATTTCTCGCGATGCAGATCAGAATGCCGTCACCAACGCCGTCCTGGATCTGGATGCGGTGAAGAACGCGCTGAACGGACAGGCACCGAAGAAGATCATCGTGGTTCCCCAAAGGATTGTAAACATTGTCGTTTGATATCGCTTGCAAGCTGGCCCGCAATGCCGGCATCGCCATGATCCTTGCCGCGGCGGCTTTTCTCTCCGCCTGCCAGGTCCGACCGCTTTATTCCGAGAATTCCGGTGTCGTCGAAAAGCTTTCCTCGGTCGGCTTTTCCCCAGCAAGCAGCCGCGTCGAGCAGCAGGTGCGCAATCGACTGATCTTCCTTGCGTCGCGCGGTGCCGGTGAAGCGGTAAACCCGCAATATCAGGTTGAGATTCGCGCTACCACGTCTGTTGCCGATACGCTCCTGAGGGATTCCTCGGACACGTCGCGCGCCGGCCGTGTGACCGTCAGCGTCACCTACACGCTGCGTTCGGCGACCGACAATCACGTCATCAAGGCCGGCAGCCGCGCTACCACGGCGCTGGTGGATTTTTCCGAACAGGAATTCGCCAAGCAGCGGGCGATCCGTGATGCCGAGAACCGCGCGGCGGATCAGGTGGCGGAATTCGTGGGAGCCGATATCGCCGCTGCCCTCAGCCGCTGAGGGCGGGGATGTGGCAGAGATAAAATCCCACGAATTCGAGACATTCCTGCAGAAATCGGCACGGAATTATCGGATATACGTCATCTACGGACCGGATCGCGGCCTTGTTTCCGAACGGGCAAGCCAGCTCGCCGACAAGAGCGGTGTTGCACTCGATGATCCCTTCTCGCTGACCAAGCTCGATATCGGCGACCTGCAGAAAGACCCCGGTCGGTTGGTCGACGAGGTCCAGTCGATCGGTCTGTTCGGCGGCGAGAAACTGATCTGGATCCGCGGTGCCGCCAACGAGAAATACCTCGTCGATTCCTTGGCGCTGCTGGCCGAAAAACCACTCGAAGCCGCCTATCTGATCATCGAGGCCGGTGACCTCAAGAAGGGTTCCCTGCTGCGCAAGGCCGCGGAAGCCGCCCGATCCGTCATGACGATCCCCTCCTACGCCGATGACAGCCGCGCCCTGAATGCATTGATCGATACAGAGCTCGGTGCAGAGAAGCTCGGCATTACGCCGGCCGCGCGACAAGCGCTGATCGCGTTGATCGGCGGTGACAGGATCGCTTCCCGAAACGAGGTGCGCAAGCTTGCTCTTTACTGCCGGGGCTTCGATACGGTCGAAGAACATCACGTTACCGAAATAATTGGCGACGCCAGCGCCATCTCGGTTGACGACGCCGTCGACGCCATCCTCGGCGGCGATCTCAACGCCTTTCTGCACGCCATGCAAAAGATCAGCAGTTCGAAAACCGCGATCTTTCTGGTTCTGCAGGCATGCCTGAAGCAATTCCAGCTTCTGGATGCGATGCGCGCCGAAATGGATGAAAAACGGCTGCAGCCACCTCAAATCATGCAGACAATGGGGCGGCATCTGCATTTCCGCCGCAAGCCGATCATCGAACAGGCGCTGCGCCAGTGGACAGCGGAAAGCATCGCCCGTGAATCCAATCGGCTACAGGCCGCTATTCTGCAAACTAGACGGCGGCAGGCGCTAGAAGACAGCGTTGCGATGCAAACGCTTCTGTCCACCACCCTTCAATCCGGCCGGAAATCCGCCTGACCAGCACAACGTCGGCCCAAAAAATCCTAACCGATTTTTGGAAAGAACGATGCGTTGTTTCAAGGAGTTAGAGCGTCGGTGCTCTGGAGCATGATGCCGAAAAGTGTGAGCGGTTTTCGGACGACATCATGCTCTGACTGTATAATGTAGAACAGGATTCAGATTTTAGGCCGACCCGGCCTAAAATCATCCTGTTCTAGCGCCTCTCGAGCAAGCGGCAGATTTCCTCGAGCTGCTCTAGCGACTTATAGGAAATTTTGATCTGGCCGCCGCTTGCCTTGTGATTGATCGCAACATCAAGGCCGAGCGCATCGGAAAGTGTCCGTTCCAGCGCCAGCGTGTCCGAATCTTTCTGATCTCGCCGCAAGGCCGCCTGCTGCGGCTCCGATTGGGCCTTGATATTGTTTTGCGCCAGCTTTTCCGCATCACGCACCGACATGCCCTTGGCAACGATCGTACGGGCAAGACTTGCCGGGTCGGATGTCGAAACCAGTGCGCGCGCGTGGCCAGCCGATAGGCTGCCGGCAGCAAGCAGATCGCGAACCGGATCAGGCAATTTCAACAGGCGCAACGAGTTGGCAACATGGCTGCGGCTCTTCCCGATGATTTCGCCGAGGTCGTTCTGGGTGTAGCCGTATTCCGCGATCAGCTGCTCATAACCCAAGGCCTCTTCGAGAGCATTGAGATCCGCGCGCTGCACGTTTTCGACAATGGCGATTTCCAGCGCGGTCTTATCATCCACATCACGGATAATGACAGGAATCTCGATCAGCCCGGCAAGCTGAGCTGCGCGCCAGCGTCGTTCGCCGGCGATGATCTCATATCGATCCCGCGACATCGTCCGCACAACAATCGGCTGAACGATACCGTGTTGACGAATGGAGCTTGCGAGATCGTGCAGTTCGGAGTCATCGAAGAACCGACGGGGATTGCGGGGATTGCGGCTGACGAACTCGATCGGGATCATTCTGTCGGCGCTGATAGTCCGCTCGGCTTCCACCGGGACAGGCTGATCCATTTCACCAATCAGCGCCGCAAGGCCGCGGCCCAATCGCCTTTTTGATACATCGTCATTCATGATCTACACTCACCTACACCCCTAAAATGATATCACGCGGCCAGTCTTTGGCGTTCTCGCTGGATGACCTCGGAGGCCAGCTGCAGATAGGCCTGACTGCCCGCGCACTTCAAGTCATAGAGAATAGCCGGCTTACCGTAGGACGGAGCCTCGGAAACCCGGACGTTGCGCGGAATTAACGTGTGGTAAACCTTGTCTCCCAGATGCGTACGCACGTCATTGACAACCTGCTGGGCAAGATTGTTGCGCGCATCGAACATCGTCAAGACGATACCCTGAATATCCAGACGCGGGTTCACCGTCCGCCGAACCTGGCTCACGGTCTCAAGCAGCTGGCTCAGCCCCTCCAGCGCAAAGAATTCACATTGCAGCGGCACCAGGACCGAATGCGCCGCCGCCATAGCATTCATCGTCAGCAGATTGAACGACGGCGGGCAATCCAGAAGAATATAAGAAAACGCCATGGCTTCGGGCGAAGAGAGCGCCTTCCGCAATTTGAACACCCGATCGCTCTGCTGCGAGATTTCCATCTCGATGCCAAGAAGATCCATCGTCGACGGGACGATAAACAGATTAGGAACCGCTGTTTCGAGAGTCACTTCGGGAATCCCACGATCACCGACCATCAGATCGTAGGAAGACAGCTTGCGATCACGACGATCGATACCGAGGCCTGTGCTGGCATTGCCCTGCGGGTCGAGATCGACGATCAGGACGCGCTCGCCGATAGCAGCAAGCGCCGTTGCCAGATTGATTGCTGTGGTCGTTTTGCCAACGCCACCCTTCTGATTTGCGATGGTGATAATCCGATGTCGTTCGCCAGCCATTGCCGCAATATCCGATCTGTTAAACCAAGCGCCGGAGATTTGATATTTCCAGAATAACAGATTCCTGCTCGACGGCGCTCTTATGTTCTAACAGATCGAATTCCCACCGACCACGTGCTTTGTCAATTTCCCTCAGGTAATCCCGGCCTTTATGAAAGAAGCCACGACAATTTTCCTTGCCAAGCATCCAGGGGGATGAATAACCGATGAGCCCATCAAGATCCGCAAGGGCGCGCGCCGAAATCGCACCACATTCGCCAACCTCCGTATAAGCATCTTCGATTCGAATGCTATGGACGCTGCCGCGCGCATTTGTCTCCCGTAGCGCTGTCCGCAGAAACGCTGCCTTTTTATGGTTGCTTTCGACCAGATGGACCCATCCACCTTGCAGCTCGGCCATAAAAATCGCCGTAATAACACCGGGAAAGCCGCCTCCGCTCCCGAGGTCAATCCAAGTAATCGGTCGAGGATGAATCTGAAAGACCTGGCTGCTATCAGCGATGTGCCGGTGCCACAGATCATCCAGTGTCGACGGCGCCACCAGATTGATTGCTTTTGCCCACTTCTGAAACAGCGCTGCAAAGTGTTGCAACCGCTCCTGTGTTTCACGTGAAACACGCAAACCGTTTAATTCCATTCTGAAAGACTCTCAAATCTTGTATCAAGCGCTATGGCGTTCGGCAGAGGATAGTCGACGCAAGTGCACGAGCAGCAACGCGATTGCCGCAGGCGTCATCCCTTCAACGATTGCGGCCTGGGCAATATTGAAAGGGCGAGCAGCGCTGAGCTTGACCTTCAGCTCGTTCGAGAGACCGGCCAGTGCATCATAGTTGAAATTTAGCGGTATCTGCCGCTCCTCGTCGCGTTGTTGATCGGCAATCGCCGAGGCTTGTCGATCGAGATAAACCGAATAGCCTGCCTCGATTTCCAACGCTTCCGCAACTTTCCGTCCAATCATGCCGAGCTTCTCCGGCCAAACCTGCCGAAGCGCGGCGAAATCATAATTCGGATAGGACAGTAAGTCATACGCGGTTCGGCGCTGCCCATCGAGATTGATATTCAAGCCCGCGCGGCGCGCCTCATTCGGTGTCACCACCAGCGACTGCAGCAGCGCCCGACTGGTTTCGATCTCTGCCTGATAGGATGTGAATCGCTGCACCCGCGCGTCACTGACGCATCCAAGCCGCATGGCCAGCGGCGTCAAGCGCATATCGGCGTTGTCAGCCCGCAAACTCAGCCGATACTCCGCGCGCGATGTAAACATTCGATACGGCTCCGTAACGCCTCGTGACGTGAGATCGTCGATCATGACGCCAATATAAGAACTCGTCCGGCTGAAATGGAACGGATCCGAATCGCTGCTTCGCAATGCGGCATTCAGCCCGGCTGCCAGTCCCTGCGCCGCCGCCTCTTCATATCCGGTGGTGCCATTGATCTGGCCGGCGAGAAACAAGCCTCTCAGCCGTTTGACCTCCAGCGATGGAGTAAGCTCTCTCGGATCCACATGATCATATTCGATCGCATAGCCCGGTTGCAGTATCCTTGCCGCTTCGAGGCCGGGGATCGTTTTGATGAAGTCTGCCTGCACCTCCGCCGGCAAGGAGGTAGAAATCCCGTTCGGATAGACCGTGTCATCGTCCAGTCCCTCAGGTTCGAGAAAGATCTGATGTCCATCCCGCTCTCCGAATTTCACCAACTTGTCTTCGATAGACGGGCAATAACGAGGCCCGACACCTTCGATCTGCCCGGAATACATTGCCGAGCGCATAATGTTGTCGACAATGATGCGGTGGGTCGCTTCGGTCGTTCTGGTAACCCCGCATTCGATTTGCGGCGTGGTAATCGTGTCGGTCATGAAGGAGAAGGGGACAAGCTCCTCGTCAGCCCCCTGTCGACCGATGGATTGCCAGTCGATCGTCTTGCCGTCCAGCCGGGCGGGTGTGCCGGTTTTCAGACGTCCCAGCCGCAGTCCCAGCCGGGCGAGGGTCGCAGACAATCCGATCGACGGCGCTTCACCGACACGTCCGGCCGGTGTCTTTTCCGACCCGATATGAATAAGACCGCGCAGAAAGGTTCCGGTGGTCAAAACCACCGCCGGCGCTTTCAGGGTCCGACCATCCTTCATGATCACGCCAGCGACGCAACCATCGACAACGTCCAGATCAAACGCATCGCCCTCGATGACATCCAGGTTCGGCGTCGCTTCGATCGCCGCCAGCATCGCCAGGCGATAAAGCTTTCGATCGGCCTGCGTCCGCGGTCCTCGGACAGCCGCGCCTTTCTTCTTGTTGAGCATCCTGAATTGAATGCCTGCAACATCGGCAACGCGACCCATCAGGCCATCCATCGCATCGATCTCCCGAACAAGATGGCCCTTGCCCAGCCCGCCAATTGCCGGATTACAGGACATGACTCCGATCGTGTCCCGCCTATGCGTAATCAGAGCGGTTTTTGCCCCCAGGCGCGCAGCTGCGCTGGCAGCCTCCGACCCCGCATGGCCGCCACCGATCACAATCACATCGAAGACATTATCCGTCATTCAAGACTCCATATCCGGCCGACGTTTCACGTGAAACCGTGCAGGGCCTTTGGCTCTAAAGGTTTCACGTGAATCATTTGCCAATACAAAATTCGGAGAAGATTACGCCGAGCAATTGTTCGACATTCACTCGACCGGTAATTCTGCCCAGATACTCAGCGGCAATTCGCAACTGCTCGGTCCGCAGTTCTAGATTCACATCCGGCTGCGATATGGCCGCATCAAGCGCCGCCAAGCATTTCGCGAGCGAATCCTTATGCCGCAGCCGGCTGGGAATTGCCATAGACAGGCCGGCAAAACGTCTCTCGACGATGTCGCCGATCAACCGCCGTAATTCCGATAGACCGTCACCCGTCGCCGTCGAAATCTGCAAATCATACCGACCCGAAGCGATTTCGGTCAGATCCTTCTTTGTCCCGACAGTAACATGCGGAGAGGACTGCTCCAAGTCGTCGGGAATCAGAGGATTCGTCATGTCGACCAGCAACAGGACAAGATCGGCATCACGGAGTGCTACGCGCGCGCGCCGCACACCTTCTATTTCGACTCTGTCGTCCGCCTCGCGAAGACCGGCAGTGTCATAGAGCTTGATCAGGTAACCATCAATGTCGAGATCAACCTGCAGGACGTCGCGGGTGGTTCCGGCAATCTCCGTCACGATTGCGACGTCTCGACGCGCCAAAGCGTTCAACAGGCTCGATTTTCCAGCATTCGGAGCACCGGCGATGACCACTTTGAAGCCGTCTCGGATAATCTCGCCGGCCGAAGCTGCTGCCAGGTGATCCCCGATATCGCTGCGAAGCTTCGCCATATCGGCCCAGACTGCATCCGATACCGACCCTGGAACGTCATCCTCGTCGGGGAAATCAAGTTCCGCCTCGATCAGCGCGCGGGCGCGCGTTAATCGTTCCGCCCACGAATCGTAAATTGCGGAAAGCCCGCCTGCGCTATGTTCGACCGCAAGGCGTCTTTGCATTTCGGTCTCGGCGCCAATGAGATCGGCCAGCCCCTCCACCTCGACGAGATCAAGCTTGCCGTTTTCGAAGGCCCGGCGGGAGAACTCACCCTCGACCGCCATCCGAACACCCGGAATATCGCCAAGGGTGTGAAACAGCGCCGCCAGCACGGCTCTGCTGCCGTGGATCTGCAGCTCGGCAACATCCTCGCCGGTAAACGAATTCGGAGCAGGAAAAAACAGCACCAGGCCGCTATCGATCGGCTGATTGTTACGAGTCCGAATCGTTCGGTAAGACGCAGACCGGGCTGCCGGAACGGATCCGACGAGCTTCACCAATATGTCTCTGGTCAGCGGGCCGCTGATTCGAACGACTGAAACACCCGAAGGCAGGGCGCCGCTCGATAGTGCATATATCGTATCATTCAACATGGCCATATCGCCTGGTTCATCAGTTGGAATCGAAATCGATCCTCTCAAATAGAAAAGCTGGCGGCATCGCAAGATGCCGCCAGCTTCAAGGGGTGAATCCGGCTAAGGATTATGTGTTCATCGATTCGAAGAAGTCGGAATTATTCTTCGTCTGCTTGAGCTTGTCGATCAGGAATTCGACCGCATCGGTCGTGCCCATCGGCGCCAGGATACGGCGGAGCACGAAGATCTTCTGCAGATCCTGACGTGGGACCAGAAGGTCCTCCTTGCGCGTACCGGACTTCAGGATGTCCATTGCCGGGAAGATACGCTTGTCGGCGACCTTGCGGTCGAGGACGATTTCCGAGTTGCCGGTGCCCTTGAATTCTTCGAAGATGACTTCGTCCATGCGGCTGCCGGTATCGATCAGCGCCGTCGCGATGATCGTCAAAGAGCCGCCTTCCTCGATGTTACGCGCCGCGCCGAAGAACCGCTTCGGCCGCTGCAGAGCGTTGGCGTCCACACCGCCGGTCAGGACCTTGCCTGACGAGGGAACGACCGTGTTATAGGCACGGCCCAAGCGCGTGATCGAATCGAGCAGAATAACAACGTCGCGTCCGTGTTCGACAAGGCGCTTGGCCTTCTCGATGACCATCTCGGCCACCTGCACGTGACGCACCGCCGGTTCGTCGAAGGTCGAGGAGATTACCTCGCCGCGAACCGAACGCTGCATGTCGGTCACTTCTTCGGGGCGTTCATCGATCAGCAGGACGATCAGATAGCACTCCGGATGGTTGGCGGTGATCGAATGCGCGATGTTCTGCAACAACACGGTTTTACCGGTACGCGGCGGCGCGACGATCAATCCACGCTGGCCCTTGCCGAGCGGTGCCACCAGGTCGATCACACGTGGCGACAGATCCTTGGTGGTGGGAATATCCAGTTCCATCTTGAAGCGCTCATTCGGATAGAGCGGCGTCAGATTGTCGAAATGAACCTTGTGACGGATCTTTTCCGGATCGTCGAAATTGATGGTGTTGACCTTGAGCAGCGCGAAATAGCGCTCGCCTTCCTTCGGCCCACGGATGGGGCCTTCGACCGTATCACCGGTTTTCAGCGAGAAACGGCGGATCTGCGACGGGGAGATATAAATATCGTCCGGGCCCGGCAGGTAGTTCGCATTGGGCGACCGCAGGAAGCCGAAACCGTCCTGCAGCACTTCGACGACGCCTTCGCCGATGATTTCGACATCCTGGCTGGCAAGCATCTTGAGGATCGCAAACATCAGCTCCTGCTTGCGCATCGTGCTTGCATTCTCGACCTCGAGCGATTCGGCAAATGCCAGCAGATCCGTCGGGGATTTACTCTTAAGTTCCTGAAGCTTCATTTCAGCCATGAAGTGACCAATACTCTTTTCAATTTCAAAGGGGAAAGGCGATGTTGGGTCGTATTCGGTACCGCGAAAGGGCTCGCAGACGACTGAACTCTACACACATGCCACGTAGATGAGGTGCGCGGAAAATAGCGACTCGCAATCGCTGCCGCAAGAGGGCTGGTTAAAATGAAGCAAATTTAACCTGAGGACGATTTTCCTCAGAAAGGTTTCACCACGACGAGGATGACGATCAGGATCATCAGCACCGTCGGGGCTTCGTTCATGAACCGCCAATAGCGCGCCGAGCGGCGGTTTTCATCCCGATCGAAGGCCCTGACGGCGCGGCTGAAGAACATATGAACACCGGTCAGCAGTACGACGAGACCGATCTTGGCATGCAGCCAGCCGCCCTGGAATCCATAAACCGACCAGGCGAGATAGAGGCCAAAAATCCACGTCAGCATCATCGCCGGCGTCATGATGATTCGAAGCAGCCGACGCTCCATCACCTTGAAAGTTTCCGATTGCACCGAGCCGGGCTCCGCATCGGTGTGATAGATGAAAAGCCGCGGCATGTAGAACAGTCCTGCCATCCAGGAAATGACTGCAATGATATGCAGCGCCTTGATCCAGAGATAGAGATTATCGGGGTTCCAGGCAAAAAGCCCGACCGCCATCAGCGCAAAGAAGGCCAGCGCAAAATGAGCCCGGCGCCGGGCGTAGGCGCCGGATCTCCGATCGGTCTGCTTTTCCATCGTCACGCCCCGCCTCGCACGCGATCCACCAGCAGACGCACATGCTCTGGGTCGGCCTGCGGTGTAATGCCGTGACCGAGATTGAAGATCAGCGGACCATTGCCGAGATGCTGCAGAATATCATCGATGCCTTCCTCCAGCGCCCGGCCGCCGGCAACGACGCGCATCGGATCAAGGTTGCCCTGAACCGGTCCATCCTTTTGAAGTTCGGCTGCAAAGGCCAGCGGAACCGACCAGTCGAGGCCGATCGCATCAGCACCCGTCTTCTGGCGATAGGTCTTGAGCTGATAGCCGGCGCCCTTGGCAAAGGCGATGATGCGAGCATGCGGCCGTTGTGATTTGACGGAAGCGATCATCCGCGCAACCGGCTTGATCGCGAACGCCTCGAACTCCTTCTCGCCGAGAACACCTGCCCAGGAATCGAAGATCTGCACGGCATCGGCGCCGGCATCGATCTGGGCGACGAGATAATCGGCCGATACGTCGGCAAGCAGCATCAGCAGATGCTCGAAAGCGCGGGCATGCTTGTAGGCGAAGAGACGGGCAGGGGCCTGATCCGGCGTGCCGTGACCGGCAATCATGTAGGTGGCAACCGTCCATGGCGCGCCGCAGAAACCGAGCAGCGTCGTCTCCGCTGGCAGCTCTTCACGCAGCCGCCGTACCGTTTCCAGAACCGGCCTGAGATAATCGACAACCTCTTCGCCGTTCAAACTGCCGATCCCGGCTTCATCGATCGGATCCATCTCCGGGCCATGGCCCTCGGTGAACCGGACATTTCGCTTCATTGCGTCTGGAATGACCAGGATATCGGAAAACAGAATGGCCGCATCGAAGCCATAGCGGCGGATCGGCTGCAATGTCACTTCGACGGCGTGCTCAGGCGTGTAGCAGAGATCGAGAAAACTCCCTGCCTTTGCCCGTGTCTCCCGATATTCCGGAAGATAACGTCCTGCCTGTCTCATCAGCCAGAGAGGAGGAGGGGAGAGGCTTTCGCCACTCAAAACCCTCATGATCTTTCGCCGCGTATCGCTCAAGCGCTTCTTCCCTATAAAAAAACAAAGATCTTTTAAAAGGTTTCTATTTCTTAGAGTCGGTGACTATCAAGGATTAAAATCCATCCACCGCCGATGCCATTTATCGCGCGCGTGCAAAAGACCATCGGAAGGATTTGCCGATCTCCTCCGAATTTCGGGGAGAAGCCGAATCTGAAAGTGATTCCAGATCCTTCCAGCTCGGCGATTTTTCTCATAGCTGTGGATAGGCTGTGGACGAGCTTTCAGGAAATAGATCTCTTCCCCATCGTCCACAGGGCCAATCGAAACTGATCCGCAAAATCCGAAATGTGGATAAGGAAGCATGTTTTCCCTTGCCCGAGACTGCCTCGCCGCCGTAGCTCTGTTTCATCCAGTCTTTTCAACAGGCAGCGGAAAATAGCGTGGAGAACAGAACGAACTTCTTTCATCTGCATCTGATTTCTGACTCAACAGGAGAGACTCTGATCTCCGCCGGGCGCGCCGCGTCGGCGCAGTTCAGATCGGCGCAGCCGATCGAACATGTCTATCCGCTGATCCGCAATCGCAAGCAGCTGCTGCCGGTTCTACAGGCGATCGATGACGCCCCCGGCATCGTGCTCTACACTATTGTCGACCGGGAGCTTGCGAGCCTGATCGATGAACGCTGCATCGAGATGGGTGTCGCCTCGGTGAATGTGCTCGAGCCGGTGATGAATGCCTTCCAGATCTATCTCGGCGCCCCGTCTCGCCGCCGTGTCGGGGCCCAGCATGTGATGAATGCCGGCTACTTCGCGCGCATCGAAGCGCTGAATTTCACCATGGATCACGATGACGGCCAGATGCCCGACGATTACAACGATGCCGATGTCGTGATCATCGGCATCAGCCGTACGTCGAAAACACCGACCAGCATCTACCTCGCCAACCGAGGCATCAAGACGGCGAACATTCCAATCGTCTATGGCGTGCCATTGCCGGAGAGCCTCTTCGTCGCGAGTAAACCGCTCATCGTCTGCCTGATCGCCACCACCGACCGTATTTCCCAGGTGCGAGAAAATCGTGTGCTCGGGGTGACGCAGGGCTTCGATCGCGAACACTACACCGATCGCGCCGCAATTTCCGAGGAGCTGAAATATGCCCGCTCCCTTTGCGCCCGTCACAACTGGCCGCTGATCGACGTCACCCGGCGCTCAATCGAGGAAACAGCCGCGGCAATCGTTGCCCTGCGGCCGAAGCTGCGCTAAGCGCTGACGAAAAGCCGGCACGCCGAGGAACCCATGACGCCGAAACTCATCCTTGCATCGCAGAGCCCCTTTCGCCGGATGCTGATGGAAAATGCCGGTCTGCCCTTCGAGGCGCATGCCGCAAGGATCGATGAACGGGCCATCGAAGCGCCGCTGGAAAAAGCCGGCGCTAAGCCTGATGCCGTGGCCCTCGTCCTGGCAAGAGCCAAGGCTGAGGAAGTCAGCCGCCGTTTTCCGGATAGCCTGGTCATCGGTTCGGATCAGACGATGTCGCTCGGCGACAGCGTCTTCCATAAGCCGAAGGACCTGGCCGACGCGGCTAGCCATCTTCAGGCACTTTCCGGCGTAACTCACCGATTGAACAGCGCCGTCGCCATCGTCAGCGATGGCGTGGTCTTGTGGGAACATCTCGCCCATACCGAACTGACGATGCGGCCGCTGACGGGGGAGTTCATCGCCAGACATCTGGCGCGGGTTGGCGAACGGGCGCTTTCCAGCGTCGGCGCCTATCAATTGGAGGGGGAGGGCATCCAGCTCTTCGAAAAGATCGAGGGTGATTATTTCACCATTCTCGGCCTGCCGATGCTGCCGCTCTTAAAAAAATTGCGAGAACTCGGAGCGATCGATGGGTGATTCACGTGAAACATTTGGGCCGAAAGCGTTTGTCACGGGCTTTCCCATCAAGCATTCGCGCTCGCCACTGATCCACGGATACTGGCTGAAGACGCTTGGCCTGCCGGGCAGTTATCGCGCTCATGAAGTGGCGCCCGGGGCCTTTGCCGATTTCATTCACTCGTTGAAGGATGGCAGTTCCGGCTTTACCGGGGGCAATGTCACCATTCCTCACAAGGAGTTGGCGTTCCGGCTCGCCGACAAACCGGACGCGCTATCGCAAGAGCTCGGCGCCGCGAACACGCTCTGGCTGGAGGACGGCGCTCTGCATGCGACGAATACCGACGGTCGCGGCTTCATCGCCAATCTTGATGAACGCCATCCGGGCTGGGACCGGCATGGCACGGCCGTCGTCTTTGGCGCCGGCGGCGCCAGCCGGGCGATCATCCAGGCGGTCCGTGATCGCGGTTTCAAGGAGATCCACGTCGTCAACCGCACCGTCGAACGCGCGCGTGAACTCGCGGATCGTTTTGGCCCGCGTGTTCGGGCCCACCCGATCGGGGCGCTTGCCGAAGTCATGAGCGGCGCCGGCCTCTTCATCAACACAACCTCGCTCGGCATGGACGGCGAGCCAGCGCCGCAACTCGATTTCTCGCCTCTTGCAGCCAATGCCGTCGTCACCGATATCGTTTATGTCCCCTTGAAGACCCCGATCCTGGAGCAGGCGGAAGAGCAAGGATTTCCCATCGTCGACGGTCTCGGCATGCTCTTGCACCAGGCCGTGCCCGGATTCGAGAAATGGTTCGGCCAGCGTCCCGTCGTCGATGCGCCGCTGCGCGCGCTGATCATCGCGGATATGGAAGCACACTGATGCTGAAGATCGGCCTTACCGGCTCCATCGGAATGGGAAAATCGACAGCGGCAAGGCTCTTCGCCGATGCCGGAATCCCGGCGAATGATTCGGATGCCGTGGTCCACGATCTCTATGCCGGCGAGGCTGCACCCCTGGTGAATGCTGCCTTCCCCGGCACGATGAAAGATGGAGCCGTCGACCGACATGAACTCGGCCGCCAGCTCGCTGTTGATCCTGCCGGCTTCAAACGCCTGGAAGCGATTGTCCATCCGCTGGTTCGCAAACGCGAGACGGAATTTCTGGAACGGCAACGCGCCGCCGGCGCCGACATGGTATTGCTCGATATTCCATTACTTTTCGAAACTGGCGCCGAGGCAAGAGTGGATGTCATCGTCGTCGTCAGCACTGATCCACAGATTCAGCGCCAAAGGGTGCTTGCGCGCGAAGGCATGACCGAGGAAAAATTCGAGATGATTCTCTCACGCCAGACGCCGGACACGGAAAAACGGCGCCGGGCCGATTATCTGGTCGATACCAGTCACAGTATCGCGACGACGAGGGAACGAGTGCTTGAGATCGTCGCCGACCTGAAAACGCGGATTGCCAAGGGAGATTTCCGGAATGCGTGAGATCATCTTCGATACGGAAACAACCGGCCTCGACAACCGCGCCGACCGCATCATCGAAATCGGCGGCATCGAGCTCTTCAATCATTTCCCCACGGGCAACACGATCCATATTTTCATCAATCCTGGAGATCAGAAGGTTCATCCGGATGCGCTCGCCGTGCACGGCATCACCGATGAATTCCTGAAGGACAAGCAGCCTTTCGCCGACATTGCCGAACAAATCCTTACCTTCTTCGGCGATGCGAAGTGGATTGCCCACAACGCCACCTTCGATATGGGCTTCATCAACGCGGAATTCGCGCGGATCGGTTTGCCGCCAATCCTGCCGGAACGGGTGCTCGACACGCTGTCAATGGCGCGGCGCAAACACCCGATGGGACCAAATTCGCTCGATGCGCTTTGCCGGCGCTACGGCATCGATAATTCGCACCGCACCAAACACGGCGCGCTGCTCGACTCTGAACTGCTTGCCGAAGTCTATATCGAGATGATCGGCGGCAGGCAGGCAGCCCTCGGTCTCGGCATGGTCGGCAAATCCAACCAGGCAGTGCGCGGTGACACGGGGATGGAAGACGACGTGGTGATTGCCGTGCTCGAGAGGCCCCGGCCGCTCGCCCCGCGCCTCAGCCAAACCGAGGAGCAGGCGCATGAGGCGCTCGTCGCCAAGCTCGGTGAAAAAAGCGTCTGGGCGAAATACGCCAACCTCGATTAAACCGGTCCTCAAATGAACCGGTCCTCAATTGAAGATGCCCGGGACCAGCCCGGGCATCCGCATTTCAGACAAGAAAGAGCCGGTCAGTTCGGGACGGCCTGAACCTTGGCGCGGGCCTGTTCTTCGGCAACGCGCTGAGCGAACATCTGCGTGAAGTCGATTGGGTCGATCATCAGCGGCGGGAAACCGCCGTTGCGGGTGACGTCGGCGATGATCTGACGGGCGAAGGGGAAAAGCATGCGCGGGCACTCGATGAACAGAACCGGCAGCATGTGTTCCTGCGGGAAACCGGCAACGCGGAAAACGCCGCCATAGGTGAGTTCGGCATGGAAAACCGTCTTGTCGCCGTCCTTGGCTTCGGCATTCAGCGACAGCACGACATCGAAATCCGTATCGGAAAGCGGGTTGGCATTGACGTTCACATTGATGTTGATCGTCGGCGCCTTGTCGCGGGCCTGCAGCGAACGCGGCGCACCGGGATTTTCGAAGGACAGATCCTTGGTATATTGCGCAAGGATCGAAAGGGTGGGGTTGGCCGCACCGTTGCTGTTGTTATCGTCTGCCATTGGCTTTTCCTCGAGGGGCATGGGAATGGTGCCGCCATCTAACATTTCAGGGAAGGGCTTACAACCCTGGGCGCTTGGCGCGGTTGATCAGCCGCAGTGCCTCAGTCGCCGAGATGCTTGCCGGACCAAGGCGAGTTGCGATCCGGCTCCCTATGATAGTCCTCCTCGTCGAGATCGACTACCTTCGAGTTCGGCTTGCGGTCGCGGAAATCGGGTTGCGGACCGGAGGAAGAGCCGCCCTTGGCATTGACGACGACGAAGCGTTTGGCGATCGCCCGCCAGACGAGATCACGCACCGGCGGAATGAGAATGAGGATCGCGATGATATCCGTGAGGAAGCCGGGAATGATCAGGAGCAGCGAGGCGATGACGTTCATCGCCGGCCGCAGCAGGTCGCGGCCCGGCATCACCCCATTTCGTCCTTCGCTCGACATGCGGCGCAAAATACCGATTCCCTGCCGGCGCAGCAGAACCACGCCGACAACGAAACCCAGCATGACCAGAACAAGCGTCAGCCACAATCCGATAGCCTGGCCGACGACGACGAAACCGGCAATTTCGGCGAACGGCAGCAGCAGAATGAAGGCTGGCAGTATCGAAAAACGCATGTCGGTCATGTCCCGGGCTCGCCGGTCTCCTCTTTGCGCCGGCGAAGATGCCAGCCATCATTTGAATCATCTGTATAGGCAGACTATATGGGAGTACAAATCAGAGATGTTAACGGCGGCTGCGATACGATATGAGTTCGAACGACTTCATCACATTATTTTTCCTGGTGGCGGCTGTGCTGATTTTCTTTCAGCTCCGCTCCGTGCTCGGGCGCCGTACAGGAAATGAGAAGCCGCCGCGCGACCTCTATACGCCGCGGGATGCGGCTCCGGCCGAAGCCGGCAAGGTCGTGACGCTGCCGCGGCGCGATGCGACGACGGAGGATGAGGATCGCTTCGCCGCCATCGATGCTTTCGCGGCGCCCGGAACGCCGCTCAACGAATCGCTGCGTGCGCTGAACAAGGCCGATCCCGCCTTCAGCCCGAAGGAGTTTCTGAACGGCGCCCGCATGGCTTATGAGATGATCGTCATGGCCTATGCGGATGGCGACCGGAAAACGCTGAAGAACTTGCTGTCTCGCGAAGTCTATGACGGCTTCGATGCGGCGATCGGCGAGCGTGAAGCCCGGGGCGAGAAGGTGAAGTCCACTTTCGTCGGCATCGACAAGGCCGAAATCACCCATGCGGAAACAAAGGGCAGCGAAGCGCAGATCTCCGTGCGCATCGTCAGCCAGCTGATATCGGCCACCTACGACAAGGCGGATGTGCTGATCGAAGGCGACGCCGAAAACGTCGCCGAGGTCAACGACCTCTGGACCTTTGCCCGCGACACCCGCTCGCGCGATCCGAACTGGAAACTCGTGGCGACCGAATCGGAACATGAGTGACCACGCATCGGACTTCGTCCTGCAGGCAATAAGCTTCGACACTCTGGAAGGCTGGAAGGATGATGATCCCTCCGGCCTTTTTGAAGTCATGCGAAGCTGCCAGCGGCAGATCACCGATGTCAAACCGTACCGCACCGGATCGCTGGGCCTGAGCTCGGAAGACCTGCTTCCGCTTCTCGCCGCCGCCGGAGATTTCATCCCGTCATCTCCGGCATCGGCACGCGCTTTTTTCGAGACGCACTGTCGGCCCTTTCTGATTCGCCGCAAGGACGGCAATGCCGGCTTCGTCACCGCCTTCTACGAACCTGATATCGACGTGTCGGAGCGGCCGGACGAAATTTTCCGTTTTCCCTTCTACCGGCGTCCGGACGATCTGATCGATCTCGACGACGCCAATCGCCCCGCCGAACTCGACAAGGCCTATGCTTTCGGCCGTCTGCATGAGGGCCACGTCACTGCCTATCCGGACCGCCGCGCCATCGATCAGGGATTTATCGAGGGCCGCGGCCTCGAAATCGCCTGGGCGAAGTCGAAGGTCGATGTCTTCTTCGTGCATGTGCAAGGCGCTGCCCGCCTGCGTTATGAGGATGGTCGTATCGGCCGCATCACCTATGCGGCGAAGGCCGGCCACGCTTTCTCGGCGATCGGCAAGCTGCTGATCGAGCGCGGCGAGATCGATCGGGCGGAGATTTCGATGCAGGCGATCCGTGCCTGGCTGGGGCGCAATCCCGAGCACGTCGATGAAGTGTTATGGCATAACCGCTCTTATATTTTCTTCCGTGAAGCGCCGGTTGCCGATCCGCAGGCAGGTCCGATCGCCGCCGCCAAGGTTCCGCTTCTCGCCGGGCGCGCGCTTGCGGTCGACCGGATGATCCATACCTTCGGCTTTCCCTTTTTCATTCGCGCCGAAAGCCTCACCCATCTCGACCAGGGCCGGCCGTTCCGCCGGCTGATGCTGGCGCTCGATACCGGTTCGGCGATCGTCGGGCCGGCGCGGGGTGATATCTTTACCGGTTCTGGGGATATGGCCGGGGAAAGTGCCGGCACCGTCCGCAACGAGGCCGATTTCGTCATCCTCATTCCCAATGCCGCCGCTGGACGATTCGACTGATGGCCAGGGATCGCAAGCTCAACACCGACGAGAGGATCCTCTGGGGCAAGGTCGCCCGCAGCACCCGGCCGATGCCCGGCAAGGCGGGGGCGTTGACCGAACTCGATGCTTTTCTTGCCGAAGCCGAGGCGGCGGCCGAACGGGAACAGGAAAAGCAGACGCCCGCCACACCCACGCCGCCGCAGCCGGCAGCACCGTCAATGGCGAAACCATCGGCCGGGGTGCATCATCCGCTGGAAAAGCCGGTCAAGCGGAAGATCGCCAAGGGCCGGCTGGCGCTCGAAGCGCGGATCGACCTGCACGGGCTAGTGCAGAGCCAGGCCCATGCCATCCTTCTCGATTTCCTGATCCGCGCCCATGAGCGCGGCATGCGCCATGTGCTGGTCATTACTGGCAAGGGCAGCTCCATGGGCAGCGACGGCGCGCTGAAGCGGGCTGTGCCTCTTTGGTTCTCGAAGCCGGAATTCCGCTACCTGATCTCCTCCTATGAACCGGCCGCACAGCATCATGGCGGTGAGGGCGCGCTCTACATTCGCCTGTCGCGGCGGCATGGGGAAAGGCCATGACACCCTTCGGAGAGGCGGTTCGCAGGCTGCGGGCGCGCAAGGGCGTCTCGCAGAAGGAGATGGCGGAGGCACTGAATGTCTCCCCTGCCTATCTCTCGGCGCTCGAACATGGAAAGCGTGGGCTGCCGACATTCGATCTGCTGCAGCGCATCGCCGGTTATTTCAACATCATCTGGGATGAGGCCGAGGAACTGTTTCTGCTCGCCCGTTCTTCGGACCCGCGCGTCGTGATCGACACCTCCGGCCTGCCCCCCGAATATACCGATTTTGCCAACCGGCTGGCCCGGCGAATCCGCAGCCTTGACAGCGCTGAGATAGGCCGGCTATCGGCTCTTCTCGAAAATGGCGGTAAAGGCGACGGAAAAGCGTCATAATCCCCTGTTTTATGCCTTGTTTTAGGGGCTTGCCATTGGGAAGTGGGTTCAAAAAACCTATATACAAGAGTGAAGAAAGCCGGTGATTCGCAAGGCGCGCCGCAGCTTTACGACAACAGGGAAAATCTCGACAGAATGAGCGATACATCCGCGACGGAAAACGGCGTAAGCACCGAATATGGCGCAGATTCCATCAAGGTTCTGAAGGGCCTCGATGCCGTGCGCAAACGCCCCGGCATGTATATCGGCGACACCGACGATGGCTCCGGCCTTCATCACATGGTCTATGAAGTCGTCGACAACGCGATCGACGAAGCGCTTGCCGGCCATGCCGACATCGTCACCGTCACTCTCAATCCGGATGGTTCGGTCACCGTCACCGACAATGGTCGCGGCATCCCGACGGACATTCACACCGGCGAAGGCGTGTCGGCTGCCGAAGTCATCATGACGCAGCTCCATGCCGGCGGTAAGTTCGACCAGAATTCCTACAAGGTTTCCGGCGGCCTGCACGGCGTCGGCGTCTCCGTCGTCAACGCGCTGTCCGTCTGGCTGAAGCTGAAGATCCGCCGTCACGACAAGATCCATGAAATGAGCTTCACCCATGGCGTGGCCGATGCTCCGCTGAAGGTTACGGGCGACGCGCCGAATGAAACCGGCACGGAAGTGAGCTTCATGCCGAGCACCGGCACCTTCACCATGACGGAGTTCGACTACGGCACGCTGGAGCATCGTCTTCGCGAGCTCGCCTTCCTGAATTCAGGCGTCCGCATCCTGCTGACCGACAAGCGCCACTCCGATATCAAGCAGGAAGAACTGCGTTATGACGGTGGCCTCGAGGCTTTCGTCGCCTATCTCGACCGCGCCAAGAAGTCGCTCGTCGACAAGCCGGTTGCCATCCACGGCGAAAAGGACGGCATCACCGTCGAAGTCGCGATGTGGTGGAACGACAGCTATCACGAGAACGTGCTGTGCTTCACCAACAACATCCCTCAGCGCGATGGCGGCACGCATATGGCCGGCTTCCGCGCGGCGCTGACGCGCCAGGTCGTTTCCTATGCCGACAGTTCCGGCATCACCAAAAGGGAAAAGGTGACGCTGCAGGGTGAAGATTGCCGCGAAGGCCTGACCGCGGTTCTGTCGGTCAAGGTGCCGGATCCGAAATTCTCGTCGCAGACCAAGGATAAGCTGGTTTCCTCGGAAGTCCGGCCTGTTGTCGAAAGTCTCGTCAACGAGGCGCTGAACACCTGGTTTGAAGAACATCCGAGCGAAGCCAAAATCCTCGTCGGCAAGGTCGTCGAGGCAGCCGCCGCACGCGAAGCGGCCCGCAAGGCCCGCGAGTTGACCCGCCGCAAGGGCGCCCTCGATATCGCTTCGCTGCCGGGCAAGCTCGCCGACTGCTCCGAGCGTGATCCGACAAAATCCGAAGTCTTCCTCGTCGAGGGCGATTCTGCCGGCGGTTCGGCCAAACAGGGCCGCTCGCGCGAGAACCAAGCGATCCTGCCGCTGCGCGGCAAGATCCTGAACGTCGAACGCGCCCGTTTCGACAAGATGCTGTCGAGCCAGGAAATCGGCACATTGATCACCGCGCTCGGTACCGGCATCGGCAAGGACGAGTTCAATGTCGAAAAGCTGCGCTACCACAAGATCATCATCATGACGGACGCTGACGTCGACGGCGCCCATATTCGCACCCTGCTGCTCACTTTCTTCTTCCGCCAGATGCCGCAACTGATCGAGCGCGGTCATCTCTATATCGCCCAGCCGCCGCTCTATAAGGTCTCGCGCGGCAAGTCGGTGCAGTATCTGAAGGATGAGAAGGCGCTCGAAGAATATCTCATCAGCCAAGGCCTGGAAGATGCTTCGCTGAGGCTCGGTAGCGGCGAGGTTCGCACCGGCCAGGATCTGCGCGAGGTCATCCTCGATGCCCTGCGTATGCGCGCGCTGCTCGACAATCTCCATTCGCGCTACAATCGTTCCGCCGTCGAACAAG
Source organism: Rhizobium sp. 10PS4 (assembly GCF_032464805.1). Taxonomy (NCBI): domain Bacteria; kingdom Pseudomonadati; phylum Pseudomonadota; class Alphaproteobacteria; order Hyphomicrobiales; family Rhizobiaceae; genus Rhizobium; species Rhizobium sp. 10PS4. The sequence continues at coordinate 53,068 of NZ_JAWDIW010000009.1, read as the reverse complement.
CGGCGATTGCCGGCGCGCTCAATGCCGAGCTCGCCAGCGACCCGGGGAGGGCGCTGGCGCTGGCAAACGAAGTGGCTGGACGCCTCGATATCATCGCCGAGGAAACCGAGCGCGGCTGGCGGGGCGATCTGACAACCGATGGCGGCCTGCGCCTCGAGCGCATGGTCCGCGGCGTCAAGGAACTCGTTGTGCTCGACATGGCGCTGATCGGTTCCTCGGATGCCCGTCACATCGACCAGCTGACGGCACGCCTCAAGGAAATCTATCAGACGCCGCCATCGCTGCATCGCCGCGAAGGCGACGTCGAAATCTCCGGCCCGCGCGCCCTGCTCGATGCAATCTTCGCAAGCGGCCGCAAAGGCCTCACCATGCAGCGCTACAAGGGTCTTGGCGAGATGAATGCCGAGCAGCTCTGGGAAACGACGCTCGATCCGAACGTGCGCTCGCTGCTGCAGGTCAGGGTCAACGACGCCACCGACGCCGATGGTCTCTTCGCCCGCCTGATGGGGGACGAAGTCGAGCCGCGGCGCGAATTCATCCAGGACAATGCGCTAAGCGTCGCAAATCTCGATATCTAATTGATATTTCCGAAATAAATGGCCCCGCTATCTTTAGGATGGCGGGGCTTTCGTTTGCCCGATATCTGCTTGGCCTTTGGCTTCGCTCAATTCGCGACGAAGCGCCCGTTGAAGGCGACCTCGGAGAGCGGCTTGCGCTGGCTGGGGAATTCGCGCGCCTGATTGCGTTCGGAAAGAACGCTCTTGTCGGCCAGGCGGCCGATGGCGACGCCTGCTTCGACCCGGTATCCCTCGGGAATGGCGAAAGCCTGCCTGATCTCTTCATGCTTGATGCCGCCCATGCCATGGGCGTAAAGGTCGGAGAGGCGCGCCTGGATCGCCAGATGCCCCCATGCCGCACCGGCATCGAAGGAATGGGTGTAGCTCGGCTTTTCCTCAGCTGAGCCGGCAGCCCCGGTGAAGGCACGCGACACGACGAAGATCAGCGCCGACGCATTCCTGGCCCATTCCTGGTTGGCGTCGACGAGCAATGCGACGAATTTCTCCCAATGCCCTGAACCCTTGAGCGCATAAATGAAGCGCCATGGCTGGTGGTTGGCTGAGGACGGCGCCCAATGGGCAGCGTCGAGCAGACCGAGCAGCTGCGCCTCCTCGATGATTTCGCCGGTGAAGGCGCGCGGCGACCAGCGGTCGAGAAACATCGGATTGATCGGATAGTCGGATTCGCGGTGATTGCTCTTCGTCATGCTTGTTCCAGGGTTCGGGGCAGAAAATTTGGATCGGGGGCTGGGCTTAGTCCGTCCAGACGATGTCGAGTTCTTCGCGGAAGGCAAAGCGCTTCAGATGATCGTCGATGACGTGCTGCATCCTTTCCTGTTGCGAGGGATCGGCGACGGAAAGTGTCATGGTCAGCGTCGCATCGTCGGCCGCAAACGTCACCTCGGCCGTATCGCTGAACGGCACCCGGCCCCTCAGAGGATCAAAATCGACGCTGAACTTGTGGCTCCAGTGTTTGCAGAGCTGCTGCAGGTAGCGGCTTGCATGTTCGGTCGGCACGACGGCCTTCGAGAGATGCATTTCGAACTCCACGTCATTTTGTATAGCAGAGACATATTTCCTGCTTCACCGGGCTTGGCAAGCGCAGCATCGTCGCAGTTTGGGTGTACAGACTGTCTTCATAAACGCGGCATCACGCCGGCGTCGAAGCAGGATAATGAACCATTTCGTCAATCGATCGGGGAGTTGCGCATGCTGGTGAACGGAAAATGGACGGAAGACTGGCAGCCCGTTCAGGCAAAGGACGAAAAGGGCGGCTTTATCCGCCAGACCTCGAGTTTCCGCAATTGGGTGACCCCGGGTGGCAGCGCCGCGCCGACCGGCGAAGCCGGCTTTGCCGCCAGCGCCGGCCGTTACCATCTCTATGTCGCCTATATCTGCCCCTGGGCCTCGCGCACCCTGATCGGCCGCAAGCTCAAGGGCCTGGAAGATATCATCTCGATCTCGGTCGTCGAGCCGCTGCTGGGCAAGCAGGGCTGGCGCTTCGGTGATTATCCCGGCGCGACGCAGGATCACGTCAACGGCGTAACCTATATGCATGAAATCTATACCAGGGCAGCACCGGATTTCACCGGCCGGGCCACCGTGCCGGTTCTCTGGGACAAACAGAAAAAGACCATCGTCAACAATGAATCCGCCGATATTCTGCGTATGCTGAACAGCGGCTTCGGCGGTCTGGCAAAAAATCCGATCGATCTTTACCCGGCGGAGAGGCGCACCGAGATCGATGCTTTCAACGATCGCATCTATCCTGCCCTCAACAACGGTGTCTACCGCGCCGGTTTCGCCACCACGCAGATCGCCTACGAAGAAGCCTTTGCCGATGTCTTTGCCTGCCTCGACTGGGTCGAGCAGCAGTTCGAGGGCCGGTCTTTTCTCTTCGCCGATCATCCCACCGAGAGCGATATCCGGCTTTTTGTAACGCTGGTGCGCTTCGACGTCGCCTATCACGGCATCTTCAAATGCAATCTGCGCCGGCTTTCCGACTATGCCAATCTGCGCGCCTTCTGCCGCCGAATGCTGGATTGGCCGGGCATCGGTGAAACGGTGAATCTCGATCATATCAAGCGCGGCTACTATTCGATCGAAAGCCTCAATCCGACGAAGATCATTCCCTCCGGCCCCGATCTGGCGGAAATTTTTAGAGCATGATGCCGGCAGGTACCGGCGGTTTTCGGCAGAAAATCATCCGAATCGCGGCAAAGCCGTACCGCTTCCTGGGAAAGCCGTAATGACACCGATGAATAATTCGTTCATAGGTGGCTGCAAATCCGTTTTCGATGAGGAGGAATTCCATGAAGCTGATGCGTGTTGGCGAAGCAGGCGGTGAAAAACCAGCACTTCTCGATGCCGATGGCAAGATCCGCGATCTCTCCGGTCATGTCGCCGATATCGGCGGTGAAGCGATCGGACCGGCAGGCCTTGCAAAGATTGCGGCCATCGATCCGAAGAGCCTTCCGGAAATCGCACCCGGCCGCATTGGCGCCTGCGTCGCGGGCACTGGCAAATTCATCTGCATCGGCTTGAATTATTCGGATCATGCTGCCGAAACAGGTGCGACCGTGCCGCCCGAGCCGATCATCTTCATGAAGGCAACATCCGCAATCGTCGGACCGAACGACGATGTCGTCATCCCCCGCGGTTCGGAAAAGACCGATTGGGAAGTCGAACTCGGCGTCGTCATCGGCAAAACCGCCAAATATGTGACGGAAGCCGAAGCGCTGGATTATGTCGCCGGTTATTGCGTTTCCAACGACGTTTCCGAGCGCGCTTTCCAGACCGAGCGTTCCGGTCAGTGGACCAAGGGCAAATCCTGCGACACGTTTGGCCCGATCGGCCCCTGGCTCGTGACCAAGGATGAAATTGCCGAGCCGCAAAACCTCGGCATGTGGCTGACGGTCAACGGTCAGAAGATGCAGAACGGTTCATCGAAGACGATGGTTTACGGCGTTGCTTTCCTCGTCTCCTACCTCAGCCAGTTCATGTCGCTGCGTCCCGGCGACGTGATCTCGACCGGTACGCCTCCGGGCGTCGGCATGGGCCTCAAGCCACCGCGCTATCTCAAGAACGGCGACGTGGTCGAACTCGGAATCGAAGGTCTCGGCACGCAGAAACAGACCTTCGTAGCGGATCGTTAACGACGCTTCCTGTTGAGAAACTTAAGTTTTCAGGTCGATTATGATGCCGGGGATCAATTCTCCGGCATTTCTTGTGCGGGTCTGGTGCGTCAATGTTGCTGTGCAACAAAAACCTGTTAGTCTGCGTTACGTGCCCGCGTTACGAAAAGAGTCGATGCCTCTCAATCGGTGTCATCTTTTCGATAGAGAAAGGTGGCGCCTTCCAATGTTTTATCAGCTTTATGAATTGAACCATGCCGCCATGGCGCCGTTTCGCGCCGCGGCCGATATCATGCGATTTGCCTATGCCAATCCGCTGAACCCGTTCTCCCATACGCCATTCGGCCGGACGATGGCGGCAAGTCTCGAAATGTTCGAACGCACGACGCGCCGCTACGGGAAACCGGAATTCGGACTGAAGCAGACGACGATCGGTGACAAGACGGTGTCCGTCCGCGAAGAGGTCGTCTGGTCGCGACCCTTCTGCAATCTTCTGCATTTCGCCCGCAGTATTCCAGCCGCCCGCGGCAATGATCCACGCATCCTGATCGTCGCGCCGATGTCCGGCCACTATGCCACGCTGCTGCGCGGCACGGTCGAGGCGCTGCTGCCGAGTGCCGATATCTACATCACCGACTGGATCGACGCCCGCATGGTGCCGATGACAGAAGGCACGTTCGATTTCGACGATTACGTCGACTACGTTATCGAGATGCTGCATTTCCTCGGTCAGGACACGCATGTCATCGCCGTCTGTCAGCCTTCCGTTCCGGTGCTGGCAGCCGCTGCCGTGATGGAACAAGCCAGGGATCCGCTTTCGCCGGCGTCGATGACGCTGATGGGCGGCCCGATCGACACACGCATCAATCCGACGGCGGTCAACAAGCTCGCCCAGGAGCGGTCGCTGCAGTGGTTCTCCGACAATGTCATCATGAACGTGCCCTGGCCGCAGCCGGGCTTCATGCGCCCGGTCTATCCAGGATTCCTGCAGCTTTCGGGCTTCATGTCGATGAATCTTGATCGCCATCTCGTCGCGCACAAGGAATTCTTCATGCATCTCGTGAAGAACGACGGCGAGCCGGAAAGACATCGCGATTTCTACGACGAATATCTCGCCGTCATGGATCTGACCGCCGAATTTTATCTGCAGACGGTGGAGGAGGTCTTCATCAAGCATTCGCTGCCGAAGGGCGAACTGATGCATCGCGGCAAACGCGTCGATCCGGCGGCCATTCGCAACGTGGCGCTGCTGACCGTCGAAGGTGAGAATGACGATATCTCAGGGGTCGGCCAGACGGAGGCGGCGCAGACCATCTGCGTGAACATTCCCGAAGATATGCGCATGCATTATCTTCAGCCGGATGTCGGCCATTATGGTGTTTTCAACGGCTCGCGTTTCCGCCGCGAGATCGCGCCGCGCATCATCGATTTCGTCCGCCAGCATTCCCGTTCCGCCGTCAAGCCTCCCATCCCGCGTGTCATCAAGGGCGGCCGGACGGGCTGAATCAGGGACAGCTGAATTAGCAAAACGGATTCAAGGCCTTGTCCGATTTCGTGGGCAATCGTCTTGAAGGCGGTTATTGTGGTAACCACATCGATTTCAGCGTTCGGTATTCTGCCGGGCGCGGAAAGCGAGGGATACCCGCACGATGAACCAGTCAGCATTGCTTCGACCGGATTGGACTCCGGCTACCATTGCCCTGATGATTCTCGGCTTCATGGTTTTCTGGCCTCTGGGTCTTGCCATGCTTGCCTACATCATCTTCGGCGACCGTCTGCGCGGCTTCAAGCGTGACGTCAACCAGGCGACCGATGGCTTCTTTGCCTCCTGCCACCGCCCGCATGGCCGTCACCGCCCGCATTTTTCGACCGGCAACGTCGCCTTTGACGACTGGCGCAAGGCCGAACTCGACCGCATCGAGGAAGAGCGCCGCAAGCTTGACGAAATGCGCGAGGAATTCGACTCCTATCTTCGCGAACTCCGCCGCGCCAAGGATCAGGAAGAGTTCGATCGCTTCATGCGCGACCGCAGGAACGCCAAGCGCGATGACAACGGCCCGGTCGCTGAATATCAGACGCCGTAAACGCCTGAACGATGAAATGATGACCGGCATCTCTCGATGCCGGTTTTTCCATGTCTGCCCTTCCGGCGATCATTTAGATTTGCCGGCGAATCGTATAGAAAACACGCATGTTCTCGCTTCTGAAAACAAGGTCGAAGGCGCGAAAGCCGGCTCCGCCCGAAATGCGGACGCTCGATGTCGCCGGCCGGCTCATGCCGCTGACGATCAAGCAGCATGACCGGGCGACACGCATCACGCTGCGCATCGAACCGGGCGGTCGCGCCTTGAAGATGACGGTGCCGAAAGGCCTTGCGGCGCGTGAGGTCAATGCCTTCCTCGATCGTCACCAGGGCTGGCTCCTCACCAAGCTTGCTAAGTTTTCGACCGATACCGGCCTGCGTGATGGCGGCGAGATCCTCCTTCGCGGCGTTTCTCACCGCATCCAGCATAGCGGCAGCTTGCGCGGGCTGACGGAGGTGGTTTCCACAGGCGGCATCCCGGTGCTGCGCGTCAGCGGCATGCCGGAACATGTCGGACGGCGCATTGCGGCCTTTCTCAAGAAGGAGGCGCGCGCCGATCTCGCAAGACTGGCGACGATGCATGCCGCAACGATCCGGGCGCCGATCCGTTCGATCTCGATGAAGGATACCCGTAGCCGCTGGGGCTCCTGTTCGTCGGAGGGAAATCTGAGCTTTTCCTGGCGTATCGTCATGGCGCCGCCGTCGGTGATCGATTATCTCGCCGCCCATGAGGTAGCCCACCTCAAGGAAATGAATCACGGCCCGCACTTCTGGGCCCTCTGTGGCAAACTTTGCCCCGGTATGGACGAGGCGAAATCCTGGCTCAAGCGGCATGGCAGCCAGTTGCATGCCATCGATTTCGACTAGCGCGTAACCCCGAAATCGGAATCGATTTTTCGGAAAGCATTATGCGCAGATTTAAAGTGATAGAGCGTCCTTAGCGCGTCCTTTGGATGCGCGGCGCTCTAGCCGAGAGCCGCGCTAAATTCAGTGTTCGTCGCAAATTGGCTCGACTCTTTCCGCATTTCGTGTCACTTCGCTGCCATGAGACCGGATATCAAGATCTGTGGTTTGAAGACGCCTGAGGCTGTCGATCGTGCGCTGAAACGCGGCGCGACCCATATCGGTTTTATCTTCTTCGAAAAGAGCCCGCGCTATATCGAGCCGGACCTGGCGGCAAAACTGGCCGAACCTGCGCGCGGCAAGGCGAAGATCGTCGCCGTCGTCGTCGATCCGACCAATGACGAACTCGACGAGATCGTATCGTTGTTGAAGCCGGATATGCTCCAGCTTCATGGTAACGAGAGCCCTGAACATGTGCTGACCATAAAGGCGCTCTATGGTCTGCCTGTGATGAAGGTCTTTTCGGTCCGCACGGCAGACGACCTGAAGCGCGTCGAGGCCTATATCGGCATCGCCGACCGTTTCCTCTTCGACGCCAAAGCGCCGAAGGGTTCGGAACTGCCTGGCGGCAACGGTATTTCCTTCGATTGGAGCCTTCTCAGCTGGCTTGACGGCAGCGTCGATTACATGCTTTCCGGCGGGCTGAACAAGGACAATGTCGCCGAGGCGCTTTTCATCACCAAGGCACCGGGTATCGACGTCTCCTCGGGAGTCGAAACTGCGCCTGGCGTGAAGAGCGTCGCGAAGATCGATGAATTTTTTGACGCGGTCGAAAAGGCGAATGCGCCGATGATGGCCTCAGGGAGTTGAGAGTGAACGAGACGCCTAAACCGAATTCCTTCCGTTCCGGCCCCGATGAAGATGGCCGTTTCGGCATCTATGGCGGTCGTTTCGTGGCCGAAACATTGATGCCGTTGATCCTTGATCTGCAGGACGAGTGGAACAGGGCAAAGAACGATCCGGCGTTCCAGGCCGAATTGAAGCATCTCGGCGCGCATTATATCGGCCGCCCGAGCCCGCTCTATTTCGCCGAGCGGCTGACGGCCGAACTCGGCGGCGCCAAGATCTATTTCAAGCGCGAAGAGCTGAACCACACCGGCTCGCACAAGATCAACAACTGCATCGGCCAGATCCTGCTCGCCAAGCGCATGGGCAAGACCCGCATCATCGCCGAAACCGGTGCCGGTCAGCACGGCGTCGCCTCCGCAACCGTTGCCGCCCGCTTTGGCCTTCCCTGCGTCGTCTATATGGGCGCCACCGACGTCGAGCGTCAGGCGCCGAATGTTTTCCGCATGAAGCTGCTCGGCGCGGAAGTCAAGCCGGTCACGGCGGGCAGCGGCACGCTGAAGGACGCCATGAACGAGGCACTTCGCGACTGGGTCACCAATGTCGAGGATACCTATTACCTGATCGGAACGGCAGCCGGTCCGCATCCCTATCCGGAGATGGTCCGTGATTTCCAGTCGGTGATCGGCATCGAAGCGAAAGAGCAGATGCTGGCAGCCGAAGGCCGTCTTCCGGATCTGGTCATCGCTGCCGTCGGCGGCGGCTCGAACGCCATCGGCATTTTCCATCCTTTCCTGGATGATCCCTCTGTCAAGATGGTCGGCGTCGAAGCCGGCGGCAAGGGTCTGCAGGGCGACGAACATTGCGCCTCGATCACTGCCGGTTCGCCGGGCGTGCTGCACGGCAACCGCACCTATCTGCTGCAGGATGGCGACGGTCAGATCAAGGAAGGCCATTCGATTTCGGCCGGTCTCGATTATCCTGGCATCGGCCCCGAACATTCCTGGCTGAACGATACCGGCCGCGTCGACTATGTGCCGATCATGGATCACGAAGCGCTCGAGGCTTTCCAGACCTTGACCCGCCTCGAAGGCATCATCCCGGCGCTCGAGCCCTCGCACGCGATTGCCGAGGTGATCAAACGCGCACCGACGATGGGCAAGGACGAGATCATCCTGATGAACCTCTCCGGCCGCGGCGACAAGGATATCTTCACCGTCGGCAAGATTCTGGGAATGGGACTGTAAGACATGACCGCACGCATGGACAAACGCTTTGCCGAGCTGAAGGCCGAGGGCCGTCCGGCGCTTGTGACCTATTTCATGGGCGGCGATCCCGATTACGACACCTCGCTCGGCATCATGAAGGCGCTGCCGGAGGCAGGCTCCGACATCATCGAGCTCGGGATGCCCTTTTCCGATCCGATGGCCGACGGCCCGGCGATCCAGCTGGCCGGCCAACGGGCGCTGAAAGGCGGCCAGACGCTGAAGAAGACGCTGCAGCTGGCGGCCGATTTCCGCAAGACCAATGATGCGACGCCGATCGTGATGATGGGTTACTACAACCCGATCTATATTTATGGCGTCGAGAAATTCCTCGACGACGCGCTCGCCGCCGGCATCGACGGCCTGATCGTCGTCGACCTGCCGCCCGAGATGGATGACGAGCTCTGCATTCCGGCGATCCGCAAAGGCATCAATTTCATCCGCCTTGCGACGCCGACGACCGATGAGAAGCGCCTGCCGAAGGTCCTGAAGAACACCTCCGGCTTCGTCTACTACGTCTCGATGAATGGCATCACCGGTTCGGCGCTGCCCGATCCGTCGCTGGTTTCGGGCGCGGTCGAGCGCATCAAGCAGCATACCAAGCTGCCCGTCTGCGTCGGCTTCGGCGTCAAGACGGCGGAACATGCAAAGGTCATCGGCAGTTCGGCCGACGGCGTCGTCGTCGGCACCGCGATCGTCAATCAGGTTGCGACCAGCTTGACGCATGACGGAAAGGCAACGGCGGACACCGTTCAGGCGGTTGCCACGCTGGTGCGCGGCCTTTCCACGGGAACACGTTCGGCGCGCCTTGTTGCTGCCGAATAGTTTGCCCACATTGGCAATAAAGCATGTCGCGCAAAAGTGTGCAGCGGTTTTGCGGCAACGACATGCGGGAAACTAGGACCTAAAGCGTGGCAGCGCATCTGAAAGATCGCTACGCGCTTTAGACTATCAGGAGTATTCGAGTTGAACTGGATCACCAACTACGTTCGCCCGCGGATCAATTCCATGCTGGGCCGTCGCGAAGTGCCGGAGAACCTCTGGATCAAGTGCCCGGAAACGGGCGAGATGGTCTTCCACAAGGACCTGGAAGGCAACAAATGGGTCATTCCGGCGTCGGGTTATCACATGAAGATGCCGGCCAAGGCCCGGCTGGCCGATCTTTTCGATAATGGCGAGTTCGAATCGCTGCCGCAGCCGAAGGTCGCGCAGGACCCGCTGAAGTTCCGCGATTCGAAGAAATATAGCGATCGCCTGCGCGACAGCCGCCTGAAGACCGAACAGGAGGATACGATCCTCGCCGGTGTCGGAAAGGTGCAGGGACTGAAACTCGTGGCCGTTGTGCACGAATTCAACTTTATCGGCGGTTCGCTCGGCATGGCCGCCGGCGAGGCGATCGTCAAGGCTTTCGAGCGCGCGACGTCTGAAAAGTGCCCGCTGGTGATGTTCCCCGCTTCCGGCGGCGCGCGCATGCAGGAAGGCATCCTGTCGCTGATGCAGCTGCCGCGCACGACGGTTGCCGTCGACATGCTGAAAGAATCCGGCCAGCCCTATATCGTCGTGCTGACCAACCCGACGACGGGTGGCGTCACGGCCTCCTATGCCATGCTTGGCGATATTCATCTGGCCGAGCCCGGCGCCGAAATCGGCTTTGCCGGCAAGCGCGTGATCGAGCAGACGTTGCGTGAAAAACTGCCCGAAGGCTTCCAGACCGCCGAATACCTGCTGGAGCATGGTATGGTCGATATGGTCGTCAAGCGCCACGATATTCCGGAAACGCTGGCGCGCCTCTTGAAGATTCTGACGAAGAAGCCGGTTTCGGCGGCGAACGACATGAATGGCGGCGCCATCGCTCTGGCGGCGAGCGCCTGATAACTGACAAGCAGGCGGGGTGCCGAATTGATACCCAGAGGCCAAACCGCGGTGAGTGAGGCAGCGCAGGAGATCGACAAGCTCATGGGATTGCATCCCAAGGGCTTTGATCTGTCTCTCGATCGCATCACCCGTCTTCTCGATCAACTCGGCAATCCGCACAGGAAACTGCCGCCGGTGATTCATGTCGCCGGCACCAATGGCAAGGGGTCGGTCACCGCCTTCTGCCGCGCCCTGCTCGAAGCCGGCGGCTACAGCGCTCACGTCCACACCTCACCGCATCTCGTCAATTGGCACGAGCGTTATCGCATCGGCGTCAAGGGCGGACGCGGACAGCTTGTCGACGACGCCGTCTTTGCCGAGGCCGTGCGTCGCGTGGCCGATGCCAATGCAGGACAGCAGATCACCGTCTTCGAAATCCTGACGGCAGTCACCTTCATCCTGTTTTCCGAACATCCGGCCGATGCCGCGATCATCGAAGTCGGTCTCGGCGGCCGGTTCGACGCCACCAATGTCATTTCCGATCCGGCCGTCTCGGTGATCATGCCGATTTCGCTGGATCACCAGCCCTATCTCGGCGACAGGGTCGAGCTGATCGCGGCCGAAAAGGCCGGCATCATGAAACCGGGATTTCCCGTTGTCATCGGTCATCAGGAATATGACGCAGCGCTCGACGTGCTGATGTCGACGGCCGAACGGCTGCATTGCCCGAGCGCCGTCTTCGGGCAGGATTTCATGGCGCATGAGGAATATGGCCGGCTCGTCTACCAGGACGAGTTCGGCCTTGCCGACCTGCCGCTGCCGCGCCTTCCCGGCCGCCATCAATATGCCAATGCCGCCGCTGCCATTCGTGCCGTCAAGGCGGCGGGTTTCACCGTCACCGAGACGATGATGGAAAAGGCGATGAGTTCGGTCGAATGGCCGGGCCGGCTGCAGCGCCTGAGCGAGGGCCGGCTGCTGCCGCATGCACCCGCCGGCGCCGAGATCTGGATCGATGGCGGGCATAATCCCGGTGCCGGCGAAGTGATCGCCGAAGCCATGGCCACTTTCGAGGAGCGCCAGTCTCGGCCGCTTTTTCTGATTATCGGCATGATCAACACCAAGGATCCGGTCGGTTATTTCAAGGCCTTTGCCGGCTTGGTCGAGAAGGTTTTCTGCGTGCCGATCCGCGGCAGCGAAGCGATGGTCGACCCGGTGATATTGTCGAATGCCGCTTATGATGCCGGCTTGGTTGCCGAACCGATGTCGACGGTCGGCGATGCGCTGGAAGCGATAAAAGCCGTCGCCGACCCGGAGGCATTGCCGCCGCGCATCCTGGTCGGCGGCTCTCTCTATCTTGTCGGCGACGTGCTTGCCGACAACGGCACGCCGCCAAAATGAAGGCTGCGAAATGAAAAAAAGCCCGGTCGAGCCGGGCTTTTTCGTCAATGTGATATAAATTCGTCGATATTAATCAGGCAGCGCTCGAAATCCAGTTCGAAAGAGCCGTCTTCGGCTTTGCGCCGACCGAGATATCGGCAACTTCGCCGCCCTTGAAGATTGCAAGGGTCGGAATGGAGCGCACACCGAACTGTGCAGCGAGTTCCGGGTTCTCATCGATATTCAGCTTGGCGACCTTGACCTTGCCTTCCATCTCGACGGCGATTTCTTCGAGGCTCGGAGCAATCATCTTGCACGGGCCGCACCATTCGGCCCAGAAATCGACGACGACGGGTTCTGCGGATTCCAGAACTTCCGACTGGAAGTTATTGATATCGACTTTCACGGTAGCCATGGGCTGCTCCTTTAACGGAATTGGGTGTTGAACCACATGTGATGGTGCGGTGCCGAACTTTCAATGTCCGGTATTTCACTTTGTCTTGACCGCTGCAAGCGCCAAACCGAGCGCCTTTTCGCTCAGCGTGTAGAGCGAAGCGTTCTCGGTATAGACAAGCATGCAATCGATACGCTTGTGAGGATAGAGCGGCGCCAGGATCTCGCGATAGATCGCCAGCTGTGCCCGGTGCGCGAAGGGGATAGCTTCTTCTGTTGCTGGCGGTACCCGATTGGTCTTGTAGTCGAGAATGACGACGCGATCGGCAAGAACGGCAAGCCGGTCGATGCGGCCGGAGACGGCATAGCGCCGGTCTTCGAGCGTCAATGTTCCCATGATCGAGACTTCGGGCTGGGCCTGCGCACCGAGAACAGCCTGCAGGCCTTCCTCGTCCAATAGTTTCAGAACCGAATCGACAAGCTTGCGCCGTTCGGCTTCCGGCCAGAATCGAGCCGCCCTTTCGGCATAACGGCTCGCCGCGTCAGGCCGTTCGCCAAGCGGAATTTCGGGAAGCGCCTGCAGCATGCGATGGATCAGCCTGCCCTTTTCCAGCGAACGATCGCTGCGCTCCTTTTCGCCGAACAGCGGCGAGACAATCAGCAGACCGCCCTCGTCTTCATCGATGATCGTCCCGGCGCCGGAAGGACTGAGCGGCCGGGGCAGCTCAGCCTGCGGCGGCAATGGCCGCAACAGACCGTCGGGCAAGGTCTCCTCGCTGCCGCGCTCTTCGGTGCTATCGGTACGCTCGAAGCGTCGTTCCACCCGCGGCACGCGCCATTTGACGCCCGGCCATTCCCCATCGGGACCGGAGAATGTGGTCGCCTCCACATGCGGATGGTCGTCGCGCAGGGCCGTCGAGATCATCATATGCCAGGTGTCGTTATTCACACGCACGCCACGATAGCCGCAGACGACCAGCCGGTCGGCGGCGCGCGTCATAGCGACGTAGAGCAACCGGCGGTATTCCTCTTCCGCCAGCATCTGGATACGTGCGGCATCGTCCTGGGTCAGCGAATTGGCCAGATCGGAGACAGGAACCCAGACGGGCATCGGTGGTTCGTCGGGGCTGGTCTCGATCAGGCGAAGCTTCGGCAGATGGGTATGGGTGAAGGCCTTCGAACCGCCGTCGACAAGAAAAACGATCGGTGCTTCAAGACCCTTGGAGGCATGCACCGTCATGATCCGCACCTCGTTGCGCCCCTTGTCCTGCTCGCGCTTCATTACCGGGGCTTCGAGCTCCAGCGTCGAGATGAAGGATTGCAGCCCGGGAAGGCCGGAGCTCTCATGGTCGAGCGTGAAGGTCAGGAATTCGTCGAGAATATCGCTGACTTCGGTGCCGAGACGGGCAAGGAATTGCCGCCGCCCGCCATAGTTGCCCAGCACGCGCGCATAGAAATCATGGACCGACAGGCTCCTGGACTGCCGGAGAAACAGCTCCAGCCTCTCGACGGCAGCGCGGAAACGTTCGGTGCCGTCGGCGGCGAAGCTTTTGAGATGGCTCCAGACGCTTTCATTGTCGCCGCGCAACGCGGCGATCGCAAAGATGTCGTCCTCCGAGAGATCGAAAAGCGGGCTCTTCAGCACGGCGGCGAGCGAAAGATCGTCTTCCGGCAGAAGCAGGAAACGGCCGAGCGCCAGCAGATCCTGCACGGCGATATGGCTGGTCAGCACCAGCCTGTCCGCGCCGGCGACGGGAATATCGCCGCGGCGCTTCAACGCGCGCGTCAACGCATTGACGAAGGCATCGCGCTTGCGCACCAGCACCAGGATGTCGCCCGCCTCGATCAAGCGCTCCTTGCCTTTGTCGACGATCGTTTCCCGGCCAACAAGCGTGCCGATCGAATGGGCGATCCGCCGCGCGAGGATCGCGGCCGGCGCGCTTTCCGGCGTCGCATCGAAGGGCGCCGTCCAGTCCTCCTCCTTCACCACCGCTTCCGGCGCAACCATTTCCCAGAGATCGACGGCGCCGGGATGTCCGATGCGGCTTGAACGATGCACGACCGGTTCGCCGAGCGCGCTGAGGCCGCGCGCATTCTCGGCTGTCTTGAAAATGTGGTCAACCGCCTCGAGTACGTCTGAGGTCGAGCGGAACGACAGTGGCAGCCGCACGGAGGAAAAACTCTGCCCGCTATCGGAAACGCGCCGCCGCGTCCGGTCGCTCTCCTCGGAAAAACGCTCGGGCCGCGCCCCCTGGAAGGAATAGATCGACTGCTTTTCGTCGCCGACGGCAAACAGCGTGCGCACGGTCGGCCGGGCGCTTTCGCCGGAGAAGAAATCTTCGGCGAGCGACTGGATGACGCTCCACTGGATCGGGCTGGTATCCTGCGCCTCGTCGACGAGGATATGATCGATGCCGCGATCGAGCTTGTAGTGGATCCAGGGGCCGACGCCACTTTTGGTCAGCAGGTCGGCAGTGCGGCTGATCAGATCCTCGAAATCGAGCTGGCTGCGCTGCTTCTTCAACTCCTCATAGTCGTGATTCAGCCGATCGGCGAGCACGAGCGCTGCATGCGTGGCGCCGTACATCCGCATCAGCTTCAGCCGGTCGCGACTTGCTGCGACATGCGCGCGGGCAATGGCGATGGCCTCTGCCAGCTGCGGTGCCTCGGCAAGCATGGCCTTGACGAAGAATTGCGAGTCCGCCTTGGGCTCGCCCTTCACGGTCAGAAAGATCTTCTCGAGAAATTGCGCACGCCTTGCGTCATCGCGCTCCCGCCCGGCGAGCCTGAGGCCGTAAGCAACTTCCTGCGCCTTCGCGCCGCCCTTCTGGTCGGCAAGCGAGAGATAGAGCTCCAGTGTGCTGCCCGAAAGCTCCGGCAAAGGCCAATATTGCGCCGCGATCCTGTCTTCAGTGTCGCCGACGGCAAGGCCGAGCCTTTTGCGCAGAACCATTTCCACACCGCCCTGCTGTTCGGCCGTCGCGGTGAAACGACGAACGGCATTGCGGTTGGCGACGATGTCGCCGAGCAGGTTCTCCAGCCCGGATTCGTCGCCGAGATTGAGCACGTAGGCGAATGCCTCGGCAAGGGCGCTGTCTTCGTCAGGCGCCGTTGCCGTCAGCAGCGCCCGGCGCGCATCGGAAAGCAGCGTCAACGCCGCGCGATCGTCGAGAACCGAGAAATGTCCGGCAACGTTGGCCTCCAGCGGGAACTGATGCAGCAGTGCCTCGCAAAAGGCATGGATCGTCTGGATCTTCAGTCCGCCGGGCGTCTCCAGCGCCTTGGCAAACAGCCGACGAGCCTCGGCAAGCTTCAGTCCGTCGGGAGCCACGCCTTCGATCTGCGTGATGCGGCGGCCGAGGTCTTCATCGTCAAGCACCACCCATTCCGCCAGCCGTTCGAAAACGCGGTTCGACATTTCCGACGCCGCAGCCTTGGTGTAGGTGAGGCATAAAATGGCGGAGGGCCGCGCGCCTGATAGGAGCAGCCGGATGACGCGCTGCGTCAGCACATGCGTCTTGCCGGAACCGGCATTGGCCGAGACCCATGCCGACCGAAACGGATCGGAGGCTATCGCCTGCTGGATTGTCGTCCAGCCGATCCAGGCGCCCGGATCGTCATCGTTGGGAAGGGCGGTCACATCACTCATCGCCGCCCTCTTCGGTTTCGGCCGTCGACCATTCGGAGACGCGGGCGAGATGATCATAATCGCCGCCGAAATCGAACTGCTGGGCCGGGATCAGCCGCGAGGTAAAGCCTCTTTCGCTGGATTGCAGCAACCCCACGAATTTGACCAGCTGGTCGATCGATTCAGCGGCGAGATCCATCGCCGATTTGGCCTTGTCGCTGCGTGCAGAGCTCTCGTTGTTGACGGTATCGACTTGAAAGCGGCTTCCCGGTCGCAGACGCACATAGAGAAGGTCCTGCGGCACGAGGCTGCCGGCATCGCGAAAAGCGCCAGCGCTCAAGGCCGCTGCTTCAAGTGCCAGCTGCGGATCGAGAAGCACGCGTGCCTGCGCCGGCGAGGGATTGTAGCCGGTCTTGTAGTCGATGATATCGGCCGAGTGTGGTCCGGTGACGTCGATCCGGTCTGCGACGCCGGTGAGCCGGATATTGATCGGCTCCAGTTCCATGCCGCCTCGCACTTCCGTCAACGTTTTCAGGATGCCATGTCGCCGTCCGGCCTCCCATTCGAGGAAGACGCGGGCGACTGCGCGAAAACGCGGCCGCCACACGGCATCGATATGCGGCGGCAACTTTTCCATGTCGAAAAGCTCGGAAAGGACGTGCTCCATCGCCGCTGCCGCATCCGGCGTGCCGGCGATATGGGCTTCGCGGATGAAACGGTCGATGATCTTGTGGTAGAGCGTCCCGCGTTCGGCCGCACCCGGGTCGCGATTGAACGGGTCGACGGGGTCGAGCCGCAGGATGCGACGGGCATAGATGGCATAGGGATCTCGGCGCAGCCGGCCGACTTCGCTGAAGGAATAGGATTTCGGCTGCAGCGCCAGCGGCGGTTTCGGCGAGGGTCGTTGCGCCGGCGCCTGACTGTCGCCCCGATCGATGAGAGCGGTCCACTGCAGGAAACGATTGCCGGGTCCCTTCAATTCCGCTTCGAACGCCTCTCCGCCGAGCGCCAGCAGCCGCTGCAGCCAACGTGAGGCAACGGTCGGCGTCGAGCCCTGGCGCAGCGCGCGCGAATAGATCAGATGACGTGTGCCGTTTGCCATCTCGAAGTCATGTGCCAGCTGGCCGATGCGCCGCTCCGGCGGCTCGAGGCCGATTTCCGTCTTCATCATGCGCGGAATGAAGGGATTGTTGGCGGTCTGTCCCGGCCAGGTGCCTTCGTTCAGGCCGCCGAGGATCAACGTATCGACGCTCTGCAGGCGGGCTTCCAGCGTGCCGAAGATGAAAAGCCTCGGATGGCTGAGCGCCCGTGGCTTCACCGCATGACCGGCGGCGAGTGCTGCCATGATGTCGATCCATTGCGGTCCGTCGGCCTCCATCTGGCCGTCCGTGTCGATCACTTCACCGAGCAGGGCGGCGAGGGCATCTCCCGCTTCGTTCGACCAGAGATCGGCGAGATTGCCTTGCGGATCGACCGCGACCGCTTCAAGCGAACGGCCGGTGCGTTCCGCCCATTCGGACAATGTGAAGCGCGCTGTTCTTCCGCGATCTTCCGGCCGGTGCCGCATCAGCGCCGAAGCCAGAGGCTCGGTCGCCCGTGTGACCCGCCGGGCAAGGTCGTATGCGGCGTCGGCGGCCTCAGGCGAAAGCGCTTTTCGCCATTGCGGCGCGTGCCTGTCCAGGGCCTGTTCGGCAAGTTGGTGCGTGAGCAGCGGTTCCAGCGTACTGATATCCACCTCTGCCACGCCGCCGCGCAGTGCCAGCAGCTCGAGCGCCTCGGTAGCGGAAATCAAGGCGCCGCGCTCCAGGCCGAAGCGGGCAAGCGGATGTTTGAGCAGCGAGACGATGGCCACCGGATCGCCCGGCCGCAGCGCTGCCTCCAGCAGCAATTGCAGCAAGGTACCCTGCGGCATGGCCGAAAGCGGTGTGCCCGCCGAATCGTCTGCGAGGATGCCGAAGCGGGAAAGCTCGGCCATCACCCGCCGCGCGAGATTGCGGTCCGGAGTGATGAGTGCTGCCCGGCTCTCGCTGTCCTGTCCCGGCCTCTCCAACGCAAGCCGGAGCGCGATGGCAATTGCGGTTGCTTCCTCACGCTCATTGGCGGCTTCAATCAGCGAAATGTCAGAGAAGGCCGAAGACAGCGCGCCTGCCGGCAGGTCGTTTTTCCACGCTCCCCAGTCGCTGGTCGCCTCCGCCGGAGCAAGTGCCCGCGACAGGATTTCGGCACGCCGCTCAAGATCGGCCTCCGGTCTGTCGAGGAGCGTGACGTCGGCCCGCGTCAGCTTCAGCCGCTTGAGCAGAGACGACAGACCATATTGCGGATGGCTCCGGCTTGCCGGATTGGCATGTTGGCCTGGCGCCGGTTCCGGCGCGACCATCTGCCAGTGCCTTTCGGGCATGGAGAGATCGAGACCTGGAAGCACGATCACGCCTTCCGGCAGATGGGCGACGGCGGCAATGAGATCGGCGGTGGCGGGAACGGAACCCGTCGAACCGGCGATGATGATCGGCCCGGCGGGTTTCGTTGCCGAAAGCCGGCTTGCTTCGGCCCGGAGAATGGCGTTTCTGTGCCGCGCCGGCGAGGATTTGCCGAGCTCGGACAGCCGCTCGGGCCAGAAGGCGCTGGCGATCTGCAGGAACTCCGCCGTCAACTGCCACCAGGCGGCATAATCGCCAGTATCGAGTTTCGACAGCTCCGACCAGTCGAGATCCTCGGTCTCGATGGAATCGATCAGCTCCGCAAGGTTGCGGGCGAGCCAGATCGCATCGGCCGGGCTTGCCGGCGCGACGAGCGGCGAGTCCGAGTGAATGTGGCGGACGATCTCCGGCAGCTTGTTTCGCCAGGCGAGGATCAGACGCGCAAGCTCCAGCAGACGGGCGGTATTCGATAGCGGCTGAGCGAGATCGATCGTTGCCGGCAGCGCCTCGTCGAAATAGCCGCTATCGTCATCGGTTTCGCCGAGCGGGCGGATGACGGGGAGGATCGCCGAGCGGCCGCCGAGCAGGTCGACGAATTCGGAGCGCAGCACACGCACGGCGCGCCGGGTCGGCAGGTAGATCGTCACTTTGGCAAGCGATAGCGGATCATCGGCGTCGTGCCGGAAAATCGGCGTCAATCGGCCGTCGCAAAGTGTCGTCGCCAGCGTTTTAAGGAAGGAGAGGCCCGCCGGGATCGTCAGGATGCGTGGCTGGTGCCGCTCTGCCATGGCTTACGCAAACGTCCGCAATCGCCGGATCGTTTCCTCCGCCTCGCCGATCGCCTCGGGCGTGCCGACCGTCAGCCAATGGCCTTCGAGCACCATGCCGAAAAGCCGTCCACGCGCGATCGCCTTGTCGAAATAGATATTGAGGTTGAAGGCATCCTTCGGCGCATCGTCGAACAGCGACGGGTTCATGGCGATCGCGCCGGCATAGACAACGGGATTGGACGGATCGTCGCGATAACGCGTCAGCCGGCCATCGGCCGCAAGACTGAAGTCGTTCTTGCCATTGTGACCCGTCGTATCCTCGATCCCGACGCAAAGCAGCGCCATATCCATGCGCTCGGCATCGAAGAATCCGGCTAAGCGTTCCAGGTTCGTCGGCCGCCCCGGCTGTTCGCCGATCCAGAAGAGATCGGCATTCATGACGAAGATATTGTCGCGGCTAAGCAGCCTCAGCCCCTTCGCCAGGCCGCCGCCGGAATTCATCAGTGCGTCCCGCTCGTCCGATATGGCGATGTCGAGGCCGTGATAATTCCTGAGATGTTCGAGCATCTGGTCCGCGTGGTGGTGAACGTTGACGACGGCGCGTTCGATGCCGGCCGCCACCAGGCAATCCAGCGCGTAGTCGATCATCGGCTTGCCGTCGATCTTCACCAGCGGCTTCGGGATCATGTCGGTGATCGGGCGCATTCGGGTTCCGAGACCCGCGGCCAGTACCATGGCTTGTCTGATGGTCATTCTGATCCGGAACTTATGATTCGCTCTGGCCTATTCCAGCCCTTGCGCACCAATCGCGCAAGGGGGCAAGCGCTTCATGCTCAAGCGCGACGTTCAGATAGGAAAGCGTGCGCGGCATATGTTTCAGATAGCTCGGTTTGCCATCGCGCTGCAACAGTCGCACCCAGAGGCCGGCAAGCTTGCAGTTGCGCTGGGCAGACATGATCGCCCAGGCCTTCATAAATCCGGCTTCGTCGAAACCGCTCTCTGCGCGGCGAAGCCTCAGATAATCATCCATCAGCTGCCGGAAGAGGTTCGGCTCGATCGTTACGCGCGCATCCTGGACGATCGAGGCAAGATCATAGGCCGTTGGTCCGATCATCGCGTCCTGGAAATCGATGAGGCCGATCTTGCGAATACCGCTCTCATGTTCGCGCCAGATGATGTTCGGCGAGTGGAAGTCGCGCAGTAGCAGGTTCTTCTCGGCCGTTGCGAGCTCATCGATGAGCGCATCCCAGATCGCCAGATATTCCGCCCGTTCGGCTTCCGTTGTAGGCGCGCCCTGGCGCTTCCAGGGCAGGTGCCAGTCGAGCACCAGCCGCACCTCCATCTTCATCGCCGTGCGGTCGAAGTCAGGAATATGATGGACATGCCGCTTTCCAACGGGGATGTCCTGCGGAAATTTCAGGGCGTGCAGTCTGGCCAGGCAGGCAACGCTTTCGCGATAGCGTTCGATAACCGGCTGTCCGTGGGCATCCAGCACGCCTTCGCTGCCGAGATCTTCGATCAGCAGGATACCCTTGTTATAATCCACCTTGTAGACTTCGGGCGCCGCAAAACCGTCCTTGCGCAGCGCATCGGCGATCGCCACGAAGGGATAAGCGTTTTCGGCGAGATGCGCGACTTTGGGATAGGGTTTGCCGTCGAGAACCGGCGGGCCTTCAGCAAGCGGCGGCCAGTCCATCAGGATGATGCGTCGGTTCCCGGCCTTCGGATAGATCGCCTCATAGGCGCGCAACGAGGCATCACCGGTCAGGAATCGGCGTCTCGCTTCGGGATAACCTGCACCGTCAAGGAAATCGCGGATCGCCAGGACGCGGTGGATGCGTGTATTTTGCGCGCCAGCAGCTTCGATCGTCGCCCGCCGGCCGCTGCCTTCATGCGCCAGCGTCAGGGTGATTCGCTCCGCGGGCAGTTCGCTCTTCGCCATCTCCGGCCATTCGACGAGACAGATGCCGTTCTGCAGGGCCTCGTCGAAGCCAAGCTCCCTCAGTTCGGCAGGATCGCCGAGCCGGTAGAGATCGAAATGCGAAACAGCGATGCGCAGATCATAGGATTGCACCAGCGTGAAGGTCGGGCTCGGAACCTCGAGCCCCTCGTCATCGGCCATGGCGCGCAGGATCGCCCGGGCGAGCGAGGATTTCCCCGCGCCGAGATCGCCGGAAAGGGCAAGGCAATCGCCGGCCTTCAGGGCCAGCGCCAGGTCCTCACCGAGGCGGATGGTGGCCACCTCGTCTTTCAGGAAAAGCGAGATCGCATCGCTGGTCGTCATTCGGCGGCAGCTGAATGCGGTACATCGACCGAGGGGATACGGCAGACGACGGTCGTCCCCTTGCCCGGCTCGCTGTCGATCGTCACATCGCCATGATGCAGACTGACGAAGCTGTCGACGATCGAGAGACCGAGGCCGGCGCCGCCGCGTTTGCCGCTTTTCGCTCCCGTGGCAAAACGGTCGAAGACGGTCGCGATCATGTCGGGTGAGATGCCGGGGCCGCGATCACTGACGGCGAAGACGAAATCCGTGCCTTCGCGATGGCATTCCAGCGAGATCGACGTGCCTTCGGGCGAGAAATTCGCCGCATTGGACAGAAGCTTCAGAAGGATCTGTTTCAGCCGCTGCGGATCGGCAACGATCGAGCCGAGATAGGCGGGCGCGGTGATTTCAAGCGCGACACCGCTTTCGTGGAGCCGATCGGCGATCTGCATCGAGACGTCGTCGAGCAGGCCGTTGAGATCGATATCCGCATAATTGAGGCGCATGATGCCGGCATCGACGGTCGCAAGGTCGAGAATATCGTTGACGAGCGTCAGGAGAACCGAGGACGAGGTCGAGATGTGGTCGATATATTCGGCCTGCCGTTCGGTAAGCGGCCCGACGCCCGGTGTGCGCAGGAGATCGGTGAAGCCGATAATGTTGGTCAGTGGCGAACGCAGTTCATAGGAAACGTGCTGGACGAAGTCGTTCTTCAGCTCGTCGGCCTTGCGCAACGCTTCGTTCTTCTCGGTCAGCGCGCGCTCGGCGCGCACGCTGTCCGTCATGTTGACGAAGGTCAGCATGGTCTGGGCGTTCGGCAGCGGGATGACGGCATAGTCGAGCACGAGGCCGGAGAAGAGTTCCAGTGTTCCCTGGCCCGAGCGGCGTTCGTCGTCGAAGCTGGTGATCAGTTCCGCGAAGGTCTTCCAGCCGTCCGGCCGGTCATAGGACGGGGCGCAGGCCTCGCCCAGCGCACGGATATGGGTGCCGGGCTTGCCTTCGGTTTCGGTGATCCCCCAAAGCGCGCGAAAGGCCGGGTTGGAAAGGCGGATGCGTCCGTCAGGACCGAACACCGCCACACCTTCGGAAAGATGGTCGATCGTTTCGCCCTGCACCTTGACCAGCGTGTTGTAGCGCGTTTCGAGATCGACCTGCTCGGTCAGGTTTTCGAACACCCAGGTGGCGCCGCCCTGCGGATGGGCGGTCGCAAAGACCCGCAACGTCTGCCCGTTCGGCAGGTGCCAGAGATCCGTTTGCGTGTCGAGCGCGCGATAGACGGAAAGCGCGGCTTCCTTCCAGCTTTTCCAGTTGAGCTGGTCCGGCAGCTTCTTGGCCGCCCGCAGCCGCTCGAGCAGCTCGCTATTGTCAGGCCGGCCTTCGAGGAAGGCGATATCCAGCTCCCAAAGCGCGACGAAAGCCTGGTTGTAGAATTGCAGCCGGCGGTCGCCGTCGAAAATGGCAACCGGCGTGGCGAGATGGTCGAGCGTTTCGGCATGGCTCTTCAGCGTCCGTTCCAGCTCGGCACGCACGGCCTCTATCTCGGACACATCGATCGCGATGCCGGCCGAGCCGCCGGGAACCCTGACGTCGACGACTTCGAAGAATGTGCGGTTGCCGTGCACGACCGTCGAGATCTTGTCGTGGAAGGGCGATTCCGGCGTCGTCGTGGCGCGAATGCGTTCGCGCGCGACGGTCGTCAGCATCTCGCGGCCTTCATTGATCGCCTGCTGCGGTGATCGCGCTTCGACCGCCTCGCCATAAGCCTGGTTGACCCAGGTGAGGCGGCCCACCGGGTCGCGCTGCCAGGCCGGCATGTCGATCGCGTCGAGCATGGTCTGGAAGGCCGAGATCGAGGTCATCAGCCGGTCGCGCTCAATCCTGAGCTCTGCGAGCTCGGCGCGCAGATTGTTGAGCGCCACGAAACGGACGAAGGCACGCCCGCCGGAAACCCGGCCCTGCGCCTCGAGGATCTCGTCGCGGATGGTTTCGACCACCATGTCGAAGCTCTGCGCCTCGTCGCGCAGCCGGTCGATCGCCTTTTCCAGCTCGGAAGCCGAACGTGACTTCAGCCACAGGCCGAAGGCCAGGAATTCGCCGTCTTGCGGCGCGCCGGTCTCGGGCGGAAGCTGGCCGAGCAGTTCGGGCCGCGCATTGCCGTCCCAGATGACGATCCGCCGGTTCTTGTCGGCGATCAGAGCCTGGTATTGCGAAATGCGCTGCTGGGCATCGGAGAGCGCCGAGCGGATTTCCCGGCTCTCGTTTTCCAGGTTGCCGCGCTGGCGCACCAGCCACAGCGTCGAAAGCAGGGCTGCCGATATGACGCCGATGACGACGGAAACACCGATCACCTGCGAGGATGTGAAGAGGTGAGCCGAGGCCGCCGCCTGCTGCTCCGCCTGTGCCAGAGCCGGCCGCGCCAGGGTGGCGAGCGCCGTCCCGGCCGCGCAGCTTTTCAGGAAGCGCGCCAATGGTCCGTGCTCTTGCTTTACGGCCTCGTGCGCCGTTGCAGATTGATATCCTTGGCCTGCCATGAGCGGGCGGCGATCGGCGCGAGCGCCATCATCCGCCTGACCGGGCAGGCTGCTTTTCATTTCCGACATCCGCGGTATGTCTCCGTCCTTCAATGTGCCGCATTACGACAAGACATCCCATTTTCGCAGCGGTCGGACAGGGTCCGGCGCCACGAATCAAGTCTTAAAACAATACTTCGGAAGGGAATCTGCGGGAAGGGAGCGTCCAAAAAATAAGCCGCGGCATTTGTCAATGCCGCGGCTTCTACATCTTGTGGATATTAACGATCAAATCAATATCTGTAGTGGTCGGACTTGAACGGGCCCTTCGGCGAGACGCCGATATAGGCAGCCTGTTCCGCAGAAAGCTCAGTCAGCTTCACGCCGAGCTTGTCGAGATGCAGGCGTGCGACCTTTTCATCGAGATGCTTCGGCAGGATATAGACCTGGTTGGAATACTGGTCGGGCTTGGTGAAGAGCTCGATCTGCGCCAGCGTCTGGTTGGTGAACGAAGCCGACATCACGAAGGACGGATGGCCGGTGGCGTTGCCGAGGTTGAGCAGACGTCCTTCGGACAGAAGGATGATGCGATTGCCCTTGGGGAATTCGATCAGGTCGACCTGCGGCTTGACGTTGGTCCACTTGAGATTGCGCAATGCAGCGACTTCGATTTCGTTGTCGAAGTGACCGATATTGCCGACGATCGCCATATCCTTCATCGCCCGCATATGGTCGATGCGGATGACGTCCTTGTTGCCGGTGGTGGTGATGAAGATATCGGCCGAGGAAACGACGTCCTCGAGCAGAACGACTTCGTAACCGTCCATCGCAGCCTGCAATGCGCAGATCGGATCGGCTTCGGTCACCTTGACGCGGGCGCCGGCACCGGAGAGCGAAGCGGCAGAACCCTTGCCGACGTCGCCGTATCCGCAGACGACGGCAACCTTGCCGGCCATCATGACGTCGGTGCCGCGGCGGATGCCGTCGACCAGCGATTCCTTGCAGCCATACTTGTTGTCGAACTTCGACTTGGTGACCGAGTCGTTGACGTTGATCGCCGGGAAGGGCAGCAGGCCCTTCTGGCTGAGCTGGTAAAGGCGGTTGACGCCGGTCGTCGTTTCCTCGGTGACGCCCTTGATCGCGTCGCGCTGCTTGGTGAACCAGCCAGGTGAAGCGGCAAGGCGCTTCTTGATCTGTGCGAAGAGGATTTCCTCTTCTTCGGAATGCGGATGAGTGAGCACGTCCTCGCCGGCTTCTGCGCGGGCGCCAAGCAGGATGTACATGGTGGCGTCGCCGCCGTCATCGAGGATCATGTTGGAAAGGCCGCCATCGGCCCACTGGAAGATCTTGTCGGTGTAGACCCAGTAATCTTCGAGCGATTCGCCCTTGATGGCGAAGACAGGTACGCCTGAGGCGGCGATCGCGGCAGCGGCATGATCCTGCGTCGAGAAGATGTTGCACGAGGCCCAGCGGACTTCCGCGCCGAGCGCGACCAGCGTCTCGATGAGCACGGCCGTCTGAATAGTCATGTGCAGCGAGCCGGTGATGCGCGCGCCCTTCAGCGGCTTTGTCTGGCCGAATTCGGTGCGGCAGGACATCAGCCCCGGCATTTCGGTTTCGGCGATCGTAATTTCCTTGCGGCCGAAATCCGCAAGCCCGATATCGGCGACGACATAATCTTTTT
Source organism: Rhizobium sp. 10PS4 (assembly GCF_032464805.1). Classification (NCBI taxonomy): domain Bacteria; kingdom Pseudomonadati; phylum Pseudomonadota; class Alphaproteobacteria; order Hyphomicrobiales; family Rhizobiaceae; genus Rhizobium; species Rhizobium sp. 10PS4. The sequence continues at coordinate 27,441 of NZ_JAWDIW010000009.1, read as the reverse complement.
CAGTGCTCATAGAGGCCTCCAGGCTGAAAAACGTCTCAAAATTGGCGCAGGCGCGAAGATGACCCACGTGCAAGCGCACGGCATGTCCGCCGTTTAGCAGGCTTCGCCGGTGATGGCAATAAGGATATAAAGAAGTCTTTATATGTTTATATGAACTCGATCCGAGCTCACATCTCCTCGCCGAACCTGTTCTGGATCAGCTGGTCCAGCGCCTCCAGCGCTTCCTCGGCCTGGCTGCCGCTTGCCGAGACGACGACGCTCGAGCCGGGGCTTGCCGCAAGCATCATCAGGCCCATGATGGAGGTACCGCCGACCGTCATTCCGTCCTTGGAAACGGTGATGGCGGCATCGAAGGTCTCGACCATCTGCACGAATTTGGCGGAAGCGCGCGCGTGAAGACCGCGCTTGTTGATGATAAGGAGTTCCCGGGAGAGCGACGTCATGAATGCCCGTTATTTTCCGCTGAGCACACGGCTGGCGACGTTGATATATTTCCGCCCGGCTTCGGAGGCCTCCACCAGCGCCTTCTCCATGTTGTTCTCGCCGCGCACCCCGGCAAGCTTGATCAACATCGGCAGGTTGACGCCGGCAATGACCTCGGTATGGCCGCTGCTCATGACTGATATGGCAAGATTGGACGGCGTGCCGCCGAACATGTCGGTCAGGATGACGACGCCGTGGCCATCATCGGCACCGGAAACGGCTTCCAGAATGTCCTGCCGTCTCTGGTCCATGTCGTCTTCGGGGCCAATACAGACCGTCTCGATGAATTTCTGAGGACCGACGACGTGCTCGACAGCATGACGAAACTCTTCAGCCAGCTTGCCATGAGTGACAAGCACAAGTCCGATCATGATATTACTGCTCCCATATACGCAAACGGTGGCCCCAATATCGCAATGCAGCAATTACGTCCACCGGTGGGGGCACATCTTGGCTATGAAAAGCCGAAGTGCAAGATAAAAATGCGAATATATAAGGCAGATTGACCAATCCGGAAGGCCTCAGCGCCCGATATCCGGCACTTTTGCCATCAGGATCGCAAGGGGTGAAGAAACGCCTGTGAGCAACCGCAATGCGGGAAGCGAAAAACCGGCGGCAAGGCTCACCATTTCGCCCTCGGGAGGCACCCGGTTTTCACCGGTAGCGCTGCCCGGAAGCACGGCATAATGCATGGCCGCCCTGGGAATATGGTCCTGACGAACGATGCCGGTGCCGCGAAGTTCGATCAGCCCGGTGATCGACGGCGGGCACGTGGCGATCACCGCGCCGGCCTCTCTTGAGAGAAGAACCTGGTCGTCCGCGACCAGTGCCGTGAAAAGACCGAGCCGGCGCGACTCGGTCATGCAGGTGAAGGCCAGCATCGATTTTCCCCAGCCGGAGGGGCCGCTGAACAGCAGCCCGGTCTTGCCGACGACGATCGCCGTCGCATGAACGTTGAAACCTGCCTCGGTCATGCTGCGGCGCCGATTGGCAAAGAGAGGATGAAGCGCGCGCCGAGTATATGCCCGCTCTCGGCATCGGTGATGTTTTCGGCTCTCAGCGAACCGCCATGCGCTTCGGCGATCTGCCGGCTGATCGACAGGCCGAGCCCCGAATTCTGGCCGAAGCCTTCCGCCTCCGGCCGGTCCGTATAGAAGCGCTCGAAGATACGGTCGATATTTTCCGCCTGGATGCCGGGGCCGTTGTCTTCGATCGTGGTGACGCAGCGCGAGCGTGTCCGCACCAGCCGCACGGTAATCTTGCCGCCCTTTTCCGGCACGAAAGAGCGGGCATTCTCGATCAGGTTGGCGATGATCTGGCCGATGCGTAGATCGTGGCCGTTGACGACGAAGCGCGTCTTGACGTTCGGCTTGCGTTCGATCGCATATTCGATTTCCACCTGCTTCTTGGTGCTCCTGACCTGGCGCGAAACCTCGATGAGGTCGCGCAGCAGCACTTCCATGTCGACGGAACCGGCATCGACGCGTGCGAGTTCGGCGTCGAGACGGGAGGCGTCGGAGATATCGCTGATCAGCCGGTCGAGGCGGCGGACATCATGCTGGATGACGTCCATCAGCCGCTTTTTGGAATCGTCGGATCGGGCAAGCGGCAGCGTTTCGACGGCGCTGCGCAGCGAGGTCAGCGGGTTCTTCAGCTCATGGCTGACATCGGCCGCGAAACTTTCGATGGCATCGATGCGGTCGTAGAGCGCCGTCGTCATCTCGCGCAATGCGATGGAAAGGTTGCCGATTTCATCCTGGCGGGCAGAGAAGTCGGGAATTTCCTCACGCGTCTTGGCGCCGCGGCGCACACGGATGGCAGCTGCCGAAAGACGGCGCAGCGGATTGGCGATGGTCGACGACAGCACCAGCGAAAGCAGCACGTTGACGAGTGTCGCCACGCCGAAGACGCGCATGATGGCAAGCCGCTCGGCGTGGACGATATTGTCGATGTCGCCCGCCTGTGTCGACAACAACAGCACGCCGAGCACAGCACGGAAGCGCTGGATCGGCACGGCGACGGAAACGATGAGCTCACCTTTTTCGGTGGTGCGCACGACTGCGCCGCGCACGCCGGTGAGCGCGTTCATCACTTCGGGATAGATCGAGCCGTCGCCGCCCGGCGCTTCCTTATAGAGCGGCAGATTGCCGGGCTGCAACGCCTTGTTGAACAAGGTAGCGAACCACTCGCTCCAGGTCTGTTTCTCTTCCTCCACCGGCGGCAGGTCGAAGCGCAGCACCTGGCCGCGCGAATAGAGATGGCGCGAGTCGAGCAGCAGGTTGGCATCGGCATCGAAGATGCGGGCGCGGGTGCGCGTCGGAGAGATCAGCCGGCGCAGGACCGGCGCGACCTTTTCGGGATCGATCGGGAATTCAAGGTCCTCGTCGTTCGGCACCGGGGTGATGCTCTGGCCGGCCTGCAGCTCGAGCAGCTTCTGCGGATCGATGGTAATCGAGTTCGTATCGACCGACGCGGAGGCCGAAACGGCGCCGGCGATGATTTCGCCCTGCGTCAACAGGCTTTCGGCGCGAGCGTCGATCAATCCCTCGCGGAACTGGTTAAGGTAGAGGATGCCGCCGACGAGCACCACCAGCGCGACGAGATTGAAGAACAGGATGCGCCGCGTCAGGCTCGAAAAGACGGCATTGCCGAAGATGCGGCGGATCAGCGTGAAGGGATGCGACCAACGGCGGCCTCGGACGCGACGGGTGCTCACGCCCTCCGCATCGTCGAGATCCCTTTCCTGCACCAACTGTGCCAATAACAGGCCCTTTCGAAGGGCGGGGCCGGATGGACCGGCCCGCAGCCCTCAACATTCTAACAGCGCCGCGCGTCTTTTCAGACGCGCAAAGGACGCTGTGACATTTTGAACTGCTGCATAATTTGATCCTTAAATCGATGCCGACTTAGGAGATTATGCAGGAGCGCGCTGCGCCGCTCGGGGCTCAGCCTGCTTCGCGGAAGCGGTATCCCACTCCGTAGAGTGTTTCAATCATATCAAAGTCGGTGTCGACCATCTTGAATTTCTTGCGCAGCCGCTTGATGTGGCTGTCGATGGTCCGATCATCGACATAGACCTGTTCGTCATAGGCTGCGTCCATCAGCGCGTCGCGGCTTTTGACGACGCCGGGGCGCTGCGCCAGCGAATGCAGGATCAGGAATTCGGTCACCGTCAGCGTCACGGCCTCGCCTTTCCAGGTGCAGGTATGGCGTTCCTGGTCCATGACCAGTTGCCCGCGCTCCAGCGAGCGGGCCTGCTGCACGGCGCCGGTCTTCGGCGCGCCGCTGGGGCCGGTGCCGGCGGCGGCGGCTTCGCGGCTTGACGCGCGGCGCAGGACGGCGCGCACACGCTCTACTAGCAGACGCTGCGAAAAAGGTTTGGTGATGAAATCATCGGCGCCCATCTTCAGGCCGAAGAGTTCATCGATCTCCTCATCCTTGGAGGTGAGGAAGATGACGGGAATATCCGACTTCTGCCGCAGGCGGCGCAGCAGTTCCATGCCGTCCATGCGTGGCATCTTGATGTCGAAGATCGCCAGCTGCGGCGGTCGCGCCAGCAGGCCGTCGAGCGCCGAAGCACCGTCCGTATACGTCTCGACCTTATATCCTTCGGCCTCCAGTGCGATCGACACCGAGGTGAGGATGTTGCGGTCGTCATCAACGAGCGCGATTGTCGGCATGGTGTTGGTCTCCGTCATCAGTGCGCAATCTCCCGGATTTGCTCTCCCCAGGCGGTCTCAGTGACCGGATGCGCTTATGGAGGATAAAGGTGGAACAAATTGTGGCAAAGATAAAGGGGAGGATTGTCGTAAAATTCGTTAGCAATCTTAGGTGGCGCATTCGAAAGTTTAAACGTGATCTATTCAAACGATTTAAAATTGAGGCGATAAATTTAAATCGATTAATTGTTTGATATCACTGCATTTTCTCCAGTTTTCCATCTTGTGTTTTAAAATTTCTGCCCGTATTTTCGCGATTAGTTTTAATCGGCAACGAGCCTGAGCGAAGGGAACTAGCCAATGGAAATGTTCGGAGTTCATAACCCGGCGATAGAGCTGGCAACGGTTGGATTGGGCGGCGCAGCCAGCGTTCGCTACAACTTTTCCGCCGCTGCGCTCTATGAAGAAGCGATCCGCCGGGGCGAAGCCGAACTGACCGCTCAAGGCGCACTGCGGGCTATTACCGGCCAGCACACGGGCCGTTCGCCGCGCGACAAGTTCGTCGTTCGCGATATCAACACCGATGGCGAAATCTGGTGGGACAATAACAAGCCGATCTCTCCGGAGCATTTCGCCGTGCTGCGCGACGATATGCTGGCGCATGCCGCGGGCAAGGAGCTTTTCGTCCAGGATCTCGTCGGCGGCGCCGAGGAGGGCCATGCCCTGCCGACCCGCGTCGTGACCGAATTCGCCTGGCATTCGCTGTTCATCCGCAATCTGCTGATCCGCCCTGACACCGCAGCGCTGTCCAGCTTCGTGCCGAAGCTGACGATCATCGATCTGCCGAGCTTCAAGGCCGATCCGGCCCGCCACGGCTGCCGTTCGGAAACGGTGATCGCCTGCGATCTCACCAACGGCCTCGTCCTCATCGGCGGCACCTCCTATGCCGGCGAAATGAAGAAATCGGTCTTCACCGTGCTCAACTACCTGCTGCCGGCCAAGGGCGTGATGCCGATGCACTGCTCGGCCAACGTCGGCCCGGACGGTGACGCGGCGGTCTTCTTCGGCCTTTCCGGCACGGGCAAGACGACGCTTTCGGCCGATCCGGCCCGGACGCTGATCGGCGATGACGAACATGGCTGGAGCGAAAACGGCATCTTCAACTTCGAAGGCGGCTGCTATGCCAAGACCATCCGCCTATCGGCCGAAGCCGAGCCGGAAATCTATGCGACAACGCAGCGCTTCGGCACCGTGCTGGAAAACGTCGTGCTGAACGAAAGCCGCGAGCCGGATTTCGACGACGGGTCGCTGACCGAGAACACCCGTTGCGCCTATCCGATGGACTTCATCCCGAATGCTTCGGAAACGGGCCGTGCCGGACATCCAAAGACGATCATCATGCTGACCGCCGATGCCTTTGGCGTCATGCCGCCGATCGCCCGATTGACGCCTGATCAGGCGATGTATCACTTCCTCTCCGGCTACACCGCCAAGGTGGCCGGCACCGAAAAGGGTGTCGTCGAGCCGGAAGCGACCTTCTCCACCTGCTTCGGCGCTCCTTTCATGCCCCGGCATCCGGCCGAATATGGCAATCTGCTCAAGGAGTTGATCGGCCGTCATGGCGTCCAATGCTGGCTTGTCAACACCGGCTGGACCGGCGGCGCCTACGGCACCGGCAAGCGCATGCCGATCAAGGCGACGCGTGCGCTTCTCGCTGCCGCCCTGAGCGGCGAACTTGGACAGGCGGAATTCCGCGCTGACACGAACTTCGGCTTCGCCGTGCCGGTCTCCGTCGACGGTGTCGATGGCGGCATTCTCGATCCGCGCTCGACCTGGGCCGACAAGGCAGCCTATGACGCGCAGGCCGAAAAGCTGGTCTCGATGTTCATTGCGAATTTTGCCAAGTTCGAGAACCACGTCGACGGCGGCGTCCGTGATGCGGCCCCCGGCGTAAAGGTCGCTGCCGAATAAGCAGATCAAACCTCTGACTCACGTGAAACCCGGCATCGCAAGATCGCCGGGTTTTCCATGTCACAGCCGATATTTTCAATTCGCCGCCGATGTGAGATAGAACGCCGATGGCCAGCGACGCACTCTATATCGATGACAGGATCACCATCGCGGGATGGGAGCTGACGGAACAGTTCGTTCTGGCGGGCGGTCCCGGCGGGCAGAATGTCAACAAGGTCTCGACCGCGGTCCAGCTGTTCTTCAACATCGCGAATTCGCCGTCCCTCAATGATCGTGTCAAAACCAATGCGATCAAGCTCGCCGGCCGGCGTTTGTCGAAGGATGGCGTGTTGATGATCGAGGCGAGCCGGTTTCGCAGCCAGGACCGCAACCGCGAGGATGCGCGCGACCGGCTGAAGGAACTGATCCTCGAGGCCGCCAAGCCGCCGCCGCCGCCGCGCAAGAAGACCAGGCCGACCAAGGGTTCGGTCGAACGCCGCCTGAAGGAAAAATCCGGTCGCTCGGAAGTCAAGAAAATGCGCGGCCGCCCCGGCGGCGGCAGCGGTGAGTGACATGCCGGAGCTCTTGAGCGGCATCCGCCATCTCCCCGGTTACCTCGACCGAGCGCGTCAGGAGGCATTGGTCGAGATAATCCGCTCCGTCGTCGCCGAAGTGCCGCTCTATGTGCCCGCCATGCCCGGTACCGGCAAGCCGATGTCCGTGCGCATGACCAATTGCGGGCCGCTCGGCTGGGTGACGGACAAAGAGCGCGGCTATCGCTACCAGCCGACGCACCCGGCAACCGGCAGACCCTGGCCTGATATGCCGCAGCAATTGCTCGATATCTGGAATGACGTTTCGGGTTACGACAAGCCGCCGGAAGCCTGCCTCGTCAATTTCTACTCCGACGAAGCGCGCATGGGCTTGCATCAGGACAAGGACGAACAGGATCTCAAAGCCCCGGTCGTCTCGATCTCGCTCGGCAACAGCTGCCTCTTTCGCGTCGGCGGTCTCAGCCGCAATGATCGCACGCTATCTTTCAAGCTTTCGAGCGGTGATCTGGTCGTGCTGGGCGGCGAGGGGAGGCTGTGTTTCCACGGCGTCGACCGTATCCATCCGGCGACGTCGACGCTGCTGAAGAATGGCGGCCGCATCAATCTGACGCTGCGCCGCGTCAATCCCTGACTAGAGCAATTCCAGCAAAAGTGTGCAGCGGTTTTGCGTCCGGAATTGCGTAAAAACAAAGCGATAGAGCGTTTCCGTGATTCGGAGAAAAACGGAAAGGCTCTAACGACCGCCGCTATAGTTTTCGCAGCGCAACCTGTTCGATCAGGTGATCCTTGCCCTTTTTCAGGATGAGATCGGCGCGTGGACGCGTCGGCAGAATGTTCTGCCGCAGGTTCTTCAGGTTGATGTTTGCCCAAAGATCCTCGGCGATTTCGAGCGCTTCCGCGTCTGATATCGAGGCATAGCGATGGAAATAGGAATTCGGATCGCGGAAGGCGGTCTCGCGCAGCCGCATGAAGCGCGTGACATACCAGTTGTGGATCTCGTCTTCGGCGGCATCGATATAGATCGAGAAGTCGAAGAAGTCGGAGACCATCGGCACGATCTTGCCGCCGGCCGGCAGGTCGCGCGATTGCAGCACGTTGATGCCCTCGAAGATCAGGATGTCGGGCCGGTCGACGATCTTGTATTCGTCCGGCAGCACGTCGTAGACGAGGTGCGAATAGCTGGGCGCCTTCACATCCGGTCGTCCGGCCTTGATCGCCGACAGGAAGCGCAGGATCGCACCCGTGTCGTAGCTTTCCGGAAAACCTTTGCGCTGCATCAGCTTTTCCCGCTGCAGCACGGCGTTCGGATGCAGGAAGCCGTCGGTGGTGACGAGATCGACCTTCGGGCTGGAAGGCCAGCGCCCCAGGAGCTCCTTGAGGATACGGGCGGTGGTCGATTTTCCGACAGCGACCGAGCCGGCGATGCCGATGACGAAGGGCGTCTTCGTCACATCGGACAGGCTGAGGAAGCGGTTGCGCTGTTCAAACAGCATCTGCGAGGATTCGACATGTGCCGAGAGCAGGCGCGACAGCGACAGATAGATGCGCCGGACCTCATCGAGATCGATCGGATCGCCCATCGAACGCAGCCGTTTGACTTCGTCGCTCGCCAGCGTCAACGGCGTGTCGGCGCGGAATTTCGACCATTGTTCGGAAGAGAAGAAGTGGTAGGGCGAATAGGATTCCGACTGGAAGTGATCCAACGTTTCCGGCACCCCGATAATCTCAGTCGCGATACTCATGAACTCTGCCGGCTGGCCTTTTCCTTGAGGCCGGACTGCGCGGTTCTGCGCTCGAGCTCGGCCATGACATTCTCTAACGGTATTTCAGCAATCTTCAATACGACCAATAGGTGATAGAGCACATCGGCAGCCTCATAGGTCAGATTGTCACGGTCGCCGGTCACCGCCGCCATCACGGCTTCGATCGCCTCTTCACCGAGCTTCTTTGCCGCTTTCGGCTGGCCGGCGGCCACGAGCTTGGCTGTCCAGGATTGCTCCGGCGAGGCTTTCGATCGTTCTGCGACGATGCTTTCGAGATCGGAAAGGGAAAATCCGCTCATAGGTCCGCTTTCAAAGTTCAGTCGAGACGCATGTCGATGCCGCACTTCGACATATAGTGCTTCGCCTCGCTGACGGAATAGGTGCCGAAGTGGAAGATCGACGCGGCGAGCACCGCATTGGCATGGCCTTCCTTCACCCCGGCGACGAGATCGTCGAGATCGCCGACGCCGCCGGACGCGATGACGGGCACACGCACCGCATCGGCGATCGCCCGCGTCAGCTCCAGATCGTAGCCGACCTTTGTGCCATCGCGGTCCATCGAGGTGACCAAGAGCTCACCGGCGCCGCGCGCCACCATCTTCTCCGCGAATTCGACGGCATCGATGCCGGTCGCGTTACGGCCACCATGCGTATAGATTTCCCAGGCGCTGAGATTGTCGCCACCGACCGCCTGCGTGCGCCGGCGCTTGGCGTCGATGGAAACAACGATGCACTGGTCGCCGAACTTGTCGGCTGCCTCGGTGACGAAGTCGGGATTGCTGACGGCAGCCGAATTGATCGAGACCTTGTCGGCACCGCACAGCAACAGCTTGCGGATATCGGCGATGGTGCGCACCCCGCCGCCGACCGTCAGCGGCATGAAGCATTGGTCGGCCGTGCGCGACACGACATCGAAGATCGTCTCGCGATTGTCCGAGGAAGCGGTGATGTCGAGGAAGCAGAGTTCGTCGGCGCCGGCCGCATCATAAGCCTTTGCGGCTTCGACGGGATCGCCGGCATCGACGAGATTGAGGAAGTTGACGCCCTTGACGACACGGCCGTCCTTGACGTCGAGACAGGGAATGACACGGGCCTTGAGGGTCATTTATGCGGTCTCCTTGGCCCGGGCCGCCTTGATCAGCGCCAGCGCTTCCTTGGGATCGATACGGCCGTCATAAAGCGCACGGCCTGAAATCGCCCCTTCCAGCTTCCGCGCATCGGGCTCCAGCATGCGTCTCACATCGTCGAGAGAGGCAAGGCCGCCCGAGGCGATGACGGGAATGGAAACGGCGTCGGCAAGTTCCAGCGTCGAACTCCAGTTGATGCCGGCCAGAATGCCGTCGCGGTCGATATCGGTGTAGATGATCGCGGCGACGCCGGCACCCTCGAATTTCCTGGCGAGCTCGATGACACCGAGTTCGGAGGCTTCCGCCCAACCCTCGACGGCCACCTTGCCGCCCTTGGCATCGATGCCGACGGCGACATGACCGGGAAATTTCCGGCAGGCCTCGATGACCAGCGCCGGATTTCTGACCGCGATGGTGCCGAGAATGACGCGCCGCAGTCCGCGCGACAACCAGGCCTCGATATGATCGAGCGTGCGAATGCCGCCGCCGAGCTGCACGGGATTATCCGTTGCCTTCAAGATCGCTTCGACGGCATCGCCATTGGCCGAATGTCCCGCAAAGGCGCCGTCGAGATCGACCACGTGCAGCCATTCGAAACCCTGATCTTCGAAGGATCTCGCCTGGGCGGCCGGATCGGTGTTGTAGACCGTCGCCTGCTGCATGTCACCGAGCTTCAGGCGGACGCATTGGCCGCCTTTCAGGTCGATCGCGGGAAAAAGGATCATGTCGTCTTACGTCCGTAGAGTGGTCGGTACCATCAGCGCATTCCACGCATCTACGATATCCGAGCGGAAAAAGACAGCGGCAATGGCAGCCGCGCCGAAAAGCAGAAGGAGGAGCAGGGTGACGGCAAAGCCGGCACGGACCTGACGCCAGAACCCCAGGCGCCTCTTGATCGATTTCTCGATGTTTCGCACCTGGCGCAACGCATCGCTGTTGACGGCGGACAGCCGGATCTGCGGCTCCATCGCCTCGACATAGGTTTCGGCATAACTCGAAAGGATCTGCGAGGCGCGGTCGCGCAGCGTGTTGCGCAGGTCGGTCGAGAGATAATTGCTGTTGACGGCGGCAAGCTCGGCCTCATCGGGCGAACGGCCGGCATTTCGCTTGCGATGGCTGAGAACGAAATCGCGCTTTTGCCGCTCGTAGAGTGCGTAGGCGAGCAGGCCGATCAGATCGTCCTCACCTTCGATATAGAATTCCAGCACGGCCTCGGCGATATCGCCGGCGCTGACCCCGTTTTGCCGCCGGCTCGAACCGTCGTTTGCGGGGAAAGAGTCATGGATCATCGGTCCAGCCTTTCTTTCAGCGCCTTGGCTGCATTGGAAAGCGCCTTCCTGTGGATGGCTTCATCAACACGGCGGATGATCGTGCCGCCGGGAAGCTTGATATCAGAAAAGGGAGGCAAGCCTTCCCTGGAGGGCCGCAACGTGTAGAACACCTTGCCTGATTTCCGTGAAGCCGGCATCGAGCGCACTCCTGTTCCGCCGTTTCAATACTAGAACAGGATGATTTTAGGCCGGGTCGGCCTAAAATCTGAATCCTGTTCTACATTATACAGTCAGAGCATGATGTCGTCCGAAAACCGCTCACACTTTTCGGCATCATGCTCTAGGGACATAGGCGGCTGTATTAAAAGCCAGCCCTTGGAGAAATTCCAGCAAAACCGTGTAGCCGTTTTGCTTCGGGATTGCGTGAACAATGCTTGACGGGTTTGGGGCTCTACGGGTTCCAGCGCAGAAAATTGGCGATCAGGGCCAGGCCGAGCTTCTGGCTCTTTTCCGGGTGGAACTGCGCCCCGACCATGTTGTCGCGCCCGACGAAAGCAGTCATCGGACCGCCATAGTCGGCCGTCGCAATAACATCCTCGGCGTTTTCGGCGGCAAGATGGTAGGAATGCACGAAATAGGCGTGCAGTCCCTGCGACCCCGTCGGAATTCCTTCGAAGAGCGGATGTTCGCGCTTCAGGTCGAGCGTGTTCCAGCCGATCTGCGGGATCTTGAGTGCCGGATCATCCGGCGTCATCTCGACGACGTTACCGGGAATCCAGCCGAAACCCTGCGTCACGGTCTTCTCGAGGCCGCGCGAGGACATGAGCTGCATGCCGACGCAGATGCCGAGGAACGGCCGCGCCTTCTTCTCGACAGCCTCGATCAGCACCTCGGCCATATCAGGCACGGCATCGAGGCCGCGCCGGCAATCGGCATAGGCGCCGACACCGGGAAGCACGATACGATCGGCCGCGGCAACATCCTCCGCCCTGTCGGTGAGATCGATATGGGCATCGATGCCAGCTTCGTGGGCGGCACGCTCGAAAGCCTTGGTCGCCGAGCGCAGGTTGCCGGAGCCATAGTCGATAATCGCGACGCGCATCGTCAGCGTCCTCCATCAAAACCAAAGAGACCAAGCGACGTTGCATCGCCGTGCGGGCTGTTCGGACGGGCCTTGTTCTGCCAGTCCGGTGCCGCGGCGTCGTCACTAGCTGCGATGGCCGCCCTGTCCGAAAAATAGACCTGCTCAGCAATGCCGATCGTATCGGCCGCAATGAATGCGTCTTCGTTCCAGCCCTTGGCAGCAAGGTTGCGGACCCGGAAATTCTGGCCCTCGAGACCGACCAGCATATTCACGCCCAACAGGATTGCCGCTCCCGCCGGCCCGAGGCCCGGTTCGTCCATCAGCGCACCACCAATCCCCTGCAGCAGAAAGGCCGCGGCCGCATGCAGCCAAAGCCGATGCGCCAGCAGCCAAACCCATGGAAACAGGAAGCCGAGCAGCGTGAAGCCGTCACGGATGGTTCGCGTCTCATCGGCCGTGGCGCTCGTGTTACCGGGCGGTGTCAGGAAGATATAGCTGGATGTCACTGCCGCTGCTCCCTTGAAGGGCTCAGACAAGCGTGCCCTTGGTCGAGGGAACACGGCCCGCCTGTCTCGGATCGATCTCTGTTGCCGTGCGCAATGCACGGGCAACGGCCTTGAAGCATGTCTCGGCAATATGGTGATTGTTGGCACCATAATGGTTGAGAATATGCAAGGTGATGCCGGCATTCTGGGCGAGCGCATGGAAGAATTCGCGCACGAGCTCGGTGTCGAAAGTGCCGATCTTCGGCGCGCTGAAGGCAACATTCCAGACGAGGAACGGCCGGCCGGAAAGATCGACCGCAGCCTTGGTCATCGTCTCGTCCATGGCGAGATCGATCGAGGCGTAGCGGGTGATCCCGCGCCGGTCGCCGAGCGCCTTGGAGATCGCCTGGCCGATGGCGATGCCGGTATCTTCGACCGTATGATGGTCGTCGATATGCAGGTCGCCCTTGGCATCGATCTCCATGTCGATGAGGGAGTGTCGCGAAAGCTGGTCGAGCATGTGGTCGAAGAAGCCGACGCCCGTCGAGATCGTCGATTTGCCGGTGCCGTCGAGATTGACGGAAACGGAAATCGAGGTTTCGTTGGTCTTGCGGGAAACGCTGCCGGTGCGGCTCGCTGCGGTCTCGGCCATATGGCCCTCCATCGGGAATAAGGCCGTTCCTTATCAGGCGCATCGGGAAATATCCAGAAGCCGGGCAAGAGAAAAGCCGGCCCATTTGCAATCGGCGCCAGTCCACTTACATAGGGCTCAACAGGGCCGGCATGCGGCCCGGCAGACAGGTGTTTTATGACAACAATCATTACAGTTCGAAAAGGCGGCAAGGTGGTGATGGCAGGCGATGGCCAGGTGAGCCTCGGCCAGACCGTCATGAAGGGCAATGCCCGCAAGGTGCGCCGCATCGGTAAGGGCGAAGTCGTTGCCGGTTTCGCCGGCGCGACTGCCGATGCCTTTACCCTGCTCGAAAGGCTTGAAAAGAAGCTTGAGCAATATCCCGGTCAGCTGATGCGCGCCGCCGTCGAACTCGCCAAGGACTGGCGCACCGACAAATACCTGCGCAATCTCGAAGCCATGATGCTCGTCGCCGACAAGTCGATCACGCTGGCGATCACCGGCAATGGCGACGTTCTGGAACCGGAGCATGGCACGACGGCGATCGGTTCCGGCGGCAATTTTGCCCTCGCCGCCGCCCTCGCACTCATGGATACCGACAAATCGGCCGAAGAGATTGCTCGCCGCGCCCTCGATATCGCCGCCGACATCTGCGTCTACACGAACCACAACGTCGTGGTGGAATCGCTGGATGCCGAAGGCTGAACCCTATGCCTTCCGGCCACTTGCCGCGACTGACCTGCCGCTCCTCGCCGAATGGCTGGAAAGCCGGCATGTCAGGCGTTGGTGGAGCGAACCGGCCAAGGCGCTGGCTTCGATGGAAAAGCATATCGATTCGGCCTCCGTCTCGTGCTTCATCGTCACGCTGAATGGAAGGGACTTCGCCTTTATCCAGGCGGCCGATCTCGACGACGTGGACGATGAAGCGCTCGCCGGTCAGCCGAAGGGCACCTACGGCATCGACCAGTTCATCGGCATCGAGGAACTCGCGGGCAAGGGTCATGGACCGGCCTTTATGGTAGGGTTCTGCGATATGCTCTTTGCAAAGGGCGCGCAGCGGATCCTCGTCGATCCGCATCCTGACAATGCATTCGCAATCAGAGCCTATACCAAGGCGGGCTTTCAAGGACTTGGCGAAACAACGACTAATTACGGCCGGGCGCTGTTGATGGCCCTGGACCGCCAGGAGAATGATACGCAATGACCACTTTTTCCCCCCGCGAGATCGTTTCCGAGCTCGATCGCTACATCATCGGCCAGCATGACGCCAAGCGCGCCGTTGCGATTGCGCTGCGCAACCGCTGGCGCCGCCAGCAGCTCGATCCGAGCCTGCGAGACGAAGTCATGCCGAAGAACATCCTGATGATCGGCCCGACCGGTGTCGGCAAGACGGAAATCTCCCGCCGTCTGGCAAAACTCGCCGGTGCGCCCTTCATCAAGGTGGAAGCCACCAAGTTCACCGAAGTCGGCTATGTCGGCCGCGATGTCGAGCAGATCATCCGCGACCTCGTCGAGGTCGGCATCGGCCTGGTGCGCGAGAAGAAGCGGGCCGAGGTGCAGGCCAAGGCGCATGTGAGCGCCGAGGAGCGTGTTCTCGATGCGCTGGTCGGCACGACCGCATCACCCGCCACACGCGAAAACTTTCGCAAGAAGCTCCGGGACGGCGAACTCGACGACAAGGAAATCGATATCGAGGTGGCCGATGCCGGTTCCGGCATGGGAGGTTTCGAAATTCCCGGCATGCCGGGCGCCAATATCGGCGTGCTGAACCTGTCGGAAATGTTCGGCAAGGCGATGGGCGGCCGCACCAAAAAGGTCCGCACGACAGTCAAGGCCTCGTATAGTGACCTGATCCGCGACGAATCCGACAAGCTGATCGACAACGAAGTGATCCAGCGTGAAGCCGTTCGCTCCACTGAGAATGACGGTATCGTCTTCCTTGACGAAATCGACAAGATTGCCGCCCGAGACGGCGGCATGGGCGCCGGCGTTTCGCGCGAAGGCGTGCAGCGCGACCTCTTGCCGCTCGTTGAAGGCACAACGGTCTCGACCAAATACGGGCCGGTCAAGACCGACCATATCCTCTTCATCGCCTCCGGCGCCTTCCATGTCTCCAAGCCTTCGGATCTTCTGCCGGAATTGCAGGGCCGCCTGCCGATCCGTGTCGAATTGCGTCCGCTGAACAAGGATGATTTCCGCCGGATCCTGACCGAGACGGAAGCAAGCCTCATCCGCCAGTACCGCGCGCTGATGGAGACGGAAAGCCTGAGCCTCGAATTCACCGACGACGCGATCGACGCGCTTGCCGATGTCGCCGTGCATCTGAATTCCTCCGTCGAAAATATCGGCGCACGCCGTCTGCAGACGGTGATGGAGCGGGTCCTCGACGATATTTCCTACAACGCGCCGGATCGGGGCGGGACGGCGGTGACGATCGATGCCGCCTATGTGCGCGAACATGTCGGCGATCTCGCACAGAATACCGATCTCTCGCGCTTCATTCTGTGATATCGGCGCACCGGTCCTTGTCTTTACCGATGTGACGACCGGTTGTGACGAAAACAACTCTCGACAGCGGGCCTTTTACTTTCTAGTGAAGGCCCGTTTTGTTTTCCGCTCCGGCTTTATTCGGCCAAGATTCTGGTCCAGTCAGCCGCATCACAAAACAGGACGATGGAACGGACGGGATAACGGATCGTGCGACGCCTTTTGACAAGCCTTATGATTGCCGTTGCCCTGGTGAATTCGGCGCCTGCCTTCGCAATGCAGATGGTGCCGGCCGGCAATCGTCATGCCGAGCAGCCCGATATTCCGGGTGCTTCCATCCGGCGCACCAAGGGCACCAAGAGCAGCTTCGATCTGAAATACGAAAAGGTTCATGAGCTTCTGGCGACCGATCGCGAGCTGATGAGCAAGATCCGCAAGATTTCCAGCGCTTACGGCATCAACCCCATCCATGTCGTCGGCGCGATCGTCGGCGAACATACCTATAATGTCGACGCCTACGACCGGCTGCAGGCCTATTATGTCAAGGCTGCCTCCTACGCCGGAGAAAGCTTCCGCTTCTCCTATGATGGCGAAAGCGTCGACGAATTCGTGGCGCGGCCGCAATTTTCCGAATGCAAGGGCAAGAGCGATTCCTACACGCTCTGGTCCTGCCGCGAAGATGTCTGGGAAACCGATTTCCGCGGCAAGACAGTGGGTGGTACGAGCTTTCCCAACAACCGTTTCAGCGCGGTCTTCTTCCAGCCCTTCTATGCCGGCCAGACCTTCGGCCTCGGTCAGGTCAATCCGCTGACGGCGCTGATGCTCTCCGATCTCGTGACCCGCGTGTCCGGCTATCCGAAGCTGAACGAGAAGAATGCCGGCGCCGTCTACAGGGCCATCATGGATCCCGATATCTCGCTCGCCTTCGTCGCGGCCTCGATCCGCAGGTCGATCGACGATTATAAGGAGATCGCCGGCATGGATATCTCGGGCAATCCCGGCCTGACGGCGACGCTCTATAATGTCGGCAATTCGCGCCAGCGCGCCGCAGCTCTTGCTGCGAAGAACCGCGGCGCCGGTGCGACGTTCTGGCCGGAAGAGAATTATTACGGCTGGCTGATCAACGACAAGCTGGACGAACTCAAGGGCCTGCTCTAGCTTCAAGCTTGCCGGGAAGGCCTAGATCTTCCCCGAAAGGCTTTTACGATGGACATGCGTCCGGACCCCTTCGTCCCGCCAGCACCGCTGCCGCGGTCCGTTCCGCCGAGCCGGCTGGAAATCATTCGCATCATCCTGCGCAATCCGCTCGAACTCTGGGGCGAGCCGTCCTACACGCTGCCCTGGATCCGCACCAATTTCTTCGGCCAAAGGACGCTGATCGTCAACGATCCCGGCTTGATCAAGCATGTGCTGGTCGACAATGCCAATAATTACCGCATGTCGGATGTGCGCCAGCTCGTCCTGCGTCCGATCCTCCGCGACGGCCTTCTGACCGCCGAAGGTCCTGTCTGGAAAAGATCGCGCAAGGCGGTGGCGCCTATTTTCACACCCCGCCATGCCCAAGGCTTTGCCGGGCAGATGCTGCGCCAGTCCGAAGATTATGCCCGTAAATATGAGGGCGCAGGCGAGGCAGGCGCAATTTTCGATATCAGCACCGATATGACCGAGCTGACCTTCGCGATTCTGGCTGACACATTATTTTCCGGCGAAATCGTCACATCGAGCGGCCATTTCGCCGACGACGTCAATGAACTCCTGCATCGCATGGGCCGGGTCGATCCGATGGACCTGATGCGCGCTCCGTCCTGGGTTCCACGTGTGACACGCATCGGCGGGCAGAAGGTGCTGGAGAAATTCCGCGCCATCGTGCGCAACACGATGGATATGCGGCTGGCAAAGATGAAGGCAGACCGCAGTAGCGCGCCGCAAGATTTCCTGACCCTGCTCCTGGAGCAGGCCGGCCCCGACGGGCTGACCAAAGAAGAGATCGAAGACAATATTCTGACCTTCATCGGCGCGGGGCATGAAACCACAGCCCGGGCATTGGCCTGGACGCTGTATTGCGTATCAAACAGCCCGCATATCCGCGAGGCGATGGAAGAAGAAATCGACGCGGTGCTCGCCACCGGGGCCAAACCTGTGGAGTGGCTGGATATGATGCCGCAGACGCGCGCCGCCTTCGAGGAGGCCTTGCGCCTTTATCCGCCGGCGCCATCGATCAATCGCGCCGCCATATCAGATGATTCCTGGACAAGCCCCAAGGGCGAGCGGGTCGTAATCGAGGCCGGCGTCACGGTGCTGATCATGCCCTGGACGCTGCATCGCCACGAACTTCACTGGGACAGGCCGCGCGCCTATATGCCCGAACGCTTCCTGCCGGAAAATCGCGGCTCTATCGGCCGCTTTCAGTTCCTGCCTTTCGGCGCTGGCCCGCGTGTCTGCATCGGCGCAACCTTTGCGCTTCAGGAGGCGGTGATCGCCCTTGCTGTCCTGATGCATCGTTATCGCTTCGATTCCACCGATCAGACCAATCCCTGGCCGGTGCAGAAACTGACGACGCAGCCGCAGAACGGACTGCCGATGCGGGTGACGCCACGCATAATTTCCACGAAGGCATAAATCTTTCGAATTATTGCAGAATTGACTGTGAATGAAAGCCGGGCAAAGTGGCAGCATTCAAAAGTCGTTGCCAGGGAGAATGTCGCATGAGCCGCGTTGATAAGAACGGTCTTGCCATCGAAGCCGTCCTTCATGATTTCCTCGTCAAGGAGGTGCTGCCGGGTCTGGCGGTCGATGCTGACAAGTTCTTTGCCGATTTTTCGGCGATCATTCACGATCTCGCCCCGAAAAATCGTGCGCTGCTGGCAAAACGCGACGAGCTGCAGGTAAAGATCGACGACTGGTACCGCCGGCACGGCGCGCCGGCCGATATGGACGAATACCAGGCCTTCCTCCGCGAAATCGGCTATCTCCTGCCTGAGGGATCCGACTTCCAGGTTTCGACCGACAATGTCGATCCGGAGATCGCCTCGACCGCCGGCCCGCAACTCGTCGTTCCCGTCATGAACGCCCGTTACGCCCTGAACGCCGCCAATGCCCGCTGGGGCTCGCTCTACGATGCGCTCTACGGCACGGACGCCATTCCGGAGAGCGATGGCGCAGAGAAGGGTAAGGGTTACAATCCGAAGCGCGGCGAGAAGGTCATCAGCTGGGTGCGCGATTTCCTCGATACATCAGCGCCGCTGCAGGACTGCCGCTGGAGGGACGTCGGAAGCTTCGCCGTCAAGGATGGAACGCTGGTCGTCAGATCGATCGATGGCGAGCAGGCCATGCTGACGGACGGCAAGCATTTTGCCGGCTATCGCGGAGATGCCGCCGCTCCGACGCATATTCTCCTGAAGAACAACGGCATTCACATAGAAATCGTCATCGATGCGGCGACGACGATCGGAAAAGCCGATCCGGCTGATATTTCCGATGTCTGGCTGGAATCGGCAATTACGACGATCATGGACTGCGAGGATTCGATTGCCGCTGTCGATGCCGAGGACAAGGTCGTCGTCTATCGCAACTGGCTCGGTCTGATGAAGGGCGATCTGCAGGAAGAGGTGGCAAAGGGCGGAACGAGCTTCATCCGCACGCTCAACCCGGATCTGCAATATTCTGGCCCGGATGGTGTCTCCTTCGAGGTGCATCGCCGCTCGCTGATGCTGGTGCGCAATGTCGGCCACCTCATGACCAACCCGGCGATCCTCGACCGCGACGGCAACGAAGTGCCTGAAGGCATCATGGATGCTGTGATCACCGGCCTGATCGCGCTTTACGATATAGGTCCGGCCGGCCGGCGGAAGAATTCCCGCACCGGCTCCATGTATGTGGTCAAGCCGAAGATGCATGGGCCCGAAGAGGTCGCCTTCGCCGTCGAGATCTTCTCGCGGGTCGAAGATGCGCTTGGCCTACCGCGCAACACTATCAAGATGGGCATCATGGATGAGGAGCGCCGCACGACCGTCAACCTCAAGGAATGCATCCGTGCCGCCCGCGAGCGCGTCGTCTTCATCAATACCGGCTTCCTCGATCGCACCGGCGACGAGATCCACACCTCGATGGAAGCCGGCCCGATGATTCGCAAGGGCGACATGCGCCAGGCGGCCTGGATTTCCGCCTATGAGAACTGGAACGTCGACATCGGCCTCGAATGCGGCCTGTCCGGCCACGCCCAGATCGGCAAGGGCATGTGGGCGATGCCGGATCTGATGGCGGCAATGCTCGAACAGAAAATCGCCCATCCGAAAGCCGGCGCCAACACCGCGTGGGTGCCGTCGCCGACGGCCGCGACCCTGCATGCCACCCATTATCACCGGGTCAATGTCGCTCGTGTTCAGCAGGGGCTGAAGGATCGCGCCCGCGCCAAGCTCTCCGACATTCTCTCCGTGCCGGTCGCGGTGCGGCCGAACTGGACGCCGGAGGAAATTCAGCGCGAGCTCGACAACAATGCCCAGGGCATCCTCGGCTACGTCGTGCGCTGGGTCGATCAGGGGGTCGGTTGCTCGAAGGTGCCCGACATCAACAATGTCGGCCTGATGGAAGATCGCGCGACGCTGCGCATTTCGGCCCAGCACATGGCGAACTGGCTGCATCACAAGGTCGTCAGCGAAGCTCAGATCGTCGAGACGATGAAGCGCATGGCCGCCGTCGTCGACCGGCAGAATGCGTCGGACCCCGCCTATCAGCCGATGGCCGGCAATTTCGCCGATTCGATCGCCTTTCAGGCTGCCCTCGATCTCGTCCTCAAGGGCAGAGAACAGCCGAACGGCTACACCGAGCCGGTGCTTCACCGCCGCCGCCTCGAGCTCAAGGCGAAGCAGACTGCCTGACGGAGAATACGAAAAGGCCGCCGGAACGATAGTTCGGCGGCCTTTTTTATACCGAATTCGATAATTAGCTTACTGAATGACGACGACTTTGGACGTGCCCTTGCCCGGGCGGACGCGGCTGTAGAGATCGATGACGTCCTGGTTCATCAGGCGAATGCAGCCCGAGGAAGCGGCGGTGCCGATGGAGGCCCATTCCGGCGTGCCGTGGAGGCGGAAGAGCGTGTCCTTGCCGTCCTCGTTGAAGAGATACATGGCGCGCGCGCCGAGCGGATTGCTGAGACCCGGACCCATGCCGTCCTCGACGTATTTGGCGAGATCGGGCCGGCGGACGGCCATTTCCTTCGGCGGGTGCCAGTTCGGCCATTCCTGCTTCCAGGCGACGTAGGCGGTGCCGGCCCATGCGAAGCCCTGCTTGCCGACGCCGATGCCGTAGCGCATCGCCTTGCCGTTGGCCAGGATGTAATAGAGGAAACGCTCGCGCGTGTTGACGATGATCGTTCCGGGACGCTCTGTGGTCTGGTAGCTGACGACCTGGCGGCGGAATTGCGGCTTGACCCTGTCGATAGGGATCGCTGGTAGGGAGTATCCGGCATCCTTCGTCAGGCCGTAGGCGTCATTGAAGATCTGTGCCGTCTGAACCGTCGGGCCTGCGCCCTTGTCGTCGACGGATGCGCTGTCTGAGGTCGTGGAGCAACCGGCCAGAGCGAATGTCGCCAGCAGGCCAAAGACAGGGAATGCATTGCGGATGCGCATGGATGACTCTTGAAGTTTTGGGGCAAGGAGAACGGTCTTTCGACCATCGTTGATTATGGTTTATTTTCGATTAACTTGCGCTTTGCAAGACTACTGCAGCGCGACAAATCCGTCTGCCGCGCAAATTAGAAGCGCATGGTTTTTTTGCAACAACACGCCAGCCCCCGCGGTGGTTATCCATGACGATTTTGAGTGTTTACAATAACAATCCGTTAATCGATGGCCGGCAATCGGACAGGGCCATGATGGTGCGGCGCGGAACGCAGATATTGCTGCATGAAATGCGCCACGCCGTGCTGCCCGAACTGCCGCTGGCCAGCGGCCGCCGCGCCGATCTGATCACGCTTTCTGAAAAGGGCGAGGTCTGGATCATCGAAATCAAGACCTCGATCGAAGATTTCAGGGTGGATCGCAAATGGCCGGAATACAGGCTGCATTGCGACCGGCTGTTCTTCGCGACTCACCAGGATGTGCCGTTGGAGATCTTTCCCGAGGAATGCGGACTGTTCCTGTCGGATGGTTACGGCGCCCATATGATTCGCGAGGCGCCGGAACACCGCATGGCGCCGGCCACGCGCAAATCCGTCACGCTCAACTTCTCGCGTGCCGCCGCGCAAAGGCTGATGATGGCCGAATGGGCGAACGGAAAACCGTTCACCGTGGATGATGTTTAATGGGCGCGACGTGCGCGTTTATTTCGGCGCGCGTTTGGCAAGGATACGCTGCAGCGTCCGCCGGTGCATGTTGAGCCGGCGCGCCGTTTCGGAAACATTGCGCTCGCACATTTCATAGACCCGCTGGATGTGCTCCCAGCGCACCCGGTCGGCCGACATTGGATTTTCGGGAAGCTCGGCCTTTTCACCCGGCCGCTGCGTCAGCGCCGAAAACACGTCGTCGGCATCCGCAGGCTTTGCAAGATAATCGACGGCGCCGAGTTTCACGGCCGTGACCGCCGTTGCGATATTGCCATAGCCGGTCAGCACGATGATCCTGGTGTCGTCGCGCCGCTGGCGGATCGCCTCGATGACGTCGAGCCCATTGCCGTCGCCGAGCCGAAGGTCGACCACCGCATATTTTGGCGGCCGGCCTTTCGATTTCGCAACGCCCTCCGCCACTGATTCGGCCGTCTCCACCTGGAAGCCGCGTGTCTCCATCGCCCGTGCCAGGCGGCGCAGAAACGGCCCGTCGTCATCGACGATCAGCAGGCTGGCGTCGGGACCGATATGGTCCTCATCCGACGCGGCGAAATTGTCATGATTCTGTTCTGTCATCGTCCCGGTCCCGACGGTTGAACGCCCGATCTGCGTCAACCGCTTATATCCTGTTTATGCCGACCAAGTCATTTTGTCGAATTTGCGTCGATCAGCATGCGCGGCCATTCGATCCGGATACGCGCGCCCGCACTTTCCGGATCGCGGTTCTCGAAAATCAGCGATGCGCCGGAGCGCTCCAGCAGCGTCTTGGCGATGAAAAGCCCGAGCCCGAGGCCACCCGCCGTATCCTCTTTCTGCCGCTTCGTCACATAGGGTTCGCCGATCCGCGTCAGAATATCGGGCGCATAACCGTTGCCGTCGTCCTCGATAACGATCAGCACTTTGTCGTGATCGTGCTCGACGGTAACGATCACTTTCTCTCGCGCATAATCGACGGCATTTTCGATCAGATTGCCGAGCCCATACATGATGCCGGCATTGCGGTCGGTGACCGGCTCGCCCTTGCGCGGGCTCTTTTCGATAAGCTCCAATCTGATGCCGAATTCCCGGTGCGGCGCGACGATCTCCTCGATCATCGAGGAAAGCGGCAGCCGGCGCATATGCGCCTCGCCTTCGGAGGAAAGCGTCGTCAGCCGCCGCAGGATGTCGCGGCAGCGTTCGCTCTGGCTGCGTAGCAGCATCACGTCCTCGCGGAAACGATCGTCATCCTTAAGCTCCCGCTCCATTTCCTTGGCAACGACGCTGATCGTCGCAAGCGGCGTGCCGAGTTCATGGGCGGCCGCGGCGGCCAGACCGTCGAGCTGCGACAGGTGCTTTTCCCGCTGCAGCACCAGTTCGGTCGCAGCCAGTGCATCGGCAAGCTGGCTTGCTTCCATCGAGACCCGATAGGCATAGAAAGCGGCGAATGCCATGGTCGAGGCGATCGAGCACCAGACACCGAACTGCATGACGGTGTGCACGTTGATCTCGGCCCCGTCGAACCAGGGCAGTGGAAAGGGCGAAAAGGCAAGCACCGTGATGCAGACCATCGCAACGCCGATCAGCGCGGTGCTATAGCGGATCGGCTGCGAGGCAAAGGAGATGATGACCGGCACGCAGACGAGCGCTGCGAAGGGGTTGGCAAGGCCGCCGGTGATGAAGAGCAGCGCGCAGAGCTGCAAAAGGTCGAAGCCGAGCAGCGCAAAGGCGGCAGGCGGTTCCAGCCGATGCGTCGGCGGATAACGGATCGTCAGGTAGAAATTCACCCAGGCAAGGGCGGCGATCAGCGAAGAACTGGCAATCAGCGGCAGGGGAAATTTCAGCCAGAAGGCAACGATGAAAACCGTCAGCGCCTGTCCGCCGACGGCAAGCCAGCGCAGCCGCACCAGTGTCTGCAGGCGCAGCCTGCGGCTGTTGTGCCGGTCTTCCAGCGTATAGCCTTCCGTCTTGTCGATCATGTCAGGCTTGTCGATCATGCCGGGGGCTCCTTGAATGGCCCTCATGTACCACGCGGTTTTGCCCGTGTCGTCGGCAACGCATCCTCCGGCCGTTCCGGCCAAGGATGCCGGGGATAGCGCCCGCGCATATCGGCACGCACATCCTTCCAGGAGCCCGCCCAGAAGCCCGGCAGGTCGCGTGTCGTCTGGATCGGCCGGTGCGCCGGCGAGGTGAGCTCGAGCAGCAGCGGCAGGCGGCCACCGGCAATGGCCGGATGCTGCTTCAGTCCAAACAGCTCCTGCACGCGGATCGTCAGAACCGGCTCCTCGCCCTCATATTGGATCGGATGCCTTTGGCCGGTCGGCGCTTCGAAGTGGGTCGGCGCAAGCCGGCTAAGGTCGCGCTGCAATTCGTGCGGCACCAGCGACATCAGTCCGTTCGAAAGCCCGGCTGCGGAAATCTCCGAAAGGCCGCGGGCCTCCGTCTGGAAGGGTGCGAACCAGTCGTCGAGCCGGGAAAGCAGGGCATCATCGCTGACATCGGGCCAAGGCTCGCCGATCGTCCTGTGGAGAAAGCCGATCCGCTCGCGAAGCTGAATGGCCTCCTTCGAGAAGGCAAGCTGATCGAGCCCCAGCTCGCGTACCCCTTCCACCAGTGCCTGGGTGACCGCTGCCCCGGAAGGGCGCGGCAAGGGTGTCTCTTCGAAGACGATCGCGCCGAGCCGGGTTGCCCGCCGCGCCCGGATTTGCCGGCTTTGCCGGTCGAAGAATATCTGGTCGCCGGTTTTGATCTCACCGGGCAGTTCGGCTTCGATATCGCCGCGTGTCACCTCGGCTGCCGCCAGAACCCGCGCCTGCGCCGCCCGTCCGGTCAGGTCGGCAATCACCAGCATCTGGCTGCCGGCCAGCCTCTCGGTTTCCGGCAACTCTGCTCCGCGCCCGTTCGCCATCACGAATCGGCCGCGCCCGCCGCGCTGAAGTGCGATTCGATCCGGGAACGCATGCAGCAGCAATTGGCCTGCAAGCGCCGGCGCCGCTGAGGCACCCCTGTCGAGCCCGCTCGCCAACCGTCCCGCCAGTCGCCGCGAGGCCTCTGCTCTCTCGCCCCGCTCGGCCTTGAAGCGTCGCAGCCGTTCCTCAATATCGACACTCGTTCCGCCAAGCCCCTGTTCGGTGAGAAGCACGGCGATCATCGCCGCATCCCGGGCCTGCCCCGCTTCTCCCGCCGAGACGACCATGGCGGCAAGCCGCGGCGGCAAAGCCAGATCGCGCATCATCTTGCCGCGCGCTGTCAACGCTCCGTCCTTGTCGAGGGCGCCGAGCTGGCCAAGCAGCACCCGCGCTTCCCTCAGCGTCGTTTCCGGCGGCTGATCGACGAAGACAAGGGATGCCGGATCTTGAACGCCCCAATGTGCGAGGTCGAGCACCAGCCCCGAGAGATCGCTGGAAAGGATCTGCGGCGGGGTGAAGGCCGGCAGTGCCGCCGTCTGTCCCTGGTGCCACAGCCTGACGGCGATGCCCGGTTCCGTTCGTCCGGCACGGCCGGCCCGCTGATCGGCGGAAGCCCGCGACACGCGCACCGTCTCCAGCCGCGTGATCCCGGTCGACGCCTCGAAGACCGGCAGGCGCTGCAGCCCGCTGTCGATCACGATCCTGACACCGTCGATGGTGATCGATGTTTCGGCGATCGATGTCGCAAGCACGATCTTGCGCGTCCCTTGGGATGCCGGTCGGATCGCCGCATCCTGCTCCTTCTGGCTGAGATTGCCGTAAAGGGGCGCAATCAGCGTTTCGGCTCGGAATCGCCCTGCCAAGCGTTCGACGGTCCGGGTGATTTCCGCCTGGCCGGGCAGGAAGGCGAGGATCGAGCCGGCCTCGTTGGCATGGGCATCGAGTATCGCCCGCGTCACCGCATCCTCGATGCGTTCGCCGCCCGGCCGATCCTGGTAACGCATATCGATCGGAAAGCTGCGCCCCAGGCTTTCGATAACAGGTGGATGGTCGAGCAGGGCGGCCACGCGTTCGACGTCGAGGGTGGCCGACATGACGAGGATGCGCAGATCCTCGCGCAGCGCCGACTGGACGTCGAGCGCCAGAGCGAGTCCGAAGTCTGCGTCCAACGAACGCTCGTGGAACTCGTCGAAGATCACGACCGAGACGCCGTCCAGTTCCGGATCGTCGAGGATCATCCGGGCAAAAACCCCTTCGGTTACAACCTCGATCCGTGTCGCTGCCGATACCCTGTTGTCGAGGCGCATGCGGTAGCCGACTGTCTCGCCGACCTGTTCGCCGATCAGCGATGCCATCCGGCTTGCCGCTGCTCGCGCCGCCAGCCGCCGTGGCTCCAGCAGGATGATCTTGCCGTCGCCGCGCCAGGTCTTGTCGAGCAGGTAAAGCGGTACCAGCGTCGTCTTGCCGGCGCCGGGCGGGGCGGAAAGAATGGCGCGTTTTTGCTTTTCCAGCGCGGTAGCGACGGCCGGCAGGACATGTGAAACCGGGAGCTCCGGCAAGGATGCACTGATTGTCACTTTTGGCCCGTCACTGTCTCATAGGCAAGGATGGCGCCGGCGAGATCCTCCAACGCCGCACCCACCGACTTGAACAGCGTGATTTCTGCGTCATGGCTTCGTCCGCCATGGGCGCCGCTGACGAGTTCCGCAAGCTCAGCCCTGATGTCGCCTTCCTTCAGCACGCCGCTTTTCAGCGGCTGGACGATGTCGCCTGCCTCGGCGATGGCGCCGGCCCGGGTGTCGACATAAACGGAGGCACGGCGGATGGCCTCGTCGTCGCTTTCGCGCATGCTCGGCTTGAAAGCGCCGACGAGATCGAGATGCGCGCCGGGCTTCAGCCATTCGCCTGATATCAGCGGCGTGCTGGAAAGCGTGGCGCAGGAAATGATATCGGCTGTCCGCGCTGCGGCTTCAGCATCCGCGACCGCCTCGGCATTCAGGCCGAGCGCTCGGGCTTCGGCTGCGATCTTTTCCGCCGCTTGCCCGTTACGGCCCCAGACCCGGTACCTCTTGATCGGCCGGGTCGTGCCATGGGCAAGCATCAGGTTGAGCGACAGCCGCCCGGTTCCGCAGACGAGCAGCTCTTCCGCGTCGGCACGGGCGAGATGTCGGGCCGCCAGCGCCGATGCTGCCGCCGTCCGCCGCGCTGTCAACTCGCCGCCGTCGATTGCGGCAAGCATTTCCCCGGTAGCGCCGGAGGAAAGAAGATAGGTTCCGAAGATCGCCGGCAGGCTCCGCCGCACATTGCCTGGAAAGACCGAGACAGTCTTCACCCCGGCATAGCGTCCAGGAACCCAGGCCGGCATCAGGAGCAGTGTGGCGCTCTCCTCACCCGGTACCTCCATCTCATGGTGATGGCGCACCGGCATCACGCATTCGCTGTGGAACATGCGGGCGATCGCATCGATCAGTTCCGGCCAGGGCAGGGCCGCGCGCGTTTGTTCTTCATCAAGGACAAGCATTCTTCACTCCGCCGCATCGTTCTTCATCGCCAAACTAGCGAGTGAGGCGCGGCATAGGCAAGCACCCTGGAATTCCGCGTCAGGCGCCCCATATAAGGCTCATCTCCCTCGCCGAAGCCTATCTTTCAGGATTCGGCAAAAACGAATCTCAAAAACCGTCCGATTGGGTGGTGGATTTGCTCGTTTTTGGAGGCAGGCGATAAAAGCCCTTCATTT